>QAKE01000075.1 GCA_003343995.1 Bacillota bacterium
CGAAACGCAACGAACGGTAGGGGAGTTTGCCGAAACGGTAATTCAAAAGCTCGTCCGCCTGCCCCGTATAGACGACGGTGTCGTCGGTTTTTGTCCCGTCGAAATATACGCCGTCATCCCTGATCTCCAGCCGAGAAAGCGCGTCGCCGCCGAGCTCGACGGATATATTTTCGTGGTCCAGCATTTTTTCGAATAAGGCGGTAAAACCGTTTTTCGGCTGGAACTGAAATTTATCGGTAAAATAACGGTCTTCGCGGGAAACGTAAACGGGCACGCGCCGCATCACGGCGGGGTCGAGATCTTCTATTTTTCTGCCCCACTGCTTTTGCGTATAAAAACGGAAAACGTTTTCAAAAACGAATTCCGCAAATTCGCGCACGTCCTCGTCGGGGTTGTTTTTCAGTTCGAGAATGGGCACTTTTTTCCCCTCGCCGTATTCGCGTTTGAGAATGTTTTCAAGCTTGTCCGCCTTTTCTCGCGGGAAGGTTTTATGCAGGCTTTCAAGGTTGAAAGGTACGGGGATATACGTTCCGTTGACGTTTGCGAGCACGCGATGCTCGTAAGAAAACCACTCGGTAAAACGGGAAAGAAATGCAAATACGTCCTGTTTTTCCGTATGAAAGATATGCGGTCCGTATTTATGTACGTAAGCGCCGTTTTTATATTCGTCGTAGGCGTTGCCGCCGATGGTGTCGTTTTTTTCGAGAACGGTAACCCGAAAACCGTTTTCCGCAAGCCGCCGCGCGCATGCCGCGCCGGAAAAGCCCGCGCCTATTATAATCGCTTTCATTATTTTCTCCTATAAATTAAAGTATACACGAAATGGCCGCCGAATGCAACCGTTCCATAAAAATTGCGAAAAAAAGGAAAAAATTCCTTTTATCTTTTATTCCCCATGCGGAAAACGGTTGTCGTCATGCCGTAGCGCCGCTTGAAGCATTTCAAAAAATATTCGTATTCCTTAAAGCCGGACATGTAGGCGATCTCCCGCGCGGTGAAATCGGTTTTTTCCAAAAGCTCCGCCGCGCGCTGCAAGCGGAGCGCGTTGACGTACGCGATGACGGATATTCCCTGACTTTTTTTAAATATCTTGCATAGGTGCGAATGGGAAATGTGCATGGATTTCGCAAGGTATTCCACGGAAAAATCCTCGTAAAGCACTTTCAGCTCGATAAACCGTTTGATTTGTTCCACGTATTCGTCGTGATAAAAAAATGCAGGCTCGTCGTCCTCCTTCGCAACGGAGGACATCAGCAGGTAAAACGCGCTTAAAAACTCGAAGTAGCCCGTCTGTTCGTTTGCCGCGGCGCGTGCGAAAAGCGCGTAAAGCGTCGTATGCAACGCTGCGGCGTTCGGACAGCTTTTTACGGGGGAATCCGGCGTATATCCGCACCGCTTCAGATATTCGGCGGCAAACGTTCCCCCGAAATCGAACCAGACGTAATCCCACGGATCGTCCGGCGCGGGATAGTAGGAAAATTCGCATCGGTTATCCAACAGGAATATCTGATTTTTTTCTACGGAGAAGGCTTTGCCGTTTACGTTGAGCGTGCCGCGCCCGCCGAAGAGAAAATGCACGGTGCAGTGCGGCTGTGTGCGGGCGTAAAACTGCGGCTTTACGCTGTGAAAGTCGTTGTATCCGGCGGATTTTACAAATATTTCCTCTTCTTTACGGTTTACGAAAAACTTGACGTATTCGGGAAAGGGGAAAAGCGCTTGAACTCGTTCCATGCGCCCATTGTAGCACATAAAAACGATCCGTGCAACAAAAATAATAAAAAAATACAGTTTTAGTCGAAAAAATTACATTGCCTTTCCCGCGGCGCGGTGCTATACTTGAAGCATAAAATACCATCGTTTCAACGGAGGAAAGCAACATGGATAAAGTTAAAATCGGCATCATCGGACTCGGTCAGCGCGGTTCGGGTTTGACGGAAACCATTCTCTCGCTCGAGGACGCGCGCATCGTCGCCGTCAGCGACGTTTACGAGGACCGTCGGGAAATCATATCGGAAAGGGTGAATAAGGCTTACGGCGAACGCCCCGCGGCGTATGCCGATTACCGCGAAATCCTCGCGGATAAAGCCATCGACGCGGTGCTCATCACCGCAGGGTGGGAAGAGCACATCAAAATCGCCATCGAGAGCATGCGCGCCGGCAAAATCACCGCGATGGAAGTGGGCGGCGCTTACGACATAGAGGAGTGCTGGGAACTCGTTCGCGCTTACGAGGAAACCAAAACGCCTATTATGATGATGGAAAATTGCTGTTACGACCGTTTCGAGCTGCTTTCCACGGCGATGGTACGCGCCGGCAAATTCGGCGAAATCGTGCACTGCCACGGCGCTTACAGCCACGATCTGCGCGACGAGATCCTCGGCGGAAACGTCAACCGCCACTACCGTTTAAATAATTATATGCGCCGCAACTGCGAAAATTATCCCACGCACGAGCTCGGTCCGATCGCAAAGATTTTGAATATCAACCGCGGCAACCGCATGCTTTCCCTCGTTTCGGTGGCGTCGAAGGCGGCGGGACTGAAGGAGTTTTCGCTGAGCGATAAAAACCCCGATAAGTCGCTTGCGGGCAAGGATTTCGCGCAGGGCGACATCGTGAATACCGTCATCCGCTGCGCCGGAGGGGAAACGATTTCCTTAACGCTCGATACCACGCTGCCCAAATATTATTCCCGCGAATTTACCGTGCGCGGCACGAAGGGGCTTGCCAATCAGGAACTCAATATGATTTTGCTCGAAGGCGAACAAAAGGATATACACGAGATTTGGGAACCGCACCGTCTGGCGGAAAAATACCTCAACAACGCCAAAACGTACGAGGAGAAATTTTTACATTCCATCTGGAAAGATATCACGCCGGAGGAAATGGAGCTCGGGCACGGAGGCATGGACTATCTGATGTTCCGCGAATTTTTCAAGACGATCAAAAACGGCGGGGAACTGCCCATCGACGTTTACGACGCGGCGGCGTGGATGTGCGTATCCGCCCTTTCGGAACAGTCGATCGCCCGCGGCGGCGCGCCGGTGGACATTCCCGACTTCACCAAAGGACAGTGGGTGAAACGCGCGCCGAAGGACGTTTTGAAGTTCGATTGACGCAAAAAACGCAGGTTTTTGGAAATGTGACGGTTTTTTGAAAAAATAATTTGCCGAAAGCCGAAAGAATTTTTAAAAAACTATTGAAATTTAACCTGAAATAGGTTACAATATAAAAAACCGAAATCCGCCGCGTGCGGAAAACGGTTGTATTTAATCCAAAATTCGGAGGGCTGAAAAATGAAAATCGTTTACGGGCCGAAAGGCACAGGCAAAACTAAAATTGTAATCGCGGACGCGAACGCGCAGGTCGATTCGGCAAAAGGGCACGTTGTTTTCATCACCGACACTAACAGATATATGTACGATTTGAAGTATCAAATCCGTTTTATCGACGTCAAAGGATATGAAATCAAATGCGAAAGCGAGTTTGTCGGCTTTATCAAGGGCATTGTGGCGGCGAATTCCGACAACGAGGTTATCTATGTGGACGGTATTGCGAGAATCACGGGGCATGCGCTCTCCGAGCTCGGCGACTTCTTCGCAATGATCGAACAGCTGGAAAAGGCGTTTTCCGTTTCCTTTGTATTCACGTGCAGCGCGGCGAAGGAAGAACTGCCGGAATTTTTGAAAAAGTACGTCGATTGATTTGCTTTTTAATCGCAGATTATAGTATGATAAAAGGGACGAAACCATTCGTCCCTTTATTTTTTCGATTGAGGTAATGAAATGAAATTTTACAGCACCAGAGGCGGCGCGGTTGCGAAAAACGCGTCGGAAGCCATCGTAAAAGGCATCGCGGAGGACGGCGGACTGTTCGTTCCCGAACGCTTTCCCGATCTGAGCGGCGCGATCGAGGAAATGCTCGACATGGACTATGCCGACCGCGCGGCGTTCGTATTGTCCAAATATCTCGAAGAATACGATTTCGACGCGCTGTCCGAAGCCTGCGAAAATGCGTACGCCCTTTTCGACGAGGACGCCGCGCCCGTCGTGAAACTCGACGATAACCTCTATATTTTGGAACTGTTCCACGGCCCGACGCTGGCGTTCAAGGACATCGCCCTTACGCTGCTGCCCTATCTGCTCCGCGCGGGATGCGATAATGCGGGCATTCGGGAGGACGTGATGATTTTAACCGCTACGAGCGGCGATACGGGCAAGGCGGCGCTCGAGGGGTTCAAAAACCGCAAGGGCGTAAAAATCATGGTGTTTTATCCCGACGACGGCGTGGCGGAAATGCAGCGTTTGCAGATGTGCACCACGGAAGGGGATAACGTAAACGTCGTGGCGGTCAAGGGAAATTTCGACGATTGCCAGACCACCGTCAAAAAGATCTTCACCGACGAGGAGTTCAAAAAGCAACTCAAGGAAGAGGGCGTTATTTTCTCCAGCGCCAATTCCATGAACTTCGGCAGACTTTCCCCGCAGATCGCCTATTATTTTTCCGCGTACTGCGATTTGGTCAACGCGGAGGAAATATCGCTCGGCGATAAAATCGATTTCGTCGTGCCGACGGGCAATTTCGGCGACATTCTCGCGGGGTGGTACGCCAAAAAGATGGGGCTGCCCGTAAACAAGCTGATTTGCGCCTCCAACAAAAACAACGTGCTCACCGATTTCTTTGAAACAGGCGTGTACGACGTCAACCGCGAATTTTACAAAACCATGTCGCCCTCGATGGATATTTTGATTTCCAGCAACCTCGAACGTTTGATTTTCGAGCTCGACGGCAGAAACGCGGAGGCGACGGCGGAGAAGATGCGTTCCTTGGCGAAAACGGGTAAATTCAGCGTGAGCGCCGCGCAGGCGGCCGTGCTGAAAGGGGAATTTTCCGCGAATTTTTGCTCAGAGGAGGAGTGCGCCGCCGTCATCGGCAATTTCTTCGACGAATACCAATACGTGCTCGATCCCCACACCGCCGTGGCGATGGGCGTATACGACGGTTACGCCTGCGAAAACGGCGAAATTCCCACGGTGATCTTATCGACGGCGAGCCCCTATAAGTTCTCGCAGGACGTATATAAAGCACTTACGGGAAAAGCGGAAAGCGACGCGTTCGTCGCGGCGCAGAAGCTGGAAAAGGAGAGCGCCGAGCCCGTTCCGAAACAGATCGAGGAGCTGAAAAGCAAGCCCGTCCGCTTTACGGAAAAGGCAAATAAAGAGGATTTGAAGGAAATCGTGCTGCGTTTTGCCGCGAAAAAGTAAAAAATAAAGCAAATTGAAAAGCAATTGCCGTCGTTGTAATTGCTTTTTTTTTTCGCATGTGTTACAATGGGAGAAAATAACGGAGAGTTTAACTTATGGACGGAAAGAAGGTTATTTTAAGCGGGATACAGCCCAGCGGTATTCTTACGATCGGCAATTATCTCGGCGCGATTAAAAATTGGGGCGTGATGCAGGACGAATACGACTGCTTGTTTATGCTCGCGGACCTTCATACCCTCACGGTCAAACAGGAGCCCGCGCGCCTTCGCGCGAATACCTACGAGCTGACCGCGCTTTATCTCGCCTGCGGGCTCGATCCGCAAAAATCCGTGTTGTTTTTGCAGTCGCACGTGCCCGCGCATACGGAGCTTACGTGGATTTTAAATACCGTCGCCTACCCCGGCGAACTCTCCCGCATGACGCAGTTCAAGGATAAGAGTTTGAAACATGCCGATAATATCAATATGGGCTTGATGGATTATCCCGTTCTGATGGCGGCGGACATCCTCCTTTATCAGGCGGACGTCGTGCCCATCGGCGCGGACCAGAAACAGCACCTCGAACTCACGCGCGATCTGGCGGTTCGTTTCAACAACCGTTACAGCGAAACCTTCAAAGTGCCCGAGGCGTACATCGGCAAGGTGGGGGCGAAGATTTATTCTTTGCAGGAACCGGATCGCAAGATGAGCAAATCCGACGAGAACGTCAACGGATTTATCTCCATGGACGACGATACCGATACGATCATGCGCAAGTTTAAGCGCGCGGTGACCGACAGCGGCAGCGAGGTGCGCTGCGCTCCCGATAAGGCGGGCGTAACCAACCTCATCAATATATATTCCCTTTTCGCCGGCAAAACGGTGGCGGAAACGGAAAAGGAATTCGAAAACGTCGGTTACGCCGATTTTAAGCTCCGCGTGGGCGAGGCGGTGGCGGCGGGCATCGAGCCCATCCGCAAGGAGAAAAACCGCCTGCTTTCCGATAAAGGCTATATCGACAAACTGCTTTCCGAGGGGGCGGAACGGGCGAGTGCCGCGGCGTATAAAACGCTGCGCAAGGTTTATAAAAAGGTCGGCTTGCTGCCGAGGGTGAAAATTTAATGTTCGGATATATCAGAACCGATCTGCCAAACCTCTATATCAAGGATTCCGTGCTCTATAAGGCGCTTTACTGCGGTCTGTGCAAAAGCATCGGCGGCAAATGCGGTCAGTGCGGCAGGTTTACGCTCAATTACGATTTAACGTTTTTATCCGCGCTTTTCCATAACCTTTTGGATATCGACGTGGAAATCAAGCAAGAGCGCTGCGTTTTGCATTGGATCATCCGCCGTCCCGTGGCGAAAAACGACGCGCTTACCGAGCGCATAGGGTGTTTGAACGTCATCATGGCGCACTATAAACTTGCGGACGACATCGCGGACGAACACCGCGGCAGGGGCAAGAGCGCGCTCATTAAAAAAGCCTATAAACGCGCGAAGGCGAGCGAGCCGAAACTCGACGAAATCGTCAAGAGAAATTACGCGGCGCTCGTCGAATACGAAAAGAAAAACGGCGACAGCATCGATGTCGCCGCCGATTCCTTCGGCAATATGGTCAGGGAAATTTCCGCGGAGCTGCTCGGCGAAAAGAGCTGCGTGCAAACGGAAAATTTAAGTTACAATCTCGGCAAATGGATTTATCTGATCGACGCGCTCGACGATTTCGACAAGGACAAAAAGAAAAAACGCTTTAATCCCTTCGTCAACGCTTATTCCGACGCCGCCGATAAAAAGGAGCTTTGCGCGAAATACGAAAAGGAGCTCGAATATATCTTCGGCACGCTGTTGCAGTCCGTCGCCGAAGAGGGACGATCGCTCCGCTACGCCTTCAACCACGACCTGACGGATAATATTTTATTCCGCGGCTTGGGGGTGAAAACCAAACAGGTCATGCAGCCCTGCACGGGGAAAAAGTGTCGGGACTACAAACTATAAGGAGAAGGAAATGCAGGAAAATTACAGAATTTTGGGCATCGGCGAAAACGCGAGCGACGAGGAAGTCGAGCAGGCGTATAAAACGCTGAAGGCCAAATACCGCGAAGAGCGGTTTATGGAAGGGGAAGTCGGCAACGCCGCGGCGAAAAAGCTTACGCAGGTGGAAACGGCTTACGCGGAAATCAAATCGGCGCGCGAGCAGACGAAAAACGCGGAAACGCACGATTACGATTTCAGCGAGGTAGAGGAGTGTCTGAAAAACGACAATATCGCCGCCGCGCAGGAAAAACTCGATAATTACAACGACAGAAACGCCGAATGGCATTATCTGCAATCGGTGGTGTTCTACAAGAAGAATTGGACGAACGAAAGCAAAAAACAGCTGGAAATCGCCATGAACATGGATCCGACCAACAAAAAATACAGCACGGCGTACACCAAGCTCAAGGAAAAAATCGAATTTACCGAAAAGCAATTCAAATCGGGCAACGCCGATTTCGGCAATCAACAGCCCGCGGGCGAAAAGCAGATGGGGGGCGACGCGTGCGGTTCGATGATGAATTTCTGCACCACCCTGTGCTGCATGGATATGCTTTGCAGCTGCTGCTGCAGATAACATGAAAAGCCGCGTTA
>QAKE01000003.1 GCA_003343995.1 Bacillota bacterium
CCGCGGGCGAAAAGCAGATGGGGGGCGACGCGTGCGGTTCGATGATGAATTTCTGCACCACCCTGTGCTGCATGGATATGCTTTGCAGCTGCTGCTGCAGATAACATGAAAAGCCGCGTTATTGCGCTTTCGGCGGTGGCGGCGGGCTTTGTCGCGCTGTTTTTAACGCTGGGGGCGTATGTTTCCTTTATCGATATTTTTTCGGTCATCATCGCCTCGGTGTTCGTCGTTCTGCCGATGTATCTCGATTCTCTTCTCGGCAGCGTGCTGGCGTTTCTGGCGGGGGGCGTGATCGCCTTTTTGCTGGGCGGGGCGAATATCTTTTCTTTGGTGTGGCCGTCGTATCTGCTGTTTTTCGGGATTCTGCCCATTCTGAACTTTATCGTGGCGAAGAAGAATTTCAACAAAACCGCGTGGTTTATCATTAAACTCGTGTGGTTTTTGGCGGTGTGCGCTTTTTTGGTGTTTTATTATACCGCCGTCATGCATCTGCCCGTCGAATACGTGTTCAGCATTTTCGGCAAGGAGTTCGATTTCAGCCACGTCGCGGGCATAGAAATCATCTTTTACGCCGTGTTCGGCGTGCTGTGCGTCGTGTTCTTTTTGGTATACAACCAGTTTGTGCGGCTCTCTCAGGCGTACGTAAACCGCGTGCTTGCGCGCATCATTAAAAAATAACCTATGATAGTAAAAAACGAGGAAAGAATTTCCGTAATATCCGCAGTCGGCGCGAACGGCGAAGGACTTGTAAAGGAAGAAGGATGCGTAATTTTTCTTCCCTTTGCTTTTTTAGGGGAAAAAGTCCGTTATAAGGTATTGCAGGTAAAAAAGAACATCGCCTTCGGCAAGGTGCTCGAAGTGCTCGCTCCGGCGCGGGAACGCGTCAAGCCCGTCTGCCCGCTCTTTACCAAATGCGGCGGATGTCAGCTCCAACACTTAAAGTACAGCGAACAGCTGAAACTGAAACGCGCTTCCGTCGCCGACTGCTTTAAAAAAATCGGCAATCTGGAAATCGACGTCGCCGCGACCGTCCCCGCGGACAGCGAATACGGGTATCGCAACAAACTGCAAATTCCCGTCGTGTGGCAGAACGGGGAAACGGTGATCGGCTTCTACGCGGAAAATTCCCACCGCGCCGTGAAAACGACGGCGTGCGCCATTCAGCCGGAATGGGCGGAACGCGTCATCGCGGCGTTTTCTTCCTACATAAAAAAGTGCAGCGTCCGCGGGTACGACGAAACGGACCACAGCGGGCAGCTCCGCCATATCGTGGCGCGCTGCATGGAAGGCAAGCTCATCGTAACGGCGGTGGCGCTTTCGCCCCTGCCGCAGACCGACGAACTGATCGGGGCGCTGAAATCTTCCTTTGAAGAATTTTCCCTCTATTTGAATATCAACGACAAGCGCACGAACGTGATATTCGGCGAGCGCTTTACGTTGCTTTACGGCGCGGGCAGATATTCGGTGAAGGGCGACGTCGAGTACGAATTCGGCGCGGAAAGCTTTTTGCAGGTCAACACCGAAATGAGCCGTAAACTCTATAAAAAGGCGGTGGAGCTCGCCGCCCCGCGGGAAAACTGCGCCGTGGTGGACGCGTTCAGCGGCGCGGGGCTGATGACCGCGATGCTTGCGGCGAAGGCGAAAAAGGCGTACGGCGTGGAAATCGTGCGGGAGGCGGTGCAGTGCGCCGATGCGCTCGCGCGCAAAAACGGGCTGACGGAAAAGATGGAAAATATCTGCGGAAAGTGCGAAAACGTGCTGCCCGAACTCATTCCCGCACTGCAAAAAAAGTACGAAACGGTCACCGTCGTGCTCGATCCGCCCCGCAAGGGCGTGGAATACGCCGTAATCGAGGCGATTTTGCGTGCGGAAATACAAAAAATCGTCTATATTTCCTGCAATCCCGCCACTTTGGCGCGCGACGTCGGCTTGCTCGTCGGCTCGTTGGAAATGACGAAAAACGGCATCGTAAAAAAGGACGATTGTGCGGCGCGCTACGCCGTCGCGTTCGCCCGCCCGTTCGATATGTTCCCGCAGACCAAGCACGTCGAGACGGTAGTTCTTTTGTCTAGGCAAACTCCGGATGATTATTTGGAAGTAAATGTCGAATTGGACGACGATTTTTTGACAAAAGCGGAATCTAAGGGAACTTACGACCAAATCAAGCAATATATTTTTGAGAAATACAAAATGAAAGTTTCTAATTTATATATTGCACAAGTCAAGGATTCTTGCGGAATAAAAGAAAGGGCAAATTACAATCATCCTAAAAAAGAGAATAGCAAGCAACCGCAAGTTCCGGAAGACAAGCGAAAGATTATTTTAGAAGCGTTAAAAGTTTTCAAAATGATTTAAGAAAAGAACTATACTTTCACGAGTACCCACAAGAAAACTTATAAATTATATCAAAAACGCAACAATGGACTTCGGATAATTAAAAATCATCACTATAAAAAATAAGGTGATGATTTTTCACTTTCCTATGGTGGTAATCTATCTTGGAAGATTAGAGTTCTTTCCTTGCTAAGACATCAATAAATTCCTTGCTAAAAAGGCGTAAAATTTAACGGCAAAAAAGACTTCGTACACTAGATACGGGTAAAACGGAAATATTCGACCACTACGACATCGAACTCGTCAAACTGTGTATTACATTGGGACGATAATTCAGATAAAAACTTATTAAAAAAGCGAGGTAAACAGTATGAAAAATATAATTCTCAACGACGGAAACAGCATCCCTGCAGTCGGTTTCGGGGTGTATCAGATCCCGAACGACGGTGCGACTTATACCGCCACGCTTGAAGCGTTGCGTATTGGCTATCGCCATATTGATACGGCAGCCGCTTATTTCAACGAAGAAGAAGTCGGAAGAGCCGTTCGCGACAGCGGAATTCCCCGCGAGGAAATCTTTGTAACCAGCAAACTGTGGTTGCAAGACTACGGATATGAAGCGGCGAAAAAAGGAATTGCCCGTTCTTTGCGCAAACTCGACATCGGTTATATAGACCTTTATCTTATCCACCAGCCGTATGGCGATGTGCCAGGCGCGTGGAAAGCGATGGAAGAAGCAAAAGCGGAAGGCAAATTGCGCTCTATCGGCGTATCCAATATGACGCCGACCATTTGGAACAAGTTTGTACCGCAGTTTGAAACGATGCCGGCAGTCAATCAGGTGGAGTTCAATCCGTTCTATCAACAGAAAGAATTGCGGAAAATTCTTGCTAAGCACAATGTAAAGCTGGAAGCATGGTATCCGCTCGGACACGGCGACGAAAAATTACTTTCAAACCCTGCTCTTAAAACGATAGCCGAAAAATACGGAAAGAACGTCGGGCAGATTATTCTACGTTTTGAGGTTCAGGAAGGCGTTATCACACTGCCTAAGTCCGTAAAACCGGAGCGTATGACGGGTAATCTCAATCTTTTTGATTTTGAACTTACGGAAACGGAAATGCAGGAAATCCGTAATATGGACACAGGTAAAGGCGCGCATGATCCCGATGCTCCGGGCGTTGCCGAAGCGTTGCATGCTGCTTATAAAATCGAAGATTGAAGCGTCAAAGAAAGTTATAGAAAAGAAGGTTACCGCATTAATATGTGGAATATTTGACTATATTCTATATATGTGATATGATTTTAAGAAAAAAGGATTAGGCGATACATTATGGCTACGATAAGAGATATAGCACAAGAAGCGGGTGTCAGCGTCGGTACGGCTTCAAGAGCATTGACGGGTAACGGGTATGTTTCCGAAGAAAACCGCGCCATCGTTTTGAAAGCAGCAGAAAAACTCGGATATGTTCTGAAAGCGGCAACCAAACAAAAGAAAGCAATAGGTATTGTTCTTCCCGATATCATATTCCCCTTTATGAGTGCATTTTTGAAATATGCCGAAGTCGAACTTTCAAATCGCGGATACAAGACATTTATTCTTAACACTCTTAACGTGCAGGACAGAATAGATTTTGTGATTGACCTCTTGGAAAAGAAAGAACTTGACGGAATAATAATCAATTCAGAAGTAACGCACGCACAATTAAAAAAATTAGAAAGGTATCCCATTATCAGTTTTGAAAGAATTTATAATAATATTCCGCTTATTGCATCTGACCATATTGAAGGTGGAAAAATTGCAGGAGAAACACTTTATAAAAGTGGTTGTAAAAACGTATTGATATTAACAGCTAAACAGGGCGTCAGAGTTTATGCCGATAATCGCATAGACGAATGCAAAAAATATTTAACGGAAAAAGGCGTTAGATGCACTGTTGCCGAAATAGACAGCAAATTTTTGACTTTCAAATTTGTGTCCGAAATAGTCGGAGAATACTTTTCGCTCTATTCTAATATTGACGGAATATTTGCCGATGACGTAACCGCTTATTGTTTTGCGGCGGAAGCGGTCAGACGCGGTGTGCAAGTTCCCGAAAAACTTAAAGTTTTAGGTTACGACGGGAACGATATAACTTTGCTGACTTATCCGCGCATAACAACCATAGCGCAAAACATTCCGTTACTTGCCGCTAAATGCGTTGAGATGATACCGAAGGCGGATATCTTGTTCCCGACGAGTTTGAAAAAACTCTCGTAACTGCACTTTCCGAAGAAAACGTAATCCGTAAACATTCCCATGTATTTACCACGTCGAGCGGTTCGCATAAAATCCCGGTTGTATCTACTAAAATCTTGCATGACAGCAGCCTTGTCCTTTGCTCGTATATATTTCAGGATATTACGCGCTAAATGAGTCCAACAATATTGGTGTCTTGCTTTTGGAAAGCTTTCCAAAAGCAATTCTCGAACCTGCGGTAAACCGTCCGTAATAAACAGCAAAACTTGTTTTAAACCTCTATTTTGCAGGTTTAGAAGCATTTCTTTATAGTTCTCGGCGGATTCGGAAGGAAATAACGCATAGTCTAATACCTCTTTCGTCCCGTTTTCTGTGATTCCTATTAAAATATGTAAAGCTTCTTTTGCCACGCTGTCACGACGAACGTTAAGATAAGTCGCATCGCAATACACAGCCGTATATCGTTCCTCTACTTTGCGGTTATGGAATTCTTCCACCTGTTTCTGAACGGTTTTTGTGATGTTACTTACCGTTTGAGGAGAATAATATTGACCATACATCTTTTCGATTAAGTCGGCTATTTCTCTTGTGGTTACACCCTTTGAATAGAGCTGAATCACTGTTTTTTCAAGATAATCATCTGAACGGGAATAGCTTGGAATCGTTTGCTGTTTGAATTCTCCTATGCGGTCTCGAGGAACGACAA
>QAKE01000017.1 GCA_003343995.1 Bacillota bacterium
ACGCTGAAAATCGTTGCGGGCGGCAGGGAATATACCGTGACGGAGACCGCCGCGTTTACGGGTGCGGCGCAGACGGTGGAAATCGACCTTTCTTCGGCGGCAACCCCGATGGGCGCGTACGACGGTAACGCGCAGAGCGTTACGAACGAAAATCTGTTTTATAACGCCGATCCCCTCGACCGGCACGGGCAAAACTATATTTTAATCGAGTTTTCCACGCTATTCACTTCGCTATCCTTTACGGGGCTGTACGACAAATAAACAAAAATGCCGCCGCAAGCATTTTGCCCGCGGCGGCGTTTTTTTATTTCGCCTTCGCGGCGGGGAAACGCGGTTTTTATACGGACGCGGAAAATTCTTGCAAACAAGGGGAAAATGTGATACAATAAAGTCCGCGGCGGCTATGCCGCAACGCGTTAAAAGGACGAAGGAGAACGCAAACTATGCGTAAAAGCAGTAAAACGGCGATCATCGTAATGACGGCGCTGTTTATTTTGGTTTTTGCGGCGGCGGTGCCGTATATCGTGTTTCCCACGAACCGCGCGCCGGAATACGTGATGTTTCAAGAGCTTTCTTCCGTGCGCACGTGGCTGGACAAAAACGCCGAAAACGTGCTCGACGTGGGCAAGGACGTATATCTCGGCGATACGGAAACGACCGATTCCGTAAACGTCACCTTTACCTACGAGGGCAGGGAATACCGCCTGTCCGCGCACGTGTTCGCTACGAAGGAAACGCTGCGGGATTATTTCGCCGCGCGCACGGGCTACGGCACGGAGCTGGATAAAGCCGCCAACTTCAGGGCGTATTATTTTTCCACGGCGCTCACCGCGTTTGAAAACAACAGCATCTTTTCGCTGAGCGGGGGCGATTATCTCGCCTTTACGCGCTTGGTCGGGGAGTTGTTCGGCGCGCAGACGGGCGCGGGGGAGGCGGCGCATGTTCAAGTATAAAAAAGCGGAAATCGCAACGTATCTTATCCTGATATTTTTCACCGTGCTGTTCAGCGCGCTGCTGCTTGCTAACGGGTATCCCGCGTGGTTTTTGTTTGCTTCCGCCGTCGTTTTGGCGCCGTGCGGCGCGATGCTCGCGGTGATCTTTTCGAAAAACCGAATGCTCGCGCTTTCGGAAAAGTACCTCGCGGAGGAGGATTACGAAAAGCTGGACGCCTTGGCCGCGAAAAAGGAAGATAAATATTTCTTTTTGAAAATCTACCGCATAGACAGCCTGCTCGAGCGGGGGGAGGGCGAAAAATTCGCCGCGGAATACGCGGCGTATGCCGATAAGCACCGCCTTGCGAAGGATTGGCTGTTCCGATTGGAGGCATACAAGGCGTTTTACGAGCTTTTGAAAAACGGGGAGATCGCATTCCGCAACGTCTATCGGCTGGAAAGCGAAATCGCCGCCGAAGAGGTGGAAAAGGAGCGCTGCATCTGCAAGATTCTGGGCTACGTCGTTAAAAAAGATTACGACCGCGCGGTGAAGCAGATCGGCTGGTACGACCGTACGGGGCAAAGCCGGTTTTTGGGCTTTATGTACGACTACGCGTGCTGTCTCGTTTCGCTTGCGGTGAGCGAGGACGCGGCGCCGTCCCTCGCCGATTTAAAAGAAAGCGCGTATAACGGGCTTTTGAAGGCGGGCGCGGACAGGATAGAAGAAGTTTACGAAAAAACGCGGACGGAATAAAATAACGGGGGCGGCGAAAATCTTCGCCGCCCCCGCGTTTTACAGGGAGTGATTCGTTGTTTTCTGCAAAATGCCGCCCCGTGTCGCGTTTACACCAGCTTTACGCCGAGGGAAAGGAGGATGCGCGCCGCTTGCAGCTGCGAAAAGCGCGCGTTTTTCAGGTTGCAGCTTTTGGCGTCTATATCGAAACCGGCGGCGTTTTCAAAGTCGGCGTTCGATAGGTCGCAGTCGGAAAAAGAGCTTTTCGCGAAAACGCAGTTTTTGAAATCCGCGTCTTTCAGATTGCAGCCGCTGAAGTCGCACTCGATGAACTGCGAACGGGAAAAATCGATTTTTTTCAAATCGAACCCGACGAAAGAAACGTATTTGAACACGCACCCCGCCGCCTTGTGAAAGGGGGCGGAAAGTTTCGCCGCGCCGTAGCCGCGGCAAAGCGACGAAAAGCCGAAGTTGACGAGCGCGCAGTTTTCAAACGCGGAGGAAAACATCAGCGAATGGGCGAATTTTACGTTAATAAAGGAACAGCCGGAAAAGCGCGCGTCCTCGAAACGGCAGAGGGAAAACGTCGTTTCCGAAAATTTGCAGTTTTTAAAATCGCAGTCGGTAAATTCCGTTTCCCGAACGGTTTTTTGCGTCATCGATTTGTTTTCGTAGCTCTTTGAAATCAGTTCCATAAAAGTATCATAGCACGTTTTTCGGAAAAACACAATCAAAACGCCGTTTTCCCTTTTGACAAAGCGCGGCGCGGGTGGTATAATGAAAGCGATATGAAGGAAGTTTTAAGGGCGGTGAATTTCAACGAATTCGCCGCGTTGGAAAAGATGTGCGAAACGCTCTGGCACGAAACGTACGACGGATTGATCGGACGGGCGCAGGTCGATTATATGTTGAAAAAATTCCAGAGCGAAGGGGCGTTTTTTGCCCAGATGAAAGGGGAAAACTACCGTTATTTTTTCATCGACGGCGGGGGGCAAGCCGCGGGATACGCCGCCCTGCGGTTGGAAAAGGAGCGGCTGTTTTTATCGAAACTGTACTTAAAAAAGCCCTTCCGCGGCACGGGGCTGGTGAAAGCCGCGCTGGAGGAGATTTTCGCCGCGGGGCGGAAATTCGGCTATAAAGAGGCGTATCTCACCGTAAACAAGCATAACGCGCGCGCCGTCGCCGCTTACGAAAAATACGGTTTCAAGCGGGAGAAAAGCGTTGTGAGCGACATCGGCAACGGTTTTGTCATGGACGATTATATTTACGTTTACCGTTTGTAAAAGGGGAAGGAAAATGGGGAAAATCATCAAGAAAACCGCGATCGTTCTGGCAATCGTTCTGGGCGCGCTGGTGCTGCTTTGCGGCGGGTACGCGCTGTACGTGGTCATTCAGTATCACCGCATCGAGGATAAACTGCCGCTGACGGCGGAAAACAACGAAAAAGCCGCCGTTCCCGCGGGGGAGGAGCTTTCCGCGCTGTCTTACAACATCGGGTTCGGCGCGTACGAGCCGTCGTTTTCCTTTTTTATGGATTCGGGCACGATGAAGAGCGGGGAAAAGGTGCGCGGCAGGTACGCCAAGGCGAAGGACAGGGCGACGGCGGAGAAAAACACCGCAGGCGCGGCGGCGCTCGCGGCGGAACAGAACGCCGATTTTTATCTCTTTCAGGAGGTGGACACGTCGGGCACGCGGTCGCGCGGGGTGAACCAGTACGCCGCGCTGACGGAAACGTTCGCCGATTATTCGCGCACCTTCGCCGTCAATTTTCATTCGGCGTTTTTGCTTTATCCCTTCAACGATCCCATCGGGAAAAACGATTCGGGCGTCGCCACGTTTTCGGCGTATCGTATCGAATCCGCCGAGCGGCGGCAGTACCCCGTGGATACGGGATTCAATAAGTTTTTCGATCTCGACCGGTGTTTTTCCGTGCACCGTCTGCCGACGGATAACGGCAAACAGCTGGTGCTCGTCAATTCGCACATGTCCGCTTACGACGAGGGCGGTCTGATCCGCCAAAAACAGCTGGCGCTTTTAAACGAGGTGCTCGCGGCGGAGTACGCGGCGGGCAATTACGTGGTGGTCGGCGGCGATTTCAACCACGCGCTTGCGGGGAGCATAGACGCCTTTCCCACCGAGCAGGAAATTCCCGAATGGGTGTTCGAGCTGGTCGACGGCGATTTGGCGGAGGGCTTTTCCTTTGCGGCGGCGACCAACGCCCCCACCTGCCGCAGCACCGATATGCCCTATCGAAAGGGCGTGAATTACACGGTGGTGCTGGACGGGTTTATCGTTTCCGACAACGTGGAAACGGTGAAAACGGAAAATATCGATAACGACTTCGCGTTTTCCGATCATCAGCCGGCAAAGCTCGTGTTCAGACTGAAGTAACAAGCGATTTTCCGCGCCGCCCCCTTTTATAAGGAGGCTGGGCGGGGCAAATTCCGTTTCTTTCGTCGGACGCGGCGGAATACGAACGGGCGGATAAAAAAGAAAGAGGTTTTTTCCATGGCGGAAGCAAACGGCAAAAAGGGCGCGGCGTTACGCCGCGCCCGTATTCACGATATTTCGGCGGTGCTGAAAAACAACGTCGTATTGCTCGTCGCGCTCGCCGCGGCGGCGATTACCTGCTTTTTCGTGCCGCCCGACGGGGCGTACGCGGAGTATTTCGATATGCGCACCCTCTCGTGTCTGTTTTGCACGATGGCGGTGGTCGCCGCGTTAAAGAACGTCAAATTTTTCACGTTTACCGCCGATCGGATCGTGCGCAAATTCAAAAACACCCGCAACGTCGTGCTGGCGCTGGTGTTCGTCACGTACGTCGGCTCGATGGTGATGGCAAACGATATGGCGCTCATCACCTTTCTGCCCCTCGGGTATTTCGCGCTCGGCGGATGCGGGCAGAAAAAGCTCATGGCGTTCACATTCGTCATGCAGAACGTCGCCGCCAACCTCGGCGGCATGCTCACCCCCTTCGGCAACCCGCAAAACCTCTATCTGTATTCCTATTATTCCATTCCCGCGGCGGAATTTTTCGCGATTATGGCGGTTCCGTTTTTAACGGCGTTTGCGCTCATCGCCGGCGTTTGTTTTTTCGTGAAAAAGGAACCGGCGGAAATCGTCGCCGCGGCGCCCTCCGCGCCCTCCGCGTGGCGTACGGCGGTTTACTTTGCTCTTTTCGCGCTGTCGGTGATGATCGTGTTCCGCGTGTTTCCCTATTATTGGGGCGCGGCGGCGGTGGTCGCGTCGCTGATCTTTCTCGATTATAAAGCCTTTGCAAAGGTCGATTACGCGCTGCTGCTCACTTTCTGCGCGTTTTTCGTGTTTTCCGGCAACATGGCGCGCATCCCCGCCGTGCGGGAGTTCTTTTCTTTCCTCATGGGGAGGAGTACGCTGTTTTTCGGCGTGCTGTCCTGTCAGGTAATCAGTAACGTGCCCTCCGCCGTGCTGTTATCGAAATTCACCTCCGATTACGCGTCTTTGCTGGTGGCGGTGAACATCGGGGGACTCGGTACGCCCGTCGCCTCTTTGGCGAGCCTGATCACGCTGAGCAATTTTCGCCAAACCGGCGGCAGCGTAAAGCGATATCTGGGGTTGTTTTTTCTGATCAACGTTTCCTTTCTGGCGGTGCTGCTTGCGGTGAGTGTGCTCATTTAAACGCGAAAGCGCGGCGGAAGGACGATGTTTTCGTCAAAAAAACGCCTTTTGCGTGCGGCGGGGCGTTCGCTTGGGGGCAAACGCTTGCTAAACGCGGCGTTTGTATGATAAAATAGATACAATTACACTCGGGGATAATAATATGGACTGGGATTTGTTTTTAAAAACCGCAATACTCGTGCTGTACGTGGTCGGCATGCTGCTCATCGCGTACTTTACGCGCAAACGCTCCAAAACCGTGGGCGACACCCTGCTCGGCAACCGCAGCATGGGCGGCTGGCTCACGGCGTTCG
Source organism: Bacillota bacterium (assembly GCA_003343995.1). Taxonomy (GTDB): domain Bacteria; phylum Bacillota; class Clostridia; order Christensenellales; family Borkfalkiaceae; genus UMGS775. The sequence goes on from QAKE01000017.1 coordinate 5,616, forward strand.
CCTACGGCACGACGTATTTTTCGGCGGTCATCTTCATCGGCTACGCGGGGGAACAGGGGTATGCCTTCGGCTTTCACTCCCTCTGGATCGGCGTGGGCAACGCCCTCATCGGCGCGGCGCTGGCGTGGCTGCTTTTGGGAAAGCGCACCCGCAACACGACGGTTCTGCTCGGCACGAAAACCATGCCGGAATATTTTTCCGCGCGGTACGACGATAAATACTTAAAGCTGTTTTCCGCCCTCGTCGTGGTGGTGTTTTTACTGCCGTATTCCGCCAGCGTGTACACGGGGCTGGGGTATCTTTTCAAAAGCGTGTTCAACATCGACTTTATCTGGGTGGTGCTTGCCATGGCGGCGCTCACGGCGGTATACCTCTTTTTCGGCGGGTACTTCGCCACGGCGGTGTCCGACTTCGCGCAGGGGCTCATCATGCTCGTCGGCGTGGTGGTGATGATCGCGTTCGTGTTCAATTACGAGGCGGTCGGCGGGTTCGTCGAAGGGCTTTCCCATATCGCGGAAAAACGCGAGGAGCTGGGGCTAGGCATTTCCGGCACGGGCGTCTGGCAGCTCGTCGCGCTCGTTCTGCTCACCTCTCTCGGCAGTTGGGGACTGCCGCAGATCGTACATAAATTTCACACCGTAAAGGACGAGAGCGCCATCAAAAAGGCGACGTGGGTGTCCACGGCGTTCGCGCTGATCATCGGGGTGGGCGCGTATCTCGTGGGGTGCACCGCGGTGCTGATTTTCGAAAACGCCGCCGCCGTGCCGGTGGATCAGCGCATTCCCGAACTGCTGGCGAAAACGCTGCCCGCGGGGCTGCTGGGGCTCATCGCGGTGCTGGTGCTTTCGGCAAGCATGTCCACGTTAAGCGGACTTACCCTTTCCGTCGCGTCGGCGGCGGGCGTGGATATCATGAAGGGCTATATCAAAAAGGACGCGCCCGATAAAACCGTCAATCTGACCATCAAGCTGGTGGGGGTGATCGTCATCGCCATATCCGCGGGGATCGCCGTATACAACGATTTTTATCAGCAGGCAAACGGAAAGGCGACCACCATCGTCAATCTGATGTCCCTTTCTTGGGGCGTGCTGGCGGGCGCGTTCATCGGTCCGTACATCTACGGGCTTTACAGCAAGCGCGCCACGAAGGCGGGGGCGTACGCTTCCATGATCGGCACGCTCGTTCTCACGGCGGCGCTGTATATCGTTTCCAAAACCGTGCCGTCCGCCGCGCCGGTGCTGACGCCCCCCGCCATCGGCGTGTTCACCATGGCGTACAGCATGCTCGTCGTGCCCGTCGTTTCCCGCTTTACCCGCCGCCCGCCGCAAGCGCTGGTGGATAAGGTGTTTGCCGCCGCGGTGCTGCCCGTCGGCGAGGTGAAGGAGGCGGATGCGGCGGAGCTGCACGGAGAAAAATCCGCCGAGGAAAACGCAAAAACCGCCGCAGGCGAAGATAAAAAAGAGGAAGGCATTTGAAAGAAACGGTTTTTTTGTCCGCAAACGAGGCGGAAAGAAAAAAACTCAATCGATACGCCTGCAAAAGCGAACGGTTCTGGGAGCTGGATTTTTTGCGCGGGTTTTGCGTCGTTTTGATGATTTTGGACCATTTTATGTTCAACGTCCTCGCCGTCGCGCCCGCCGTAAACGATATTTTGGGCACGCATGTGCTGGAAAGCGCGGCGGATTTCGCAATGCTATACGATGAAAGCGCTTTCATCGAGTCCGCCCGATTTATCGTGCGGTGCTGTTTCTTTGCGCTGTGCGGCGTCAGCTGCACGCTTTCCAAAAACAATTTCGTCCGCGCCCTGCCCCTCGCCATGTTCGCGCTTTTTTTAAACGGCGCGTCCGCCGTGCTCGATAAACTGCTCGGCGGCGGGTTCACCGTTTTATTCGGGGTGTTCCACATGCTCGCCTCGTCGGTGCTCGCGTTCGCATTGCTCGACGGGATCGCGGGGCTCGTTTCCCGCTTGTTCAAAGCGGGGGAAACGCGGCAATGGGAGGAAGCCTTTCTGCGCTTTCTTCCCGCCGTCGTCGGCGCGGTGCTGCTGGCGGTGTATTTCACCGAGTGGGGCACGCTCGTAACGGACGGGGGCTTCAGGGTGCAGAGCGCCGTCCATTCTTCGGGAAACGCGCAAAAGGACTTTTTCACGGGCATCTTCATCGATTTGCGGGGGGCGTCGCCCTTCGTCGGAAACGCCGATTATTTCCCCCTGTTGCCTTACGGGGCGATGGTGCTCTGCGGCGGCTTTATCGGGCGGGGCATTTATCATACCTTTGCGAAAAACGCCTTAAAGCCGCTGGACGGTTCGTGGAACGCGGGCGTGTGCTTTATCGGCCGCCACGCCGCCCTCTTTTATCTGGGGCACATGGTCGCCGTGCCCGCCGTCATCGTGCTGGGCGGACTTGTCGAAATGATCTTTGTTTAGAGGACTGAATTTGAAACCATATCACGTAAAACCGCACTGGTCGATGTACGAGGCGGTTAAAGCAAACATAACCGCAAGCGCCCGCAAGACGGCGATTTCCTATTACGGAAAGAAAATATCCTTCGATCGGGTGTTTTTCTTAATCGACGTGCTCGCGGAAAATTTCGCCGCCGTTTACGGGGTGAAAAAGGGCGACGCCGTCACCTTGTGCATGCCCAATTCCCCCTCGGCGCTCCTGTGCTTTTACGCGGCAAATAAATTGGGCGCGGCGGTCAATCTCACGCACCCCTACCTGCCGCCGGAAAAGCTCGTCGAAAGCGCGCAGAAAACGCAGAGCAAGCTCATCGTCGTATACGATTCCTACCCCGCGTTCACCGCGCCCGTGCCGGTGCTCGAAAGCGACAACGGCTATTTTATGGGCGCGGCGGCGAAGGCGTACTATCGCTGCACCGCAAAGAAAAGCGGCAGAAAAATAAAGCTCGAACGCCTGCTCAAACGCAGAAAAAAGGGCGCGTTTTGCGCGGCGGAGAAATTCGGCGAGGGCGCGGCGGCGGTGTATCTCGCCAGCGGCGGCACGACGGGGGAGCCGAAGATCATCGTTCACGGCAACGATACCTTCAATATCCTCTGCGCCAAAGCGCCGGAGTTTTTGCGTTACGACGTTAAGGAATACGACGCGCTCTACAACGTGCTGCCCATTTTCCACGGGTTCGGACTTTGCATCAACATGCATATGTGCATGATGATAAGAAAAACCAATATCATGTGCGCCAAGTTCGACGCGAAGCGTTCCGCAAGGGAAATCGTAAAACAAAAGGCGAACATTTTGACGGGCGTGCCCACCATGTACTTGAAGCTCCTCGCCCGAAAGGAATTTACGAACGCCGATTTATCGCACATCAAGGACGTGTTCGTCGGGGGCGACAGCGCGGGGGAAGAGCTTATTTCCCGTTTCGACGAAGTGCTGAAAAAAGGCGGCTCGCCCGCCCGCATGTACGAGGGCTACGGGCTGACGGAAACGGTTACGGTGTGCGTGGTCAACACCGCGCGGCACAATAAAGCGGGCTCCATCGGCTATCCTTTGAGCGACGCGGAGATCGCGATCGCAAAGGACGGGCGCTTTCTGCCCGCGGGGGAGGTGGGGGAAATCTACCTTTCCACGCCGCAGTTCATGCAGGGCTATCTCAACGACGACGGGTATCCGTTTGCCGAAATCGACGGCAGAAAATGGCTGAAAACGGGCGATTACGGCTATTTGGACGGCGAAGGGTTCTTATTTTTCAAACAGCGCATCAAAAACATGATCAAGGTGAGCGGCGTGCCCGTTTACCCGTCGGAAGTGGAAAGCGTGGCGCTCGGCGTGGCGGGCGTGAAAAAGGCGTGCGCCGTCGGCGTGGCGGACAGCGTGAAGGGGCAGAAAGTCAAACTCTACGTGCAGGCGGAGGGGGACGAAGGGGAAATCAAAGCGGCAATCGGCGCGGCGTGCAGGGAAAAACTCATCGCCTACGCCGTGCCGAAGGAAATCGTCGTGCGCGATAAACTGCCGGTGAGCCTCATCGGAAAAATCGACAGAAAGGCGCTCGAGGAGGAAAACGGGGCGTAACGGTGCAATATGGCAAAGAAAGCGGAAAAGGACAATTTAATCTTAAAGATTCAGGAAGGGGAACTGTTTAAATTCTTCGATACCGACACCCGCAGCAAGGTGACCGTCGGTTCTTCCCGTTTGTGCGACGTCTGCATCAAAAGCCAGATGCTGCAATCGGAGCAAGTGTCGATTTTCAAAGAAGAAGGGGAGTGGTACGTGGACGACCGTACCCCCGTCGATTCCCGCTGCGAGGTGCTCATCGGGGGCAAACGCCCCAAGCGCAACCCCGCCAAATTCGACGGCACGCTCGTTTTGCGCCGCGCGGGGGATAAAAAGACGGTGCTTGCGGAAATTTCCGTCGTCAAGCGCATCAACCGCCGCCACGACAAAAAGCGCATCGATCTGACGGAGCGCACCGTAACGGTGGTGGGCAGCGGTTCTTTCTGCGACGTGCGCGTGGAAAACCCCATGGTGGACGAAAAGCACTTTTTCATCGTATACGACGCGGGCAGGTGCTATATCGAGGACAACCGCAGCTTAAACGGCACGTACGTCAACAACAAAAAGATCAAGCGCGCCTTATTAAACGATTACGACAGAATTTCCATTCCCTCGGCGGCGTATGTGTTTTACAACAACAAACTGCTCTTTTCCACCTCGGCGGCGGGCATTCAGATCGACGTGGTGAATATCTCCAAAGAGGTGACCGACAAAAAGGCGCGCAGCCGTAAAGTTTCGCTGGTAAACGGCGTTTCCTTCCGCATCGAGGCGGGCACGTTCGTCGCTATCGTGGGCGGTAGCGGCGCGGGAAAATCCACCGTTCTCGACTGCATCAACGGACTGCGCCCCGCCACCGACGGGAAGATTTATTACGACACCAACGATTATTACGAAAACATCAACTCCTATAAAGGCGTGATCGGCAGCGTTCCGCAAAAGGACGTGATGCACGACGATCTGAGCGTGGAAAACGCCCTTTATTACACCGCGCTCCTGCGCATGCGCTCCAACATGAAAAAGCAGGAGGTGATGGAGTGGGTGTACAAGGCGATCGAGGACGTAAAGCTGACGGGCAAGGAACAGCTCAAGATCAGCTCCCTTTCCGGCGGGCAGAAAAAGCGCGTTTCCATCGCGATGGAGCTTTTATCCGATCCGAAGGTCATCTTCCTCGACGAACCGACCAGCGGACTTTCCCCCGATCTCGATCTGGA
>QAKE01000055.1 GCA_003343995.1 Bacillota bacterium
TGCGTAGATCCGATTACATCGGCAAACTTCGCCTGAGAAAGTCCGATACTCTCGCGAAGGGAACGCAGTCTGTTACCCAGTTGTTTCATGGAAGACAACCTCCTTTTCGGGTTAAATGTAGTATAATCAAAATCCGGGATAATGTCAACCCGGATTTTGAAACTTTTGTGTGAACTTTGATTTTATAGGTTATTCTTCTTCAATCACAACATCACTGTCGTCCATGAAGGAAAGCTGAGTAGCGCCGTCTGTGAACTGATCTTTTTTACCATTGTATTTTATTAGGTAAAATGGCAGTATCTCTTTAAATTGCTCTGGACAAGGAAGTGTCTTCAATTCAGAAACCGTATGAGAAACGAAAAGCATAAGTTCTTTCTTCTGTTCTTCATTCAAAGACCGGTATAGTTTCTGCCACTGAGCAGTTGTCCCATTACCTTCAAAATGGTAGCGAAACATAATCAGTTCCCGAGGCATTGCCAACAATTCAAAGTATTCATCAAGTGTTCTGCCAAATGCTTTATAAAAGAAATCCGATCCCGCTGCCACAACGCCTTTTGTTACCTGTAAAATAGCTGAAATTGCGCGAATCGATTTTTTCGTCCAGTTCACGCCGATATAATCGCGGTCGGTACGATCAATAGGTGAATATTTCATCGGGAAAGAGAAAATTTTGATACCAAGCTCCCTATTAAGTTCAATATTGATGCGCAAACGTTCATAGAGTTCCTCCGGCTTATCCTTATAATTGAAAAGGATATAGTTGGATATCTCTTTTATTCCATGCTTATGAGCAGTACGAACAGCAGCGCAATATTTATCTTTTAACCTAATATCATCAAAGGCGATTCGCAACGGTTTGATTGCAAGACGAGCAAGTTGTGCCATAATCTCGTCATTGATCTTTCTGCCGTCAACTCCTTGATTGAAATCCAAATAACGTGATTTTGCTGTTTTACTGCGATATTTTTCAATAATTGGAGTTAATTCGGCTTCATGTTCAAGCATATATTCAGCAAAATTCTCTGTATCTTCTGCTCCAATAACAATTTGGAGAAAAGTATCAAGCATTTCTGGAGACTTAATACGCTTTTTGAATTTTTCCAAATATGCTATCATCTTTTTATCGAGAAAATCAGCACGATCCCCGTTATGATAGCGCATCATAACTATGTTATAGGCACCCGGATCAACATATTTTGCACCGCGTCCAAATCCAGCAGCACACAGATCATCGACCAATGCTTCAAGATTAGGTGTGTTCAGCACGTTATTATCCAGCAAAAGAAGATGCTGCTTTGGACCGTATTTTCGATCAATCGTATTAATTTGTTCAATAATATTGTTGGTAACATGAAAATTGGGTTCCAAAATTGGAACTGCGCAAAAGGAGCAATGGTTGGGACAACCACGTGTTGTATAGGCAAAATAGTTGTCTCCTGCCGGATATTTATAATCGGTTTCTTCCAAAATATCGTAGTCCAATGGCAATTGATCCACATTGATATTATTGTCATCTCCCACTACGGAAGTATCGGTGAAAAGACCCGTTAAAATATGCGAACGCGCAATTCCTGTAGCTTCAATTACCCTGTCCGGCATAAGGGACGCCATAATGCCACCAACATACAGTGAATCAACATTATCAACAAGCCGCATATAGTGATTGATAGCCTCTACCGATATTGCGAAATCAAAGGTAAACAGTGTGGTTACATAAATCCTGTCCCAGACCTCTGCATCGATACTTGGCTTTGTTCCCTTGACGAAATGTACTTCATCGCCAAGCATTTTGTGGTAGGTGCTTATTTTCATCAACCCCATTGGGGGATATTTATTCTTATAATTAGGCTCAACTAATAATACTCTCATTTTTTCTTCACGCTCAGTTCAGTTTTTATCTTCTCGCGTAATTCCTCGGCAGTTTTAGGATCATCTGTGAAGTAAGTATCTATCACGGAAATAATGCGCTGATACAATTTACGCTCATCCCTGCTATACGAGGAAGGCAAATCATTTTTCGTTGCATATCCTGCATTGACGATTTTTGTGTTCAGTGCAGTTACTTTTTTTGTTGCAGTTTCCGTCTGGGAAAGGGCTTTTTCTACGGTTTCTTTGCGCTCATTGTCAAATGTACCACGCTCTAATGCTTTGCGAACAGTCTTTTCCTCTTTTTCACGAGAACTGGCGATTTTTTCAAGGCGTTCAGCAATCTGTTCTCTTTTTTCGTCAGAAGTAATTGCACCAGAGTCAATTTTTTCTTCCAACTCCTTCTGCTCTTCGTTCAGTTTTGTGAGATTACGAAGCGCAGAGGTTGCCTCTGATGTTCCGCGACGATACTTTTTGTTAATGGATCCTGCCCACTCAGACAGAGTTTTCCTCATTTCATTGTAGACCGCGCTTGGCTCAAAATCTTCTCTCTGTGAGTTTGGAACTAATTCATCGTGAAGCACATGGATCTCCCCCGCAAACATTCTGTTTGCATTGTGACCCTCGGATGGGAAGAATTTTGCAAAAGTAGTTCCGTTCCCGACAAGAATATTTCCTTTGCGAAAACGGATTCCTTGTACAGCTTCATCGGAAATGACGCCTGAGAAATCGGTAATAGCCAACCATCCGATATACAACGGCTTGCCGTCAGATGCTTCTTGGTAAATGAACTCCACATCGCGAACATAGTCCTTCGTTTTTGTGCGCTCCTGTTTGCCGGTTGTCATACTACGAGAATACAGCTTATAAATCGGCTTTCTTCGCGCCCCGCGAAGTATCTTGTAGCAAGTGATTGGAAACCCTTTTTCAGAAAAATGTTCCCGAATTTTTCGTGCTTGAACAAACTGCTGGCTGTCAAAATCAATGGGAGCAGTTTCTGCAAAGTATCGAACAGCATCTTCTTCATCTAACAACCCCGATTCCTTCGGCACACCGATCAAGCGCACTTCAAAATAGTGTTTCGCGGCATCCTCCGGCTGTTCGTCAAACATGCTGATAGCTTTGAACGTTTCCATGATATCCGATGTTTCGTTGTTCGACTTTTGAAGCAGTTGCTGCATTCGAACGCAGTCACATGTCATAATGGTTTTTGTGGCATCTCCAAGGGCAGAGGTGATAAACTGCACTTTCTCTGCATATGCAAGTCCGCCTAAACGGCCGATACCACGAAAACCTCGTTCTGTAACCCCATCTTTATCGGACGCACCGACGTTCATCAGTTTTATCTTTGCAATATCCTGCGGTATTCCAAGGCCATTATCTCTGATAACAATATTACGCTCTTTGTCATCAATGAAAATATGTATCTCAGCTTCTGCAGGTTGTAGAACTCCTTCCTCTACTGCCTTGTCGATAGAATCAGCGGAATTCTGAATGTATTCGCGATAAATGTGCATAGGATTTGAATACATTCCTTTTGTCAAGATTTCCAGAAGAAATTTTCCAGCAACAGGCTCGCTCATTACTTGCTACCTCCTTGATTGTAGGACGGGAATGGAAATTGAATTTTCAACAGCGTCTTGAACACGGGATGGTGGACAATCAAATCACCCTTTTTCAAGCGTGTCATCATATTGGCGTAAACTGATGGAACAAATTTGTAATCAGGACGAGACACCTCGATGGCATTGGTACGTCCATAAATATTTGTTCCGCAATTTCCCTTAATGCGGTCATGAATCGCGCTTCTAAACTGTTCAGCAGAAAACAGAATTACCCCCTCAGAACGTCCACGCTCTGTAATATCCAGTAAATTTGCAAGCAAGGGAGAATTCTTGCTGGAAGTAGATGGCGCGTACTTATTCAGTTCATCCACCAAAATGATGACTTTCTTGGGAACAGGCTTATCGCTAGTGCGATCATCCTGATCAAAATCTCCGTGTTTCAAAGAATATACAGATCGAATAATATCACCAAAAACAAGACATTGGAGTTGCTCGGTGAGACCCGCAATATCTACAACCATCATTTCGCCACCATTGACATTTAACACTTCATCAGACAAATATACCTGATGCTGATCTTTTTTGTTTGACTTTGCATTCACAAAAATGTCATCGTTAATGGAGTTGTTAATAAGACGACGGAAGCGCTGCCATGACTGAATTAAAATGCTGGAGTTATCTTTTTTTCCGCTTCCTTTGCTGCAAAATTCCTTCAACACATCCTTGAAATTAGACCAACTCAAATCGCCCTTGAATTCTGGACCATAATCAATATAGTTCAAAATAGATTCAATGGTATAGTTGGGATCATCAACATTGGCAAACAGCATATCCACTTTGTTGATATCGTGTTCAAATGTATAAACAAAGTTTGTTGCTTGTTCCTGCTCGAATTGTTCGGCTAAATCCTCAGTAGGTAACGCAGTATTCGCATACAGCTTGTCCTTTTGCTGTCTATAAGGATACAAATATTTTACATTTTCAAACGGTGTGCAAGGTATACCCAGATCCTCCCAGTCTTGACGCTGCGCATCCGTAATTTTTTCGTTTGGCTGATGTACATGGAGCAAATCGTCCCCCTTTACATTCATCACAATGATGGCAACATCTTCTTTACACTTGTGCTGAATAGCTTTCAGGAGGAACATGACATAGCTGGTTTTTGTCGCTAATCCGGAAATACCGGAAATGTTCATGTGTGCACCTTCTGGACCGATAAGGAAATCTCCATTGTATTTGATCGGAACAGATACATTGTTTCCCGCTTTCATAAGACCCGCTGGAATTGCAGTCTTCTCGTCAATATTGTCGAGTCCGAGTGCAACTTGAATATCATCTTCGTCTGCGGTATATACGGCAGAACCTTCAAATACAGGCATAAAGTTTTCCTTTGTGTTATGAATGACAGACACCTTTGCATATGAAAGCGACAGCCGTCTTGTCATAGGGGCGATATCCACATTGCCGAAATCAGAGGAAACATAGTTGCTAATATGTCCTGTTCCATCTGTAATGTGGAAGATATCTTGAACAACGCCATATGTGATTGAATCATCCGTTTTGTTATGCACAAGGACAATGTCGAACGGACTTAAAATCGTATCATCGGACAACCAGAATTGGAATTCATCACAGGAGGAAGGATTCTTTTCTGTGGCAGACACCTTGCCGATCAGTTTTCTTGTGCTCATTTTTCTATCTCCTTATTACCGAAAATCTCTTTTGAAATTATTGATGAACACCAAGTCGCTCTCAAATGTAGACTTGATAAGCGTTTCCGTCAGATATACCGGGTACAAGTGACTTGCCCATCGTTCATCACACCCATAGCAAGTAGGCGAACACTCATTAAGTAGTGATAATGAAATTGTGTCAACAACGTCTGTTGGAATTCCACTATCGTAATAGTCCTCCAACGCCATCTTTTCGATCTTGATGATCCCTTCAAGTGGATTTGACATTCTATTCTTTGGACGAATTCTTAAATACCATACGCCAAACCTTCTACCACGATCATTCTCTTTCAGGAACACAGGGGTGCGTTCCCCATATTCAAGTTTCAAAAGTTCTGCACCAATTTGTGTTCCTCCGCGTTTGGATTTGCTGGATGTCGGAAGCATAGGATTGAAACTTTTTGAAACGCCGATCACATTGTAAAACAAGTCGGCAAATTCCAGTTTGCCAGTGTCTTGCCGGAGAAATTGAAGCGGACCATCAACCACTAACATCCGATCTGTATCCAAGGCTCCGGATTTAACTATATCTGAAAGAATACCAATTTCTATATCATGCATCATGGTATTAGCTTTTGCAATTGCCGCATTAACAGGAATGTTGTGTTTTTCCGGCTCAAAGCGATAATTAACCACTTCCAGAAACATTTCTTGCGCAACTTTTGTCCGAGTGATCCGCTGCTGAATTTCTTTGAAATCCACCGTATTAACCTTATCGCTTAACAGCAAAAGATTCTTTCTCTGTATTGTTTGATGTGACTGGTAGGAATGAAGTTTTTTCTGACTATCTCGTTCTGTGCAACCAGCACGAATTTGAGCAACGACAACCGGATAAATCTTTTTGCCATCAATCACAATATCACCAATTTTGTAGGTTCTTCGCGAGCCATCCATGAAGAATGAAAAATTTGAGAAATTGCGATCTTCTGCAAAAAGGTCATACTTCCTGATTTTCTTGGATTTATCCGTTTCAAACGGCTCTCCAATCACCTTGATTTCGTCACCCTCATCCTGATACGGCTCTTGATAATAATGATCGAGATCGAGGCTTTCATTCTGGTAAAGTGCAACGCCGCACTTGTCGAATATTTTGTTTAATGTAGGCATGATAAACCCCCGTGTTATTATTATCGCAAATGACCTTTCCCGCATCGGGAAGAGTAATTTTTCGCTGTTCTTGTCATCTCCCGTCATTGTATGTCGAATGGACGACACCAGACGAGTTTTGATCAAGGGATAAGTGCCCTATTCGCACCCGCGAAGGGTATTGCTCGCCATAATTTCGAGTCGGAGTCGCTGCTTTTTTGCGGTTCGGTTTATTCTTCACGCTTCCGCTTGATATATTTTCCGCTTTTGATTCTTGCGTCGGCAGGCTTTGGCTCATCGTCGGGAATTGCCCATCTGTTGCCAATCTTCACCGCGCCCGGTATGCGATTCTCACTGCACAAAATCTGTATGCGTCGTGCCGAGATACCCCATCTCCCAGCTGTCTGCGGGACAGAAAGATACTTCATTTCGCAGTCCTCCAAGTCTGACCGTTTGACGATAACGCCAATACGTAAATATAATAATTCAGTATATATTATAATCCGATTAGCGAACAAAATCAAGAGATTTTCCGCAAAGTTCATAAAGTATTTTCAAAATTGAATAACAGGGGGTTGGGTACTTCCAACAAGACAAAATGAGCGCAGAAGCTGCAAGGTCAAAACGCTCATTTTCGCCGTGTGTATGGACACCGGCTGTGCTTGCTATTCTCTCAAATCTCATATCCGCAGATATGTGTGCGCTCTCGCTGTTCAAAAACGAGGGCGCATTTTTTATTGAAATCTTCGTGCATCGGCGGACAAACACCAAAAAAATGTCCGTTGTAAAGTGAAAGGCTCATTTCAAAATTTGGTTTTCGCTGCCCCGCCAAAACTGGATTTTTTGTCCGTTGTAAGGTGAGAGGACATGATACCAAAGAAATATTATTTACAAAAAATTCACACTCTTGATGGTACCTTTTGCCGAAAAAGTGTCCGTTGTAGTGTGAGAGACAGTACAAAAAGGAGTGACTATATGGCAGACCGCACCCGCCCGATACGCATTGAGTTCTGTGTGTCGGAACA
>QAKE01000041.1 GCA_003343995.1 Bacillota bacterium
GGGGACAGTTATTGCCACGAGTCCAAGGGGCGCAAGCGCCCTGGTCGGCTGCCGCCTCCTGAACATCAACGGCCTTACGAACCTTTTTCCACTTCATCGCGTGCGTGCAAATCTTGCCCTCTACAATCGGGGACCAGATGCCATAGATACGGATACCGTGATCGCCGTAGGCGCTCGGTTCGTCGTTAAGCTCATAAGCCGTGCGGACAAGGTGATGTTTGCGGGGAACCAGTACACCGCCCTGCTTCATGATGTAGGTGGCAAAGCAACCCGCATCTGCAGCTGCCAGTACCGCATCCAGACGCGGGTTATCCAGTACCGGCGCACCCGCTTTGCGTTCGCCCTGTACTCTCGCCGCCTGACCAGCCAGCAAGCGCAGCTCGCGGTATGCCTGGCGCCCCGGAATACCAAAGAAACGAAATTGTTGGACACGGTGCAGTGACGCCCAGGCGCTGACATGCTCGGCGCTGTCACGCAGTGATCTGCCGGTTTCTTTGCTGATTTCTTTAGCCAGCCCGCGCCCGTCGATATTCTTACTGATGTATTTGGCGATGTAGCTGGTCGGCGTGCCCTTGCGCGGGTTGATTAGCTCGGACTTGAAGCGCGGCCCGGTATTGGTACCCAGCTCCTCACGGTCTTCACGGATTGCAAACTTACGCAGCAGCGCGGTGATGGAACGACGGTCTTTTTTGCGCATAAAGCACAGAAGATGCCAGTGCACGGTGCCGTCATGGTGCGGCTCTGCAACGCGGACGCCGTACCAGCGCAGCCCGGCTTTGTGCATGGCCTTGCGGAAAGCGGCGAATGTATCAACCAGATAGTCACTGCTCTGCCGGACCGTGGCGCTGGTCCATTTCGGATTAGGTCTGCCGTTGTTGAGGGTTGCGTGGAAGCGTGACGGGCAGGTGATGGTATAGAACACGGCGCAGTCTCCGCGCATTTCCGCGATCAGCTCCAGCCCTTTAACACAGGCCATCATTTCATTACGGCGGTGCGCCGGGTTGCTGTTGCTGGCGTTCACCACATCTTCCATATCCAGCGTGTCACCGTCTTCGTTGACCAGTTCATGCGAGCGGAAGAACTCCAGCGATTTGCGGCGCTGCTCGCGTTTGTGGATCACGGCTTCATAGCTGACATACGGGGACGCTTTCTTGTTGACCAGGCAGACGGCGCGCAGCTGCTCCTCCCGCCACTCGCAGCGCATCTGCCACAATTTGCGATACCACCAGTCCGCGCACAGCATGCGCGCCAGCGACGGTGGGATCAGTTCATAAGGCACCGGCTTGCGGCGGCGCTTTTTGCGGCGCAACTGCTCAAAGGCAGGCGGGATGACCTCAAGGCGCATGGCTTCTGCAGCAACCCTTTCCCATGCCTGGCGGATTTCTTCTGGTTTAACATCGTCACTGACAAACAGATCACCGCAGGCCGCATCAAGACACATGCTCATATGTGCCGCAACCAGCGTGGAAAGGCGCTTGACCTGCTCCTGATTCATTTCAGGCAGTACCAGCAGCCCCTCCAGCCCGTCCTGGCTCGCCATGAACCGGAAAGACGCAGACACCTGGCTGTCACGCACGCGCTCCAGCCGCTCCAGACAAGGCCTGATTGTTTCGCGCAGATAGCGGGAATAAGCTTTAGCCCTGCCCAGGCTATGGAAGTATTTAATCCGCTCCAGCAAAGGCTTGCTGATATGGGCAGGCATGGCGCTAACATCGGCAATAATCACCAAATCGGGATTAACGCGCTGCTGTTCGCGGGCCATTTTGGCATGGCTAATCAGCCGATCCTGCTCCATTTCACGCTGGACAGGATCGCGGGATTCATTAAAGAAATAGCGTTCCCAAACCTCATCACTCAGCGCCTCACGGCGCAGATGCTCCTGCTCGTTATCCGCAGCATACAGAGTGATGAGGTTTGAAAGCGCAGACTCCGGCGCAACGTCCGCCGGGTCCAGATACGGATTAACCGCTTTTTTTGGGGTATTCCATGGAAAGGCCACGGCGGCCTCATTCGAGCCGCCGGTGGTTGGTGCATTATGTAATGTGAATTTACTCACTGCCACGCCCGCACCTCAGTTTCCACCGAGATATCTGGACCGGACGCTAAATCGACACCAAACCAGCCTGCTGATTTTGTGGCGATGATTTCTACTGCAGTTTTACTATCACCGGCAGCCACGCCCATGCTGCGCTTAGCGGTTATACGATGGCGGGTAAAATCACGATAAAGCGAATTGGTCAAAGACGTATCACTGTTGGACACAATGACTGGATGACCTTCTGATGACCGACGCTCAAGAATAGACGCCAGATGATACTGATTATCCTCAGTAAAACCGGCAGTGTGATAACCGCTAAATGTACCGTCGTATGGCGGATCGCAGTAAACAACATCACCAGTCTGCAGCATCGCCAATGTTTCGTCATAGCTGGCACAGATAAACGTTGCGCGTTGAGCCTTTTCTGCAAAAGCGCGTATCTCATGTTCAGGAAAATACGGATTTTTATAATTACCGTAATGGACATTAAAATGACCGCTCAAGTTATAGCGGCACAGCCCACGATAACCATGACGATTGAGATAAAGTAAATATACTGCTTTCATGAAATCAGTAATTTCAGAGGAATGATTAAATTCATGCCTAATGTTGTAATAAGCAACTTCTCTATTCGCAATCGCAAAAATATTTTTTGCGCGTGATATGAAAGCTTCACAATCAAGGGCAATTTTTTTATATAGGTTGATAAGGTCTGGATTAATATCCGCGACAAGATAATGAGGATAGTCTGTCGCCATCATCACAGCACAGGAACCCGCGAAAGGTTCAACCAGTCGCGAGCCAGCAGGAAGGTGCTTAATCAATTCCGGCATGATAGCGGTTTTATTTCCCGCCCATTTCAGGATAGTGGTCATATAGCTCCCCCTGAAATGACATAGGAGAGAGCCTCAAGCGGTGTTAATGAGCGAATAGAAAGAATTACCCATTGCCCTTCAACTGCCACAACTTCATTAATCGGCAAGGTGTGAGTAATAACAGCGGCCCATTCCCGACCAGTATATGAACCGTGCTTCCATTCGCAGAGAGAAAGGACATCACCAACTTTGTATCCGCGATCATCTTTACGAAGCTCTGCCTTTTTGCTACCAGCGACTACGGCATTAAAATACTTAGGTGCAATTTTTAACTGATGGATGCGCATAGTCATACCGCACCGCCTTGCTGAGTATCAGCTTTGCGACGCTGTTGCAGTTCCTCTAATGCGGAAACAATATTTGAATGATAAATCTGGTCAGCCTGACGCTTATCGTCACCAGCGTTATCACTAGCCAGTGACTCAATTGCTATAAGTTGATTTAAACTTTGATCAGTTATGCGATTCATAGTCATTCGGCACCGCCTTGCGCTAAAGCTTTGATGACACCTAATGTCATTTTGCAATCAGCTAAAGCACGGTGTGCCTGCCCCTCGATCACAACACCTTCATGCGCGGCGGCATCAACTAACTTATGCCACTTATAACCGTGATATTTCCCCGGTTCACCACGATATTCTGCATATAATTTCATGGCGCACAGGGAATACTCATCCATAAATGAAGATAATCCGTCCGTCCATAATCCATTTAATTCTGCTGATTGACGTATCAGACGAGTATCATAATCAGCATTATAAATAACGAATCCATAATTAAAGAACAGATCGGCTACCGCACCGTGAACATCTTTCCAAGTTGGGGCATGAGCAACCATTTTATTGGTAATGCCATGAATAGCGATAGCATCCTCTGGGATAGGCTTGGTAGGTTTAATTAGCGTATTCAGCATAATAAACCCATTTTTATCTATAATGCAGATTTCAACGATTTCCGCATCATCACCCAAACCAGTAGTTTCGGTATCAATAAATAAGCGATCATCATTAAGCCAGCGTTTGGCGCGATGGTTAATTGTCTGATGAATAATGCTCATACAGCACCTCCGTTATAGTGTTTGCCTTTCAGCTCTGCGATTTCCTGACAAGTGACACAGCACTGCACGCCCGGGATGGCGCGACGGCGTGCTGGCGGGATCGGTGCATCGCAATCAATGCAGAGCACACGGGAAACGCCCGGCGTTCTGTTGCGGGCGGTGTGGATGTGGCGCTGACGTTCTTCTTCAACGCGCTGCTGTACGAGGTCCATTGAATCAGCCATCAGTGGATCTCCTGCGCTTCGTTCTGAATGTTTTCAGCCGCAATACGCAGCAGCTCCGCCGCTTCAACGTGATTAAGCTGGCGTGACGTTATATGGCAAGCCAGGCTATCAAGACGGGCTGCCATTGCCGCGGCACGTGCACGGCGTTCTTCCATGCGTGCATCAGTCAGCATCTGATTAAGGCCAGCATCATCTGGTCCTGTTTTGGTGATTCGGGTTTCAATATTTCGCATTGTTGTTTCTCCTGAATTTGGGCAATAAGATGCCCGGCGGGTTTACGCCTTTAATTTCGGTTGTGGATTAATTCGGCATGGCTAGCCGATTTGGAAATAAACTCACCACTGTACGGAAATGGTTCATTGCTTTAATCAGCTCCCGCTTTTCGTCAGTCGTCAGCTCACTAACATTGACGCTATGACGTTCCGCCGGAATCTTTGCCATAAAGAATATTGCGGCTAGTGCGCGTTTATTCTGCTCATGGTTAATATCCCGTTGGTCCCGCATATCGCTAATAAAGCGCTCCAGTTCTGAATCAATATTTAAGCCAAACACTTTCGCCCTTAATTCCGCGATGTGGTTTAACCCATTAAGGCGGAGGCCAGCGCTTAGCGGAACAGTCGCAGCATCGCCTTCAATAGCCATGGTTTCCCCTGCTTTTTAGTGGACAGCTCAGCCAGCAACGCATCCTGAGAGCGGCACGGATGCCAGCGCTTGCCATCCTCCCCCATAATCCAGCCATGACCGCAGTGCATTGCAGGACTTTGCTTAACGAGCAGTGATGCAAAAGATGGTTCTTTAGTCAGCATAACCACCTCAGATCAGGCCGAACGAAGCGCCGAGGCCCGTCACGGTATCTACTGCGCTTGCCATCGACGGATTCGCCTGCAAACGCGCATGCAATGAAACTGCAGTGAGTGCCATAAGGCGCGTAACAGAGTTGATGCTATTGATAACATCGCGGCGACCTGCACTGGTTTTCACATCACCGGATACTGCGCCTGCAGCTACACGCCCAATCTCCGCAGTTGCACTCATGACGTAATGCGGTAGGTTCTCTTTTGCCACTTCATTCAATGGCACACACGGCAGGCAGTGGATTTGAGCCAGAAAACCATCAACCAGCGAGGGGTCTTCAGTCAGGTCGGTAAGCAGATGAATTTCCGGTGCTGTGAGCTGGTGTGGCTGGTCCGGGTTCAGCTTGTTACGCAGTGTCTGGACGTTCATTCCCGCACGTTCTGCCAACTTAGCCATGTTGTGACGCAGTGCGAAAGCCCGGCAGGCTTCATCAAAATGTGGATGTTTGGAAATCTTATAATCAAACATGTTAGCCCCTTCTAAAGTTCTCATAATTGAACTTACTAACCGACAACAACGTTGTAATTGAAGGCTGACTGCTCCATGTTCTTGCGGGCCTGTTCCTTCTTATATTTGAGGTAAAGAATGAATACGCGACCTTTGTTTTTTTCTTTCTTTTCAATGTAGTTAGCCAGTTTACCGTTATGAATCATCTGATAAACCGAACCACGGGAGTATCCCTCCCACTCTGCGAACTCAGCAGGAGTCGCTATCACTTTTGGTACACGAATTGAAATTTCAGTGCTCATGGTGCAGTATCTCTTAGTTTGGTTTCGTTTTATCTCGTTTTATATGGTTGAGGTTTGTTTTTCAAACCTTGAATGAATATTAAGATCGCATTTTCTATACGTCAAGGGTTTTGCTTATGAGATCAATAAAGGTTGGCAACGACAGCGGAGGCCGTGACGCAATAAACAGGCTCATTAAGGCTTACAATTTTAGCTCCCGACAACAACTGTGCGACCATCTATCCGTATCAAAAAGCACAATGGCAAACAGATACTTACGCGATAGCTTCCCCGCTGAATGGGTAATACAGTGCGCCCTCGAAACAGGTGTTTCGTTGCTTTGGCTAACAACTGGGCAAGGGGATAAAAATGATGGTAATGGGCAAGAAAACAGTTTTGATTTTGTGAACCCAACCCACATCAAACCGTTATCTGAGGTGGTAGCTCCTGAGATTGATAAAGCTACGCTAGATGGTGGAGCTTTGGTGGATCACGGGAAAGTCATATTGGATAACAGCCTAATACCGCACAACATGACGAACCCATTACTTATCCATACTGATGATGGCTCTTACCTCGTTGACCGCAGCCAAACACCTCCCGTTAATGGTGTTTGGCTCGTAGATATTGATGGAATAAAAACGATTGCAAAACTATCGCGGATACCTGGCAACCGCTTAGTCGTTCAGCAAGGTGACTCATCTTTTGAATGCTCTTTGGACGACATTGAAATTGTGGGGCGCGCTATTAAATCAATTAAGAGTGTTTAAATATGACCATCAGAAAACAACCAAACGGAAAATGGTTGTGCGAATGCTACCCGAGTGGGCGTGATGGTAAACGGGTGCGTAAGCAGTTTGCGACAAAAGGCGAGGCCATAGCGTTCGAAAACTTCACAATGGATGAAGTGAACAAAAAGCCATGGTTAGGTGAAAAGGATGATCGGCGGCAATTGTCAGAAGTGATTAAACAGTGGCATTCCCTTTACGGACAAACACTCGCTGACCCCAAGCGCCTTATGGCAAAACTTAGCATTATTTGTAATGGCCTGGGCGATCCCATTGCCTCGGAGCTAACTGCCGGAGACTTTACAAAATACCGTGAAGCGCGCCTAAAGGGTGAGGTCAAAAATGAAGATGGCGTGCTTATGTCGCCAGTTAAGCCCCGCACGGTAAACCTAGAACAACGCAACCTATCATCAGTTTTTGGCACGCTGAAAAAGCTGGGCCACTGGTCAGCACCCAACCCACTCGCCGGGCTACCAACATTCAAGATCGCAGAGGGTGAACTGGCGTTCCTGGCGCCGGAGGAAATTAAACGCCTGCTGGATGCCTGCGCCGATTCTCAAAGCCCCAGCTTGCTGATGATTGCAAAAATATGTTTGGCTACCGGCGCACGCTGGAGTGAAGCCGAAAACCTGCAGGGCCATCAATTATCAAAATACCGCATCACTTACACCAAAACCAAAGGCAAGAAAAATAGAACCGTCCCAATTTCAAAGGATCTGTATAACGAACTCCCCAAGAACCGGGGGAAGTTATTCACACCGTGTAGAAAAGCCTTTGAGCGTGCTGTTAAGCGGGCTGG
>QAKE01000092.1 GCA_003343995.1 Bacillota bacterium
GCATATAAATTCTGTTCGCCCATGCCGTTCGTCCACCAAAGACAGGGATTTTGCAAAAACAAATATTTCGTGCCCGAACGGAATCCGACGGGGATTTCGTATTCATACGAACTATCCTTACAAGAAAGCGACAGGCGCAGACGGTATTTTCCGTAATCTGCGGCGGGCATATCGATATCGTAAAAAAACTGCAGTCCCGCCGAGTTTTCCTCTACATACTGCGTGGAAAGAAAGGTCTTTTTCAGGTTGACGCCCCTTTCGCATATCAGGTTTATATCCCCCGTCAGCCCCGCGGAAAGTATGCGCGGAAAGATATCCCACCCGAACTGATAAGCGGGTTTGCGGATATGCAGGCTTTCGGCGTTTTCCGCAAGACAAGGAACGGTGACGGGCGAATTTTCATATTCAAACGCCTTTTTCAACGTGGACGATATATAAACGACGAGGGTATTGTTTCCGCTTTCGATGAGTTCCGTCACGTCGAAACGATGAAAGATCAAGGCGTTTTTCCCTTCGCCCGCGGGTTTACCGTTGAGATAACAGGTGAAGAAGGTATCCACGCCCTCGAATTCGAGGAAGATTTTTTCGTCGCCTTTCTTCACGGTAAATTCCCGCGCGAAACACCAAGAACTGCGCTCGTATTTTTTCGCCTCTTCCGTGCCGCGGCGATAGATGTCCGCAAGCTTTCCCGCCGCGGTCAACGCCGTTTCCACGTTGCACGGCGCGATCGCGCGAATATGCTCCTTTGTTTTCAGTGTTTGCAGGGAAAACGTTTCGTTTTCATCGAAACAATAGAGCTTGTATTCTCCGTTTAATGAAATTTTATTTACCATAAATCCTCCGGATTTTTAAACTCCGCGCCCGCGTTTTCGATGAATTTCCCCCCTTCGCGCACCTTGTCGAATCCGAATTTTTTCGCTTTTTCGACGAAGGTATTCAGCTTATCGAAATATTCCCCCTTATCCCCGCCGGAAACGGACAGCTTATGGAACAGCGCGCAAAGCTCGTACCAATCGAGTTCCGTTTTTGCGCGCTCGACGCGCTCCTTTTCCTCTCCCTCGGCGAGGGCAAGCGCCTTGCCGAACAAATCGGCGGCGTTTTCGATATAATCGAAATAAAAATCGTTTCCGTCATGCGGCGCGGGCATATAATTTTCATACGTTACGTACGGACCGTAATGGTAATTCGTGGAGGGTGCGGCGGCGTGCAGTACGATATAATCGTACAGATAAAGATACCCCTTCCCGTAATACAGCCGCAAAAACTCCTTCATCGAATCGAGATATTCCGCGTAGGACATCAAGGGATTCCAAAGCAGTTTCCCCTGCAGATACGCCCAAAGTTCGACGAATCCGCCGACGTGCGCGTCGTGCACGAACTGCTCCATAACGCCCTTGACATTGTTGCGCATGAAAAACCGCATATTCGCGTAAAAGAGATTATAGTTTTTAAGCGGCAAAAAATAATCGCGGAAATTTGCGGTGTAATCCCAAAGGTAGATATTTTGCGAAACGGCGCTCCATCCGGCGAAATAACCGCGCATCTTCTCGGCAAATTCGCAGGAAGGCGACAGCAGCGAATGTTCGCGGCAACAGCGCATGAGCGCGAAACGCACGCTTACGTTTTCCTCCGCTTTCAGCCCTGCGGGCGGCACGGTGGAATAATTATACGCCAGCGTTTCAAACAAAACGTCGGGAAAGCGCGCTTTTAATTTTTTGGCGATTTTGTTGACGAAGATCAGTTCGTTCGCGCCGTCGGAACGATATTTTTTTCTGTTTTTTTCACATTCTTCGCAATGGCAGAACCCCTCTTCGGTATCGTTTTGCGAAACGCTGACGAACCTTGCGGCGGGAGAATTTTCCAGCGTTTTTATAACGCCTTCCGTTATGATCCGTTCCACTTCGGGATGGGAAAGGCACGGCTGCGCGCGGTTGCGGCTGCCGTCTTCGTTCAATGCGAAATATTCGGGATGCGCGTTAAAATATTTATCGGGATCGAGATAGACGCCGTAGGTATGACAGCCGTAGCGGTAGCGCTCGTATTCCGTTCCGTAAGCGTAATACAAGCCGTTTCCGTCCTCGGCGGGCAAATCGCCGGAAAATTCCGAATTGATTTTCGATTTGACGAAATAATCGTTTTTGAACTCGTCCGCAAACAACACCAAACGGTAATCGAGCGGACAGGTAAATTCGTAACGCGTTTTTTCGATGTATTCGTTCGTTTCGACGCGCGTTTCGTAATCCGCCGTTAAAAAACGCCAGCCGAGAAATCGTTCCAAAAAGACGTATACGGCATAGGCGACGCCCCGCGCGCCGCTGCCCGTTAAAACGACGTCCTCGCCGATTTCGATACGCACGCCGTCATGCCCGCCCGTACGGGCGTTTTGCAGCACAAACTGCCGTTTGCGCCGTTCCGCCGTCACGAAAAACGGAACGCCCGCGGTTTTTTCGAGATATTCCGCCAAAACGGCGGCATACTTTTGTTCCGTTACGCCGCTGTTGTTCGGCAAATAGACGGAATAATCGGCGATGGGATAACCTTGAATATAAAACATAAAAATGTCGGGGAGGGATTTTCAACCCCTCCCCGAAAGCTCCTTACTTTATTTTGTGAGAAATTCCAATACAAATTCAACGGAAACAGATTCGTTTTGTTTGGACGTCCAGAACGAGAACGCCGTCAGTTCGGAAATCGCAACCGACTTATCGATATGCCACGTGTTTTCCGCGCCGTTGGTGTTGTATCCCGTTAAACTTTCGTTGAAATAGCCGAATGTGGAAAAATCATCCGCCGCCGCGGTGTAAACAAAGCAACGCAGCGTGTTATACCCGTTCGCTTCCGCAAACGCCTTGATTTTCGCAATGCCTTCCGCGCTCAGTTTCGCCGTAGGCTGATAAGAACTGCCGCCGAAAGAATATACGAACTGATTTTTCGCGGTGTAATCGCCCTTACTGCCGATATAGTTCAATGCAAACGGTCTGTCCGTAAACGGATTTTCGAAATCCGACGCGGAAACGACGGGCGTTTTCACGTAGGAAAATTCCATAACGATATCGACGGTAACCGGCGAGTCAATGGCGGTAATCCAGAACGCAAGACCGGCGAGATCCGAAATCGCAATGGTTTTATCCATTCCCCAGCCTGCGGTGCCGTCGGTATTATAAAGAGCGGGATCGTCGTTAAGATAACCGAATGCCGCGTTGTCGTTAAGCGCCGTATTGAATACTCTCAGCGTATTGTAACCGTTTCTTTCGGCAAACTCTTTAATTTTCGCTATACCCGCGGCGTTCATCGTCGCAGTAGGACGATAAGCATTTCCGGATAACGTATAAACAAACTGATTTCCTTTCGTATATTCGCCCTTATCAGCCGCAATGCTCAGCGAATAAGGCGCGCTTGCATTGAGATTTTCAAAATATTGCAAATATTCCATACACGGTTCGACGGTGAAATAAACCTCCGTCGTACCCGTAGACTGACTCCAAAGGTAAACGCCGGCAAAATCTTCGACGGATATAACGCTTGTCGTCCATTGATTCAATTTATACCAAACTTTATTAGCTGCAGTAACCGCCTCGTCGCCGCCGCCGAGCACGAGCATGTTATCGGTCAAAACGGGAAAAGCCGTAACTTTAAGCGCATTATACCCCTTTGTTGCGCAATATGCTTTGAGCGCGGCATAACGATCTCCGCAGATTTTAAGGAACGGTTGGTATGCCGTACTGCTCCATTTGAAAAATTCGCCCGTCTTTCCGCCCACGGTAAAAGTGTCGCAGACGATTTCCGCACTGCCGTCAAGTGTAGTAAAATCCACTTGCACTGCCGTAAAATCTTCCACGCCTATCGCATAGTCGCCGACCGTGACGGCGCACGTTGCCGTTTTGCCGTAAACGGTTGCGGTGACGGTTGCCGTGCCCTCGCCGACCGCCGTCACGTTGCCGTTTGCGTCCACCGTCGCCACTTCCTCGTTATCGCTGGCATATTCCGTATACAAGCCGATCGCCGGCGTTATCGCCGCGTTCAGCGCCGCGCTTTCTTCCGGCTGGAGCGACAAGCTCGTTTCCATACCGATTTCCACGCCGTAGCTTCCGTCTGCAACAAAATCGGCTTCCGCTACGCCCTTCGCGTTCGCAATCGCCTTTTGCACGAAGGTGTTCATCAGCGATTTCTGTTCTTCCGTATACTCCGCGGTTTCATCCGCCAGCGCCGCGCTCGATACGTACGCGATGGAACGCGCGTCCGACACTTCGCCGTATTCTCTCACTCCCGCGCTCTCGATCGCCGCGACCGCGCTGAATTCTCTGCCTGTGTTCCGATACAGCACGTCCGACAGCACCGCGTTCGCGCAGTAGTTGGCGCCTTCCGCGTAGAACGTTTCCGCTTTGATTTCCGCTATCGCCGCTTTTGCCGCCACCGCGTCCAGATCCGTTCCCGCTTTCTCGAAATATTCCGACGGCGCTATATACACTTTCATGCTCTTGCCGTCTCTATATGTTCCGTTTTCCACCAACTCGGCGTACTTTTCTCCGCTCAGCTCCACCGTAAAGCGCAAGCCCGTGTGTTCTTCGTATCTCACCGACGCGCCAGCCTTAAACCCGAACGCGCCTTGCTCCGTCGCCGCCTGCGCCGTTATCATGCCGAAGCACGCGAAACAGGATACCGCCGCCGCGAGCAGCGCCGTCATAACGATCTTTCTCTTTTTCATTACAGCGTTCCTCCCTCGTCGGTCCATTCCGACCATTCCTTGTCCTGCGTGATGTTATCGACGATCGACGCCATCACCACGTCCTCTGCATAACCGCTATACGCCGCCTCCGGCGCCGTATAGCTTCCCTTTTCTTTCATTTTTCTTCCTCCTTTTATTTTTGCGTGCTGTCGATAAATTCCAACACGAATTCCACCGAAACAGGTTGATTGACAACCGACGTCCAGAACGAGAACGCCGTCAGCTCGGAAATCGCAATCGATTTATCGATATGCCACGTGCTCGCCGCGCCGTTGGTGTTATATCCCGTTAAATTTTCGTTGAAATAACCGAATGTGGAAAAATCGTCCGCCGCCGCGGTGTAAACAAAGCAACGCAGCGTGTCATAGCCGTTTTCTTCCGCATAAGCTTTGATTTTCGCAATGCCCTCCGCGCTCAGTTGCGCCGTAGGCTGATAAGCGTTGCCGCTGAAAGAATACACGAACTGATTTTCCGCGGTGTAATCGCCCTTATTACCGATATAATTCAGCGTAAACGGCCGATCTGCAAACGGATTTTCAAAATCCGACGCGGGAACGACGGGATCTTTCAAGTAGGAAAACTCCAGCACGAAATCCTCCGACGCGCCGCCCATTTCGTTCCAAGTCCACAACTGCAAATCGGTCAGCTCCGCAACGGAGATGGTTTTATCGAATCCCCAGCCCCATGTTCCGTCGGTGTTGAATAAATTCTGGTTCTTGTTGAAAAATCCCTGAAAATTGAACGACGTGTTCGGGCAGATGATTCTGAGACGGTTATAACCGTTTTCCGCCGCGTAATCTTTGATCCATTCGATTCCGCTTGCGCTCAGCGTAGTCATCGGCTGATAACGCTCTCCCGAATTAAAGTGGAACACCATTTGATTTTCCCGATCGTATTCCGGCGTATTGCCCACGTATGTTACGAAATCGCTGAAATACGGCGCGAGCGTGCCGTCGCGGAAAAATTCCATCGTAAAGAACATTTCCGTTAAACCTTCCGACTGACTCCATATTTCGAATTTTTCGAGTTTTTGAAGATCGGCAACGGGAATCACGTGCGTGGTCCACGTATTATTTACGAAATATTTGCCGCCCGCCACAACCCCGTTGTTATGCAATATGGGATATACGCTGATGCGCATCATATCGTATCCCTTGACGTCGCAGTAGCCCACGAGCGTATCGAAGGTGGAATTTTCCATAAAAAGCGAAGGCTGATATACGGCGTTGTTCCACTTGAAAAAGTTCCCCGTTTTGCCGCCGATGGTAAACTCGCCGTAAGCCATTTGCCCCGCCTTATCGAAATCTTTCAACGTGAGAGTGAAATCGCTGATGAGATAATGCCCCACGGGCTCGGAGCCCTCTTTGTAAATCTTGTATTCGCCCTCTTCGACAAAACAAAACTGCCCGTCGTATTCCACGATGCAATCCTGCACGGGAGCGGCGTTTTCGTCCTTTACGGTGAGTTCGGCAAAATCCCAGCCTTCGGGTTTAACGAGTTTTTGGGAAACGACCGCCTCGCACGGACCCCATTTGGCAACGAGCGTGATGTCGCCCGTCACCTTCGTGCGGAAACGGAAGGGCTCTCCGTTATGATACCAATCGACGAAACCGAAGCCGTCCTTTTCCGGATCGGACGGACGGTAAATTCTTCCGTTTTCCCGAACGCTTTGCTTGACGACTTCGCTGCCCCCGTCCGTATCGAAGGTCACGTTATAATAAACGGTCGCTGCGGGCGGCTCCTTTTGTTCCTCGCACGCGGCGAAGAGCGAAAGCGAAACGACGAGCAATGCGGCGAGCGCGAAAATTTTCCATATCTTCTTCATTTTCCGTTCCTCCTCATATTATTGTTTCCAAGTGTTGATCAGCGAAGAAAGGGTAATCGTGCCGCTTTCGTTGAAATTGTTCATGCGATTTTCAATCGCGATATCCTGAAAACGTTCGATCAGCTCCTTCTTTTCGCTGTTCGACATCGCGCCGCGGTATAATTCCAGCTGCAGATACAATACGTCGAGATATTCAAAGTCCACGCGCCCCTTATACAAGGCGTACGCCTCCTCGTCCGCCGATTTTGCGTTATCCAGCGCCTCGAACGCGTCGTAAAAGATATCGTCAAGATAATAGAGATAATTTTGCGGAAAATACTGCGAAGATACGTTCGTGGGACGCTGCGACGCGCATTCCGCATATTGCGAAGAGCTGTATTCCAAAGAGGTAAGATAGCTGCGCATCACGTCGAAAAAGCGATAGATATGCGGACCCGCCGCTTCGCCGTAATAGGCGTTCATAAAGTTTTGAACGAGGGTGTCGAAGTGCAGCTCGCTATCCCAGAGCAGTTTGCTGAAAAGGTAGGTTTTGAGCGCGTCGAAATTGGAAACGCTGTTGCCGCACGTCGCCTGATCGAACACGAACTGCGCGCCTATATCCACATAATCTTGAATGTTTTTCTGAATCGAACCGAAGGAATTATGCGGCATGTAGTAATTTGCGAAGTGCGTGGAATACGACCAGATATAGAAATTATCGGATACCGTTTTCCAATTTTTGAAGATGCCGGCGGAACTCGCGTTGGTCGCCATATCGCTGTACGCGTGCGACACGTGCGCCCCGATGGGAGCGACCAAAACGCCCACGTTGTCGGCGCAACGGATGGTGGGCTTTCCGTCTTTCACCGGCGCTTTTTCGGTAAAGGTGTAGGCGAACATGTAAAACTGCAAGCGGCTTGCCCGCGCGGCGTCTATGCCGCGCATCCATTCGGTGACGGCGGCGGCGACGTCGTTGCAAAACGCCACGTATGCGCCGGAAACCGCGCCGTACTCCTCTTCCTTCGCGGCGCAGTTATCGCAAGTGCAATAACCGTAACCGTCGTTCTGCCCCAGCGAAACGATGTCGATCGAGGGATTTTCTTCGACGAACGTTTTAACGTTTTTGATAAATTCCGCCTTCATCTCCTCGTTGGTCATGCAAAGCTGCCAATCGTTGTGCCCCGAGGGCTTATTCTTTACACTGAACCATTCGGGATGATCGTCGAAATAGACTGCCGCGGGGATAAAATAATAAAGCGCATGCCCTAAGTTGGACATTCTCTTTTCGGCGTTGGTTACGCGCATGCGGAACATATTTTCCTTCGTCGAATACCACGTGTTGCTCCTGCCGATCACGCGGAACGGGATATCGGGAACGTCGGTAAAGTCGAACGCGTCGAAACGCACTTCGCTTTTTTGATCGAACGTATAGCAGTCCGCCGTATAGATTTCGAGGTTAAACAGTTCTTTGAGCAAGCCGTACACCGCGTATACCGTGCCGTCGTCCGCACCGCCGCAAAGATAGATATCGTCGCTTTTTTGTTTGACGAGATAGCCGTCCATGCCGAGCGTTGTTTCGTCGACGGAAATTTTCGCGTCGGCAAGCAGTTTCGTTTTTCCCAACGAAATGTACTTCCCCGCGTCCGCGGAGGAAATATCGGAATCCTTTTTGACGGATATTTCGATATCCGTAACCTCTTTAAAGAAATATTGCAGTTCCTGCGCGGCAAACGACACCGTTTCCGACGCGGTTTCCGGAACGACGACGGTATATTCCGTCTGTCCGTCCTTCGCCATAAGGTAAGCGCCCTTCTCCCCTTCTTCCGGTTTTTTGCAGGCAAACGCCGTTACCGCGAAGAACAGGCACATCGCAACGGATATAACTTTGATCGCATTTTTCATTTTATTCTGCCTCCGCGGGAAGTACCGTTACGACGGTATCGGTCATTTCAATTTCAAAGCCCCTGTCGTATACGAGATAGCGCAGGATATAATCCCCCTCGTATTCCGCGACAAAGTAAAGCGTATCGTTTTGCAGTTCCCGCACGTCGCCGAGCGGATCGATATAGAGGTAAACGACGGTTTTATCCTTGTTTTCCTCGTTATCGAGCTCATGCCGTTTCATCTGCACGTAATCGCCGACGCGATGCTGCTGTTCTTTCTTGCAGCCGACGGCAAAACACGCGAAGACGAGCGTTGCCGCCAAAAGCGCCGCAAAGATTCTTTTTCCTTTCATATTTTCCTCCTATCCTTTAATTCCGCCCATGGTGAGATTGCCCACCATTTTATCTTTCATCGCCAAAAACACCACGATACACGGAAAGCACACCACCATCGCCGCCGCCATCTGAATGGGCGTGGAGCTGATTTCCGGTTCGGTGAGCCACTGGAACTGATAGAGCGCCACCGCGAGCGTGGGAAAGCTCGGCAGATAAATGAGCGGCGTCATATAATTGTTCCAATTCCCCACGAACGCCAGCACCAACAGAATGGAGATCGGCACGCTGACGAGGGGAAACATGATTTTGATCATGACGCCCCAATGCGTCGCTCCGTCCATGAACGCCGCCTCGGCGTACGTCCAGCTGATCGCCGTGAACATGGCGTAAGAAACGAGAAAATTGCCGGTATTGAACCCGATACACGTCCAGAAAATGCCCAGCAGATTGTCGTAAATCCCGAGCGTTTTATGGAACTGAATACTCGCGCCGAGGCTGGAAACGATGGGCAGTATCATCATGACGATGACGACGCTGTACATCAGTTTCGTTACCCTGCACTTATATTTGTTGCACACGTACGCGCACATCGCCGTGGAAAACACCGTGATGACCGACTGACCGCCGGCAAAGATGACGGAGTTTAACAACAGCTGCGGCATGTATATCTTTTTATAATTTACCGTTAAAAACAATTTATTGAACGCCGTTATATAGTTGGAAAACATCAGCTTTTTCGGAAAACCGAAGAGATTCATCGCAAAATCCGTTCTGGATTTAAGCGAGGTGACGAGTCCCCAGAAGATGGCGTATATCAACGTTGCGGAGTAGACGACGAGAA
>QAKE01000068.1 GCA_003343995.1 Bacillota bacterium
AGTTTGTTCATTGTATAATGGCTCACCTGCGCCATCTCTTCGAGATCTTTCTTTTTTAAGTCCCGGTCAATGAGCAACTTCCATAGCTTCTTGTAGCTTACTGCCATAATTGCGACCTCACCATCATCCTGATCTTTCGGGTTGATGTATATGGGCATTATATCATGAGATGTCTGAAAAATCAAATATATGTTATCGTTCAAAAACAAATTACTGTTTATATCACCCAGAAAAAGGTGGTATTACATCTACAACTACAGAACATCAAGATGTCACCTTTGATACAAAGAATAGGGGGCGTTGCAAAAAACAAACGCCCCCTATTCTTTGTATCAGCCCCACTAAATTGAGATGGATCAGTACCAATCGATCAAAGTGATACAAGTCCCACCTGATGACGGACATTGGACAAAGTCAGGGCTGTTTATACTGTGCGAACCAGAAAAGGATAAGATGGTTTCTTCTTTGACCGGATCTCCACCTGATAGCGAAGTGATATAAAGTGCCGGGGCATCCATTCCTTGTTTGGGTGAAGAAAGAAATACCACAAACAACCCATCCGGGCCAAGTGCGCCATTCCAACTATGGCTGCGCGAGGTTTATGATCGGCTTTCCGCATTTCTCTGCATAGCGCATTGTTTGATAGGCCCCGCCAGAGCGGTGATCTACATAGAAAACGACCAAATCGCTCCTGTCTACCATCTGCCGGTTACGGATTTGATAAGCTCTTTTGGGGTGACTGTTTTCTGCGGCACTGCAGATCTCAATCGCATCGTAATAGGCAGAAAAATTTTTCTCGTTGTTCCGTAACTCTGCTGTGGGATATGGCAGCACCCAGACTAAGGCGCTGTTATCGTCCCACATGCGGCGCTGGAGCCGCTTTACGGTAGAGGATACGATCTGATCAAAGTCCCCGTCGCGTCCGACCAAGAACTCTACATATTCCTTTTGCTGAAGCAAATTACAAACGAGTGCTTCTACTTTTTGATCCACTTGATTAAAATCCGGAATCATCCGATGCCCGAAAAAACTCACCGTGTATTGCTCTATCACAGCCGCTCACCCATACGCCTCAAGAGAAAAGTAAATGTTCTTCCTCTCATTATAGATGATTATTGACTACAAGTAAATAATCATCTAATTTAGTTCAATTATAATTTGTGGGCTTTGTTGGTAGCATAATATCCGGGAGGTGGTATTATGCAAACGGAGTTTCCAGAACGCTATATCACTTTGGGTCTTAAGATCGCGTATTACAGAAAGAAAGCTGGTCTAACACAGGAAGTCCTCGCTGAGCGCATCGGCAAGAGTGTCAATTTTATCGGGCAGGTAGAGGGGACGGGGACGATCCGGGGTGTTTCCCTTGAGACGCTGTTTAAGATTGCTCAGGTGTTGAGAATTCCGCCGTCCAAGCTGCTTGAGGATGACTGATAATTGCAAGGTTGGCTTTAATAAACGACAAAGCAGGAGCATTCCCCACGGATAAATCCGAGGAAGATGCTCCTGCTTTTTCTGCTTATATTTTTGCGCCGCTCCCCCAAGTCGCGGCTCAGGTTCTCCAGTGGAGGTCGGTAGGGGCATAAGGTGGGCTAGGGGGGCTAGCTAGACCGTATACACCGCACAGTGTATCCGGAACTTTTGACTGCACCACTGGTGTAAAATTCTTCCCAGCTGTTTCTAAGGTAATATTGGGAAGTATTACTATACGCAGTAGATGCCCACCAAAAATCGCTTGAGCCATCAGAACGAAATACCGTGCCAGCGCCACTCAAATAGTACCCACCTGTAATAGGACGGAAGGCGGAAATATAGCTAGTCCCAGCAATACTGTTAAACTCGGTATTCGTCGGTAGTTTCCAGCCTTTAGGACAGACATCATATATGGCACTTTGTGTGGTAGATGAACTACATACAGTGCCAGCGGAGGCAGCGCAGTAGTTATAGTAACCAGAAGAAGTTCCGCTAAAAATCACTGAGCGTGCATCTGAATAACTATCACCAACATCGAGGCTCGTATTCGGAAAGTACCAACTAGACTCCACGTTGGAATCCTGCGTTGTTAGAGTCCTGCCTCCCGATAGCCTTAGGTTCTGTGTCATCCAGCAGTTACCGTTAATTTTGGCAATGGTGTAGCTATTATTATCTCGGCGGTCTATGAGCGTGGCTGTTGCACCATCTGAGCTACCAGAACATTGAGCAGCAGTAAGGTCTTGCATATAAGTGGCTTGAGTGAGTAGATTTACAAACTGCTCTTCCCATTGCGCATATAGCGTCACCGTCTGACCTGCTGAGCTAGTTGGGGCAGTATAACTTGCTCCGTCGGCATAACTAGTGCCCGTACCACCAGCATTAGTATTCCAACCCGTAAAGTCATAACCACTACGTGTATATTGGTTAGTGTTTAAGTTGGCACTTTGTCCAGCTACGATTTGTTGGTTAGACATACTCCCTCCTGTAGCTCCATTACCATCAAAAGCAATGGTAACCAAGGCTGGTTCTGCCACCACCGCTACAGTTAGTGTTCCAGTATAAGTTCCTGATGGGATTGATGTATCTACTTTTGCACCAAAGGATAATGTATAAGTATCGTTGGCCGAGGCAGTAGCAGAAGTATCCTTAGTTTGGATTGGTTCTGCGTTACTAGTCGGTACAGCAGAGTAAGTTGTAGTATCAGTCGGTTCTGATGTACCAAGGGAGTAGCCCCAAGTGTTAGGCTCGAGGCTACTAAGGGTTAGGCCAGCACCTCCATTATTAATTGCGTCTACGGTGGAGGTGTTGGCAGGATTAATGCTCTTCAGACTACTATCGCCGTCTGAGGAATAAAGATAAAGACTATAGCTAGCACTATTCGTGGTAGCTATAGTGAGATTCGCATTCGCTGTAGTAGTAGCACCAGATGCAGTAGGAGTAACTGCATCAAAGGCAATGGTAGAGGGAATACTAATAGAAACTGAAGTACCAGTAGCATAAGTAGATACTCCACTATCACCCTCTACGGCCTGGGCAGAATCAGGCAGGGATGGAAACAGCATAACGCCAAGTGTCAGAACGAGAATAAAGCAACTCACCAATCCAACTACCCTTAGCCATGACAAATGGCTAAGCTTACTTCGATTAAACCAATTCCTATGTATCCTGAGCACCGCTACCTCCTATTTCTTAGTGCTACGGTGTCTAGATTACTTAATAAAAACGACACCGCATGGGTGTCCTATCCTATTCACACTAAAGCAATGCTCCTGTGTTTATGCGGTGCCGTTTGATGAGCAACGCATAAAAGTGCGAACAAATTAGATAGGACATTATCATTTTAGCATGATTTCTACATTTTATGGAAAAATTGCTATACCTTTTATGTCGAGTTTTCCACAGGGGAAAGCGTCAAGATAATTATGCTACGAGTAGTTTTTGAAGTTCCTCCAGTGCTCTCATTTTTCTCTGATGCACCCCGTTCTGGGACAGACCGACGATAACCGCCACCTCACGCTCGGTATGCTCGCTGAAGTACAGCAACTGGATGATTTGGCGACTCAGAGCATCCAAGTTCGCTAGTGCGGCGTAGAGCTCCGCAATGGTTTCTCGTTGCTCTATCTCATCCTCAACAGAAAAATTGTCCATGAGCGAAACGCCGTTACCTATAAGGGCTTCCAGCGAAAGTGGCTTGGCGGATTGGTGGTGCTTGCATTTGTCGCATTGGTGCTGGCAGCACACTTCATTCACATTTTGGCAGCGATATTCCCGGCGCTCTCGGTGTTCCTGCGCCCAGAGCATCCGAAGGTACTCTTGCATGATTTCTGGATCGGTGGCAGCAATCATGGCATCCGTGATCTTGATGGGTTCGCCATCTATGGTAATGATGTAGGGGACTCCTTTTCTCTTTTTATACATGTCCGGCTCCTTTCGCGGGGATCCGCGAGGAACCGTCAAATGATCCGTAAAACAGAACTGACGGCGGCACAGGATTCTGGGCTCTAGCCAGATTTCCCATGCTGCCGTCAGTGCGGTCTCGCGGATCGGATATTTAGTTATGTACAAGGGACAATTTTCTCTGCTCCTGCGAGCAATGCCGCTTAGGCGGCGGGGTGAGGATTGATGACTTCAATTTCTCCGTTGGGGAGGATGCGGATGATAGTTACATCTCCTTTGTGGATAATCTCAAACTCTCGAGCCTCCCGGTTATACTTGGCGAGTAGATGACGCTTGCCATTGCGGATGTCGATAATCTTTGGGGATTTCATAAGGATTCCTCCAATCACTGTTATTTGAAGCATTCTGCTTCTGTAAACAGAATATCAGCCCACAAATCTGACCTCAATAGATGACAAAGATGCTGACGTCAGCCTTGTGTCAGCATGCTGTCAGCATAAGGTATACTGGAGAAATTACAGGTCATTACGGCATGCCTGATTGCGGTTCAGGATGTTTTATTGTATAATTTTTTCATAAAGGCGGTCAGGAGGTGATGATGGTGGCCGCAGAAAATATCACAAACATTGATGAGTTGGTTACACGACTTCGCAAGCCGTGCTCTGATGAATTATTCGATGACATTGCAAATAAGGCATGGAAAATCTTGCAGCTTCAAGGCGATCCAGCTCTCGTTCTCGTGCTTTTTGAGGCCTTTCTAATCGAGGCAATATGCCTTAATACCCCAATAGACAATAACGAGGCGGGCTCATTGTCACGGGATGCCGCCCAGAAAAGAGATTTGGCCCTACTTGCTTTTGGATTGCTAGACGGATATTACCATACTGAGTACCACTCTGACGGCAAGCGCCATGTGCCTCTTGATAATAGGCGCATGAATTACCTCCACAAGAGTGACTACTTAGATCTTAACTATCCCGGCAAATACTCAAAAAGTGACATCAGCAAAAAGAGGTCGTTTGATCCTTGGCAAACGATTACCTCGTTCGATTCACGCTATCAGAAAGATTTGAAAAGATACTTAACCATGCTCGTAAAAAGGGGTGCCTGTACACAGGTCATGCAAGCTGGTACAGAAAAACATACTCAGATGGTTACGATGCCTGATGGATCCACAGCACGTCAGATTATTCTGCCGAAGCCATGTTTCACCAAGGAGAACTTTCCGTCAGCGGAACCAGTTAAACCATCCTCAACGTCCGGGACAGCCTCAAATCCCCCTGATCCCACGCCCGCGCCCACACCAGATCTTCTCGCAAAAGACACCCATCCCGCACTCCTGCTCTGGTCGCGCGGTCTGCTTGCCGTATGTATCGCCTTGATAGTCTGTTTGGCGCTTACAATTGTTTGCCTGATTTACAGCAACAGAGCAAAGCCGCTCTCAGAGACTGCGGCATTAGACAGGCTGGAGGTACAATCTATTGCTTTTGTGGAGCTAAGCGAACTGCGTGTGTTAGCCCCAGGAGAAAGTATTGTTTTATCAGTGGAAATTGATCCAGACGAGATTGGCCCAGAGGAATTAGACTATATCAGCGATCAGCCAGAGGTTGCTTATGCAGATAAAAACGCAGTCACCGCACTCCCCAATTTGCCTTCCAGCATCGACGAAGTAGTCACTATCACCGCCCAGAAAGGCGTGGTTGAAGACAAGACATATGTCCATGTTTTAGGTACAGATTCTGCGGGAATAGGACATGGAACAAATGCAACCGGCGATGGCATGGAAGGGGGCGAATGAGATGGTCAAAAAACTATTGGCTTTGGTCTTGGCGACTGCTCTCATATCTACCCTGTTTACGCCGCTGATAGCTCTCGCCTCCGGAGACAACATTGGTGGCAGAGAGACCTACTCTCTCCAAGCAGTGAGCGAAGGTGCGCTGGGAAATACCGTCACCTTCAACTCAATTTCCATTACGGATTCCGATTATGCCTGGTACAAAGAAACCACAGGTGAAGACCTGCCCTCCGGCACCATCACCGAAGAATCAAATTATGTAGGCGCTCGGATAGTGGGAGAAAAACAGGGGACGCAGAATGTCTGGAACGGCAACACGATTGAAGCCGTAGACGGCGAGTTCTACTATATACGGCTCTATGCCCATAACAATAATCCAGATGGTAATAACGCTGTCGCAGAAAATACCAAGGTAGCTTTTAACATTCCACAAGAGACGGCCACCTGTATCCGGGTAAACGGCTATATTACTTCTTCCAGTGCCTATCCATCAGAGTATGTGGACTATGTAGATTTTGTGGCGGCGCAACCATTCCATCTGGAGTACATTTATGGCTCTGCTCTGCTGGAGAATAACGGCATCGGCGCAGATGGCGGTGTGACACTTGGTGATGACATCGTCGCATCAGAATCCGGTGGCGTCCTCATCGGCTACGAGACGTTGGACGGCAAGGTTCCCGGTGGTTACGAGTATGCCAACTATGTCACCGTGATGGTGAAGGTGGTTTACGACTATTCCTTCACACTAGATACCCAAGTACGACTGGTCGGCTCTAGGGATGATTTCTGGCAAAAAGAAAGTGCCGCAGAGATTAGCGACACCGTAGAGTTCCAGATTATCTATGAGAATACCGATGACTTTACGCAGGAAGATGTTATCGTCCGCAGCGTACTTCCAGAAAATTTGGAGTATGTGGCAGGAACGACTATGCTCTATAACACAAACCACCCCGATGGCCTGCTGCTGGACACAGACGCTGTAGTAGATAACGGTATCAATATCGGCGCTTATACTGCAGGTTCCAATGCTTATGTCCGGTTTACCGCCAAGGTAGTCAACAAGAACCTCGCTTGGGGCTCTAACACACTGGTCAACTGGGGACGTGCCTCAGTTGGAGAAACGGTACAGCAAACCTATGCTGGTATAGTGGTTCAGAATAATGCTCCGTTTTACATTATCATTATCATTCTTTTAGTTGTCGCAATCCTGAGTGGTGGAGCAGCACTCGTTCTACGGCTCAAAATCCACAAACAAAAACAACATCGCAGATAACTCATCATATACACTTTTGGCACCTCTTCGGAGGTGCCTTTTTTTGTTGCCCAAAAAAGTTTTACAAAAAACTCGGAATCAGGTGTCAAACGGGCAAAAAGTGTCCTTTAGGGAGTAGAGGGGCAAAT
The DNA here is from genome assembly GCA_003343995.1 of Bacillota bacterium. Lineage (GTDB taxonomy): Bacteria > Bacillota > Clostridia > Christensenellales > Borkfalkiaceae > UMGS775. Next base: position 7,064 of record QAKE01000068.1, read on the forward strand.
AAAACACTTCAGCCCCAGAAAGGAGCATTCCCATGAACAGAAACTACATCAACACCGGAGAAACCTACGAGCCAGAAATTGTGGATATGGTTCCACAACCAAGGTACAGCCTCCGTGCACAGCGGCAGGCGGTACAGCTGATGGAGGACGCCTACCTTGCCTGTGGCCGTGACCGCTGTTCCGCCGTCTTACATCGCTGCGCACTGGAAAATCTCGGCTCGCTATCAGTTACCGCCGAGAAGTTGGCTCAGCTTACCCCGGAGGCAGCGGAAGAATACTGGCGGATCGTCCGGTCTTATGCCGACCAAGCCATCCGTCATTTGGAAAGCTGGTGATCCCCATGATAATCGTGATTCTGATCCTCTCAGTCATTCTGGCGGTGGTGCTGCTGATTGCGGCAATCGTGTCCTTCGTAGAGTACCGTAGCCGGAACCGTCAAAGGAACGCCTGTTGGTTACTGGATAAGCAGCTGCAGCTGGAAGAACAAGCGCTGGACGCTGAGCGGAAAATGCTGCGCACCTACTATGGACAGCAAAAATCCCGCAAATAGTCAGTTCCTGCACCACAAAACACACTTTTTGGCAAGACTTGCTCGGCGTGTTCGTTTGCCAAAATCACAGGACTTTACCTCTGTAAACCTCCAGAAAAAGTGTCCTATCGGTCACGCTAAGGGCAAAAATCACCTCATAAAATCCGTTGACGCAACGCTTTTATGTGTTGTAATCAGGGTATAAACCAATCAAATTTTTACAAGAAAGGAAGCCATGGAATATGGATAAATTACAGAATAACAAATATAAGACCGTACTCGCCGATCCGCCTTGGGATATCAATCAGAAGGGCAAGCGCGGAGCCGCACGTCACTATCCG
>QAKE01000072.1 GCA_003343995.1 Bacillota bacterium
TACCCACTTGACCGTATCCGACTTCTTGTGTTCATAGAGTTCATAGTTACTCATAAATTAACCTCCGAAAATTTTGATGATTTGGGGAACACGGGACTTGCAATTTTCCTTGCAAGCCCCGTTCCCGAATGTTCTATGCCGCCGTTATTCCGCGAGCAGCATATTGAGGAGCGACCTGTCCGAAGTGCGCGCGGGTTTCACCGTGCACTCATAGACCTTGCCGTCCTCGTCCACCGTGCGCACGAGATAGCGGTTGCCTTTGATGACCTGTTTCGTCTTGTCGTCCGTGATCTCGAAGGGCTCGATGAGGAGGTCAGCCCTGTCCGCGTCGCCGAACACGATGTCAAGCACCGTATAGCCGCCCATATCCGTATCCTTGTTGGGAGGAGCAAGTTCAACTTTTACCTCTCTGCCGCGCACCATGCCCTGAATGAAGTAGTGGTGATACGTTTTGCCGTTGTACTCAAAGGGTTCTTTCTGCACAAAAAGCTGCTGTTCGTTGTTGGTTTTCTTTTCTGCCATTCTGAATTAAAATTCCTCCTGTTAATTTCTGCCTCTGCGCTGGGAGATTTCCCGCGCTTCCTGCTTTGTCTTGCCTTCCGCGAGCGCCTTCTTGTACTTGTAAATGCCGCTATGGTCGGTCTGGCACTGCAAGTACCCCGAACGGATGCCCGCCTCGTAGTCCGTCAACTCCTTGCCCTCTTTCGGGCCGTGCTGATGAACTTTCGCCTTGCGTTCGTCTGCGTAGCTTTTGGCGCGCTTGGAAGGAATGTACCAGCGGCGATTGTTGTATTTGCCGCCGTTGCCGGAAGAAGATTTCCCGGCGTTGCTGTTTCTGGGCATTTGTAAACCTCCAAAAATAATTGCCCGTCTTGCCGTTAGCGCAGCATATTCAGTTGTAGTACCGGTAACGCACTCTTTGAAACACTCCGTTTCCTGCGATTGCCTTACGGTGAGCGGCCGCTCTGATACTTGCAAGCACCGCAGGGATTTATCGGCTTTTCCTCTCGCGTCCGAGTACACCGTAAGTATAGCGGTTTTACCCGCCGAAAACCAGATAGCCAGCCTATACAAAACCTATACCGTACCTCAAAGAATGACTAACTTTCCATAACAAAACCATAACTTCTCCCAAAAAAGAAAGCCCCGAAAAATCGGAGCTTTCACGGTCAGTCTATATAGGTTCTGGCGTACATGGTAGAGGGCAGACGCTTGCCATCGATGTGGCGGCGGTGGCAGAATAATATCTCATATTCCTTGTCGCGCTTTGGCGTCCGCTTATAGAAAGTATCGTGGCTGAACACGACGTTGTTTTCTTTGCAGTCGTACTGTATGCCGATGACCTGCTTGACGATATAGCCTTTCGTGCGGTACACGTTGGTTGCGTCTTTGATAAAATCCGGAATGCGTTCTTTCATAATTTTCTCCTCACTCCGTAATGTTCTTCTGCAAAAACAACAGCAATTTCTTGTTGAGCATCTGGATATACACGGGCGTGTAATTGAGTTCAGCGGCAGTACCTTCCTGCGTATAGCCTTTTACATACAGCATCATGTAAAGGTCGTACAGTTGCGGCGGCGCGGTCTTGACGGCTTCGTTATACCGACGTACTTTTTCCATGATGCTGCTGCCGATGACGATGTTCTTGCATTCATCGAACATCGCCTTGCGGGAATAGTAGTACCTGATTTCCTTCAAATCGCTTCTGATTTTGTCTAATGGCACCATAGATGGCCTCCTGAAATGAGATAGAGCGTGAGCCCTTCACCTAATAGCCACGGGGATTAAATTTTGACGGGGTGTTCTTCAAAAATTTTTTCAGATTTTTTATAGCGGCAAGATAATGTTCTCGCACGGTATCTTTATTCAGCCCCAGCTCTTTGGCAATATCACGGAATGACTTGCCTTCTTCTATGTAGAGGAGCAGGACGGCACGCTGCTTGTCCGTCAGCTTTTGCAGGGCAGCATATAACCGTTCCTTATCTTCATCCCGTTCGGCTTGCAGAGCAACGTCGGTGGACGGATCTGCGAAGTCCCAACCGCGTTCGAGCGATTTATCCAGCGACTGATGCCGTCTGGTTTCTTTTCGCTCTATGAGCTTGTCCCTATGTTCCATTGCGGCGTATTCCGCCGCAAATTCTTCTGTGACTTCGATTTCAACGTACCTTGTACCGTCAAAATACTTAATGCGCGCCATGTTCCAGACCTCCGAAGACGATTTCTCGCTGTCGGAGAGCCGAAAAGCGCATTATGAAATTGCCGCAAAAAGAAAAATCCCCCGACAGCGTTTGAAGAACAAAACGCCATCAGGGGAAACGTCGCCTAAATAAAAAAGCCGGGCAAACTAAAATACCCCAAGTAATGGGTTCAATCCGTTTGCCAGGCTTATTATCTGTTCATGCAGATTTTAGCTTCTCTCACAGCTATTCAGTTTTTGTTTGCATAGCTTTCATCATCGCTATCACCGCATCCTTTTGTGTTTTATCGAGAGGCTTCCAAAGGGCAAGCACTTCGATTTCGTCTTGTGTAATATTTTCAAAATCCATGTCATACAGGAGTGCCGCTAAATGCGTACCCAAAGCATAACATATTCCGTCTAAAACTTCTAATTTCGGCATCGTGCCGCGTATCTTCCATGAATTAAGTGTGGAATGGGAGATACCCGCTGCTGTACTCAATTCATTGATAGACAGCCCTTTTTCTTTACGGAGTTTTTCAACCCGATTGTAGATTTCTCTCGAACTCAACATAATATATCAACCTCTGTAAATAGTTTACATCAACATAGGCTGATATATTTCCGCGTATGCGCTCTATAATTTCAGCAGTAATAGCGATTAAAGGGAAAACCGCTGTGCGGTTTTCCCGTCAGCGGTCTTTTCAAACTGTTCTGCTTGTTTTGTTGTTTCGTATCGTTCGGCTGGTAAAGCTCGTACTTCGTTATCGGAGATATGAACTCTGATGAGTTTTCCGCAACGGGAACAGAGAATATCTACTTCTGAACCATTTTCGCCTTTGCACAATTTATGTCCGCATATCGGACAGGCAGCATACATTTTCATAAGTTATTTCCCGATGCTTTCAACTTTCAAATAGCAACGCTGCCGCTGCGGACAACTTCAACGGCGTATTTACCGTCTGCAAGTTTGTTTATCAATTCGTCAGTTCTCTCAAACGAGTTCACGCTCTGTAAAAGGATTTCACCCGATTTGATTTCCAGAATCTGCAATTCAAACTGCTTTACAACCTCAAACAGCGGATACAAGTTTTCCGGCTTGAAATCTGTTATTTTGAGGTAGGCAAGTTCCCTTTCTGCAACATAGCTGTCCGTAAGGTCAATTACTTTGATGACGTTTACGTTTCTGTTGAGTTGCTTTTTTATCTGTTCAAACAGAATATCGTCGCTTGTGAGACATATGGTCATGCGCGATATTGTCTTATCTGCCGTAACGCCGACGGTCAGGCTGTCGAGATTATATGCCTTACCTGCAAATAAGCTAGATATTTCGGCAAGTACGCCGACGTCGTTCTCCACAAACAGAGCAAGCCATCTTTTTCGCTTCATTATCTGTCCTCCTTTCCGAATCTGACCGTTGAGAGGTCTTTGCCCGGCAATACAATCGGATACACGTTCTCTTCTTCCGCAATCATAAACTCAAGCAGTGTAGGTACATTTTTCTGTTCGAGGGCAAAGGAAAACGCTTCGCCTATCTGGTCTTTCAAGGTTATTCGTCTGTACGCAACGCCATAGCTTTCGGCAAGTTTTTCAAAGTCAGGCACATACGGCGGGCATTTATCTGAACCGCCACAATGTTTCGGGCAAACAGACCTGCGCTTTAAGCAGGTGCTCTGATAGCGTTTGCCGTAATACAGTTCCTGCCATTGCCGCACATTGCCCAGCCAGCTATTGTTCAACAGACAGATGATGACGGGCAGCCCGTTTATTACGGCAGTGGCAAGTTCCTGTATGTTCATCTGAAATCCGCCGTCACCTACAACGGCTACGACAGGCGTATCGGGATTGCCGAGTTTTGCTCCTATTGCGGCAGGCAGCCCGAACCCCATTGTTCCCAAACCGCCCGAAGTGAGAAGTTTTCTGTGTTCGTTTAGTTTCAGGAACTGCGTCGTCCAAAGTTGGTTCTGTCCGACGTCGGTCGTTACGATAAGCGCATCAAACAATGTATTCAGTCGCTCTATAATGTCCTGCGGATTCAACCCATCGCTTTCGATTTTTACGGGATATTCCGCCTTCAATTCGTTGAGCCTTTGTATCCAACCGCCAAGCGCGAGAGGCTTTGTACGGGCGATAAGTTCGTTCAACGCATTTTTTGCATCGCCTACGATTGGGACATCCACCGATACATTGCGTGAAATGGAGGCGGGGTCGGCGTCTATGTGCACGATCTTGGCATTTTTCGCAAACGTGTCTTTATTGCCCGCAACGCGGTCATTGAACCGCGTTCCGATAGAAAAGAGTAAATCGCATTCATTGATCGCCGTATTCGCTCCGTATGCACCATGTATGCCGACATTGCCGAAATACAGCGGATGGTCGGTATCGATAGCGCCCTTCCCCATAATGGTGGTAACCACAGGTATGCCCGTACGTTCAGCAAGAGCGGTCAACTCCTTTTCGGCATGTGCAATGCGTACTCCTCCGCCTATCAGAAATAAAGGTTTTTGGGCGGATTCAAGGAAAGCGACAGCTTTCTTTATCTGTCCGATATGTGCTTTTACCGTCGGCTTATAGCCGCGTATCTCCACCGAAGAAGGATAGTCCTCGCTGCCCATAGCCTGCTGAATATCTTTGGGTATATCTACAAGCACCGCACCCGGTTTGCCCGTCTGCGCAATATAGAAAGCCTTTTTTATTGTTGCTGCAAGGCTTTCGCGGCTGCGCACGGTAACGGCATACTTGGTGATGCTTCTCACCATTCCCACAATGTCTGCCTCCTGAAAGGCGTCGTTTCCTATCAGAGACAGCGGGACTTGCCCCGTAAAGCAGACGAGCGGAACGCTGTCGTAGTTGGCGGTCGCTATCGCCGTGACGAGATTGGTCGCGCCCGGGCCGCTCGTTACAAGGCATACGCCGGCGCGTCCCGTAGAACGGGCATAGCCGTCCGCCGCATGAGCAAGTCCCTGTTCGTGGCGCGGAAGGATGATATTTATACTTTCATCGTCATAGAGTGCGTCAAAAAGGTCTATTGCCTGCCCGCCCGGATAGGCAAACAGAACTTCAACATTCTCAGCTTTCAAAGCCTTTACAAATAACTGTGCTCCCGTTATCATTGCGCAATCCCCCCGATAACCGCGTTGACGGTACTCTCAATGTACGCAGCCCTGTCGGAATTTAAAAGCCCCTTACCAAATGAAGCGGTGAGGAAGACGTATCCGAATGCAGCCGAAAGGAACATTTCAGCCGTTTGGTCGATATTTATCTGTCTTACCTTGCCAAGCCTCTGCATAGTTTGCAGGTATTTTTTTACCTCTGAAAGGAATACCTGCGGAATATTCATTATTATGGGGGCGGTATATTCGTATATCTGCGGCGAACGCAAGCCGACGGAGAGTTTTACAAATTCGGGAGTAACTTCGCGCATATAGTTCTCCATAAACATCGTGAGGTCGGTGCGTAAATCTCCGGAAATGTCTGCAAAAGTATCTTTTGTGATATTGGGATGCCAGCGTGGCAACTTCATCCCTTCAACAACAATTTCCTTCTTTTCTCCGAACTTTCGGAAGATGGTACATTCATTCACTCCTGCACGCACGGCAATATCTTTGGTGGTTGCCGCCGCATAGCCGCATTCCAAAATCAACTCCATCGTAGCATCGATTATCTTTTCGCTCGTCTTATTCATATCTGTCTCCATAAAATGCAAGTATTCACTTGCATATATTATAGAAGAAAAGAAAAATTATGTCAAGCTCAGATTAAACCAAAATATAATGTTTTTATACACTTTTAAGATTGTGTATTCTCCTTATAGTGCTCGCTTATCTGCAATTCCAATGCCTCTAAAAAACCTGATTCTTTATCGGCAATGATAAGCCGATAGTCCGGAACCCCGTTGATAAGAACTTTGGCATCAAAATCGTTCTTGACGTCTATCTCCTGCATGGTACACCTCCGCGTTTTTCTTGGAGATTACAACTTTTCGCGGAAGATTGTAAGATATTCCGCCTATACAGTAACCATACCCCGCCCCGAAAGAAATTATAATGACGATAACTGCACCCAAAATCTTCCCAAACTGCGGGGAGAGCGGGCAAATTCTTTCGATTTGCGGATGGTATCGGAAAAAGCCGTTGCCGTCAAAGGGAAAAATTGTCGCTGAAAACTATGAGCCGATCCGCAGAAGCGGGTCGGCTGTTTTACCGTATAAGCACGCAATAATTTTTCGGGCGTTGCCCCTTGCGCCCTTGACGGCGTTGTCTTTTCCCGATGGGTTCGGTTTGTCGAAAGAAAAAGTTCGACAGAAAAGTTTGCATACGCTTTTGGTTTGTTTAGGAAGATTTATGCAAAAGCCATGGTCAGTTGGGAAACTGTATAGGCTGGCTTGCTAACATTCCCAATCAAAAAAGGATAGCATGTGAACTACAAATCCGAACACAGAGGTACAAGACAATGAAAGGTGCAGTTATCTATGCACGTTACAGTAGCGAAAAACAAAACGAGCAGTCCATCGAAGGACAGCTCCGAATCTGCAATCAATATGCGGAGGCGAACGGCTTGACGATTTTAGATACTTATATCGACAGAGCTATGACGGGCACGAACGACCATCGCCCTGCCTTTCAGCAGATGCTTGCCGATTGTGAAAAAGCCGTACCGTGGGATATCGTACTTGTGTACGCCATCGACCGTTTCGGGCGGAACTCTATCGAAATCGCCGTCAACAAACAACGATTGAAAAAACATAAAAAGACGCTGATTTCAGCTACGCAGCGCACGTCTGAAAATATCGACGGGACAAAAAATCTTGACGGCATTCTTTTGGAGAATGTCTATATCGGGCTCGCCGAATATTACTCGGCTGAACTTTCGCAAAAGGTAAAGCGCGGTATGTACGAAACCTTGAAAAAAGGCTTATACCCCGGCGGCGTTGTGCCGTTCGGCTATCGTGTGGAGAACAAGCGCGTCTATATCAACGAAGAAGAAGCAGAAATCGTGCGTTCCATTTTTCAACAGTATGCGCAAGGCGTTCTCGGAAGGGAATTGATTGCGCAGTTGCAAGAAAAAGGCATCACCAATCACGGCAGACCATTCGCTTTGAATACGCTCTACAATATGCTCCGCATGAAAAAGTATATCGGCATTTTTGAATATGGCGGCGAAGTCTGTACAAATATCTTTCCGCCTATCGTGCCGGAAGCCTTATTTGAAGAGGTAGGTAGCATCTTACTGAAAAATAAGCACGGCGGAACGAGCCGCGAAGTCGAGTTCTTGTTGAAGGGAAAATTGATATGCGGCTACTGCGGATATCATTTACAAGGCGACAGCGGTACCTCTAAATCAGGCAGGCGCATTTACTACTATAAGTGTATGGGACGAAAGAAAAAGAACATCTGCGAAAAACAAATCATGCCGAAGGAAAAATTAGAGCAGGCAGTCATCGACGCGACAATGCAAGTGTTCGGAACCTCCGAAGGCATTTCCGCCATGGCTGATGAGATTTTGAAAGTCCACGCAAAGCGCATGAATGACAAATCGCTCCTTGCCATCTTGAACAATGAACGCGATGAGATCAAGCGCGCCCTTGCCAACATTATGAAAGCCGTCGAACAAGGCATTTTTAATGCAACGACCAAAAACCGCATGGACGAGCTGGAAGCGCAGCTTACCGAAGTCGAAGATAAAATCACGATCGAGCAGTATAAAGCGCAAAATCAATTAAAGAAGGAGCAAGTCGTCGAATACTTGTCGCATACGATACGACAATCGCCGCGGCTCCTTATTAAAAACCTGATACAAAAAATCGTGGTGTACGACGACCGTTTTGAGATTTACTACAACTATCTCAATCGGATGCCGCCAAAAATAGATGATATTGGAGATAAATCCATTGCCGAAACGCCGCCAAATACGTGTTCGGACATCTCGAAAGACAGTTCACCAAACCAGTATTACACGAACTTTTACTTTTTCAAAGGCGGTTTTGCCGTAATGTTTCGGTTGTAATACGCAAAAGAGCAAGGG
>QAKE01000070.1:0-6946 GCA_003343995.1 Bacillota bacterium
CAGAATTGTATTTACATTCCGAACATACTCTCCATCGTCGTTATCGCCGCGATTTTTTCGGCGATACTCAATCCGACTTACGGCGTAATGAAAGCCATTGCGAATTTGTTCAATGCCTCTTATACCGGCTGGCTGGGCAATACGAAAGCCGTAATGTGGTGCATCGCGTTCGCGATGATCTGGCAGGCGGTGGGCTATTATATGGTCATGTATATCGCGGGAATGGACAGCGTTCCCGACCACTTATACGAGGCCGCCGATCTGGAAGGCTGCGGCAAAATGCGGCAGTTCTTCGTCATCACCGTGCCGATGACGTGGGAAGTCATCCGCACCACGCTGACGTTTTTTATCATCAGCACCATCAACATGAGCTTTTTGTTCGTCGACTCCATGACGCAGGGCGAGGCAAACTCCCACGTGCTGCTTACCTTCATGTATAAATTCTTTAACGATCAGTACGGGTATGCCATGGCGATCGGCACGGTCATTTTCGTGCTCGCTTACACGCTTTCGCTCATCATTCAGCGGCTGACGCGGCGGGAAATCATCGAGTATTAAGGGGGCGGATCATGAGAGAAAATATAAATTACAATAAAACGGTATGGAGCAACGCCGGAAGAATCGCCGGCGCAACGCTGAAATATTTTTTGCTGGCGTTATTCGCAATTCTCATCATTCTGCCGCTTTTATGGGTGTTGATGTCCGCGTTCAAAACGACGTCGGAAATCATGTCGTCGCCCTTCGCGTTCCCCAAGCAGCTCGCCTTTGAAAACTTTGTGAACGCGTGGCAGAAAGCGAGCATGGGCTCGTATTTTCTGAATTCCATTCTGATCACGGCGGGCGGACTGGTCTTGCTGCTCGTTCTGTCCGTGCCGTGCGCGTACACCCTTTCCCGTTTCAAATTCAAGGGCGTTAAAGCGCTGCGCATAATATTTATGTCCGGACTGTTCATCAATATCAACTACATCGTTTTGCCGTTGTTTTTGATGCTCTTCGGGTTCGGCCGCGCGATCGGCGTAGGTACGGCGATCACCAACAACTATTTCACCGTTATGCTGTTATACGCGACAACTTCGCTGTCGTTCAGCATCTATTTGATGAGCAGTTATTTCACGTCGCTTTCGGCAAGCTACGAAGAGGCGGCGAAAATAGACGGCTGCGGTTACTTCAAATCGTTTTTATACGTTTGCGCGCCGCTCGCCATGCCGAGCATCGTCACGGTGATTTTGTTCAACTTTCTGTCGTTCTGGAACGAATACATTCTGGCGCAGACCTTCCTCGATTCCGCGAAATACACGCTCCCCGTGGGGCTGTTGAAAATCATGCGGGAATCGAGAGTTTCCAATGACTTGGGCAGAATGTACGCGGGGCTTTTAATCGTAATCGTACCCGTTCTCATCGTTTACGGCTTCGTGCAGGGGCAGTTGACGAAAGGCGTTACCGTCGGCGGCATCAAAGGCTAAAACCGCCGTATTATTCAGAAAACAAGGCGAAAACATGCGTTTTCGCCTTGTTTCTTTGTACATAACTTGCACGGCGAAAGCGCATAATATTCTATATGAGAAAGTTGACGAAAAAAATAGCCGTGCTTACCATGGCGCTGTGCGCCTTTGCCGCGACCTTCGGCGCGCGGGCTTTCGGCGTTTCGGCGGAGGAGGAGCAAACGCCGCTTGTGGTGCTGATGTATCATCAGCTGTTACATTCGAGAAAGTCGGATTACATCGTTTCTCCCGAGCGTTTTGAACGCGATTTGATTTTACTTAAAGAAAAGGGGTACGCATGCGTGACGACGCGGCAAATCGTCGATTACGTGCTCTATGAAGGGGATTTGCCGGAAAAACCCGTGCTGATCACGTTTGACGACGGGCATTATAACAATCTGTATTACGGCGCGAAAATTTTGAAAGAACAGGGCTTTACGGCGCTCGTTTCCGTAATCGGCAGGTTTTGCGAAAACGCGACTAATCTGGGAACGGGCGGCAACCCGAATTATTCCTATTTAACGTGGGACGAGGTAAAGCTGATGGCGGAATCGGAATTATTTGAAATCGGCAGTCATACCTACGACATGCATAATTATCAGCCGCGGTTCGGGGTAAAGCAAAAGGCGGGGGAAAGCGACGCCGAGTATGTAAAAGCGTTGAAAAACGACATCGGAAAGCTGCGGGATAAACTCGATGAAAAGTGCGGCGTGCAATGCAGCGCGTTCGCCTATCCCTTCGGCGCGTACAACGAACTGACGAAAAAAATCTTTGCGGAGGAGGGCTTTGAACTGATGCTTACGTGCAATGAAGGCGTAAGCGCGCTGAAACGCGGCGAACGCGCGTGCTTGTATCGGATTAAGCGGTACAATCGCTCGCCGTCTTTCGACTTGGCGAGAATTTTGCAATAAAAAAAGGACGGAAGTATCCGTCCTCGCGAAAGCGAAAAACACGGGCGATCAGCCGTCTTGTTCGAGTTGCGCCGCGTCGTTTCTATCGGGATTGCTCAAAGCGGCGTATAACAAAGCCAAATCCGCGTTCGTCGTTTCAAAAAGATTCAGATATTGCTTTGCCAAAAGCCGAAGATATGCCTTTCTGTAATTCAGCAGCGTTTTGGTATCCAAATGCATTTCGCGCGAAAGCGCTTTCACTTTTTTGTACTTGTAAAAATTTTGAAGATAGATGGCGGAAATGACGCTATTGTGGTCGGTATCGTATAAATAATCTTCGTCGGAAAAGTGATTTTGCACGTAAGCGAAGGCGGAAGAAAGATTTTCGTCTTTTGAACTGTGCAATATGTCGGTAATCAGCATTTCCAACGTTTTAATCTGAAGTTTGCGCATATGTATATTTTAACATTTTGAATAAAATAATAAATTCCTTTTTTTGGAATTTTTTTGTAATGGAAATGTATTACAATATATAATACGCGTAAGTAAAAGGATGGTATAATGAAAACGGCGAAAGAAATCTTACTGAATATGAAGGAAGTGTTGGAATACTATTTGGAAGAGCTGAACGGAATGGAGGACAACCAATTCGCGTACGGCGAAAAAACTGCGTATGTCGAGTGTCTGGAAATGATACAAGACGGGGATAAAGAAAATATTTTCGGATTAGACTATAACATTGAAAAGCGTTATCCGATTTAAATAAATATTTTTTGGGAGTAAAAGGTCGGCGTTGCCGACCTTTTTGCATGAAGTCGCCCCTTGCCGGATTCGGCAAGGGGCGGCTTTTTGTTGCGCTTGTTTAAAAATGGCGAAAAACAAACATGACTTGCTTTTTTAGATGTTATAATATAGCAAATTTTTGTTACTTTTTTGGATATTGACAACTTGTTATTTCGGTGCTATAATTTATATAGAAATTAAAAAAGTTCACAAATTTTGTGATTTTTTTCAAAGTTAGCGCGAATTTATGCCCGAAAAGAGCGATATTGCGCGTAAAAACGCTAGTGTATAAATATTCATAAAAAAAGGACGTCCTTTTTTTAGCGGATTGAAAATCCGCTAAATTGCATTATCGGCTGAAAATAAATCGGTACGATAGGAAGATTTTTTTTACGGTTATTCAACAAAACGAAGAATATTTAGCGGCAATGTCCGTTTAAATATAAAATTATCAGGAGGAGATCGGTAAATGAGCAGAAAAACGGCTTATGAAACCCCGCAGGCAGAATTAAACCTTTACTTCGCGGCGGATGTGGTGTTGGCTTCCGGCTTGGGAGACAACGACGGAGAGAACCCTTGGTCGGAGGATAGTTCCTTTCAGGAAAACGGAGGCGCTTTCAATGGTTAAAAACAGAACCCGTAATCTTTTGCTTGTTTTGGCTGTCGTATTTGCGGCGGCGCTCGTCGGCGCGGTTGCGCTTTGGAATAATCCCAAAAACGTTTCCGCCGAAAGTGCGGTGGCGGAAGTTACCGGACAGAAAGATAGTGTGGAAGGCGCGGTTACGCTGACTTCCTTTACGATGAAAGAGGGTGCGGAAGTGCGCAAAAGCGGCGTTGTCGGTTTGCGTTTCACCGCAAACGTAACGTCGGCGGATTTGGCTGAACTGCCGAAAAATGCCGAATTCGGAATGCTGTTGCTCCCCGAAGAATATCTCGGCGCGGCGGAACTTACGCCCGAAACGGCAAATGTGCTCAAAGTTCCCGCGGTTCGTTGGTATGCGGTAGACGGCGATAATTATTCTTATACCGCCGTTTTGGTCGGTAAAGGCGGCGCTGCGCTGGAAGAAGCTTTCTACGGCGTGAATATCGTTGCCCGTGCGTACGTCTCTTATGTGGATGCAAGCAATACAACGCACGTAAATTATGCGGCGAACGAACAAACGCGTTCTGCGGCATATGTTGCCAGCGCTGCGTTGGCGAATGACGAAAGCGACGAAGAAGGCGTGCTTGCGAATATCGCGGGTACGGCTGCGAAAGACTTCGCTTGCACGGAAACGGATATTTCCGTAAAGGCGGGCAAGAGCGTGAAACCCGTATTTACTGGCGATAACGATCTTGTGATCAAGTACGAAACGGCGAACGCGGAAATCGCGGTTGTGGAAAACGGCGAAATTAAGGGCGTTGCCGAGGGTACGACGAAAATTACCGCGTCTATCGGCACGGCGAAAGTGGAGTTTAACGTAACGGTTAATCCCGCAACGGTTATCGAATCCGATAAAACGGCATACGATTTGATTTTCAATTCCGAAACGGAAAAGAGCGCGGCGCTCGTTGTAAAATGCGACGGTGCTCCGATTGCGAACGATCAGATCGAATGGACGAGCAGTGCGCCCGAAGTGGTCAGCGTTGCAGACGGCACGGTAACGGCGCTTGCCTCGGGTTCTGCCACCGTCACGGCGAAATACGACGGCGCAACCCTCGATTTCACAATAACCGCTTGGCAGGGGATTTATTCGACGGAAGAGTTTAATTCCTTATATGTTTTAGGAGAAAACATGACGGGGAATTATAAATTGATGGCTGATATATCTCGTCCGTATGTTCATGATATCAATGAAATGCTGATTGGCAATTTGCTGGCAAATAATTTGACGGGTGTTTTCGATGGTAACAATCATACGATTTACGATGTTGAAACCAGATTGTTTAACGGCGTTAAGGGTGGAGAAGTTCGTAATTTGAACGTAGTCACTAAAAAGATGAGCATTTGGGGCGGAATATTCGGTTATGAATTAAACGACAATGCTGTCGTCGATAATGTTACCGCACATATTACTTTCGGATATTCGCTTACTTGTAATAATTCTTCGCAGTGGGGAACTGTCGGCGCCAGCGGATTTGCATATACTGCAAAGAATTCTACGATAAAGAATTCTAACATTTATATAATAATTCCCGAAGATTTGCAATTAAAGGCTTGGGACGCAGATACGGCTCCTAACTGGGCAGTTGATAAAGGTTTGTATGCAATAGCCTACGGCGTAGAAGATTCGCTGAAGATAGAAAACACCAACGCTTACTATAAGAGCTACTATGCTGGTGCTAAAATGTTGTTTGCCGGCGGTTTTGAAATCGCTGTTCAGGCATGGGATGGTTTTGTCGAAGTTTCTACAGTGGACGACTTAAGCCTTTATGGTAATGCAGGTTTGAATGTTAAACTGATGAATGATTTAACCGTTGAATTTGCAGGGGAGAGTATCGGAACGGGCAGTCTTCCAAGTGGGGAAACTCTTCATTACGTAAATGCAAATGTAATCGAAGTGCTTAATTCGGTTATTGACGGAAACGATCATACTATCACGATAAATGCCTATCATAAGATTCAGAACAACTATTCAGATCCGAAAATATTGGCTACAACGCATCAAAACCTTGTCAAAGAAATCGGTGTAACTGGAGTTTTGAAAAATACAAAAATTATTTATAATTTGTATTTTATAAACGGCGTACAAAACGCTTATAACGCGTCTATGCTTACCAGCACAAATAAGGGAACAATGCAAAATCTTGATGTAACTTTTAATTTTGTTGATAATAGCGCATTAAATTGTTGGTTTAACGAAAATTCGGGTTATTTAAGTTGGGATGGAACCGGTACGTATTTAGATATGACGATTAGATTGACAGGTAGCCACTTATTTTTGCGTAGTGCAGAACAGCCTGATGGCGAATATGGCCGTTGCGGTATTGTAAATGCTAACGGCGATGCTGCGACTGTAACGAATATGACGATTTACGGTGTGGAGGCTGCTCAACCGATTGGTTTGCTCGCTCCTACGTGGAGGGGTATTGTAAATGGCATCAATGCGACGGGATTGACTGCAATCAAAGATATTCCGGCGTAATCGCCTAATCCATTCAAAAACAAAAAAGAGAAACGAAAAGCGCAGTTCCCATAGGGATAAAAAACCAAATTTTTAAAGAATTGCACTTTCAAACGAAGATAAACAAAAATGCAGGATATATTCCTGCATTTTTGTTTCCTTAATTATTGATATTAAGCACATATTGTGATTCACTAAATGAGTTATTTCTTTTTAATACATGAGAATGAATGCCTATCAGCAACAATAATTTTAATATCCGTTTAATCGTTTTCGGAATACGGATATTCTTTGCTTGTAAAAAACGTATCAATTTATACGTAAAAAACACGAACAAAAAAGAAACTACCGCATAAGCGGAGTTGTTATAGGGAATTATTAAAACTAAATTATAGAATTGCGCTTTCAAACGATAACAAAAGGCTTTCAGAGATTTTGAAGTGCGCCCCCAAACAACGGGGGCGTTTTCTATATATGGTGCGAAAAGACATAGAAAATGAGTAAAAAGAAACGAATTGTGGGTAAACTTTTGAATTTTTGTAATTTCACACGAAGTTAGGACATACAGGCTTGATTTTTTGAGAAATTTATGGTAAAATAAGAAAGACAAAACGTATCATATATTGATACGTGGAACTTTTAACGCCGAATAACCTGCAAAAAAATGCGAAATACAGGCAAAAGGAGT
>QAKE01000070.1:7084-7583 GCA_003343995.1 Bacillota bacterium
GCCAGCAGGACAAGCAACCCGATAAGCAGCGCAAACGGCGTATTCTGCTCAGTTTATAGTGAGCGGATACGCCTTTTTTGTGTTCGCGGGGACTTTCCGCTTTTCCAAGTCATAAGAAAGGAAATGGTAGGGTATGATTGTTAGGACCAAGAAGAAAAGCATGCTTGCAGTATTTTTCAGCCTATGTCTGCTGCTGGTGGGGCTGTTTCCCACAGGTGCGATGGCAGTAGACTATGGTGTGACGGTAAACGGAATTGGGGTTACGGACGCCAACGCGGCGGACGTCTTAGGAGATGGCACGGTTTCCTACGACAGCGGGAGCAACACCCTATCGCTAAAGGGCGCAAATCTGAACAAGATTGAGAACAATACCGGACGGGCGATGACCATATCCACGACAGGGGATAACACCATCACCCTGGACACAGGCGCCTATACGTATGGGGTAAACCTGATTCGCTCCAACGCGCCCCTGACGTTTGACGGGAGCGACTCGCTG
>QAKE01000048.1 GCA_003343995.1 Bacillota bacterium
ATCACGTATCTTCCTCTGTAAATATATTGCATAATACGTATAAGACGGATTTGTCTGCCAATGGAGATGCGGGTATGATGGTCAATTATAAGTATATGAATATCGGTGGAGGGATTAATTACTCTTTTGATGACCGCTATGTCGGCGAGTTCGGCTTTTCTGCCAGTGGTTCGGATAATTATAAGCCAGGTAATAAATGGGGATTTTATCCTGCATTCTCTTTGGCATGGGTTATATCGAATGAACGATTTCTAAGAGATAGCAAAGTTCTGAACTTCTTGAAACTCAGAATATCTGCCGGAAAGAGTGGGTGGGATCCGATGGGAACAAGACGTTATTTGTATCAGACTTATTATCAGAGTGGTGGTGGTTTATATGTCGGTAATGATGCTCCTGTGTGGAAGAACGGTTTAGGACTACTTTATGAACCTAATAATGAGATATTTGCAGAAAAAAGTTTAAAGTATAATGTGGGGCTTGATGTGAGACTTTTTAGAAATTTGGATTTTACGTTGGATGCTTTTCTTGATAAGCGGACCGGGATTGTTACTCAGGATTATATGATGGTTTCTACTTATGGCATTGAACCTCCTTACCGTAATATCGGTAAGGTAACCAATAAGGGTTTTGAGGCAAAATTGGTATATTGTAACAATATTTGTAAGTTTAATTATTATTTGACGGGGTTAGTGACTTATAACAGCAATAAGATAGATTATATGTCAGAGGTAATAACTTCTGCAGCAGCAGCTCGTACCGGAAAAAGTATCAATTCTTTATTTGGTTATGTTGCCGATGGATTTTATGATATATCGGATTTCGATTCTCATGGTAATTTGAAGGATGGATTGCCGATCCCTACTTTAGGAACAGTACAACCCGGAGATATTAAGTATAAAAACATGAATGGAGACAACATTATTGATGAGAATGATCAAGTGAAAATAGGAAATCCGGTTATGCCCGAATGTGTTTATTCATTGGGTTTTGGTGGTGATATCAAAGGGGTTGATTTCAAAGTTTTATTTCAGGGAACAAGCGGACGGGATGTAAATCTCTTGGATGCTCCATTGCAAAGTATTGCCTTCCGAAACAATGGGAATGTTTATAAAATTGCGGAAGATCGTTGGGCTTATTACCCGGAATTGGGTATTGATACACGTTCATATGCCCGATATCCACGTTTGTCTACACAGGATAATAATAATAATTATGTGAACTCTACTTTATGGAAACGTAATGGTGACTATTTGAAATTGCGTAATGTGGAAATTGGATATTCTTTACCGAGTAAATGGTTACATGGTATGGGTATCACTCATACCCGAATCTTTCTTCAAGGGATTAATTTGTTGACAATAAGTGATTTGATGAAGGACTATGACATGGATCCGGAAGTATTGTCTGGTTATTCAGCCATGAAATCATATAACATAGGTATTACGGTAAACTTCTAATATGCAGAACAGAATGAAAAGAATAACTAAAATAAATAATTGGGCGATAGTTGCTATTTCAGCTTTGTCGATATTTTCTGCGTGTGATGATTTTTTGGACACAAAAGGAGATATTTATTTAACTCCGGAAATGTTGGAGACACAATATGAACAAATGTTTTCTTTGGGTTACAAGGCTTACACCAATGTGGTGAATGGATTTACAATGATAGATAATAATTTGTTTGCGGCAGTATCTGATGAAGCGCAAAATGTAACTCCGGTATCGGAAACCCAACGTTTTAATGAGGGGAGTTGGAGTGCTTATTACAATCCGGATGATTATTACTCAAAGGCATATGAGGGAATTCATGATGTGAATTGTTATCTTGAAAATTCTGTCAATTATGTAAAAATATTAGCCTTGAACAGAGATACGATGAACGCAACGGGTCTAACTCAATATCAGACAGATGTAAAGAATTGCAACTGGTTGCGTAATGAGGCAAAAGCCCTTAGAGCCTATTATTATTTTGAATTGATGAAGCGCTATGGAGGGGTCCCGTTGATAACACGTACGTATGGGTTGAATGAGGATGCTAATTTACCCAGAGAGTCGGTTGATAATATTGTGAAGGCGATAGTGAAAGATATTGATGAGGTAAAAGATGAACTTGTTGTGAACTGGAAGTCGGTTGGTTTCTCTGATATGGAGGGGCGAATTACCAAGGGAGCTGCTTTGTCTATTAAAGCGCGTACATTATTGTATGCAGCAAGTCCTCTATTTAATCCGGATAATAATTTAGAGAAGTGGGCAGCGGCAGCTCAGGCTTGTTATGATATTATTGATATGAATGAATATAAATTGCATACGAGTTATGCTTCTTTGTTTACTACTAAAATAACGAATACAAGTAAAGAAACTATTTGGGCCATTAGAATGGGGCAGACTAATGCCTTTGAACGAGCTAATTATCCAATTGGTACACCTGGAGGTGCGACGGGTATATGTCCTTCTCAAAATTTGGTATCGGCGTATGAATATAAAACTGATTCCGATCCGGATAATCCTTATGAAGGGCTCGATCCTCGTTTTGGATTTTCTATAGTATATAATAATAGTCAATGGAATGGCAGAACTATTGAAATATGGGCCGGAGGACAGGATGATCCGGCAAAACTGAAAACATCCCCTACCGGATACTATCTGAAAAAGTTCTTGAATGAGAATCAGAATCTGGTAAACGATGCAAAAGAGATAAGAAGTTGGATTGTTTTTCGCTATGCGGAGACACTTTTGAATTATGCTGAAGCAATGAATGAAGCCTATGGACCGGATAATGATCCGAAAGGATATGGAAAAACGGCTCGTGAGGCAGTCAATGAAGTACGAAATCGTTCGGGGGTCAGAATGCCGGCAGTGGAGGTTCCTATCGGTGATATTGCAGCTATGAGAAAGGCTATTAAACATGAAAGACGTATTGAATTGGCTTTTGAAGATCATAGATATTGGGATTTGAAAAGATGGGATGACGCGAAAGATGTGTTGAATGAACCGATTAGAGGTGTAAAAGTGACCAGAAAGGTAGAGAATGAACATCCTATATTCTCATATAATGAATATGAGGTTTCAAAGAGGGTATTTGTTGCTCCTAAAATGAACTTATATCCTATTCCTCAGAGCGAGATAGTAAAATCGGGAAATGTATTGGTACAAAACCCCAATTGGTGATTTAAATTTAATATTGATTATAGAAAACAAAAGGATATGAATAAGAAAAAAATGATTCTTATAGTTTGGTTGCCTTTGATTATGGTAACTTTCTGCTCCTGTGGGGAGGCGGATAGTGAAAAAGAATGGGGAAGTGCACGAATTTATATGCCCCAAGCTACTTATGGTGATAATAAATACATAGTGCCCAATGACGGAACTGCTACGCAACATAATCTGAACTATGCCGTTTCAGGTGACCGAGTAAATATCTTTTTAGGAGTTTACCGCTCGGGACTGACGGCTTTGGAGGCTTATTCGGTAAAAATAAGTTCGGGAGATGCCGGGCAGAGCGGATATACTCATTTACCGGAAGACGTATTTACGTTGCCGGAGAGTGTTTCGGTAACCGCCGGCAATCGGGAAAAAATATTTTATTTATCTGTAGATCTAAATTTTTTGAGAAACAATAAGGGGACTAATTATTCATTGGCTGTGAGCCTTTCCGAACCAACAAATTATGAACTGAATCCTGATATATCAACCTCTTTTGTGCTTATAAATACCACTCTTTTACTTGAAAAAATAGATAAATCGGAATAATCTTTTAGTAAATTTTTAATTGGCAATTAAAAAATAAATGCCTGTTTACTTGGTTTTTAGATATTTCTTTTCTAAAAATAGAGCCATTCCTATACCCCTATGTATCTACAATTAAAAAGAATAAAGATGATAAAATATATATTTCTAATCCTGTTTTTTACTCATATGTTTTTTATGGGAAGTTTTGCTCATTCAAAACCTTTTCTGGACAATGTATATCACTATATTGAGAATGTGAATGTTTATGAATTGGGGCAAGAGTTTCCTCATGTGCCAATTGTTCCTTATTCTTCTTTGAAAGATGCATTGAGTTTTCATGTAGAAAAGAGTAAATCCGTTTTGCTTTTAAATGGTGATTGGAAGTTTTCTTTAGTGAAAAATCCGGATATGGTTTTAAAAGATTTCTTTCATGTTGACTTTAAAGATAAAGGCTGGAAATCTATTCCGGTACCCTCCAATTGGCAGATGCAGGGATATGAGACCCCTAAATTTAGAAATATAAGTCGTCCTTTTGTTGAAGAACCTCCTTATATTCCTCATGAATATAATCCGGTAGGAATGTATCGCCATGAGTTTGTTTTACCAGATAATTGGAATGGAAAAGAAGTCTTTTTACGTTTTGAGGGAGTAGCTTCGGCTTCATTTGTTTGGCTTAATGGTAAAGAGGTCGGTTATAATCAGGGAGCAATGGAGCCTGCCGAGTATAATGTAACGAATTATTTGAAACCGGGGAAAAATATTTTAGCAGTGGGTGTTTATACCTATTGTGACGGCGTATATCTCGAACAACAGGATATGTGGCGGTTAGCAGGGATTTTCAGAGATGTAAAATTGATATCACGTCCTAAATCCTATATACATGATTATTATATAACTACTGACCTTGATGCTGATTATAAACATGCAATGCTTAATCTTGAAATAGAGATTCGTAATCACAAAAATCTTGAAAGGGGGGGGGGGTTATCGGTTGATTTATATAATGAAGGAGGACAATGGGTGGAATCTGTTGGTAAAATCGCTTTCTCTTCGATCAAAGAAGATAAAATAAAATTCTCAAAGAGAATAATTAATCCGGTAAAGTGGAATGCAGAGAAACCGTATCTGTATAAATTGGTCTTTTCGATGGCAGGGCAGAAAGAGGACATGATTGAAATGCTTTCTGCAAAAGTGGGTTTTCGAAAGGTAGAATATAGAAACAGAGCCTTGTTGATAAATGGGGTACCAGTGAAGTTGAATGGAGTAAATTCACATCAGCAACATCCTTATTTGGGACATAGTATGGATATCGAAACAATTAGGAAGGATTTTTCATTGATGAAACAATTCAATATCAATCATGTCCGTACCTGTCACTATCCTCCGGTTTATGAATATCTCCAATTAGCAGATGAGTTTGGAATTTATATAATTGATGAGACGGGAAATGAAGCTCATGATACGGAATTTCTTTCGGAGGACAAGAGATGGTTACCTCAATATTTGGATCGGGTTAGGCAGATGATATACCGAGATCGGAATCATCCTTCGGTTATTATATGGAGTGCCGGTAATGAATCAGGTGAAGGAGATAATATTTGTGAAACGATAGCCGAAGGGAAACGTATTGATCCGTCACGTCCGGCATGGATGTACGGAGGCAATACAGAGGACCGTTATCCGGGTATGGGTATGACGTGTGAAGATATTATCGGACCACGCTATCCGTCGAGTTTTGAACTGGAAGAACGGGTGGGTAAAGTCCCCGAATCCATGGATTCACGTCCTGCTTATATGGATGAATATTTGTCGGCAGCAGGTAATAGTTTAGGGTCTTTAGATGAATTTTGGGAGGTTATTTATAAATATCCACGTTGTATCGGAGGAGCCTTATGGGATTGGGTCAGTCCGGGCATTGCACAGAAGTTGATTACTGTGTCGGATGTTTCACCTACCCGGGTCCAAACACATTTGATGGGGAATGTATCATTAGTAGAAGGAAAATTTGACAGAGGAGTTTATTTAAGTGGTAATGATGAGTGGATTGAACTTTATCGGCATCCGGAACTTGATATTACAGGGAAAGCTTTAACTCTATCAATGTGGATAAAGCCTGAACCTTGGAATGGTTTTGGTTCCTTGTTGACTAAAGGGCGTAAACAGTTCGGATTGAAACAAATATCTGCAACAACTTTAGAGTTCTATATTGGTGACGATAAAAAACACTCCTTGGTGGCAACTTTGCCTAAAGACTGGATCAATCGTTGGCATCATTTAGCTGCGACTTACAATGGTGAAGAGATGTGTATTTATATTGATGGTGAGGTCGTGGCAAGGCAACTTTGTTCTGTTGTTATTCGTAATTATCCATGGCAGATAAATATTGGAAAAGATGCTGATTCGGACGGTTCTGCCTTGCGGGGATACTTATTGAATGCGACGATAGATCAGGTTTCTATTTTTGATAAAGTAATTCCTGTCGGTAAACTTTTTAATGGTGATGATTTGTCTGCTCAGGCGAAGTTATGGTTGGATTTGGATAAATTCAATGAGGAAGGAGAATTTTTTAGTTTGGGAATCGGTGCACGGTCCTATGGTATTGTATGGCCTGATCGTTCTATTCAGCCGGAAGCTTGGCAAATTAAAAAATCGGCTCAGCCGGTAAAAGTGGAATGGGTGGATAAAATGACTGGTTTGATCAGGATTACAAACCGATTTGGTTTTACTAATCTGGAAGAGTTACAAATGAATGTACAGCTTAAAGAGAATGGTGTTTCATGTTTTTCATGGGTAGAGAATTTGAGGTTAGCTCCGCTTCAGTCGATCATTTACGAATTTGAAAGATTGAAAGACTACCCCTATAAAGCTGATAAGGATTATCGTGTTTTAGTGAGTTTTTGTTTAATGAAATCTGAATTGTGGGCACCTTCTGGCTTTGAAGTGGCTTTTGAAGATCTGGAGTTATGCAAAGGAAATCTTTCGGAATCCAATCGGGCTATGGCTTCTTTTCCACTGATAATAGAAGAAGATTCGGCTATTATAAAAGTGAAGGGGGATCTTTTCGAATATATTTTTGAAAAAAGAACCGGGATTTTGGAATCTTTGGTATATAATGATATTCAATATTTGAAAAAAGGGCCGGTTGCCAATATATGGAGGGCTCCTCTGGCAAATGAAATAGATAGTTGGGCAAAGGAATACGGTAAAACCGGCACCTATGTAGATGGTTATGGGTTAGGGACGGCTAATGTGTGGTATGCACATCAGTTGGATAGAATGCAATTGGTCGGTGGAGAAGCTGTTTTGACTTTGGCGAATGATGATCGGGCAGAAATAATTTTAAGAAATGTACAGCAGGCAGATACTTTTAGAACGGCTGTTGAGAATAGGTATATTTATACTATTAGCAAAGATGGTTCTATATCATTGGAGCATACTATGACTCCATGGGGGGATTGGCCGAATTGGATTCCTAAAGCAGGATTACAATTTACTGTGGATAAGCAGTTTGAAACAATGACATGGTATGGACGGGGACCACATGAAAATTATTGTGATCGTAAGAGCGGATATAAAACAGGGTTATATTCGATGAAGGTCTCTGACATGTATGAACCTTATCTTATTCCGCAAGAACATGGCAATCGGACGGATGTTTCTTATTTGAAACTGGAAAATGAAACCGGAGCAGGGTTAGAAATTTTTTCTGATTCTGAGTTTAATTGTTCTGCAAGTCATATTTTGTTGGATAATCTTACGAGGGCTGTATATCCTTTTCAATTGCAACCGATAGATGATATTATTGTTCACATTGATTATGCCAACTCTGGAGTAGGCTGTACAGCAACATCGACGATTAATAGGTATAGGACATATCCTTGTGAATATAGTTTTAAGATAAGGATACGTCCATATGCAAAGTAAAAAAGATAAAAAATATAAAGTATGAGAAAGAAAATATGTTTGTGTTTAAGTATGTTATTGTTTATCCTCTATGTCAGTGGGCAAGAAGCGGACGAACCTTTACGCTATGATGCAACCGATACCAAACGTATCTCTTATGGGGATAGTACTTGGATCACCCGAAAGGATAATGCTCCTCAAGGAGAATTGGTGTACTCTGCAGCTTCGTTGGGAAAACCGTTTACGGGCTTTCGGGTTTTATGCGGATGGTTGAGAGATCAAGACCTGAGGAATCATTTTGCTTTCTATTATAAAGAGTTATCTCAAGATGAATGGATTGAGTTGACCGAATTTTCGTGGGATATACGTACATATCCTTCTCCTTGGTATCAGGTTTCATACGCTTATGGAAGCTTTCCACAGAGAAAGCTGGCATCTGATTTCAAAATCCGGTTAAAAGAAACATTTTATAATAAAGACGATTGGGATTTAGGATATAATACATTGGTAGGTAGAGTTGTTCTATTTACAGATGAAAGTTGGGAATTGGAATTGGATGAAGGAAAGCAATATGCAATCTCAAATATTGATGGACGGTATTGGATGGAACAGAGAGGATATATTGTTCTGACAGAGGAATCACCGAGGTATGATGGTGCCGGTGCTTGGCGTTTTGTAAAAAATGAGGATCTGACATATACGGTGAAATCTGCAGATAATAGTGTAGTACTCTCTTTTGATTCTCAGTTGGCATTTAATGAAAAGCAAAAGACGGGAATACTCGTGCGATATGGTAATCAGCATAAATATTCTCATACCGAAGATGGTGTTCAATTCGGGAGTGATGATAGTTTCCTTATCAATAGATTGGATAACGGGAGGTATACATTACGACGGGCTCATGACGGACGTGCTATAGGACTTGCAGAAACGGATCCGGTTTGGGGTGACAGAGTTTCTGTTATTCAAGGATGTGCAGAGGAACTTATATTCACAGAAATTTCTAAACCAAGTAGTATTGTTCGGCAAACTTCCGGACCGGTTCGCATAGCTGTTCAGGGGCGAAATCTGAATGTATCGGATTTATCCGGAAATAGTTTGATACAGGTATACTCTGTTTCAGGAGTACAGTTGATGCAGGCTAAGGTGGAGACACGAGAGTTTACTTATGCTTTGGACCCCGGTATCTATATAACAAATGTACTGACAAAAGATAGTGTTGTGAGAGAGAAGATAATTATAAAGTAATAAAACTATGCAATATGTTAAAGCATTCGATTAAAACAAAGGCTATTCTGTTAATTCTTGCCATACAAACGTTGATTATACTGAATGTTGACGGACAGGCTTACTATTATGACGAACTGAAAGAGGGGGCTACTTTATTCGATTTAGGGCCGGGGAGAAATAAGGATCTGACTTTTGATGAAAGTTTTGTTCAAGTCAGTAAGGTCAATCCCTCTTATTTTGAGTTGACAAATGGTCAACCTTATATTGCGATAGGCGCTAATATCTGTTGGGGAGATATGTTCTATATGAAACGTTGGATGAAGAAAATATCTGCTAATGGGGGAAATTTTGCTCGTATTTGGTTAAGTGACAGTCGTTTTGAGATAGATAATCCTGTTTATAAAGGAACTGAATGGCCCAATGCTAAAGCATTGGAAAATATTGATTCCCTTTTGGTGTGGGCCGAACGCTTTCATTTAAAATTGATGTTTTGCGTGGAAGATTGTCGAAGAATTTATGCAGAGAAAGAGGGAAACGGAAGTAATGTGAAACCGGTATATCATGTAGATAACGGTGGGCCGTTCAACAATATGGCTGAATATGTTAATACAACGGCAGGAAAACAAGTTTATATTGATCGGATAAACGTATATAAGGAACATTTTGGGAATCATCCGGCGATTTTCGGGTGGGAACTTTGGAACGAAATGGATGCGATAGAACCCCCTTATCCCAGTTATACGAATTGGACAAAATACATGTTGCCGGTAGTGAAGAAGGTTTTCCCTCGTAATCTGGTAATGCAAAGTTTGGGTAGCTATGATAAGAATGGATGTCGACAGGCTTATAGCGAAGTTATTCAAATGGCGGATAACGAGGTGGGACAAATACACAGGTACATCGATGAGGATGCTTCCACATTGCCGATTTGTAAAGGGCCTATGGACTTATTGGCTGCAGATGCCATCAGTGTACTTCGTTCTTATAATCAGAAAAAGCCTTTGTTACTATCTGAAACCGGTGCGGTACAGCCTAAGCATGCCGGGCCACATGAAATTTATGATGCTGATGTGGAAGGAATGCTGATGCATGACATGTTGTTTACTCCTTTCTTTTGTGGTGCTGCCGGAACAGGATTTCCATGGCATTGGGATGGCACGTACATCGAGAAAAATAATCTATGGTACCATTTACAGAGGTTTGCCAATGCCGTGAAAGACACCAATCCACTTCAAGAACAGTTTATACCGGAGCAATTTACAGTTGATAATCTGCGATTGTATGTATTGACTGGAAAAGGGCAGGTATTGGTTTGGTGTCGTGATGCTAATAATACGTGGATTACAGAGCTACGGAATAAGATATCTCCGTCGCTCTTACAAGGAAAAAAAATAGATTTGATTTCAATCTTAAAAGATAAACAATTACAGAACTGTGAGGTATATGATCCTTGGACGGATAAATGGATTATTCCGGTTGTTACGGAAGATGAAGTTTACTTACCCGATTTTAAGCGTTCTCTTGTTTTGCGGTTTACTATTAAATAATTTATTAATCACAAAATTTATTATTATGAAAAGAAAATTATTCTCCGTTTTTTGGGTATTATGTTGCATGCACTTTGTTAATGCACAGACTTGGTATTATGATGAATTTAGGGCTGAAGAGATTTCAAATGACCGTACTCCTTTGAGTGCTGAAATGGTGAATTGTGCTCTTGAAGGTAATTTGGCAAAATTTCATGGATATGGTGATTCGACTGTAGTGAAAAAGAAGGATGCATCGGTAGAAGCATCTATTGAATATGCAGCTGAGATGTTGGGAGATGGTGATCAGATGATTACCGGTTTCTATTCATTTTGTTTATTTCGCAGGGTAGATCCAGCTACTTCTGAGGACCTTCATATTGGAGATTTATTTGCTTTCTATTATAAAACGGAACCGGATGCTGAGTGGATTGAATATCCGGTTGATGTAAAAATGGAAGAAGTCGTTTTCCCGGGAGGATGGACTCGCTCGGCTGTCGTAGGTGCTTCTTTAGGAAACATAGAAGCTTCCAATTTTAAATTTGTAATAAAAGATAAAACATTTGAGGGGACGGGCGATAATTGGAGTGCATATATAGGTAAAACCGGTGTATATACAGGGGCGGAACCTGAACTTGATTTAAGTAAGCAATACTCTTTGTCTACAATAGAAGGTAAATACTGGATAATAGACGGTGATAACGATGAAGGATACATGGTAAGACAGGCTACCGAAGCAGTTGCCGGTAGTAAATCGGCTTGGGTTTTTGTGAAGCATGCTAATAATACGTATACAATTAAGGCTGCTGATGATTCAAAGGAGCTCTCTTTTGATATGGAATATGCAAAATGGAATAATAACTTATGGATGGGCTTTTTGATGGAACGTGGCGATTTGGGTGCAGCAGCTCCTTATGAGAACCATACGGTTAAGAGTACCTATCTTATTGGACAAAATTCTGATGGAACTTATTCGTTCCGTCGTGCGCAAGATGGACGTATGATAGGAAAAGCGGAAAATAAAACGGAGGAATGTATTTCTGTATGTCGTCCGGAAACTGATTATGCGCGCGATGTGAAGATTACTGCTATTGGCACAGTTACCGGTATCCCTTCAATGTCATCTCAGTTGGTATTTACTACTTTAGGACAAGATTTGGTTATTACCGGTTTGGAAAGAAATAGTAAAATCAGTATTTATTCGGTTGTTGGTACAGGTATTGTCTTGAATGATCGAATAAGTGGGAAGGCTGTATCTTATACGTTAACTCCGGGTGTCTATTTGGTTAGTGTCTGGTCAGAATCAGGAAAAGTAAGCAAAAAAGTTTTAATAAAGTAATGATAGAAAAGAGAGAGGTTGATAGAGATTGTGTACCAATTCAAGATCATACCTCTTTCTTCTTTTAAACGGTTTAATGCTGTACCATATATGACTAAGTATATATTTTTATTTGTTGTTCTTTATCTTTTTCTGTCTTGAAGGTGTTTTCTCAAATACAACACGGGCAACCCCCTGTTATCGGAAGTCAGGTCTTTATTGAACCGGGACAAAGCAAAGAAGAAACTGAGCTTTGGTTTAGGCGGATGAAAGAAAGTGGAATGAAAATATGCAGAATAAGAATGTTTGAGTCGTATATGAGAGATGATTCGGGTGGATGGGATTTTAGTCTTTTTGACAGAGCTTTCAAATTAGCCGAGAAGTACAATATAAAGATATTGGCTACTTTGTTTCCTCGTACAGGGAAGAATGATATTGGTGGTTATAAGTTTCCAAAGAATGATGATGTGTATAGAAGTCTATTAGATTATATACAGAGGGTAGTTATGCATTTCAAATCTTATTCATCTCTATATGGTTGGGTATTGGTTAATGAACCGGGCTTGGGAGGTAATATACCTTATGGTGATTTTACAGAAAAGAAATTGGAAATGTGGCGGAAAGAGTATGTCCCTGAAAGCGGGAAACGTGCTGGATACCCGTTACTTATAGACTTGATCGACCAACGCTTCTTACTGGATTATAATACGTGGTTTTTGGAACTGCTGGCTGATGAAGTTAGGAAATATGATTCTGGAACACATATACATGAAAATAATCACGATATATTTAAAAATTGTGCAGAATATGATTTTCCCCGTTGGTGCACTTTTTTGAATAGTTTAGGAGGTTCCGCACATCCGAGTTGGCATTTCGGTTTCTTTGAAAGGGATGAATATGCATTGGCTATGTCGGCTAATAGTGAAATATTACGTTCGGGAGCATATGCGATCCCTTGGTTTATGACGGAAATACAGGGAGGAAATAATACTTATAGCGGTTATAAACCATTTTGTCCCACAAAAGAAGAAATAGAACAGTGGCTATGGATAATTATAGGATCTGGAGGTAAGGGAGGAATTTTTTGGAGTTTGAATCCACGAGCATCCGGATTGGAAGCCGGCGAGTGGGCTTTGTTGGATTTCCAGAATAAACCGACAGACAGGGTTGAGGCAATAAAAGAAGTGGCAGAAGCAATTGATGCGAACAGGGATTTTCTATCAAGCGCGTATGTGTCTGAACCGGGTATTAGTGTATTGTATGTGCGTGAATCCTTGTGGGCGGAATCTAAGATGGTTATAAAATCTCCTGTATCGTATGAAGGGCGTATGATAGGCGGAGTTATGAAATCGGCGTTGTCATTCTTTGAACTTTTTACCTGTATGGGACTTAATCCTTCATTGAAAGAATTTGCTGAGTTTGATTTTTCTAAAGCGGATTATTCTGGAGAAACCATCATTCTTTCACATCAGATTGCACTTCCTACCACTTATTGCCGACAGTTGGAATGGTTTGTCAGTAGGGGTGGTAAACTGATTGTTGACGGATTGACAGGCTTTTTCGATGAAAACATGATAAATACGATGAAAACAGAATTTCCTTTCCAAAAACTTTTTGGTGCAAATATTAGCGAGTTTAAAGCAATTGGTAATTTATTTGAATTGAAAAATGATAGAGGATTAAGCTTACCGGCCCATCTTTGGCAGGGGTTACTTTCTGTAAATACGGCAAAGGTTGTTTTTGAGACGGATAATAAAGTATTGGCCGTACGAAATCATTATGGTGAGGGTGAAGTTTTGTGGATTCCTTCTTTAGTAGGATTAGGAGCCCGTCTTAGTAAGAATTACGAACCGTTGTACCGGTTGATGAAAAATGAAATAAAGAATAGATATCCTTTTGAATTGAAAGGCTTTTATCCGGGGCTTATTTTAAAAGTATTGAGATCAGGTAATTCATATATGACAGTTTTTGTGAATAAGTCGGGAAAGGATATCCGCCTGAAGTGGAAAACAGATTTGAAACCGGTTCGAATGGTTTATCCGGAAAACTCGATCTTGAAAGGTAGTAAAACATTGTTTATTCCGTCTGAGGCTACATTGGTGATTGAATGGCAATAAATTTTTAAATATATCTAAAGGAAGAAAATATGAAACTTTATGTACTGAGCTTTTTATCAATGATTCCGGCTATTGTTTTTGCTCAATGGAAACCTGTCGGGGATAAAATAAAAACCCGATGGGCCGATGAAATAACAGTAGACAATGTTCTGCCCGAATATCCTCGTCCCATTATGGAAAGAGATGAATGGCTAAGTCTGAATGGGCTATGGGATTATGCTATTACCCAGGTAGGTATGGGTAAACCGACTGGATATGATGGGAAAATATTAGTTCCTTTTGCAATAGAATCCAGTCTTTCAGGGGTGCAGAAAACATTGGGTAAAGAGAAAGAACTTTGGTACAGTCGTGAATTTTCTATCCCGTTTAAATGGAAAGAAAGAGATGTTTTACTTCATTTTGGAGCTGTTGATTGGAAAACTGAGGTATGGGTGAATGATGTGAAAATAGGAGAACATACGGGTGGCTTTACTCCTTTCAGTTTTGATATTACTTCTGTGCTGAAAAGGGGAGATAATTCTTTAGTTGTGAAGGTATGGGACCCCACAGATGATGGAACTCAGCCCCGTGGTAAACAGGTAAAATCTCCACGCACTATTTGGTATACCCCTGTTAGCGGTATTTGGCAAACCGTCTGGTTGGAGCCGGTCGGTAAGTGTTATATTAAATCTTTGAAGACTCTTCCTGATATTGATAATAACCGGTTATCTGTTTCATTGGATGTAAATAGGATTTCATTGGATGATGAAATTGAAGTGAATGTTTTTAATGAAGGAACTATTATTGCTTCAAAGCGTTCGTCGATCCTTCAGCCGGTTGATTTATATTTAGAGAATCCCCAACTTTGGAGTCCGGATTTTCCTCATTTGTATGATATGGAGGTGCTACTTTATCATAAAGGGAAGGTAATAGATCGGGTGAGAAGCTATGTTGCTATGCGTAAATATTCTACCCGAAAAGATGAAAATGGAATAGTACGTTTACAATTGAACAATGAAGATATTTTCCATTTCGGTCCTTTGGATCAGGGATGGTGGCCTGATGGATTATATACTGCTCCGACGGATGAAGCTTTACTTTATGATATACGAAAAGCAAAGGAACTTGGATTCAATATGATTCGTAAACATATAAAGGTTGAACCACTTCGCTGGTATACACACTGCGACCGATTGGGGATGATCGTTTGGCAGGATATGCCTAATGGGGATGTGGGACCCAAATGGGAACACTATGTTTACTATGAAGGTCTTGAATGCGAACGGAGCTTTGAATCAGAACTAAATTACCGTAAAGAGTGGAAAGACATTATAGATTGTTTGTACAATTTTCCTTGTATTGGCGTTTGGGTTCCGTTTAATGAAGCATGGGGACAATTTAAATCTTGTGAAATTGCCGAATGGACTAAGAAATATGACCCCTCACGTTTGGTAAACCAAGCAAGTGGAGGAAACCATTATAGTTGTGGGGATATGTTAGATATACATCATTATCCTCAACCGGAACTGAAAATGTATGATGCAGAGCGCCCGACTGTACTTGGCGAGTATGGAGGTATCGGTTTGGTTGTGAAAAACCACATTTGGGAGCCGGAACGTAATTGGGGATATGTGAGGTTTAAGGATTCCGGAGAGGTAACTGTGGAGTATGAAAAATATACCGATTTGTTATTTGATTTGATAACAAAGGGTTTTTCTGCTGCTGTTTATACACAAATCACGGATGTGGAGATTGAAGTAAACGGACTGATAACTTATGATCGGGAAGTGATAAAGGTCGATGAGAAGAGAGTACGGGCAGCAAATTTGAAAATATCTAATGCGCTAAATCGAAAGTAAAATATAATAAAGTAGGAGATGAAGAAGAAACACGGTGGAATGGTGGATAGGGAGGTATAGTAATAGACGAATTTGTGATATTGTTGTTTTTATCTGGTGTTTATGAATATGAATGGAATATTTGATAAGGGAGAAGATGGTATTGGACCTATTATCAGAATATATCATTAGATTTCGAAGACAATTTTTGGACAAAGTTATTGAATATCCATTGGTAATGATAGAAAATAAATATATAGTATATAATTTATAACAAATGATGTGTGAAACTTAAGATTTTCTTTATTGTAATATGTTGTGAAAACTTAAGGATTTATTATTGGTGGTTATCAAATTGTTCATTTTACTACTGAAATGAAGAATGGCAAACGGTTATCGCTAAAGTGAATGGGAAATATTGAATGTATTAGGGGAAATAGTAGGAGAGATTGTATTAATTTTATTATCAGAGTAGGTAGCTAATCTTGTGCAAAGATTGAAGCTACCTTGATTTTTTGTAATTATTAGTTTCTGATTGACGAACAAAATTCTTTGGGTAATACTCCAAATTGTTTTTGGAAGCATTTAGCAAAGTAAGACGAAGAGTTGAATCCTACAATGTAACATATTTCATTAATTTTATAATTTC
>QAKE01000025.1 GCA_003343995.1 Bacillota bacterium
AGACAAGAGCCCCCGGCAGCTGCCGGGGGCTTTTTTTCGTTTATATGGCGATCGGGAGAACGATGTACCCGTCAACGACAAAGGGCTCAAAAGTTCGAGTACGACTCCGCGACCTCCACCACAAAAGGCCCGTGGAACTGACGTTCCACGGGCTTTTCTCATCCCTTCTGTTCACACCTTTGTTCACATCTGTATAAGGTGAAAGCCCCCGGCGCCAGCGGCGCCGGGGGCTCTGTTCTTCAGGGTGCCGCGCAGGCCCCTCAGCCCTGCGCAGCAGGGCGCAGAATATCCGCCAGCGTGACGCTGTCCAGATATTCGTTCACAAGGGCGTCCAGCCTGCGCCACACGGGAAGCGTGCGGCATTCGGCCGTGCGCCGGCATTGGGGCGAGCCCGGCTCCAGGCAGCTTACCGGTGCAAGGCTGCCCTCGGTAAGGCGGAGGATGCTGCCCAGCGTGTACTGCCCGGGCTGTTTTGTCAGGCGGTAACCGCCCCCCTTGCCCCGAAGGCCTTCCAGAAGGCCGTTTTGCACCAGCACCTTGAGGATGCTCTCCAGATATTTTTCCGAAATCTGCTGGCGCCGGGCTATCTCTTTCAGCGGGATATAGCCCTCGCGCTGATGCTCTGCCAGGTCTGCCATCACGCGCATGGCATACCGGCCCTTGGTGGATATCATCATAAAAAGGCCCCCTCCGTTTTTCTGTAAAACCTATTATACAACGAGGTAAATGGGAATTCAATGCGCACCCCGGCAGAAAACCTGCCCGCTGACGCTTGACAAGACGGGCAAAAGGGCCTATTATTTCTATAAACCTACTTGTTTAATAGGTTTATAGAAAAACTTCGGCAGCCGCAGGGCTGCTTTTACCGGAGGGAACGGGATGGAAAGGATATATTCATCTGCCAGCCAGCTTATCGGCAGAACACCGCTTTTAGAGCTGACACGCATGGCGCGCGAGGAGGGGCTGAAAGCCCGCATGCTGGCAAAGCTGGAATGCTGCAACCCCTCCGGCTCTGTCAAGGACCGCATTGCCAAAGCCATGGTGGAGCAGGCCGAGCGCCAGGGCCTTTTGCAGCCGGGCGGGACTATTATAGAGCCCACCTCCGGCAACACGGGCATCGGCCTGGCGGCGGTGGCGGCTGCAAAGGGCTACCGCGCCGTTCTGGTGATGCCGGGTACCATGAGCATCGAGCGCCGCAGGCTTTTGAGGGCCTATGGCGCCGAGGTAGTGCTTACGGAGGGGGCGCTGGGCATGAAGGGCGCCATTGCCAGGGCAAAGGCCCTTGCAGCACAGACGCCGGGCAGCTTCATGCCCGGGCAGTTTTCCAACGCCGCCAACCCGCAGGCCCACTGGGAGACCACCGGGCCCGAAATATGGCAGGATACCGATGGCTCTGTGGATATTTTTGTGGCCGGCGCATGCACCGGCGGCACGATTACCGGCGCAGGCAGATACCTGAAGCAGCAGGCCCCGGCCGTGCAGGTGGTTGCGGTGGAGCCCGCGGCCTCCCCTGTGCTCAGCCGCGGTGTGGCAGGGCCCCACACAATACAGGGCATCGGCGCCGGCTTCGTACCGCCGGTGCTGGACACAAGCATCTATGACGAAGTGATTGCCGTGGAAAACGAGGCGGCGTTTGCCGCTGCGCGGCAACTGGCACGCTTAGAGGGCGTGTTGGCAGGCATCTCGTCGGGCGCGGCGCTGTGGGCGGCCCTGAAATTGGCCCAGCGGCCGCAGAACGAGGGCAAAACCATCGTGGCCCTGCTGCCGGACGGCGGCGACCGATATTTTTCCACCCCGCTGTTTGCGGAATAGGCGCAGGGCCGCACAGGCGAAAAAATTCGAGTGCCGCAGCGCAGATGCGGCAGGAACAGGAGGACAGTATGTCGGAACGATTGTTGGAGGTAAAGGGCCTTGCCGTGAGCGTAGAGGGAAAGCAGATTTTACACGGCATAGACCTCTGTGTGGAAAGAGGCGAAACACATGTGCTGATGGGGCCGAACGGCGCGGGAAAATCCACCCTGGGCAACGCGCTGATGGGCAACCCGCGCTATGAGATAACCGCGGGAAAAATTTTGTTCCGTGGCAAAGAGGTGCAGGAGGAGCCGGCAGACAAGCGCGCGCAGGCGGGCATGTTCCTGTCGTTTCAAAACCCGCTGGAGGTGCCCGGCCTGCCGCTGGGCAGCTTTATCCGCAGCGCGCTGGAGCAGCGCCGCGGCAGCCGCGTGCGCCTGTTTGAGTTCCGCAGAGAGCTGGAAAGAGCCATGGACCTGCTGCAGATAGACCGCGCCTACGCCCAGCGAGATTTGAACGCGGGCTTCTCCGGCGGCGAGAAGAAAAAGGCCGAGATACTGCAAATGCTGCTTTTGAAGCCCGCGCTGGCCATTCTGGACGAGACCGATTCCGGGCTTGATGTGGACGCCGTGCGCACCGTATCAAGAGGCGTGGAGGAATATCAAAGCTCCCGCCAGGGCGGGCTGCTCATCATCACACACAGCACACGCATCCTGGACGCCCTGCAGGTAGACCGCACCCATATCATGGTGGACGGCCGCATCGTAAAAACAGGCGGCGCCGCGCTGGTGGAAGAGGTAAACCGCAGCGGCTTTGAAGAATTTCTGGGCGGTGCCGCGCGGTGAGCGCGCCCGCGCCCGGAGGGAGGGAAGGACCAGTGGAAGAAAAAACTTATGTG
This sequence comes from Bacillota bacterium, assembly GCA_003343995.1. Lineage (GTDB taxonomy): Bacteria > Bacillota > Clostridia > Christensenellales > Borkfalkiaceae > UMGS775. Next base: position 2,690 of record QAKE01000025.1, read on the forward strand.
GAGGATATAGACAGAAGCGTATACGACCTCCGCAACGAAGATACGGACGCTTACCGCATCCGGGGCGGGCTCACCCCCGCCATTGTAGAGCAGATATCGAAGGAGAAGAACGACCCGCCGTGGATGCAGGTGTTCCGCCTTCAGGCGCTGCAAATATACAGCCGCATGCACACGCCGGATTGGGGCCCTGCGCTGGACGGGCTGAATATGGAGGACATCTCCACCTATGTGCGCCCCAACACCAGGATGAGCACCAGATGGGCGGATGTGCCGAAGGACATCAAGGATACCTTCGAGCGCCTCGGCATCCCTCAGGCAGAGCGCCGTTCGCTGGCGGGCGTAGGGGCGCAGTACGACTCCGAGCTGGTGTATCACAACGTGCGCCAGGAGGTGGCCGCACAGGGCGTTGTATACACCGATATGGAAAGCGCCCTGCGCGGCGAATATGCCGCCATGGTGAAAAAACACTTTATGAAGCTGGTGCGGCCGGACGACCACAAGTTTGCCGCCCTGCACGGGGCGGTCTGGTCCGGCGGGTCGTTCGTATATGTGCCGCCCGGCGTGCGCGTCACCATTCCCCTGCAATCCTATTTCCGTCTGAATGCGCCGGGCGCCGGGCAGTTCGAGCACACGCTCATTATTGTGGACGAAGGCGCAGACCTGCACTTCATCGAAGGCTGCTCGGCCCCCAAATACAACGTGGCAAACCTGCATGCCGGCTGTGTGGAGCTGTTTGTAAGAAAAAATGCGCGCCTGCGCTATTCCACCATTGAGAACTGGTCGAAGAACATGTACAACCTGAACACCAAGCGCGCGCTTGTGGAGGAGGGCGGCACCATCGAGTGGGTGTCCGGTTCGTTCGGCTCGCATGTATCTTATCTGTACCCCATGAGCATCCTCAAGGGGCGCGGCGCGCGCATGGAGTTCACCGGCATCACCTTTGCCGGGCAGGGCCAGAACCTGGACACCGGCGCCAAGGTGGTGCACGGCGCGCCCGAAACCACCTCCTTCATCAACACGCGCTCTATCTCCAAGGGGGGCGGCATCAGCACCTTCCGCAGCTCTGTGGTGGTGGCGAAGGATGCGCACAAAAGCAAATCGTCCGTATCCTGTACGTCGCTCATGCTGGACTCCGCCTCGCGCTCAGACACCATCCCGGCCATGGATATCCGCACCCGGTATGCAGACATCGGCCACGAGGCCAAAATAGGGCGCATCAGCGATGACGCCGTGTTCTACCTGATGTCCCGCGGGCTGAGTGAGGAGGACGCCAAGGCCATGATTGTAAGCGGCTTTGCCGACAATGTCTCGAAAGAGCTGCCGCTGGAATATGCCGTGGAGATGAACAACCTCATCCGCCTTGAAATGAAGGGCAGCATTGGATGAGCACCCTGGAAATGGAAAGGAGGCTTGGTGCATGAACCAGGCAATCAATATGAAAGTGAACCGGCTGCCCGCCCGAACATGGAACTGGCTGCGCATGAACGAAAGCGTGCTGCACGGCGTGCTGGCACCGCAGGCCTGCGCGCTGCGCGCACAGGGCGGCGGCGGGCTGGCGCCGTTTGCACACGGCGGCGGGCCCTTTTCCGCCATGCCCACGGGTATGGGGCCGGATATGGCGCGGCTTGCCCGGCAAAGCGGCGCGCAGCCCCTGCGCCTGAAGGCACCGGCCGGGGCGCAGGCCGGCACGCTCTGGCTGCACGCCCCGCTCGCAGGGCAGGAGCACTGCTTTGCCGGCGTCCATCTGTGGGCCGCCGAAGGCAGCCGCATCACGGTGATAATGGATTATTCCTCTCCGCGCGGCGCAGACGGGCTGGCCGCCGTGCAGACCAAGCTGTATGCAGAAAAAAACGCCGTGCTGCGGCTGGTTCAGGTGCAGATGCTGGGCGGCGGCTTCACATTCCTAAACGATGTAGGCGCCGTGTGTGAGGAAGGCGGCCGGGTAGAGCTTTTGCAGCTTTTTCTGGGCGGCGAAAGGACCTATGCGGGCTGCGAGGTGCAGCTGGCGGGCGCCGAAAGCAGCTTTTCGGCAGACATCGGCTACCTTGGGCGCGCAAGCCAGGCGTTTGACATGAACTACAACGCCGTGCACCACGGGCCCCGAAGCCAAAGCCGTATGTGCGCCCAGGGTGTGCTGGGCGGGCAGGCGTTCAAGCTGTTCCGCGGCACGCTGGATTTCAAAGCAGGCGCCGCCGGTGCACAGGGCGAAGAGACAGAAAACGTTCTGCTGGTGTCTGACAGCGCCGTGAACCAGACGGTGCCACTGATTTTGTGCGGTGAAGAGGACGTACAGGGCAGCCACGGCGCAACCATAGGCCGGCTGGATGACGAGGTGCTGTTTTACCTGTGCTCGCGCGGGCTGAGCGAGGCGCAGGCCGTGCGCCTTGTCACCCGCGCACGGCTGGACGCGCTTTGCCGCCAGATAGGCGACGAGCCCGCACAGGCAGCCGTGCAGGCCTATTTGGAGGAGGTGCTGCAAGATGACATATGAGTATGCCCCGGCGGACGGCAGCCCGTACCGCGCAGATTTTCCCCTTCTTGCGCGAGGGGGGCTTATCTATCTGGACAGCGCCGCCACCGCCCAAAAGCCTCTGTGCGTTCTGAAGGCAGAGCAGGATTTTTACAGCCGGCACAATGCCAACCCCATGCGCGGGCTGTACGGCCTGAGCGTGGAGGCCACAGAGCTGTATGAAGATGCACGGCAGGCTGTATGCGATTTTCTGCACGCCGCCTCGCCGCAGGAAATCGTCTTTACGCGCAACACCACCGAGAGCCTGAACCTGGTGGCTTACAGCTACGGCCTGAGCCGCCTGAAGCCCGGCGACGAAATTGTGGTAAGCGTTTTGGAGCATCACAGCAACCTGCTGCCCTGGCAGATGGTCGCCCGGCAGACGGGCGCCGTGCTGCGCTTTATCGAATGCGGGCCGGACGGCTCCATCAGCAGCGCACAGCTGCAGGCCGCCTTTTCGCCGCGCACAAGGCTGGCGGCCGTGGCCCATGTTTCCAATGTGCTGGGCTGCAGCCTGCCCATAGAGCAAATCACCGCCATGGCGCACGAGCGCGGGGCTGTGGTAGTGCTGGACGCCGCCCAGAGCGCGCCTCACCTGCCGCTGGACGTGCAGGCGCTGGATGTGGACTTTGCGGCCTTTTCAGGCCACAAGCTGATGGGGCCTATGGGCATCGGCGTATTGTATGGCAAAAAGGCCCTGCTGGACGGCATGCCGCCCTTTCTCAGCGGCGGCGAAATGATAGAAGCCGTCAGCCGCACGGGCGCCCGGTTCGCCCCTGTGCCCCATAAGTTTGAGGCGGGCACCGTGAATGCGGCGGGCGCCGCCGGGCTGGCAGCGGCCATCCGCTATTTGCAGGGCGTTGGGTTTGACGAAGTGCAGCGCATTGAGCACCGCCTCACAGCCCTGGCGCTGGACGGGCTGCGCGCCCTGCCGCATGTACATGTGCTGGGCGCGCAGGACGCGGCCCGCCACACCGGCATCCTCACCTTTACCGTAGACGGCGTGCACCCGCACGACGTCAGCGCCATTCTGGACGCCGGCGGCATTGCCGTGCGCGCAGGGCATCACTGTGCACAGCCGCTGATGCAGCATTTGAACGTGGGCAGCGCCACACGGGCCAGCCTGTTCTTTTACAACACAGAAGCCGAGATAAACGCCTTTGTCTCGTGCGTGGGAGCTATCAGGAGAAAAATGGGCTATGGAGCATAATACTTTTTATAACGACATCCTCACCGACCACAATATACATCCCGGGCACCGCGGCGCGCTGCCCGGCGCAAGCCATTCTCTGGAAGGGGTGAACCCAAGCTGCGGCGACGACATTACCCTACACCTGCGGCTGGAGGGGGACACCATCACCGGCGGAAGCTTTGAGGGCAGCGGCTGTGCCATCTCGCAGGCCTCTGTGGATATCATGCTGGACCTTATCACCGGCAAGAGCCGGGCCGAGGCCCTGCGCCTGGCCGAGCTGTTTGTGCATATGATTCAGGGGCAGGCCGCGCCGCAGCAGCTGGAGGAGCTGGAGGAAGCCGCCGCCCTGCAGGATATTTCGCACATGCCCGCGCGCGTAAAATGCGCCGTGCTGGGCTGGCACACCCTGCAGCAGCTGCTGGCCCCCGGCGGGGCGGAGCAGAATTGAGAAGGGCCGCGCGGAAAGCGCCTGTGCACACAGGCAGAGCCGCACATAAAGCACACGGCGGGCACAAGCCCTGAAAGGGCAGATGCGCTTCAGGCCTGTGCGCAAGCCTGCTTCAGCCGCATCGCCGCCGGGCTGTAAAGGCCGGGCAGGCTGCTCTGAAAAAAGTGCCCCCAGCCTCAAAAGGGCCTTTCCGGCGGCCCGCCTTGCCCGCTGCTGAAAGCCCCGGCTTTTGCCGGGCGTCTGCGTCGGCACATGCAGCGGTACCCGGTCAAAAATATTACAGGATACGCCTTCTCCATATTGTAAAATATAGGCTTGTTCGCGCCCTTGTTGTCTTTCATTTCCCATTTCAAAGGCGGCCTGCCTGTATTCTGCCTGTGCCCGGCAGGCCCGCCGCCTGTTTTGCCGGGGGCCCTCTTTTGCCTATGATAAAAGCCGGGTTTATTTCCTCCGCAGGGCTGACGGGCGGTTTTGCGCCCAAGAAGGAAGCCACAGGAGGCGGCAGGGGCTGAAGCCTCAGGCCGCGCAGGGAAGCAGCCATTTCTTCCTTACAATTTCGGCGCATCATGCAGAAAGCCCCCATGGCGGGCCAAACGGCCGCCATGGGGGCTTTTCTATCCTCTGTATTCAAAATTGCGGGGCAAAGCCGCTTTGTGCCGCCGGACGGGATGCTCTGCCCGCCGCAGTAAGGGAAATTCCTGCCCCCTGCCCGTTATAAGGGGGTATTTTGCTTTGCAAAGCAGCAGAGCCCCTGGGCTTTCAAAAAAATGGATGCCGCAGTGCATACAAATTGCCCGCTCTGCGGGAAGGCTTCCCCGCCCGGTCCCGCCGTTTTTTGCTTGTGTATATTTCGCACAGTCCCGCAATGCATTCCGCCCGGCGCACCGCCTTCGCCCGTGCAGCCCGGCCGGGGCTATTTCAGTGCAAAGTGGCTGCGCTTGAAATCTATCAGCCCATCGCGGCGCATGCGGCCCAGCTCTGTGCACATGGCGCTGCGGTCTACCGAGAGGTAATCTGCCAGCTGCTGGCGGTCAAAGGGAATGGAAAAGCTTCCCCCGCCCGCCTTTTCCGCCTGTTCAGAAAGGTAATACAGCAGCTTTTCCCGTGTGGTTCGCTGCGAAAGGCAGCCCAGCTTCTGCGCCAATACGCGGTTTTTCTGTGCAAATATGGAAAACAGCCGGTGCAGAAGCTGCGCGTGCAGCCCGCAGGCCGCCGTGCAGGGTGCAAGCAGGCGGCCTGTATCCAGCAGCAGCACCGTGCTCTCCCGGCAGGCCACAACATCGTTGCACAT
>QAKE01000063.1 GCA_003343995.1 Bacillota bacterium
CCATCCGCGATTCGAACGCGGGACACCGTGATTAAAAGTCACGTGCTCTGCCAGCTGAGCTAATGGGTCTTAAATTGCGTTCGGGTGGCAGGGGTGGCAGGATTCGAACCTACGAATCCCGGAATCAAAATCCGGTGCCTTACCGCTTGGCGACACCCCTATCATTGGGGCGAGTGATGGGTCTCGAACCCACGACCTCAAGAGCCACAATCTTGCGCTCTAGCCTACTGAGCTACACCCGCCGTGTTGGTGCGCCTGAAGGGAGTCGAACCCCTGACACATGGCTTAGAAGGCCATTGCTCTATCCAGCTGAGCTACAGGTGCAAACGTTAACCGCTAAAGCGGCGGTTAAAATGGAGCGGGTGATGGGAATCGGACCCACGCTGCCAGCTTGGAAGGCTGGAATTCTACCATTGAATTACACCCGCAGGCCCAACTTTTCCGTAACGCTAAAAAATTATATCAAAAACAACGTGAACTGTCAACTGTTTCTTTGTAATTTATCAAACTTTTTCTTTTATTTTTACGATGCGCGCCACTTTCTTTTTTTCGTGCAGCACGAGATACGCATAGGATTTTTCCCGTTCAAAGCGCGCCATGCTTCCGCAATTGACGAATAAAATCCCCCCTTCCTCCGTCACGCAGGCGCGGTGCGTATGCCCGTAAAGCACCACGTCCGCCCCCTTTTCCCGCGCGAAATAATAAAGGCGGTTCAACCCCTCTTTCACGCCGAAACAATGCCCGTGCACCGCGAGAATTTTCAGCCCTTCCGCCGTAAACATCGCCGCGTCGCCCTTGGTGTCGCCGTCGCAGTTTCCGCGCACGGAAATCACCTTTGCGGGGTACTGCGCCTTGACGTCCGCAATATCGCGCGCGCAGTCGCCGAGATGCACGATAACGTCGCTTTCCGCCATAACTTCCTTTACGAAACGCAGCGCCGCCGTGTTGCCGTGGGTGTCGGAAACCACAAAAATCGTTTTCATTGCAGTTTATCCAAAAGTTTTTTAAGCGCCCGCCCGCGGTGGCTGACGGAATTTTTCTCCTCGTCCGTGCACTCGCCGAACCCTTTTTGCAGATCGCGGCTGAAAAACACGGGATCGTAGCCGAACCCGCCCGCGCCGCGGATTTCGCGCAAAATCTCCCCCTCGCTTTCCCCGCGCACGGCAATAATTTCGCCGTCGGGAGCGAGCAGAACGAGCTGACAGACGAACCGCGCGGTCCTGTCCGCGCAGCCGTTTAACGCGGAAAGCAGTTTTGCGATGTTTTCCCCGTCGCTAGCCCCCTCTCCCGCATAGCGCGCGGTGTATACGCCCGGCGCGCCGCCGAGGGCGTCTACCTCCAGCCCGCTGTCGTCGGCGAGCACGTAATCGTTAAAAAACAGCTTTGCCGCCGCGCGCGCCTTCAAAAGGGCGTTTTCGTAAAAGGTTTTTCCCGTTTCCTCCACGTCGCAATCGACGCCGAGGTCCTTGAAACAGCGCACCTCGAACATGGGGAGCATCGCCTTAAATTCCCGCGCCTTGCCGGCGTTCAGCGTTGCGACGATCAATCGTTTTGCCATATCTTTTCTCCGTAAGCCTTCGCCAGCTTTTTAAACTGCGCGCAATCGAGCGTTTCCCCCCGCGCCGTGCGGTCTATTCCGCAGGCGGCGAGCAGTTTTTCCGCCTCCTCCCGTTTTAAAGCAAAGGACTGCATCAGATTGTTACAAAGCGTTTTGCGGCGGCTGGCGAACGCCGCGCGCACGACGGCGCGGTAGGTTTTCGCGTCGGTATCCGCCGACTTCGCCCTGTCGATATCGATGCGCACCACCGCGGAATCGACCTTCGGCACGGGAAAAAACCGCTCCTTGCCCACGCGCATGGCGATATGCGCCTCCCCCGCGAAGTTCACCGCCGCGGTAATCGCGCCGTAATCCGCCGTTCCCGCCGCCGCGCAAAGCCGCTCGGCAACTTCTTCCTGCACCATCACGGCGACGGTTTGCACCCCCTTCGCCTCCTCGATAAAGCGCATGATGACGGGCGTGGTGATGTAATAGGGCAAATTCGCCACCACCTTGTATTCGCCGAGTTCCTTTTCCAGCTCCGCGAGCTTTACCCGCATGACGTCGGCAAAGCGCACCGACACGTTGGCGCAGTCCCCCACCGTTTCCTCGAGCACGGGGGCGAGGTTTTTATCGATTTCAAACCCGATCACCCGCTTCGCCTTGTCCGCGAGCGCGCGGGTGAGCGTGCCCGCCCCGCAGCCGATTTCCAAAACGACGTCCTCTTTCGTGACCCCCGCGGCGGCGACGATTTCGCCGAGCAGGGTTTCGTCCGTGATGAAGTTCTGCCCGAACGCCTTTTTGAAGGCGAAACCGTGGCGCGATAAAATTTCTTTAATATTTTTCATATTCCGTGTATAATGTGCGCCGCACGGCGCATACTGAGAATGTAAAGAGAATTCTTTACGACATCTTCTTACCAAAGAAAACGAAAGGTCGAAATTGATTTTCGGCCTTTTGTTTTTGTCAGTTATCTTCGATATACGCCCGCACCCTGAGCGGCAGATTGCGCGCCTTTGCGAGCGTTTTGCATTTTTCCACGTCCTCCTCGCCGATGACGTCCACGATGGAAAGATTGGTTTTTATCCCCCTGTCGCGGCACTTTTCCGCAAAGGAAAGCAGCTCCTCGAACGCCGCCTCGCCGTAACGCGAACGGCAGATTTTCTGGTACTTTTCCGCGTCGCAGGCGTTTAAGCTGACGTTGACGTCGTCCACGCATTCCGCAAGGTCGGCGGTGATGTCCCGCCCGTTGATGAGATTGCCCTGCCCGTTGGTGTTCACGCGGATAACGTACCCGCGTTTTTTGAGTTCCTTTGCGACGGCGACGAGCACGTCCGCGCGCTCCGTCGGCTCGCCGAATCCGCAGAACACAACCTGTTCGTATTTTTTGGAAAAGTCGATCGCGCCGAGCACGTCCTCCGCCGTCGGCTCCTTTTTCAGCCAGAGTTTGTTGCCGAAATACCCCTCGTGCCCGTTGCGCACGCAGAACGTGCAGGCGTTGGAGCACTTGTTCGTCAGATTGATATAGAGGTTTTCGCCGAGTTCGTATACATACGTATCCATATTAAATCCTCGTAAAAATCCGCTTTGCGTTGTCTTGCAGTTTTCGCGCAAAGTCCGTTATGTTTTCCCCCTTGATTTCCGCCAGCTTTTCCGCCGCGTATTTCACCCGCGCGGGCTCGTTGACTTCCCCGCGGAAGGGGTGCGGCGAAAGGTACGGGCTGTCCGTTTCGGCAAGCAGTCTGTCCGTCGGCGTAACCGCCGCCGCTTCCGGCAAAGACCGCGCGTTTTTAAAGGTCAGCGTGCCGGCAAAAGAGAGGTACGCCCCCAGCCGGACAAGCGCCGCCGCCGTTTCCGCGCTGCCGGAAAAGCAATGCATCACGAAACCGTTTTGCAGTAAATTTTTGCGCGCCGACAAAAAGTCCAGCATGTCCGCCGTGCAGTCGCGCGCGTGCACGCAAAAGGGCAAACCGAGTTTTGCCGCCAGCTCGACCTGCGCCGAAAACGCGCGCTTCTGCCCCTCTTTATCGAAGGGCGTATAGTGATAATCCAGCCCGATTTCCCCCACCGCCACGCACTTTTCGTGCGCGCACAGCTCCTCGATGGTTTTCAGATTTTCCGCCGTAGCGGTTTGTTCCGCGTCGGGGTGTATGCCCGCCGTAAAATATACTTCCGCGTACCGCTCGGCAAGCGCCCTCGCGCGTTGGGAAGAGGGCACATCGTACCCCGCGCAGATCGCTTTCGTTACGCCGTTTTCCCGCATGCGGGCGACGATTTCGTCGGGGTTTTCGTATCGTTCGTCGTTGAGATGACAGTGCGTGTCGATAAACATCAGAAAATTTCGCTGCCGTCCTCCATTTCCCGCTCGGGTTGCAGGAGGGAAAGCTCTCCCTTTTCGTTTTCCGCGCACAAAATCATGCCCTCGCTTAAGATGCCGCAGAGTTTCGCCGGTTTCAAGTTGGCGACCATCACCACTTTTTTGCCGACCATTTCCTCCGGCGTATACGCATGGGCAATACCGCTGACCACCGTGCGCGTTTCCCCGCCGAGTTTGACGGAAAGTTTCAGCAGTTTCTTGCTCTTTTCCACCTTTTCGCAAGCGGTGACGAGGGCGACTTTCAACTGCACCTTGCCGAAATCGTCTATGGAAATTTGTTCCTTTGCCGTATGTTCGTGCGCGGCGGGCTTATTCTCCGCGGGTTTTGCCTGTTTTTTCTCCGCCAGCGTTTCCAGCTCCGCGATTTCCTTTTTGATGTCTATTCTCGGAAAAATCGGCGGCGCCTTTGTGATTACGGTGCCCGCTTTCAGCGCGCCGAACTCGTTTGCCGAAGTAAAATCTTCCACCTTTGCCCCGTCGATTGCGAAACATTCGAGAATTTTATCGGGCGCGACGGTGATAAACGGTTTAAGATAAATCGCCGCGATGCGGATGCTCTCCGCGAGGTTGTAAAGCACCGCGCCCAGCCGCGCCTTTTTGCTTTCGTCCTTCGCCAGAATCCACGGCGTGGTTTCGTCAATATATTTGTTCGCGCGCTGCACGAGACGGAAAATCTCCGTTAAAGCGAGGGGGGCGTCCAGCGCGTCCATCGCCTTTTTCACGTTGCCGCCGAGCGCCTTCGCCAAAGCGATCAGCTCGCCGTCCGTGCCCTCGTTCTCCCCCGCCGCGGGCAATATCCCGCCGAAATATTGGTTGATCATCGCCGTCGTGCGGGAAACGAGATTGCCGAGGTCGTTCGCCAAATCGGAATTGATGCGGGTGAGCAGGCTTTCGTTGGTGTAAACGCCGTCGCTGCCGAAGGGGATTTCGCGCAGCAGGAAATATCTCAGCGCGTCCGAGCCGTAGCGCTCGACGAGCTGTTTCGGGTCGGTGAGCTCCGCCTTTACCTTGTCCTGTTTCGATTTGGAAAGTTTATCCCCCCCGATGAGCAGCCACCCGTGCCCGTATACCTGTTTGGGCAGGGGCAGACCGAGCGCCATTAAAATCGCGGGCCAGATAATCGCATGGAAGCGGATGATCTCCTTGCCCGTCATGTGCAGATCGGCGGGCCAATATCTTTGATAAAGGCTGTCGTTTTCCGAGCCGTACCCCAGCGCGGTGATATAGTTGGAAAGGGCGTCCACCCACACGTATACGGTGTGCTTTTCGTCGAAGGTGACGGGCACGCCCCATTTGATCGACGTTCTCGAAACGCAAAGATCCTGCAAGCCCGCCTTCAAAAAGTTGTTCACCATCTCGTTCACGCGGGATTTCGGCTGTAAAAACTCCGGATTATCTTCGTAAAGTTTGATGATTTTATCGGCGTATTTGGAAAGGCGGAAGAAATAGCTTTCCTCCTTTTCGAGGGCGACGTCCCTGCCGCAGTCGGGGCATTTGCCGTCCTTTAACTGCGATTCCGTCCAAAAGGATTCGCAGGGCGTGCAGTACCAGCCGGAATATTCCGCCTTGTAAATTTCGCCCTTATCGTAAAGCTGTTTGAAGATATGCTGCACCGCCTTTACGTGCTCCTCGTCGGTGGTGCGGATAAATTTGGAATAGTCGATATCGAGCACTTTCCAGATTTCCTTAAGCTCAGCCACGAGGGGATCGACGAACGCCTTGGGCGTAACGCCCGCCTCCGCCGCCTTTTTTTCTATCTTCTGCCCGTGCTCGTCCGTGCCCGTCAAGAAAAACACGTCCTTGCCCAGCATTTTATTGTAGCGCGCGAAGGCGTCGCAAACCACGGTGGTATAGCAATGCCCGATATGCCAATTGCCGCTCGGATAATAAATGGGGGTTGTGATATAGTATTTTTCTTTCATAATCAAGCTCCTGTCGTTCTTTAATGATATTTTAGCATTTTATGCGGCAAAAGTAAAACATAAACGGGGAAATTTAAGCATAATATTTAATTATGAACGTGATTTTCGCATTGTGCTTTTCCGTATGCACGCTGATTTTGCTGTTTATCGATCCCGACGGCGCGCTGGCGGCGATGCTGTCCGGCGGGGAAAAGGCGCTTTCGCTTACGCTGAAAATGACGGTGATTTACGCCGTTTGGCTGGGGATTTTCGAGCTGGCGGAGCGCAGCCGTTTAACGGAAAAATTCGCGCGGCTGTTAAAGCCGGTAAACCGACTGCTCTTCGGCGAACTGCCGGAAAAAGCCAACGAATACGTATCGATGAACATTTCCGCAAACATGCTCGGCATGAGCGGCGCAACCACCCCCATGGGCATAAAATCCATACAGGAGCTGGAAAAACACAGGAACACGGAATATCAGATCGCCATGTTTTTCGTCATCAACGCCACGAGCATACAAATTTTGCCGACTTCCGTGCTGGCGCTGCGGACGAGCCTTCATTCCGCCGCGCCGAGCGACATTATTTTGCCGACGATCCTCGCCACGGCGATTTCCACCGTGGTGGGCGTGCTGCTCGTAAAGATTTTTTTGAGGAAAAAAAGCAAATGAAATACATACTGCCCGTCATGTTTATTTTGATCATCGCCTACGCGCTTTTTAAAAAAGTGCGCCCGTACGACGCGTTCGTTTCGGGGGCGGGACAGGCAATCCCCTTTGCCGTAAAGCTGTTCCCCTATCTGGCGGCGATCTTCGTGCTGACGGAACTCTTCGAGGCGAGCGGCGCGGCGGACGCCGTTTCCGCGTTTCTCGCGCCGGTATTCCGACTGTTGGGCATACCGCCGGAACTTTCCAAATTGGTGCTCGTAAAGCCCTTTTCGGGCAACGGCGCGCTGGCTTTGCTTACGGAAATTTACGAAACGTACGGCGTGGACAGCTATATCGCACGGTGCGCGTCTGTGATATACGGCAGCAGCGAAACGGTGTTTTACGTGGCGGCGGTATACTTTGCGGGGGCAAAGACGAAAAACTTAACCGCGCCTATACTCATCAGCCTTGCGGCGTCGCTATGCTCTTGCGTATTCGCGTGTTTTATTTGTTTGGTGATGTAAAAAACCGCCCGCATACACTCATGCGAACGGCTTATTTCTTATTTATATCCACATTAACATCAACGCCCTCGAAAAACTCGTCAATCGATACATCGTATAATTTACTTAAAAACGCCATTAAATAATAGCTGATTTCAAACTTCCCCGTTTCATAACGGCTATATTGTCGTTGATCCATATCCAAAATTTTAGCGACTTGAACTTGTTTATATCCAGCTCTTTTTCTTGCCGATTTAATATTTGCGCCAACAATTTTTGCTATTTCCATATTTAATTTTATACCATAAAGTGATGTAAATTACTTTACTATCTACAATAAATGATGTATAATATATTAAAAATTATGAAGATATTTTACAAAATTATGCAGATTAAAATAAAAGAATATAGAAAACAAAAAAATATCACACAAAAAGATTTGGCAAAATTACTGAATAACACGGTAAAAAACGTTGTAAAATGGGAAAACGGAGAAATAATACCCGATATTTACATATTGATAAATCTTGCAAGTATTTTCGAAATCACCATAGATGAACTATTAGGAATTAAGCCGACATATAATATGTATTTAGACAGCATGGAAAAAGATTTTGTCTTAAGTATGAGAAAGCTGACTTATCAACAATTTTTTTCTTTAATGCAGTATTTAGCAGAATTATCCGCCGAATATTAAAAAAATCGCGGCAAAATTGCCGCGAAGTCTTGACAAAGCATATTTTATAGTGTATATTTAAAGTGCAAAGGGCGATGCCGTAACGGTTAGCCTAAGTATAAGTTATAATGAAATAACCGCACGATTAGGGCCGGGCGGTTATTTCTTTTTTATTTCCTTAACGATAAAATACGCAAGTAACAACATAAGAAATGAAAATATGTATTCAACCATATTCAAGCCCTCCTTTGCATGCAGCGTTGGAGTGCTAACCGCCAAGGCAATCGCCCTGCACCTTGCTTTTGGAAAAAATTTCCTTAAGCGCTTTTATTATAGCAAATTTTTTAAAACATAGCAACAAAAAAACAGACTTCGTTTGAAGTCTGTTTTTCGTTTTATTTAACCCTTTCCGATTAGATTTCAGAGAAATATTTAATCGTTCTGACCATCTGGCTGGTGTAGGAGTTTTCGTTATCGTACCAAGAAACGACCTGCACCTGATAGGTATCGTCGTCGATTTTGGAAACCATGGTCTGCGTCGCATCGAACAGCGAGCCGTAGGTCATGCCGATAACGTCGGAGGAAACGATTTCGTCCGTGTTGTAGCCGAAGGATTCCGTAGCCTGCGCTTTCATGGCAGCGTTGATGCCTTCCTTCGTAACGTCCTTGCCCTTTACAACGGCGATAAGAATCGTCGTCGAGCCCGTAGCGGTGGGAACGCGCTGCGCAGCGCCGATGAGCTTGCCGTTGAGTTCGGGGATAACGAGACCGATCGCCTTAGCCGCGCCCGTGCTGTTGGGAACGATGTTCTGCGCGCCCGCTCTGGAACGGCGAAGATCGCCCTTTCTCTGCGGACCGTCGAGGATCATCTGATCGCCCGTGTACGCGTGTACGGTGGTCATGATACCGCTGACGATGGGAGCGTAATCATTGAGCGCTTTCGCCATGGGAGCAAGGCAGTTCGTCGTGCAGGAAGCAGCCGAAATGATGTTGTCCTCTTTGGTGAGCGTGTTGTGGTTCACGTTGTAAACGATGGTCGGCAGATCGTTGCCCGCGGGAGCGGAGATAACGACTTTCTTCGCGCCGGCGTCGATATGAGCCTGCGCCTTCGCCTTGCTGGTGTAGAAGCCCGTGCATTCGAGCACAACGTCCACGTCGAGCTCGCCCCAAGGCAATTCCTGCGCCTTCGCGCAAGCGTAAATGGTGATTTCCTTTCCGTCCACCGTGATCGAACCCGGCGTTACAACGGTTTTGCCGTCCTCGGCGAGAACCGCGTCTTTGGAATCCACGGTGTGACCTTTCGCAACATAGTTGCCCTGCATCGTGTCGTATTTGAGAAGATGCGCGAGCATTTTGGGGCTGGTAAGGTCGTTGATGGCTACTACTTCATAGCCCTTCGCGCCGAACATCTGACGGAACGCCAGACGGCCGATTCTGCCGAAACCGTTGATAGCAACTCTGGTTACTTTAGACATTGTTTGTCCTCCAATAAATAATTTTTAATTTCAATCAAGGAATAGTATATTCCATTTGACCGTTTAAGTCAAACATTTTAAGCGGAATTTGCCGTTTTTATGGAAAATTTACCGTAAATTCTCGGGATTAAGACACTCGAGCTCCGCCACGACGAAACGCCCGTCCTTGCGGATGAGCACGTCGTCGAAATAAATCTCCCCGCCGCCGTATTCGGGCGTCTGAATGAGCACCAGATCCCAGTGAATGGCGGAAACGTTTCCGTTATACGCCTCGTCGTAACAGCATCCGGGGGTGAAGTGAATGGAACCGCTGATTTTTTCGTCGAAGAGAATATCCCCCATCGGGCGGTTGACGAAGGGGTTCACGCCGACGGCGAACTCGCCCACGTAGCGCGCGCCCTCGTCGGTATCGAAAATGGCGTTGATTTTTTCCGGCAGATTACCCGTTGCCGAAACGATTTTGCCGTCCTTAAATTCCAGCGAAACGTTTTCAAACTTCGTGCCGTTCTGAATGGAGGGCGCGTTATAGGTGATTTTTCCGTTTACGCTGTCCTTTATCGGCGCGGTGTACACCTCGCCGTCGGGAATGTTTCTGTGTCCCGAGCACTTCACCGCGGGCAATCCCTTAATGGAAAAGGTTAAATCGGTATCCTTCGCCACGATGCGCACCCTGTCTGTTCTCTCCATATAATCCTTCAGCGCGTCCATCGCCCTGTCCATTTTGGAATAATCGAGGTTGCACACGTTGAAATAAAACTCCTCGAAAGCGTCCGTCGAAGAAGAGCACAGCTGCGCCATGCCGCAGTTGGGATAGCGCAAAATCACCCATTTCGTCTTTTTCACGCGCAGTTCGTGGTGTACGGGGTGGGAATAAAATTCCGATTCCGCCTGCATTTTATCGGCGGGCACGTCGGAAAGCTCGTAAGAGTTATCCCCGCCGCGGATGCCGATGTACGCGTCCATTTCCGCCATGCGCGCGCCGTCGTACTTCGCGCGGAGTTTCGCCAGCTCCTCGCTCTGCCCCATTAAAAGCTCGCGGGTGACGCGGTTGTCGAAGAGTTCTACAAACGGCAGTCCGCCCGCCTTGTAAACCTCTTTCACGATGGCGTTCACCAGCATGTAATCGATGCCCTTCGCCTCGATCAAAATCTTTTCGCCCTTTTTAAGCTCCACGGAATAGTTCACCAAAACGTCCGCAAGTTTGTCTATTCTTTTATCCTGCATTGCCTTTCTCCCGTCAAAATTTCTGTGAATAATCTAATTATATATAATTTTGCAAAAATTATAAAGCATTTAAGCGGAATTTCCCTTAAATTGTTTGCAAATTCCGAAAAATTATTGTAAACTTATAGCGAACGAAAAATTGGAGGAACTTTTTATGCCTTTGGTAACTTCTAAAAAAATGTTTGAACAAGCCTATAAAAACGGCTATGCTATCGGCGCGTTCAACGTAAACAACCTCGAAACCATTCAGGGTATCGTGAACGCGGGCGTCGCGCAGAACGCTCCCCTCATCCTGCAGGTTTCGAGCGGCGCGAGAAAATACGCCAACCCCACCTATCTGCAGCACCTCGTGCTCGCCGCGGTGGAAGAATCGGGTCTGCCCATCTGTCTGCACCTCGATCACGGCGATACCTTCGAGCTTTGCAAGAGCTGCATCGATAAGGGTTTCACGTCCGTTATGATCGACGCGTCCAAATACCCCCTGCCGGAAAATATCCGCATCACGAAGGAAGTCGTCGCTTACGCGCACGATCACGGCGTCGTCGTCGAGGCTGAACTCGGCAAGCTCGCCGGCATCGAAGACGCGGTGAACGTTTCCGATAAGGACGCCGCCTTCACCGATCCCGACGAAGTTTACGAATTCGCCACCAAAACGGGCATCGATTCTCTGGCGATCGCCATCGGCACCAGCCACGGCGCGTACAAATTCAAGCCCGGTCAGAAACCCCAGCTGAGATTCGACATTCTGGAAGAAGTCGGCAAACGCCTGCCCGGTTTCCCCATCGTACTGCACGGCGCTTCGTCCGTTCCGCAGGACCTCGTGAAGATGGTGAACAGCTACGGCGGACAGATGCCCGACGCCATCGGTATTCCCGAAGATATGCTCCGTCAGGCGGCGAAGATGGCGGTTTGCAAAATCAACATCGACTCCGACTTGAGAATGGCTTGCACCTCCGCGATCAGAAAGCACTTCGTGGAACAGCCTTCCCACTTCGACCCGCGCCAGTACCTCGGCGACGCGCGCACCGCGATTCAGAAAGTCGTGGAGCACAAGCTCGTGGAAGTGCTCGGCTGCGCCGGCAAAGCGGACGAATGCAGATAAT
>QAKE01000001.1 GCA_003343995.1 Bacillota bacterium
GCCCGGAGCACCGTCATCACGGCATTGCACAAGGCTGAAGAAAACGGCCTCTCGTGGAATGCGGTGAAGAACCTTGGCTCTGAGGAAGTGGCCCGTAAGCTGTACCCTGCCACATCTATGGGGCAGCAGTACAGTATGCCGGACTACGAGTGGGTCCACAAGGAAATGCAGAAGAGCGGCGTCACGCTCAGCCTGCTGTGGGTGGAGTATTGCGAACGGTGCCGCCAAAACGGTGAGCTCCCCTACAAGTCCACGCAGTTCAACAAGTACTACGCCGACTATGTTCACAAAACGAAAGCGACCATGCACCTGGAGCACAAGCCCGGTGAGAACCTCCAGGTGGACTGGGCCGGTCAGACCGCTGGGATTACGGACACGGACACCGGCGAGCGCCTGCCCGCCTATCTCTTTGTAGCAGTGCTTCCGTACAGCGGCTACGCCTATATCCTGATAATGGAGAGTGGTGGCCGGCGTCCGGTAACTCACCACACAGGCTGTTCCCACCGCCAGCATACAGGCAGTATTGCTGAAAAGTCCCATCGCGTCAAGATCCATGCTCGTGTCCAGCAGATATGCCGTTGCCCTTGGTTTCTCTGCAGCCCAGACAGCAGGTACACATCACCGGTACTCCACTTCCTCCATCACGGTTTTGAGCGTGGCAGATCGGTAGCCCTGGTACATCTCCCTGGTCCCATTACTGAGCAAGTGTGCGGTCCGCCGTCTCAATGCACTTGCACATAATATTGCGTCCCAGATGGAGAATCGCCTCGTAACCACCTTCTCCAACGTGCCGATATCAACGAACTTCTCGCCCCACTGAAAAATTCTCTTGCCTTGTTGCTCTGTTCTTGCTACCATAGCCCTGGGGCTCCTTTGCAGCAGCTGTGTTTACTCGACTCATAATTCTACTGGCTTTGGAGTCCCAAGGTAAGTGGTTGTTTACCGTTTCCCTTTTTCCTTTGTCAACGAAAGCTTTACACTAACTCTCAAGATCTCAAGTCATATTCCCTTTCTGTTTTCCCCCCTTGACGTTTCAAGTCACCGCCCCGGATTGATGGTTTTCAGTCTCTTTTATCTTAGCTCGGCGATTGCCCCATCTTTGTCTATTGCCCCCCAAATACTGATACTCCCAGTCCTTCGACGCGGCGGTAGTTTTGGATAGCTATGCTTCTTTGATTGTATGGTTTCGCTCTTTTGTGTCTTACGCATGATAGTCTGATTTCGTCCCTTTATCAATGCACGCCTTGGCATTGATAAAACAAATACTTATGTGCTATTATTACAATATCAAATTTCTTGAAACGGTGGCGAGGCGTTGCTATGGACATCAAGCAAATCTCATACTTTATGGCCGTTGCGCAGGAGGGCAGCTTTTCCCGCGCCGCTGAAAAGCTGGAGGTGTCACAGCCGACGCTTTCCATGGCTGTTAAGAAGCTGGAGGAGGAGCTGGGCGCCGAGCTGTTCTACTCCTTTAACAGAAGGCAGAACCTCACGGACGAGGGACTGCGCCTGAAGGAGGGCGCCGCGAAGCTGCTGGAGGTCTACCAGGAGACCATAGAAAATGTAAAGCTCTCCGACCATGTCGGCTCTGGTGTCGTCACGCTGGGACTCTCCCCGCTGTTTGGCGCCTGCTTCTTTGGCGATCTGATCCCCAGCTTTGCCGCAGCCTATCCCGATATCAAGATCAATATGATTGAGGACGGCGCCAACAAGATCGATGAGCTGGTGGAGAGGGGGGAGGTCGATCTGGCCGTGACCCTGAACACGGAGCGGACAGCCTCGTTTGCCAGCTGCCATTTTTCCACCCAGAGAAATGTGGCCCTTCTGCACAAGAACCACCCCCTGTCGAATGCCAGGAACATCACGGTCACCGATTTGAAGGAGGATTCCTTTGCGATCTTCAACCAGGATTTTATCCTGAACCGACAGATCATGTCCGCCTGTCATGCAGCCGGCTTCCGGCCCAAGATCGCGCTGCTCAGCTCCCAGTGGGACTTTATGGTGGAGCTGGTGTCGCGGAACCGCGCCGTCTCCATTCTGCCGAAGCCGGTGCTGGACAAGCACCCCGACCCCAACGTGGTCTGTGTCCCACTGACGGACAGCATGAAGTACTGGGACATTGTGCTGGCCTGGAACAAGCAAAAGTATATGTCCAAGTCCTGCCGCCTGTTTTTGGAGTACATTAGGAAAAATCTCCCTGCGGATGATCTTTGACTATATTGAAAAGGCCTCTCGGGTAGAGGGGCCTTTTATTATATATTTTTATAATAAATTTGATATTTTATTTATATTTTTTAGTATTTTATATAAATATTAAAAATATAATTCTATTTTTCTTATTATTGCTTTTGATAAATCCACATTCTATACTGTAATCAACAGGAGAGACGGCCGTGTCATCATCGGCGGTGCCATACTGAAGAGGGTACCATCTTCAATATACTTGCCTTTGATGTCCTCCAAGACAAATTCATCAAAAAGAGAAGGCGGGATTGCCTGTGCATTTTTATATGAGGAGACGGGATTTATGAAAAAGAAATCTAAAAACCGCGTATTGATATGGGTATCCCTTTTACTGTGCCTGATCAGTATGGTTGGCGCTTGGGCTTTGCAAATTGATTTTGGCAATATCACTGTTAAAGATGTCCGTACTGTTGCTCCAAACGGTAAAATTCTGCCGGGAACGCTGTATGTTCCGGCAACTGCGACAGCTGAAAATCCGGCTCCGGCAGTTGTCAATATCCATGGCTGGTGGAAGACCCGTGAAGCGGAGCAGTCTTTGTCTTTGGAGTTGGCTCGCCGTGGATACGTTGTTTTCAACATCGACATGTCGGGCCACGGTGACAACGAAATCTGGGATGATGACGTAAGCCGGGGCGACGATGTTTATGGTGCTCTCAAAATGCTGGAAGATATTGTATATGTCGATTCGACGAGAATCGGCGCCACCGGTCACTCTTCCGGCGGCTCTGCCATTGATGCCGCGTTTACAACCGCGCAAAATGCCGGCGGCGTAAATTTTATCTCCATGCTCTTTGTCGGCAAGGATCCCACTTATCGGGATGCTGACGGAAACTATAACAACAAGTATGGCGGCATTGACGTGGGCGGCATCGCAAGTCAGTATGACGACTGGTACTATAACAATGCCGATGAAAATGGAGAGTGGAGAAACGCGCCTCGTGATTATTTGAAGACGGAGTATGCCAGAGCCTTTGTTGGCTTTGGAGATCCGTCTAATGTAGACGGCAACGTAGTCAGCGGCCAGTATTACACCCAGGAAATTGACGGAAAAACTGCCAGCCGTGTCCTGTATAATCCTGTGCAGATTCACTCTTGGAATGTTCTTTCCCCCACTGTTATAAAGTATGCGGTTGAGTATTTCGAGAATACCATTCCCACCGGCACATCCCTTTCCAGCAGCAACCAGATCGGCCTTCTGCGGGAGTGCTTTACTGCAATCGGCATTGTTGGCTTCTTTATGTTTGCTGTCTGCTTCTGCGTTGCACTGCTGTCTACTCCCACATTTGCACCGCTAAAAACCGACGAAGCTGTGGCTCCCGTACCGCTTTCCGGCAAGGGCAAATGGTGGTTCTGGGGCGGTCTCACGGCATCCGCGCTGTTTGGCTTCTGGACGCTGCGCCCCATTGGCGAGTTCTTCTATGTAAAACTTACGCCCATGTTCCCCTGTGAGCTTCCCGCTATTTTAGGCGTGTGGGGTGCCGTCTCGGCACTGTTCACTGTCATCCTTTTGGCGTTGAACTACCATTTTGTAGGAAAGAAAAACGGCCAATCCCTTCATGATTCCGGTGTAATTCCTCAGAAGAAGACCCTGTGGAAAACCATTGTTTTGGCCTTGATTGTGGTCACCGTGACATACAGCCTTGTGTTCCTGGCCAACTACCTCTTTAAGTCTGATTTCCGGTTCTGGGCATTGGCCATCAGAGCGTTTACCGCTGACCGCATCCGTCTCATCTTGACATATATTTTGCCGTTCCTAGTGTTCTACATTGTAAATTCCGTTGCAGTCAATTGCTTTAACTATCACACCATTTGCGGTAAAGAATGGATCAATCTCGCGGTGCTTTCAGTTTTTAACGCGCTGCCCTGCATCATTTACATTGTAATCCAGTATACAGCTTTTCTCTCAACCGGCTATTCCATGTGGCATCTGACGGAAGCTGCGCAGGCGGTTCCGGGCTGGTCTTACGCGCTGATCCCAATTTTGATGATTGCGCCCATTATTTCTCGTAAAATCTATAAGGCGACAAAAAACCCTTATCTCGGCGGTCTGATTAACGGAATCATCATGGCCACGATTTGTATTACAAACACTGTTGTAAACCTATAAATCCCCTAAAAAATCAGCTGATTTCTCGCAGAAAGGACTTCTGATATGGTCAAAAAATCCGCATTGATCACCGGCGCCGCGTCCGGCATCGGCAAGGCCTGCGCCCAGCGCATGGCAAAGGAGGGCTACGGCGTGGTCGTGGCCGACGTGAATCTGCCCGCCGCCGAGGCTTTGGTCCAGGAGTTGACCGCTGCCGGCTGCTCCGCCATCACCGTCCACATGGACGTGTCCAACGAGGAGGAGGTAGAGGCCGGCTTCGACAAGATGGTGGAGACCTACGGTTCCTGCGACCTGGTCATGTCTAACGCCGGCGTCCAGATCGTCCACCCCTTTGACGAGTACCCCTTCGCGGACTGGAAGAAGATGATGTCCATTCACGCCGACGGCGCGTTCCTGGTGTCCCGGGCCGCGTTCCGACGTATGAAGGCCTCCGGAAAGGGCGGCCGCATCGTGTTCACCGGCTCTGTCCAGACCTTCGTCGGCTCCAAGCTGAAGGAGCCCTACAATTTCGTGAAGCACGGCGTGGCGGGTCTGGCCAAGTCCATCGCCCGGGAGGGCGCCGACTACGGCATTTACACCTACACCATTTGCCCCAGCTTTATCAAGACCCCGCTGGTGGAAAAGCAGATCCCCGAGCAGGCCGCCTCCCTTGGCATCACCGAGGAGGAGGTCGTGAAAAACATCATGCTGCGGGACACCGTGGACGGTCAGTTCACCACCGTGGAGGATGTGGCCAACACCCTGGCCTTTCTGGCTAATGACCAAGGCGCTCTCACCGGCCAGTCCCTGCGCCTGACCCACGGCTGGGCCATGATGTGACGGAGGCCCGCCATGGAAAAGATCGCGGTATACGGCTCCGGCACCATCGGCTCCTGCCAGGCCACACTGGTCATCGGCCACGGCCTGCCCTGCGTGGTCATCGGCCACTCGGAGCGGGGGCTGGAGCGCTGCCGGAACGCCATTGTCCGGAACTGGGACGACCTGATCGCCGAGGGCCTTGCCACAGAGGCCAACAAAAATGCGGCCCTGGCCCTGCTGACCGTCACCAACGACCCCGCCGCCCTGGAGGGCTGCACCTTCGTGTTCGAGGCCGTGGCCGAGGGGACGGAGCAGAAGCAGACGGTGTACCGGGCCATTGAGCGGTACGCGGCCCCCAACGCCGTCATCGCCTCCTGCACCTCCTCCATCGACGCGGAGATCTTGGCGGGTCTGACGGAAAAGCCGGAGAACCTGCTGATCGCCCATCCCTTCCAGCCGGTGCATATGCTGCCGCTGGTGGAGGTGGTGCGCCAACAGAAGACCACTGACAAGACCGTCTCCCGGACACTGGCTCTTCTGGAGACCCTCCACCGCCAGGTGGTGGTGCTGAACCGCAGCGTGCCTGGCATGCTGGTGAACCGGTTTGCCCAGGCGCTGTTCCGGGAGTCCATCTACCTCATTGAACAGGGCGTCACCACCGCCGCCGACATCGACAAGGCGGTGAAGTACGCCATGGGCATGCGGTACGCCTCCATCGGCCTTCTGGAGTACTTTGACGCCGTGGGCTACGACCTGGAGAGCACCATTGCCAAAAATGTCTACCCTGACCTGTGCGACACGAAGGAGATCCAGGAACTGGTGAAGGCCGGTCTGGCCTCCGGCAAGACCGGCCAGGCGGCAGGAGAGGGCCTGTTCGACTGGTCCCAAAAGAACGCCGACGATTTCCGCCGCCGCAAGCAAAGCCCCTACTTCGACGGGGTGAAAGAGTGGACCATGCCTATCTAAACCCGACACCTTTCTTTTTCCTTTTCGCAGCACCTCCGGGCCGAATACAGAAGCTATACTACCAAATTGTTCAAATTCGTCCTTGACAATTTCAATATTTCAAGTTCTTATTGTGGTGGCAAGAACTTCTTCCGAACAAAGAACCGTCTCCGCCGATTTTGACGGAGACGGTTCTTTGACCAATACGCTGACCAATATCAGCAAAGCAACAGATGGACACAGTGGACAAGGCAGAAATTTATACCCGCAGAAAGCGGGGCCAAAAGTGTCGGAAAGCACCCAATAGCAGGGCTTTGACGCCCCGACGTATCTTCACACGCATGAGGCCACTGGTTCGAGTCCAGTAGTCTCCACCAAAAATCACCGGAATCGCCTGATTCCGGTGATTTTATTTCGTGATCCGCAACTTTTTTGGGCGCTTAATTTTCGCCGTTTCATCAAGACTCACACGCTGACCCACACGGGGAAAGGTGCGGAAAGTACCGGACAGGGCCAGACAGGAATTTTCATGTCTGGCCCTGTATTTTTTTGCCATATTTACCGCATCTGCTGGCTGATGACACCGCCGATGGTGTCGGCAGCGTCCTGTTTCATTTGGGCTGTGGCGTGGGTGTAGGTATTCAGCGTGAAGCCCGCCGAGTAGTGCCCCAAGGCACCGGACAGCGTTTTCACGTCTACCCCGCTTTTCAGCGACAGCGTGGCGAAGGTGTGGCGCAAGTCATGGAACCGGATATGCTCCGCACCGATGGCTTTCAGAATTTTGTCATGGGTTCTCCGGAAAGCGTCCGGGTCATACATGGTTCCGGTCTTGGG
>QAKE01000026.1 GCA_003343995.1 Bacillota bacterium
TTTGGACTGGTCGCACGAATATGATCTGGCAATCAATGGCGACCCGAATGATACACAATCGGCGTTGTAATAAAAAAGAAAATGGATTTTTTAGAACTTATAAAAAAGAGATATGCTTGTAGAAATTTTGATGGCAGCGAAATTGATAGAAATGTACTCGAGGAAATTATAAGAGATGCTTCATGTTGTCCTTCTGCCAAGAATACACAGCCATGGCGATTTTTTATCAGCACTACAAAAGAGCAAAACGCGAAGATTGCAAATGCACTTTCAGATGAAAACAAACACGCTTTTTTACAAAATGCATCAGCGTTTGTTTTGATTTATGAAAGCATACCAAACTGTATAGCATGTACAAAATATGGGAATGATAGATTTGTTCCTTATGATATAGGGCAAATGATTGCATATTTAACTTTAAGTGCAAAAAACAGGGGCGTTGATTCTTGCATAATAGGTTGGATAAATGATGATAAGCTTTTTAATACAACAAATATATCAATGCCATGCAAAATTGCGGTTGCGTTAGGTAGAGCAAAAGACGATGTGGTTTTACAAAAAAATCGAAAGAATTATAAAGATTTAATAATTAATTAGTATGGAAATTTATATTTTATCATGCGAAAAAATTGAAAACGGTGGCGGAATTTATGCCTATGATTTACAGGGAAACGGGAAGTTGAGCAAACTCGCCTATTTCGCTTGCGATAGACCTATGTATGGTATAAAATGCGATAAAGGACTTTGTATTTTACTTCGCCAACCATTTAACGACACTAACGAAAGCGGATATTTTTTTATAGACGAGAAATTGCAAACGGCAACAGAAATTATATCCACGAAAGGTATTGTGGCTTGCCATTTGGCGGTGGATAACGATGATGTGTACGCGGTCAATTATATGAGCGGTAATCTTGTTAAAAACGGGAAACAAATTGTGCAAAGAGTTGGGAAAAGTATACACCCGACAAGGCAAACGCAGCCACATACCCATTTTGTCGGACAAACGATTGACGGAAATTTGGCGGTGGCGGATTTGGGAACAGATGCTTTGACGATTTATGACAAGAATTTGCAACTTGTAAGCGAGTCCAAGGTGCCGAACGGATATGGTATCCGTCATTTGGTGTTTTCCAAGTGCGGAACGTTTATTTATACCATTAACGAACTTATACCAAGTGTGAGCGTGTTCGCTTATGAGACTGGAAAAATAAACTGTTTGCAAACGGTAAAAATCCTATGTAAAAAGGAAAATGCATCAGGAGCTGCCATTCGTTTGAGCGATGACGGGAAGTATTTATATGTCTCTCTTCGGGAAGAAAACGCATTGATAGTATTTGAGATCGATGGCGCTCACATCAAACAAATACAAAAGGTAGATTGTGGCGGGGATAGTCCAAGAGATTTTAATATTTTTGGAAATGCTCTTGTTTGTACAAATGAAAAAAGTAACAATGCGGTTGTATTTGAATTAGTGTTCGGAATAATCCGTCAAATCTATCAAATAGACATAAAACAGCCATTGTGCGTATTATGATTACGTTAAAAATTTTTTTCGTCATTGAAGAGACCTATTTATTCTAAAACAAGGCGGGCAGGCGGTTATTTTTGCAACAACGCGCGATATTTTTCAACCGAGAGCGGAACATGCGCGATAAAGGTTTCGCCTTGTTCGGTCAAACAAGACATATCGATTTTTTTCGGCAGCCCGTTTTCCAAAAATATATTGGGGCGCTCCGCTTTTTGCAACCGCATAACGCCGCCGTTTTTTACGGCGAGCTTTTTTTCTCTGTAAGAAACAACAGCCGAAAACGGATATTCGTTTTCGGCTCTCGTTATTTTGATTTTTTAAAAAGCGTTACTCCATGATAACGGGCGGCAGCCATATCGGTCCGCTATCGCCATCGCTATCACCGTTGCCATCGTCGTTATTCCCGTCATTTTCGTCGCCGTCGCCGGAACTGTACGAAGGATCGTCGTTCGGATCGGCAGGCGTTCCGTTATCCGGGTTCGCGCACGAAACAAACAGCATAACCAATATCGTCAATAACAAAATCCCTATCTTTTTCATATTTCTACTCTGTTTTCAGATATTCTTAAACAAAGGGGTTTCGATCGGCGCAACCTAACGCAGGTTGCGCCGACCTTTGCCGCCTTCCTTCCCCGTATCGGGTTCAAAAAAGGATCAGTTCTTTTCCAAAGCGCAAGTATAGGTTGCGGTAAACCCATCAAGTCCTGACTTACTGATGTTGGTAATTCCCATGCAAAGCTCGCTTGCCATAAAGCCCGCCGCTTCCGTTTTCCATTTCGCCGTAAAGGTGTCTCCCCAATTCCTATTGGTAGTGCCCGTCGCGTATACCAACGATCCGTCCGATTTCAACGTGAAATACAACGTGTCGTCGACATAAAACTCAATGGAATTCGCCGTCTTAACAAACTTCATTTCATTTTTATAATAGCCGATGTTACTTGGGTTTGTACTACTATCCAAATACGTAATGTATTCAGGTCCGTAGCCCGAGCCGAAATTCACGACGACCGTTTCCCATTCATACAACCCGACGTGAAGATTGTACGTGCCATTGCTGAGCGCAAGCATATACGCTTTATCACTGCGCCCGCTTGTTACGCCGCTCATTTTGGCGGTATAGGTAAACGATTCCGCCGTAGCCGTGTTGGGGAACAGCGCGCCCACGTTTTGCCCCGTAAGCGTGACTACGTTTGAAGTTGCGCCCACCGTAGAGGCGCCCGCCGTGCTCTTCTTCTGACCGTAATCGCCGACTGCCCAAGGATCTTTTTCCCCTACTTCCAAAGCGCAAGTATAGGTTGCGGTAAACCCATCAAGTCCTGACTTACTGATGTTGGTAATTCCCATGCAAAGCTCGCTTGCCATAAAGCCCGCCGCTTCCGTTTTCCATTTTGCCGTAAAGCTGTCTCCCCAATTCCTATTGGTAACGCCCGTCGCGTATACCAACGATCCGTCCGATTTCAACGTGAAATGCAACGCGCTCTTGATATAAAACTCAATGGAATCCGCCGTCTTAACAAGCTTCATCTGCTCGCCGTCGGTATAGCCGTGCCCTGTTCCGTCCATATCCAAATACGTAACGAATTCAACCCCGTAGCCCGAGCCGAAATTCACGACGATCGTTTCCCATTCATACACCCCGACGTGAAGATTGTACGTGCCATTGCTGAGCGCAAGCATATACGCTTTATCGCCGCGCCCGCCTGTTCCGCCGCTCATTTTGGCGGTATAGGTAAACGGTTCCGCCGTAGCCGTGTTGGGGAACAACGCGCCCACGTTTTGCCCCGTCAACGTAACCGCGTTTGCAGTTGCGCCCACCGTATAAGCGCCCGCCGTGCTCTTCTTCTGACCGTAATCGCCGATATCCCACGTGCTGTCCTTCAACGTTACGGATACCTCCGCGTCGCTTTTCACAACGGTAGCCGAAGCGTAAGCGGAAAAACCTTCGCAATAGAACTTCAAGTCATACGTGCCCGCTTCCAAGGAAAGGGAATAGGCGCCGTTCGACTGAACAGCCGCGTCCGTATCCGTTCCGTCCACGGCAATCTTCACTTTCGTTAAATCCACGGTTGTATCCGCAGGAGCGGAAACCGTGCCGCTCACCGTAAAGGATTCATACTCATGATACACCGCCATCGAACCCGTTGCGTAATCGGTATCTTTTACTTGATTCGTACGCGCTTTATCCCAATACCAAGCGACGATATTTACGCCGTCATTTGCCTTAGCCAGCTGCGACAGCACGGGATCGCCGTATTTTACGGCAATCGCCTCCCCGACGGTGGGGGTAATCGTGTGCGAGCCCAAATACACCGCCAGCTCGTCCGCATATTCGGGGAAAGCCTCTATGCCTTTCATCGCGGAATAAGCCATCGACGTTTTTACCGCGGACGTATAGTAGACGTTTGCGCCGTCTTCTATATACCCGCGCACCATAAGCACGCGATTGTACATCGTTTCGGGAATAACATCCGCAGGAAGTTCGGTGAAGCCCACCATATCCGTTTCGGACGCCGTTACGTTGTCAACGTCTTCCGTCCAGCCGAATTCCACCGTCGACGCCTTAGCGGTTTCTTTCGTTAATTCGCCTTGCAGCAAATCGTAGGGCAAATAGACGACGCCCGCCGTCAAATCTTTCTTTTCCAGCGCGTCTCCGTCAAGGCTGAACACAAAGCGCAAGCCGAGTTCATCGACGCGCACCGACGCGCCTTTTGCGTCAAAGCCCGCAAGCGTAACGGGCGCCGTATTCGTATCCGCATTTGCGTTTACCGCACCGATCCCGCCGGCTAAAGCCAACGCACACACTGCCGCCGCCATAGAAACCAATAATTTTTTTCTCTTTAACATTTTGCGCCTCCTTAATCGATAAGCGTGTTATCCCGAGTATCGTCAAAAACGATAAGCCAATCGGAATTCCACTCCATCAAGCCCGTGCTGCTTAACACTGCATCCCCCTGAAATTGAACGAGCTTCAGCACAGGCGCCTCATAACGGTGTTTCCCACTAAACAACCTGCCAACTTGATTTTTATCCATAAAAATCTTTCCTCCTTTTATAAATTATTTCGTACAGCTTTTTCATCGGTTGCAATCGCGTTGTGGTAGGCTATGCAACAGCTGTTCCCGCTAATTTAATCACCGAAAGTATTTTCCGACCGCAAACGTTCCCTGCCGCGCCGATAAAGTTCCTTCGGCAGCGTTTTTTACGGCAGCGTGTTGTCCCGATCGGGAATAAAATCGCCCCAATCTTCCGACCAATCCATATCTCCGTATTCCAACACCGTAATTTTCGCCGCAGCCGCGCCGCCCGCGTATATGAATTTGAACACGATACAGTCGTTCGACCAATCGTAGCTGCCGCTTACAAATCTCGTGCCGCCGCCGTCCGCAAGGATAAGCCGCGCGTTTGCCGTTTTTGCGTTTTCCGCGTTTACGCCGATTACGACTTCTTCGCCCATGCCGTAATGGGTTTTTACCCGATAGCCGTCATTCAGCGTTACGTCCTCCGGCAAGGTAAGGGTAAACGCGCCGTAGCCGATTGCGTCGGTAAAGATATCCGCCTCATTCGTCGAAAAGTCCATTTCCAATTCCGCGTTGATATTCTTTACGGCATAGGTAAACAAACCTACGGCGGTTTCTTCGCCCGAACCGAACAGGGAGGCGATATCCTTGTCGATTTCCTCTTCCGCATCGCTATTGCCGCGCCAAGCGATTTGAGAGCCGTTGACGAGCTGCACGCCTTCCTTGTTGAAATACGCTTTCATTTCGCCGTCGGAATTGAACAGATATATCGCGGAACCGCATTTCACGACGCGGAAAGACACTTCCGCATAACCGTTATTGCCCCCGCCGGAAGGCATTTGGCATTTCGTATAATCGAAACCCGTTATCGCATATTCCTGACCGGCTACGGTGTTCGTCGTTTCGTTGCCCGTCGCGATAATCACCTTGCCCGCGTTTTCGAGGTTGATTTTGATGACCAACACGTCATTTCCGTCCGTGACGGCAAACGCCGCCAAATCGCCGTTTTTATCGCCGACGTTCGTCAATTTCAACGTCACGTCCGCGGCATAATCGGTTGCCACCGTTCCTTTGAAATAGCGTCTTACTATATTCGTCGCATAATAATTGCCCGTTTCTTCATTGAAATACAGCTTGCCGCTGCCCGATACGTTCAGCTTATTGACGGTCAAAGCCCCCCAAGCGTTCTCCCGCACCTGCAAATACAAGGTATAGGACTGCGTATCCTTTACGCTTTCGGGATTTCCGTTAATATCCACCGAGGTAACGCCGTCGTTCAAGACAAACGAAGTTTTCAGGTCGTGATGTCCGCTGAACAAAGCCGTTAATTCGTAATCGCCGCTCACTTCAAACGTTCTGCCGCCGACCGTATACGTGCCTTCCTTGGGCAGCTGTACGATAACGTACCCCGAAGCATTGGGTTCGCCCTTGTAGAACAGCAGTTTATCGCTCCCCGTGATTTCGTAATTCGCGTCCATTACGCGGTCGTCATTTTCGTCGTTTATCACGATTACGGTTTTGACAACGTCCTTCGTTTCAAATTGCGTAAACTCGCCTTCTACCGTTACGTCCGCCGTCGGGGTGAACGTGTATTGACATTTATCGTTCATGCCCGCTACGACTTCGTCATATCTTTCTTCGCCGTCGATCGTTACGTTCGTTAAAACGCTGCGGGATTTCGGAAGGAAGGTTATCGTTACGTCCCTGCCCTTGCCGACCGCGTACAGGCTCGTCGTCACCGAACCGCGCGGCATTTCGCCCGATACGTTGACAAAGTACATATACTTCGACAGCTCGCTTTCCAAATCATTTGTATTCCCTTCGTAATTTACGAAGCGGAAATCTTCTATCTTCACCCCTTGGCTGGTATAAATGCCGCAATACGCTTCCTCCTGCAAATCGGGAATACGTTCGCAGTTCCAATAGGTATCGCCGTAGAAATAATAGAACATATCGCCTTTTTTAATCACGCGCAGCAGCAGGGATTCGCCTTCGTAATCCCTTGTCGCCGTCTGATTGCCAAGTCCTATCAAGTTCTGCCAATGGAAGGAATCTATTTCCCGACACGTCTGCAAGGTTACGGTTTTGTTACGGGAAAAGTTTTTTGCGTCGGCGGAAAAAAGATTATATCTGCCCGCGCTAACCCCGTTTGCGGCGATCAAACCGATTCTGCCCGATACCGCTTCGCCGCGCAAAGTGATGGGCTTCGTTTCGCCGTTTTCATCGATATACGTGTCTATCGGCGAGAGCGACGCTTCAAACATAAAATCCTTTGCGTACGCTTCTTTCAGCCACAGAATTTGCGTTCTGCCCGCCGTCGTCTGCGGTTTTCCGTCTTCCGACAACGTCCATCGGTCCGTCGCCGCCAAGCCGCCGGTCGCATCGCCCAGATCTCCGTGGTCAAGCTCCCCCATATAGCCCGATTTATCGTAATGGAAATAGGTTTCCTCTCTCCACGAACAGCTGCCCAGCACTTCATTGGACGCGCCTTCGTAATTTACGTACATCTGAATGGATTCGGGATACCCTTGTTCGCCCAATTCATCCGCCGTATAGTACAAATCTTCCCACGTCAAAAACAGTTCCGCCGTCATCGTACATTCCGTTTCGCTGTTCAGCTTGCCGTCAACCTTCGCTTCGTAATAATATTCCACGCGGGATTTTGAACGGCAATAATACGGATCCAATTGGAAAGTCTGGCAGCGCGCCGGATGGGTTGCCGTACTGTTGGGATTGATCGTTTCCGTTCCCGTTTTGCAAATAAACAGCTCAAAGGCAGAACGCTTTGTGAAACGGGTGATATACGTCATGGTCATGTCGGTGGCTTTCGCCGCTATATACAATCCTTTTTCCGTAAAATACGTCGTCGCCGACCATGACGTCGTACCTGTCGTTTGCGAAAGATAGGTGTTTTCCAGCCAAACGCTTTCGTCAAGCACGCCGTCTATTTTCATCCCTTCGTCGGGTTCGCCCGCGAACGGCTTATTGAACACCCAATTGTAGTCTTCCCCGAGCGGACCTTCCGTTCCGGCGCCGTTACAAGCGACGCCAAAGCACAGCAGCATCAAGGAACCGAGGAATAAAGAGGCAAGCAATTTCGTTTTTCTTTTCATCTTTACCCTCCTTTATTTCCCGAGAACTACGATTTCCGAAAGGCGAATTTTTCCGCCGCCTTTATACAGATCCGATTCCTTAACGGTTATCCGGATGCGATTCACCTTTATTTCGTTAAAGGTTGCAACCGCCGCCGAACCGGTCTGCAATACGCCTTTTTCGCTCAAATAATCTTCTACGTTATAAGGAAGATTTTTTATATAGCAGCTCGTTTCCGTTCCGTTGTGCCAAGCGGGCGTTTGCGCTAAATCAAACTGAATAAGCGATATATTCTTAAACGCATTGTCCGTAAAATAGGAATTATACAGCAGCACCCCGCGCACCGTCGCAGGCTCGTCGAAGGTAATCGTGATTTGCGTCGATTTTTCCGCCTCGAACTCCCTGTCCGACCAGACGCCGTGCGTTACCCACATTCCGTCGTTCAGATATTTCACGGAACCGGTCTTGTCGTTCGTCGCGGTAATTTCCGCATCGAGAGCAATGTTTTTATATCCGCTCGCAACAGACGTTTTCGCCTGCAACGACGTCGTCGGTCCGTTTGCGATCGGCATATAAATACCCGTGCTTTCTATATATTGATAGCTGCACGAGGACAGCGCATACAACCTGCCCTGATCGAGTCCGCCAAACGGCGTTTGCCTTTGCCAATGGGCAATCCAAACTTCATCTCCCACCGTAACGAACGAGGCATGTCCTAAGTTAGACATAAAATTGTTTACGGCTACGTCTGTACCGAGAATGGTAGCGCCCTGATCGGGGTTGGGTTTGATAAAGGGTCCCAACGGCGAATAGGAATACGCCGCTTTCATATCGTAGTCGCCTTCCACGCGGTCTACGCCCAAAGGCGCATAGGACATAACGTACACCGTTTTGCCGTCCTTATCCTTCGTCATCGTCATATTGGGCGCTTCTACAAGAGCCGATTCGTATTGTCCGTCCGTGCTTTCCGTACCGTCGGCATATCTTGTATAGCTCAGCCAATTCTTTGCAAGATGAGGAGGATGCAAAGGATCGGTAACCGTCTTGCCGTCCTCATCGGAAACGGTACGTTCGTACGCGTATTCCGTCCGAACGAATTTCTTATTCACCGTAGCGTCCGCATTGCCGACATACGAAAACCCCTTTTGATACGAACCGCGCAATATGTTGGTAATCGTCGTATAATCCGGCGTTACCATATCCTTCATTCTAAAGCCCCAAATGTTGTGCCCGCCGGGGCTGTCGCTCGCCATGTGGCGACAAAAATAAAGATACAGGTCCCCATTTTCATCAAAGAAAGGATGCGCGTCGATAACGACAAAACGTTCGTCCGCTTCTTCAAACGCCGCTTGGTTTACTACGCCGTTTTCTTTGAATTGCGCCATGAACTCGTCAGTGTAAAACAGTTCGTCGCATTCTTCATCCAAAAGAATGGTGGGATTGATATCCGAAAGCACGTAACCGTTGGGATTTTTTGCCAGCGGATCGCCGTACATGGATTCGCTGGTTGCGAACTCAAAAGGTCCGTAAGGCGTTTCGGATACGGCCACGCCGATATAAAATCTATCCCAATAATTTGCGGTGGAATCGGAATATCTTGCGCCCTGCTCCCTTAATTCGGGCGTATTTACTTTGCTTAATGCCGTAATATATAAATAGTATTTTTCCGAAACGGGATCGAAAATACATTCGGGCGCATACATGTGGCTAAGAATCCAAGTATCCATAGACGCTTTCAATGCGTAACATCCGTCTACCGCGCCGCACACGTCCCAGTCAACCATATCGCGGGAACGCGCCACATATACATAGCCTTTGTATGCGGCAGGTCCGTTCTCCTCGGAGGGCTTTTTCCCGTCCTCGGTGGATTCGGCTCCCCCGCCGGACGATGAATACATATAGAAATATCCGCCGTTGACAGGATCTTCTTCCTCGCTCACCCACAATACGTCGCCGTCGCCGGCTCCGTCATTACAAACTTCGGAAGTATTTCTCCACAGTAAATCGGAATCATATTCTTCGATATCCATGCCGTTGAAATGCTGTAATTGAAATCCCTCGCCCTTTTCATTATCCGTACAGGAAACGAAAACAGACACGGACATCATTACGCTCAACGATAAAGAAATAATTTTTTTTACTGATTTCATGTTTTCTCCTTATCCTTTTAATCCGGACGTAATGGTGACTCCCTTCAAAATAAATTTCTGCGACAGCAAATACAAGCAAAGCATAGGTATCGTTGCCACCATTGCGCCCGCCATCAATACGCTCCAATCGGGATTAGAACTCGTTCTCCAATAAGACAAAGAAAGCTGCAGCGGATACAATTCGGGACTGCCGATCAAATAGTAAAGCGGTCCGAGATAATCATTATACGCCGCAATAAACGTAAGGATAAACTGCGAGCTGAGCGCTGGCATGGAAAGCGGCAACGCAACACGCAAGAAAATGCCGTAATCGCCGAGCCCGTCCACTCTTGCGGCGCCGATTAAATCATCCGGCAAGCCCATATAGAATTGCCTTAAAAAGAACACGATACCTATACTGCCCATCATACGGGGAATCATTAAAGGCAGCGGCGTTCCCATCCAGCCGATTCCGTTATAAATAACGATAGAAGCAATCATGCCTACGCTGTTGGGCAACGTCAACGAACTCATCAAAATTGCAAAAATAGGCTTTTTCAAAAAGAAATCCATTTTCGCAAAGCCGTATGCCGCCATCGCGCTTACAAATATACCGACAATAATCGGCGGAACGTACATCCAAAGCGTTACGCCAAACGCGCGTATTAAATTTCTGTTTACTTGGTTCGTTGAAAATATCTTTATATATCCGTCAAGGGAAAGCCCCTCCTTCGGCCACCAATAAAACGCCGTACCGTTCGCCTCCGCCGTTGTTTTAAACGATGTAATGATTACCACGTATAGCGGCACGAGGATAAAAGCGGCGAATACCACTATGATAAAATGATTTAAAATGGAAAACAGAATTGTTTTTGCTCTTTGTCGGCGCGTATATTTTAAATCTTGAACATTTTCCATATTTTTCTCCTTAATCGTAGCTTACCCACTTTTCGCTCAGCTTGGAATTTATTGCGGTTATAATCATAATGAATATCCCGATACACCAAGACAGCGCGCACGATAACCCGTATTGGTAGTTTACGTTGATCAATCTATACATTTGATACGTCAGCGTTAAGCCCCAGAAATCGGGACCCACGCCGGTGGTATTTAAGAATTGGAATATGGCTTGTTCCTGTAAGGAAGCGATCAAATTTATCGTCAGTAAATAATAGATGGTGGGCGTGAGCTGCGGCAACGTGATTTTCCAGAACACCTGCCATTCGTTCGCGCCGTCCAATCTCGAAGCCTCTTGCAGGGACGCGTTAATCCCCGCAAAAGCCGACAGCAAAACGACGATATTCGTTCCGTGCTGCCACGCGCTCATCATAAAAATAGCGATCATATACCAAGATGCATCGGTAAAGAAATAAATGGGTTCTGCCCCGAGAGCACCTAAGATATTATTGAACACACCGTTTTCGCTCAAAATCCAGCGCCACATCAACGTGGTAGATACGCTCGAACATACCTGCGGCAGGAAAAAGATAATCAGCCAGAATTTTTTGCCGCATATTTGCTTATGCATAACGTTTGCCAGAAATACGGCAAGCGTCAAATTGATAAACGTCGTCAGCGAATAGACGAGCGTCGTCCGCAAAGCCTTCCAAGTATATTCGTCTTTCAATATGAAAATATAATTTTGAAATCCGGCGTCAAACGTCGCTTCGGAAATGAGCGCCGAACGCAAATTGGAGAAAGACAACAAAAGCGACATTAACATTGGAAATAACGTAAAACACAAAAAGCCCAAAAACGGTAAAATGACCATCCCCGTTCCCAATAAGTTTTGCTTTAATATTTTCCTTTTATAAGAACGTTTTTGTTCAACTGTTCTATGCGTCTTACCGCACCACTGTCTATATGTC
Organism: Bacillota bacterium; assembly: GCA_003343995.1. Lineage (GTDB taxonomy): Bacteria > Bacillota > Clostridia > Christensenellales > Borkfalkiaceae > UMGS775. Next base: position 11,639 of record QAKE01000026.1, read on the forward strand.
ATCATAGAGTAATTTCTCCCGCTTTCTTATCTGTCAAAATCCTTGTAATCTTTTAATTTGGCATTTGTCGCAGTGACGGCGGGCGAATACCAGTTCGCAAACGATTTTTTACCGTTTCTTACGTTCGTATTCAAGTCCACGCACCACGCTTCCACCCAAAGCGTATCGGGCATATACCACCAATCGCCGGGGCGTTGATATTTCATCGCTTCGGAAAATGCCGTTACGTTTGTAGGCGCCGAATCCGAATCGAACTTTAATTCGCCCATAAGAGATTCTTGCGTCGGGAAAAATCCGATAGACGCACGCACTCTTTGACCGTCTAAACCGGTAGCCCATTTTACAAACGCTTTCGCTTCATCCATTTTGCTTGACAGTCTGTTAATACCCATGGCGGCAACACGGCTATGACCGGCGACTACGCCTTTTGCCTTTACTTCGTCGCAGTCGGGATCGGAAGGATCCTGATATTCTTTGTATTGAACAAGAGGCGCAACGTCCCAACTCAATTTATAATCATCCGCATAGACTGCAATTTCCCGCATAAGTTGCGATTCCCCTACAAAGCAAAGAATGTCTCCGGAGTAAAACTGCTTGTAGATAGGGTTGATATCCGTAATGTTTGCAGGGTTGGGAGAAATATTCAAACCGTAAGAATCTTCTACTAAATTGTTGGCGTTACTCGTATCGTTTCCGCAGCCGAGTTTCAAATACCGCTTAAACGCGGTTCTCGTGGACGGCAGCTCGATAAGCGCACTGTCTTCCCCTTTATTCATTTCTTCCTGAATGACGGTCCAAATGCCGGCTTTACCGCCGTTCGCGCGATTATAATCGCCATAACTGTCGGGAACAAGCGTTTCATTCGCGTCTGCGTTCATCTTATCGTAAAACGCCACCGTTTCGCCTGCTTGATATACCGTTCCCGTTCTGCCGGTAAACGTTTTGCCTTCTTTAACGATATAGTTGGGATTGGGATCGAGCAAACCGAAGTTCCAATCGCCGTCCCCCGTCAAATCGTATAAGCAGTCTCCGCCCACCGTCCAGCCATAGTTAAACCATGTTTCCGTAAAGTAGCCGTACGTCGTGCCCCATTCGGAACGACCATTCTTACCGGGATTCCAAGCGGCGGAGAAATACATGCCCAGATCTTCCACTTCATCCCAATTCATTGCAATACGGTTATTGAATACCATTATTTCGCCGCCGGCAACGTCGGGTTTTACCCAACCTTCGGAAAGCTCATCAAAATAATAAGGATTTCTGCTCCTGTAATATCCTTTTGCCGGAACGGTTACATTTGCAAGCTTCGCGTAATCGCTCTTTTTCTTGCCGTAATTATCAGCAATTTCATTCCTGTTCCAAGCATCCAGCTTGTCCTCATCCACGGAAATGACGATAATACCGGCTTTTTCCATTAACCCCTTATTGTAATAAAGCGCCGTAGGACGAGATTCCAAGGGCATTGCGTACAAGGGATCGTCGGGATCGGAAGTATTCGTTTCCACGTCATAGTGCAAACGATCGATAACTGCGTTTGAAATTTCACCCAGATCGATATCGGTATATATACTGTTAATGTCGCTGATATCCGTAATATAATTACCGATAATCCACTTCTTGTAATCGGCGTCTTCCGCCAAAATAACGTCGGGAGCAGTAGACGAGCCCATAAGGTTGGTTACCGTTCCCATGTACCCCGCGGATAAAACTTCCGTAGCTTTTACCGAAATGCCGTGTTCGGCGCCGTACGTTTCATTAAACGCCGTCGTCAACTGATAATACATTTCAAGTTGGGAATCCGTACCGTAAATCCAGAAATTTACTTCCTTGGACTTTCCTCTGCCGTTACAGGCCGTAAGCGCAGATACGCTTAACGCCACAGCCGTTGCTAAGCACAATGCTTTTTTTACTGCATTTTTCATACATTTCACCTCTTATTTTTAGCAAAATTTTTGCCGTATTTATCCAACAATGGCATTTAAGCGTTTTGTCTGTGTTTCACACAGACAAAGGCGCGCCTTTGTTTTTCTTATTTATACCTTTCGTTTGAAAATACGAATTCCATACGGCGGGAGTTCCGCCGTATCCGAAGTTACGCCTGTTTCCATATCCGTATAACGCACCCCCAACGAAATACCTTTTACTTCGCGTTCGGAATAGTTCTCCGCAAACAGATATTCCGTTTCGCCGTCCGTGCGTTTATGCGCCGTTACGCCGTATAAAAATCCGCCTCTCGGCGCAGGAATCGCCCCTTCTATATGCAACTGACTTACAATATTTTGCAAAGCTTCTTTTTGGAAATCCCCGCAATCTCGAAACGCTTGGTAATACGCCTTGCCCTTTCCGTATTCATTGCAGGTCAACGCCGGCATCCCGCTATAAAAATCTTTTGCATAGGTCGCTAAAACCGCCGCGCCGCTACTATGTATCAATTCGCAAAAATCTTTTGCGGCATACTTTTTCCCGTTATAGGAAACTTCGCCGAAATAATCGTCGGGAAGGCTGTCCGTTTCTTCATTCCATATCCCGAAAACGTCTTTAAGCCGATCGGCGGGGAAACCGCCCAAATGACAAAGGTCCGTTCCGTCCACCATACCCAACATATACGTTGCATACAACGTACCGCCGTTATTTACGTAATCGCTCAACCGTTCTACGGTATCTTTATCCGCCATATACAACATAGGCGCGACCACCAGATCGTAAGCGGACAAATCGCTGTGCGCGTTGACAAAATCTACCGATACGGCATTTTCCCAGAACGTTTTATAATATGCCCGACACGTTTCATTGTATTTTTTTCCCGATTTGAACCCCAAACAATCATTAAGCGCCCACATGTTTTCCCAATCATACATCAATGCGACCTTGGAATCGACCAACGTTCCCGCCACTTCGTCGATGATTTTTAATCTTCTGCCCGTTTCCGAAATCGCCTTAAAAATACGCGTTTGGTTCGTTCCCGCATGATCGACCACCGCACCGTGGAATTTTTCCAACGAGCCACGGCTCTTCCGCCATTGGAAATACTGCACGGAATCGCCGCCGTGAGCGATCGTCTGCAAGCTCTGCAGCGTATCCATATCGGGACGCTTCAACATATTGACGGATTTCCAGTTTGCGCACCCCGGCGCACTTTCCATCAACAGGTACGGGCGTTGTTTCATAGAACGATACAAATCGTGCAAAAACGCCGTTTCCGACGCCACTTGCGTTTGTTCTTTTACGTGCCAATCGGGATAGGAATCCCACGAAACAAAATCCAAGTGTTCCGCGATTTTCCAATGATTCAAATCGTATTGCCAAGCCACGAAATTATGCGTTACGGGAATATCTGAACCGCTACGCACCGCTGCAATCTCCGTTTTCATAAAGTCAATCGTTTGCGCCGTGGTAAACCTGCGCCAATCCAAATTCAAACCGTGTAACCGCGAATCCGTTAAATCGGCAGGCGCCTCGATTTCTTCAAAGTTATTAAAACGATGGCTCCAAAAGGTCGCCCAATACGCTTTGTTTAATTTTTCTATATCATTATCGTATTTCTTACGCAAAAATTCTCTAAACGCATTTTGACAAAGCGGGCAATAGCACGTTCCGCCGTATTCATTGGATATATGCCACGCCGCCACGGCAGGATGCTTGCCGTAACGCAGGGAAAGTCTTTTGTTCATTTGCGTTATCTTTTCACGGTAAACGGGCGAAGTAAAACAATGATTGTGCCGATCGTCGAAATGCTCTCTCCTGCCGTCATTTCTGACTCTTAACACTTCGGGATATTTATTCGCCATCCATCTGGGTTTTCCGCCGGACGGCGTCGCAAGAATAACCCTTCCGCCGTTTTTATAAATTTTTTCGATGATTTCGTCAAGGAAAGAAAAATCGTATTCCCCTTCTTTGGGTTCAAGCACCGCCCACGAAAAGATGCCCACGGTCATTTCGTTGCAATTCGCTTCTTGCATAAGCCGCATATCCGCTTCCCAGATGACATCCTTCACGTCCATCCATTGTTCAGGGTTATAATCGCCGCCGTGCAATAAATGCGGGAATTTTTCGTTTACGTATTTTCTTTGCATGTTTCCCCCTTCTTATGTAGTTTCGGTAATATTTAACTCAATTAACCTTTACCAAGACATTTTCTTTACGGCTGCGTTCCGCCGCATAAACGCATTCGTGTCCGTTAACGGAATCTATGATATCCGTCGCCGCAATACTTGCCTTTTCGCCTTGCATACGTTTAACCATATCGCGTATTAACCCTATGTCGCCGCCGCCGTGACTGACGTTTCGATCGACAGATTTGCTTACGTCTATTTCCTCTTGCGTATAACCGCTTGTTTTAAAGTCAAATTTGCGAACAACAAATTTATTGCTTTCAAAAAACCCTTCGATTTCCCCTTTCGTACCGATAATATGTATCTTTCTTCCCGCACGGGGTACGGCGGAAATCATGGAATGGAACGCCGTTGAACCGTTCTTGAATTTCAGCATTACGCCTTGATGGTCTACGAGATCCGAACCCGTTTTATACGCGCACACGCCCATCGGATCATTTGTTTTCAGCGCTTCGAGTTTTTCTTCCAAAGTAATTTCGTCGTGCTTTTTCTTAATCAACGGGAAACTGTAATGCGGAAACCAATCGTTATCCACATATAAGGACTTCGCGCTGAATTGACACGTATCGATATGCGGACACCCCAAATAACATCTTTCCGTACTGTCTTTAGGGGCGTTTTCGGGCAATATAAAATTCCTTCCGCCGTAGCTCACGACCTCGACCGGCATCGTTTGATTGTTCAGCCAACAAATCAAATCGATATCGTGACAGCACTTTGCAAGAAGCATACCGCTTCCGCAAACGGATTCTTTGTTCCATTTGCCACGAATATAAGAGGAGGAACTATGGCTGATACCAACAAGCTCGCTCGTTTCCATATGCATGATATCGCCGACTACGCCGTCTAATATCGCCTGTTTAATCGCGCCGTAAAAAGGAGTATACCGCAGCACGTGCCCTACCATAATAATACGCCGTCTTGCCTCGGCTATCGACTTTAATTCCTGCAGTTCTTTTGAATTATTAACAATAGGTTTCTCTAACAAAAGATGATAATCTTGCAGCAGCAACGCCTTACTCTGTTCGTAATGAAGCTGATCCATTGTCGCAACGATTGCAAAATCTGCAATTTTCCCCTTTGCGATCAAATCCTCAAAATTGCTCAAACATTGCTCGTCATCCAAATTAAACTTTTCTTTCGCCAATTTTAAACGAAATACATCCGGATCGACAACCGCTTCGATCTTCAATTCCTCAGAATTCTTTATCGCATAATCCGCATAAACCGAGCCTCGATCTCCATATCCAACAACAACCGCTTTAATTTGCATATCAAAACCTCTTAAAAATTGCACATTATTATTTTACCATGACAATATGCATTTTTCCACACGTACATCTATACTTCTATCTCATTTTTCCATTTCTTTTGTTGACATCCTCGCAAATCTTTGCTACAATCAATGCAAGGAATTATTTATGATATCTACATTTTACGAGTATGCAGCAGATCAAAACGACTATTTTTTTAGCTGGAGGTTCCCAAGGAACTACACCCCGCCGCACTTTCATAAGGCTTTAGAAATTATTTATTGCGTCAAAGGCTCGATGCGTTTATTCATCGACCAACAATATTACATCTTAAAAGAAAACGATATGTGTTTTATCCCAAGCCTTACCGTTCACTCCAATTGCTATTTAGATGACGACAATGTAATTCACTCCTTTCTTTTTGCACATAATTTCCTTCACGATTTTGAAAAAACATTCCCCAAAAAAAGCCTGCCCTTTTTATTGCAAGAAACCGAAAAAAATAAGATTTTTTACAACGATTTAATGGATATGTTTAATACCTATTCTTCCTACGACTATAAAGGAAGCAATATTCCTTTTATGCAGCGGCAAGCGTTGATTAACAATCTTTTACTGAAATTAACGACAATGTATCCGCTTGTTGAAATTTCCGAAGTAAAGGAAAACCAAATTGTCATCGATATTCTGAAATTTATCGACCTTAATTATCGTGAAGAATTGACTTTATCCACCGTTGCAAAGCATTTCCATTATGTACCGAAATACTTTTCTGCTTTCTTCAAAAAACACGTAGGTTGTACGTTTGTAGAATACGTACAAAACCTTCGTATTCAAAACATACTTCTGCAAATGGACGACCCTAACAATAAGAAATCGACAACCGTATTGGCGTTTGAAAACGGTTTTAACAGCCTTGCAACATTTTACCGCGCATTAAAGAAGGCAAGAAACACCGGTCCCCTCATGTTTATCGAAAAATAGGTTATCTGCCGCGTATTCGTTACTGCTCCGCCACGCGCAACGTAAACTTTCTTCTATTAAAAACATACCTGCCGTCGATCACGACGGCAGGTATGCCTAACTTATATTCACATTTCAAGTGAAAAAATTAAATACATTTATATTTCCATTTTGAATAATCCGGTAATTTTTCTTCTAAAATCAGATTTTCAAAAAATCGATAGACTTCCTGAAAATCGGAAGTTTGGTACTGATAAAACTCCAATTTTCCGTCTTCCCTATAAGTAGATAAATTAAGCAGAAAATTATTTATTTTTACTTTACGGGAAAGGAATTTATATTTTATGAAATGAAATACTTCAAGTTCATCAAATCCGGATATTCGGGGGTCCATATTTACTATTATAGGTACACGTTCCTTACTAGCGGTATCGAATGCCTTTTTAAGTTTAAAAAATTGCTCCGATAAGTCGTAAAAATTGCATAATTCCCGATTACCGCTCGGTATTCCCAATTCTTTACATTCATCCAAATATGTTTCTTCAAAACGATAATAAAAATTCACTTTTTCCATGTATTCACCCCTAAAACTAAACCAACCGAACCTTTTTCGGGGTCCGGTTGGTCTATATTTGGCTGCGGGAGTGAAACCTAAATTGAATAAATGTCATCTATGTAAAAAATTTGTTTCCCGCCCTAAGTATGCTAAGTTGAAAAATAGCGTTACCCGCCCAGACAAATTTTTTCTTTGCAAAAACATATCAGTAATATACTGTGAATTTCACCTCTTTTGACGACAGGACATGTGCTTGTCATAGACAAGTGGCGTCGCGCTGCGCGCTCCGCCACGACAAGCACACGTCCT
>QAKE01000060.1 GCA_003343995.1 Bacillota bacterium
AAGCACTTAAAAGATAACGGCATTAGAATTTTATCCGCTATGGAGAATATCCCGGAAACGCCGGAGGGTGTTTTACTTGAATCGCTCCTTGAGGGTATGAATCAATATTTCTCCGAAGAGCTTGCACAAAAAGTCAATCGCGGACTTCACGAATCACGAATGAAAGGACACTGTATCGGCTCTGTGCCTTACGGTTACATAAAGGAACACAAAATGCTTAGTATAAACGAGTTAGAGGCTCGTATTATTCAAAGAATTTATACCGATTACGCCAACGGGAAAACCATTCTTCAAATCTCTAAGGATTTAGAAAGCGAAAATATTACTAACAACGGCAAGCCTTTTCTTCCGCAGAATTTAAGGCACATACTGCAACGAGAGGTATATACGGGCATTTTGAAAATACACGGCAAGGTCTATGACAAAATCTATCCGCAGATTATTTCTATTCCTCTTTTTAACGAGGTACAAGCTCGTATGGGTAAAACGAGATACGGTTGCAGAAAGGATAACCACGAGGTATTCAGATTAAAGGATAAAATATACTGCGGTGTTTGCGGTAAAAAGATGTATCCTATTTCTGCTATATCCTCTAACGGCAACCATTTAAGGTATTACACCTGTATCAGCACCAAAAAGGATAATTGTGACAACAGACGTATTTACAAGGATTTCGTTGAGGGATGTATTGACAGACTGCTAAAACAACAATTCTGCTCGGACGGTATTCTTACGAGCTTGGTTGACGAGCTTTATATTTCCTACAAAAAGAGCATTGGCAACAATAATACGCTTGCTAACCTTAAAAACGATTTGCAAAGAGTAAACAAGACGATTGCCAATATTATGGCTGCTATTGAAAAAGGCGTTGTCACCAATACCACCAAATCCCGCTTGGAAGAGCTTGAAACACAACAAATTGCCCTGCACGAAAAAATTATAGTGGAAGAAGCAAAGGTCAGATACGAGCTTACGAAAGAAGATATTTTGGACTTTTTCAGACACGCCATAAAAGAAGGCAACGATTTTTGCTATAACATTTTTATTAAATTCGTAAGGGTATATCCCAACAAAATAGAGATAGGGCTCAATTACGGTATTAACCAAGAGAGCATTGACAGAGAGCCTATTATCCGCAAAATTTCCACCGAGCTTTACCAAACCGAAAGGCTCTACAAGGGCGGTACTGTGAAAACGCAAACCTTTGAATATGACGTGTTCGTGGTAATATAAAAAGAGCATATCCTCAATTTCACTTGATTTTATGCTCTTTCTATTAGTCCTATTGTGCTAGTTTCAATTCATAGCACCTAACAGGCTGTTTTTTTCCTTTCATCGTTACGCCATCGCGCTTAAAATAACCGTCGCCACCTGAAAACAGATGTAAATGCACCCCGCGGTTACGCCCAGCGCAATGAGTATTTTCAAAAAAACGTTATGCACCATGCGCATGAACAGCATGTTGAGCGCCACGCACACGCCGGAAATCCCGCCGCCGAGCGCCCCGCCGACCACGGGAAAGATATTGCATAGCGCAACGCTGTTGCCCCATACCATGATAAAGATAAACGGCAACAGGGCGAGCGCCGTCTCGTACCATTTGATCGGCGGCAGCACCTGCACGCGATCGACGCCGAAAAAAAGCGCCACTCCCGAGAAAAAACTGCCCTTGACGACGCAGGTTTTGCCGTCCGCCGTAACGAACTCTTTTCTGGAAACCTTTTGCAGCGGCACCCCGTCTATCGCGACGGTCTTTTTCCCCGTCCAAAAATTCTCCTCGTACGCTATATTGCCGTACGTTTTGTCTGCAACTTCGCTTTTCATGCATTCCCCCCCGTTTGATTTTGTTGTGATTTTATTTTAACACGGATTTGCGCCCCTGTCAATACGCGATTTTTATTTTATGCGATTTATTTACCTTCCCGTAATCCTATGCGCGAGCGCTTAAAATCATGCCCGATTTTCCGCCTTCTTTTCGGTTTTTTCCGCAATGAGCGCCTTGACTTCCGCCTTCTTTTCCGAAATAAAGCGCTCGCTCACCTCCGCGGGCACGGTGTCGTCGTAATCGCGCAGTTTTTTTCTCAGTCCTTCCAAAAACCGTTCCGCGTATTTTTTCAGACCGGCGGCGGTTTCCCCGCTCGCCGCCGCGGCGATATATTGCTTCAGCTGCTCCGCCTGCCCCAGCGCCTCGGCGTAGGAAAGCTGGCGTTCGTTGAATGCGCCAAGCTCCTCGTCCGTGCCGATTTTCCGCATCACGCTCTGCACCGTCCTTTCCAAAATACTCCCTTCGGAATAGTCGGCGGGGAGCAGATAATCGACGCGGCGCTGCTGCAAAAGCGCGCGGGCGCGGTCCATATCCCCGTTTTTCGCATTGTACACCCCCACCGACGTGCCACCGCCGTTTTTCACGATCTTCATGGCGGGAATATCTGTTTCGCTGTCCCCGATATAGATAAAATTCTGAAAGGGAATCCGCCGTTCGCCGTCGGGAATATAGCGGTTTACGGTGTCCTCGTCGCTTAAATCGAGGGAATTTTTGCTGATGCGGAACAAATACTGCGTTTTGGTGGTGTAATTGACCACCTGCCGCGGCCATTCGGGCGCGCCGTATTCGTCGTAGATGAAAGACGATGCGTAAATTTCCGTAAATTTATCGGCGATCGCCGTGCCGGAAATGATCTCCTTCAGCCCCGCGGAAATGATATAATGCTCGACCGCCACGCCGAGCTTTTCGGCGTACGCATCGATTCTGTCGAACCAGCCTTCCACGCCGGAAAACAGCTCTATCTCCCTGCCCATGTCCTTAAAATCCTGCTCGCTCAGCCGCACCCGCGCCGCCTGCGCCTTGTGCAGAATGAGATACATATAGGCGAGAATTTTATCGACGCCCTGCTTTTTTGCGAACTCGTTGGATTCCGCCCAAAACTCCTCCGCGGGGCAGTTGAGCTTGGGCAGCAGGGAAAACGTTTGCATGTCCTTCGGGGAAAGCGTTTTATCGAAGTCGTAGCAGATCGCCACGACGGGTTTGTTTTTCTCCATATCCGCACCTCTTTTTCCTTTCGCGCGCCGCAATCGCCGGCGTTTGTTTTATTGTAACACGCCGCGCGCTTTGTCAACGGCGGATTTGCCCGCAAAAGCCGAAAGCTGCTTTTGTATAACTCGCCCGCAAAAGCCGAAAGCCCCGCCCCGTCTTTTTCCTGACGGGGCGGGGCTTTTTTCCGGCGATTATTTTTCCGAATAACTGCCGCAGCAGGTCTGATGTTCGTTGCAGCCGCAGGTGACTTCGATGCTGTCAAGACAGCAGTTGCAGCCTTCGGCATTGTGCCGGCATTTGGTTACGTCGCATTTGATCGCTCTGTTCTTGTTCATAACGTCTCTCCTTTTTCGCGGCAATCGCGCCGCCTCAACCTCAATTATGGCTTTTATTTTGTTTTTTATACGGGGATTTGTTGACAAAAACGCGGATTTTTAGTAAACTTTTTCTATATATTAAAGAGGTAGCCATGAAAATCATTTTATTGAAAGACGTAAAGGGCACGGGCAAAAAAGGCGACGTTGTGGAAAGCAAGGACGGGTTTGCCCGTTTTCTTTTGAAAAACGGCAGCGCCACCGAAGCGGCGTCGCAGGCGCTCAACGAAAACATGCAGCAAAAGCAGGCGCAGGCCTTCCACGTTGCGGAGCAGAAACGCAAAAACAAGGAGCTTAAAAACCTGCTCGACGGCAAGGAAATCGCCGTAACGGTGAAAACCGGCGAAAACGGCAGATTTTTCGGCAGCGTGACCAACAAGGAAATTGCGGAAAAACTCGCCGAACAGGGTTATGAAATCGATAAAAAGAAAATAATATTAAATACGCCGATCAAATCGACGGGCGTTTATTCTCTCGACGTGAAAATTTCCGCCGAGGAGACGGCGAAAATCAAAATCAGGGTGGAAAGCGTATAATGAGTGAAACCCCGCGCTCTTCCCCGCAGGAGCAAAAAAATCCCGCGGCAAAGGAAGAACAAGGCGAAACGATACAATTAAATGCCGCGACCGCGGCGGAAACGATCGGCGAACACGCGCCGCCGCCGAAAAAATCTGGCAAAAAAAAGGTGGTTTTTTATCTGGTCTTTTTCCTGATCTGCGCGGCGAGTCTTGCCGTTACGGCGTTCAGCGATTTTTCGGGAGACGTGCTGTCTTTCGGGGAAATTATCGGCACGATCGGCAAAAACTGGTTTTATCTGGCGCTCGCGCTGCTTTCGGCGCTGCTCGTTCTGGCGTTCGACTGGCTGAAAACCGTATGTTTACTGTACGGGTTCGAGAAAAAACCGCGCTTTAAGCTGTGCGCGGAAACGGCGGTGATTACGAAGTTTTACGACTATATCACCCCCTTCGGCGCGGGCGGACAACCCTTTGCGGCGTATCTTATGACGAAAAAGGGCGTGCACGGCGGCACGGCTACGGCGGTGGTCATCAGCGCGTTCTTATTACAGCAATTCAGCTTTATATTGCTTTGCATCGTCAGTCTGATTTTGTCCTTCGGGCAGGTCACCGCCGCGGTAAAGGTGATGTCGATCGTGGGCTTGTTCTTTTACGTGCTCGTGCCCGTTGCGGTGGTGGTTTTCTCCATCATGCCGAAAACGACGACGAAAATCGTGGCGGGCGTGATCCGTTTCGGCGGAAAAATCAAGCTGGTGCGCAACCCCGACAAGCTCATCGACAAGGCAATCGGCGTCATCAGCAAGAACACCGAATGTTTAAGGAGCATCGGCAGGCATAAGCTCATGTTCGCGCTCGCCGTGCTTTGCGCGCTGCTGGCGCAGCTGGCGCTGGCGTCCATCGCCTACTTCACTTTGCGCACCTTCGGCTACGACAAGCCGGACGTCGGCGGCATGGGCGAATGGTTCCAGATGATACAGATCGTCATCATTCTCTACGCGTCGGTTTCCTTTATCCCCACCCCCGGAAACGCCGGCGCGAGCGAGGTTTCCTTCTTCTTTATCTTCCGCGACAACCTTCAGGGCGGTCTCGGCTTTACCGCCATGCTCACGTGGCGCGTGCTCTGCTTTTACCTGTATATACTGCTCGGCGGACTGACGGTGTTTTTCTCCGCGAGATTGGAAAGCCGGCGCCATAAGCGGTTGGAACAAGCGGCTTTAAGCGCGCCCCCCGACGAAACGGAGCGGGCGGAATCCGACGAAAACACGCCCCCCGACGTGCCTGCAAATACGGCGGACGGCGGTTTACGGGCGGCGGCGGACGAAACAGAAACCGAACCCGTTACGACAAGCGAAACGCCTTTGACGGACGAAACGCCGCCCGAAGAAAAGACGAAATAACATTACGAAACGCGAAAGCGCGCCGAAATCGGCGCGCTTTCTTTTAAGCTTTTTTTCATAAAATATTGCCTTTTGAAGCAAGTTATGCTATACTAATTATGCGCTATAATTTAATATGTCCGTATAAGGTTACACCATGGCATTAGTGTACCCTTTATATCCTTATACGGATGAATTATAGCGCAACTAATTAAGGGATACTACTTTTGCGGGCGTTCCTTTAATTGGGAGCGCTCTTATTTTTTACCCGCAAAAGGAGAGATGTAACATGAAACGTAAAATAATTGCTTTGTTTTTCAGCTTTGTAACCATTTGCTGTTCTATCGGCTTTGCCGCTTGTACGCAAGGAGAACCGCCTCACCCCCACGGTTTGCAATATTTTGCTGAAAAAGCACCGACATGCACGGAAAACGGAAATAAGGCTTTTTGGTATTGTAAAACCTGCAATATATACTTTACCGATAAAAATGGAAACGCTGAAATAGTATTATCTTCTTTGACGATCGACGCAAAAGGGCACGATATTTCGGAAATTCGGAATTTTGACAGCGAAAATCATTGGCATGAATGCAAAGTCTGTTCTGAAAAATTCGATATTTCCAAACACTCGTTCGACGAAACGGATAAATGTATTTGCGAATATGAAATTACAAGCACTGAAAATTTAGCATACCGTTTAAGCGAGGATAGAAGCTATTATATTTTAACGGGAATCGGAGAAACGACAGACGAATATTTATATGTACCTCGTGAAATCGACGGAAAACCCGTAAAGGAAATAGCCGATAATGCTTTTTCGGGAAATGTAAATATCAAGAGCATACGCATTTCGTCCAACGTAGTGCATATCGGCGATTCTGCATTTTTGGGATGCAGTAATTTAAACAGCATAACAATCGGGGTAAATGTAAAAACTCTCGGTGACAATGCCTTTTCTAACTGCAAAAAACTGACGGAAATCAATTTTTATGCAAGAGCTATGAACGATCTTGAAAATATTGCATTTCATGAACAGTACACCTCGGCATTTTTTGATGCAGGTATAAACGGAGAAGGGATTACCGTAACATTTAGCGATACCGTAGAAAGAATCCCTGCATTTTTATTTTGCATATCTTTTGCGTTGGAAGGAAGCCCCAATATCATAAACGTAAAAATGGGAAAAAACGTAAAAAGTATAGGTGATTTCGCTTTTGGGGGTTGCCGTACACTGACGAATATTGCAATTCCAGACGAAGTAACATATATCGGATATGGTGCATTCGGGGAATGCAGCGGATTGACGGGAGAATTGATAATACCGAATAAAGTAGTACTTATCCGTGAACAAGCCTTTATAGGCTGTCGTAACCTGACAAATATAACAATAGGAACAAGCGTTAAACAAATTGGTTGGGGAGCGTTTGCGAATTGCAGCGAATTGACGAGTATTGCCATACCCGACAGCACGAATGAAATACATTCTCAATTGTTTAGCGGCTGCACTAATCTAACTAACATTGTATTGCCACTCTCTGTATGGAGGATTTATGCATCTGCTTTTAGCAACACTGGATTAGAAAATGTGTATTATTTAGGGAACGCGAACGATTGGACTAATTTAATCATAGAAAATGATAATTCTGCTTTATCTTCTGCTAAAGTATATTTTTATTCTTCCGAAGAACCGCCCTTCAATCAAGACGGTACGGCTTACGACGGAAATTACTGGCGCTATGTAGATAACATTCCCACCCCGTGGATCTTAAACTAATACAATCGTTAAAAATCACACATATAATGCGTTTATAAAAACGCGAAAGCGCGCCGAAATCGGCGCGCTTTTTATTTATTCATTTTCGGTTTATCGGTTCTTTCCAACAAATGTTATTCTGTTACTCCCTTAAAAACAAAAACGCCGCGGTTTTCCTTATAAAAAGCGCGGCGTTTTAAACGCAAAAAGAGCGGATAGAAACTATCCGCCCGTCGATTCGGATCAAAAGAAATCAGTCTTCCTTCTTTTCTTTCTGTTCCACAACGACCGCGCCGTCGTAATATCCGCACTTCTTGCAAACCTTGTGCGGCACTTTCAATTCATGGCACTGCGGGCACTCCACCAACGTGGGCGCGGCTACCTTGAAATTGGCAAATCTCTTGTTCGTTCTCTGTTTGGACGTCTTACTCTTCTGAACAGCCATTTTTACACCTCTTTTTCCTTAATACTCCGCTTTGCAATCCTCTCCGCAAACAAACGTAAGCGGCATTTCGAGAATCAGCAAATCGTTGATCGCTCTCGTTAAATCGACGATTTCCGAACGGTAGGGATAGGCGTTTTCCTCCCCCGCAGAAGAAAAATCTTCCGCAAATTCCGCGGCGAAGGATTTTTCCGCAGGCTTTAAGCACGTGGTGCATTCGCCCTTTAACGTGAAAAATACCTCTCCTTCCGCGTATACCGTGGTTTTATCGATGAGCCTGAGCTTGCCCTGCACTTTCACGGGCGGCGCGATTTCCACGTTGGGTATGGAACAAAGCTGCGCGTCGGGAACGTATTCGAAATAAAAATCCGTTTCGCTTTTCCCTTTTTTTCTGATCTCTTTCAAATCGATAATCATTCTTTCTTTCCCGAAAGGCAATCAAGCCTAATTATTTTATTATATAATGCGAACAATGTCAACTTTTTTTCGCGTATTTTTTGCAAACCGCGCTATTTTACGCCTTTTTGACCAGTTCCTGCGTTTCGCGCGCGATGGAAAGCTCTTCGTTCGTCGGCACGATGAGCACTTTCACCTTGGAATCGGGCTTGCTCAAAACGCCCACGCCCGCGTGAGGATACGCCTCGTTCGCCGCCGCGTCGTACTCTACGCCCATATATTCCATATCCTGCAAAACGAGATTGCGGATATAGGGGGAATGTTCGCCGATGCCGCCGGTAAACACGATCGCGTCCGCCCCGCCGAGCGCCGCCGCGTAGCTGCCCACGTATTTTTTCACGCGGTAAGCCACCATTTCCAGCGCGAGCGCGGCGCGTTCGTTGCCGCTTTCCGCCGCCGCGGTCAAGTCGCGGCAGTCGCTGGAAAGCCCGCTTACGCCGAGCATGCCGCACTTTTTATTGAGATAATTGACGACGTCGTCGGCGGGAATACCGAGCTTTAAGCGCATGTAATCCACCGCCGCGGGATCGATATCGCCGCTGCGCGTGCCCATCATCAGCCCCTCGAGCGGGGTAAAGCCCATGGAGGTATCCACGCATTCGCCGTTTTTCACGGCGGAAATGGAAGAACCGTTGCCTAAATGGCAGATGATGATGCGGCTTTCCTTCGCGCCGAGGATTTTCGCCGTTTCCTGCGAAACGAATTTATGCGACGTGCCGTGAAAACCGTACTTGCGCACTTTATGTTCTTCGTACACCTCGTAGGGGATGCCGTACATAAACGCCTTGGGGGGCATGGTTGCGTGGAAGGTGGTATCGAACACCGCCACCATCGGCACGCCCTGCATGACCTCGCGGCAGCTTTTGATGCACGCGATGTTCCCCGGCATGTGCAAAGGCCCCAAATCGACGTTCTTTTCGCAAATGCGGATGACCTCTTCGTCGATGACCACGGAATGTTTGAAATCCTCGCCGGAATGGAGCACGCGGTGTCCCACAGCGCCGATTTCCGAAACGTTTTTAAGCGCGCCCTTTTCCTTGTCGAGCATGGCGCCGAGCACGAGCTCCATCGCCTCTTTATGGGTGGGCATATCCTTATCGATCACCGTTTCCCTGCCGTCGAAGGTTTTCTGCGTGAGCTTGCCGCCCGTAAAGGTGATCCTTTCGCAAAGCCCCTTTAAAATGACGCTTTCGTCCTTCATGTCGATGAGCTGATACTTCAAAGAAGAGCTGCCCGCGTTGATAACTAAAATTTTCATAATCTTCCCCCGTTTAATTATTCGCCTGCAACGCGGTGATCGCCACCGCCGCAACGATGTCCTCCACCTTGCACCCGCGCGAAAGATCGTTGATGGGTTTCGCAAAGCCTTGGCAGACGGGACCGATTGCCATATACCCGCCGAGGCGCTCCACCAGCTTGTAGCCGATGTTGCCCGCGTCGAGATCGGGGAACACCAGAACGTTCGCCCTGCCCGCCACGCCGGACGACGGGGCTTTGAGCTTCGCCACGGAGCCGTCCAGCGCGGCGTCGAGCTGCAGCTCGCCGTCGGAAAGCACGTCGGGCGCGATTTCCTTCATCTTTTCCGCAGCAAGGCGCACCTTGTCCACGTCGGCATGCTTGGCGCTGCCCTTGCTGGAATGCGATAAAAACGCCACTCTCGGTTCGAGCCCCGCGATGGTGCGGGCGCTGTTCGCCGAGGCGACGGCGATATACGCCAGCTCCTCGGACGTCGGGTTCTGATTGATGCCGCAGTCGGCGAACACGAGCGCGCCGTCCGGCACGTAGCGGTTGCCTGTTTTCGGCGGCAGCATGAGGAAGTAGCTGGAAACGAGGGGTACGCCCGCCTGCGTTTTCACGATCTGCAAACCGGGGCGCAAAGTGTTCGCCGTGGAGTGGCACGCGCCGGAAACCAGCCCGTCCGCATCCCCCGCCTTTAACATCAGCACGCCGAAATAGGTGTTATCGCGGGAAAGTTTGTCCGCGTCCTCCTCCGTCATGCCCTTGTTTTTTCTCAGTTCGTACAAAAGTTTTGCATATTCGCCGCGCTTTTCGCTGGTCGCGGGATCGACGATCTTCACCCCCGTGAGGTTCACGCAGGGGTTGTTCTTTTTAATGTCCTCCTCGTTGCCCAAAAGCACGATGTTCGCGATGCCGCGCGCCGCCGCGGACGACGCCGCCTCCACCACGCGGGCGTCCTCGCCTTCGGGCAAAACGATGGTTTTGCCGAGAGAGGCGGATTTTTCCAGAATCTGATCCAAAATATTCGTCATATAAATTCTCTCCTCTATTTTTTCTTTTCCCTTTATTTTTTCAGAAAAATATAGTATACTATAACGGAAACAGAAACGTAACGAAAATTTTACGCATTTTTATTATACATCATTTCGTTGGAATTGTAAACGGTTTAGGGAGATTGTTTTATGAAAAATTGCGCGTGCATCGCCGAATATAACCCCTTGCACAACGGGCATCTGAAGCTGATTTCGCACATCAAAGACACCTTGAAGGCGCAAACGCTTACGGTGATTTTGTCGGGCGATTTCTGCGAACGCGGGGAAAACGCCGTGATGGACAAGTACACCCGCGCCAAACACGCGATTTGCGCGGGGGCGGACATCGTGATCGAGCTGCCCGCGGTGTTTGCGGCGGCAAACGCGGAGATCTTCGCCACCGGCGCGATGAAGATCGTCAAGAGCCTCGGCTACGTCGATTCGCTCTGCTTCGGCGTGGAATCGGGCGACGCGGAAACGTACAAAAAAGCCGCCGCCGCCATGCTCAACGAAACGAAGGAGTTCAAGCAGGTCTTAAAGCGGGAGCTGGAAACGGGCGTTTCCCTCGCGAAAGCGAAATTCAACGCGGTTAAGGCGATCAACCTGCCGGAGCTGGACGAAAGTCTGGTGTCCTCCCCCAACAACATCCTCGCGCTGGAATACGCGAAAGCGGCGATCAAGCTCGATATGAACATAGAGCTTTCCCCCTTTTTAAGGGAAAACAATCACAACGACGAAACGCTGAAAAAGGGCGTGACGAGCGCGCAGAGCATCCGCTTGCAGCTGGCGGCGGGGAACAAAAAAAAGCTGAAAAAACTTGTGCCGAAATACGTTTACGACGACCTGCCGGAATATCCGCCCGATTTCCGCGTGCCCGTGGTCGCCGCGCTGATGACGGCGACGGCGAAGGAGCTTGCCGAAATCACCGACTGCACCGAGGGGCTGGAAAACCGCATCAAGGCGCTTTTGAAAGACAACCCCGACTACGATTCCCTTTTGGAAAAGGTGACGACCAAGCGCTATACCAAGGCGCGGGTGCGGCGCATCTTTTTGGCGAACTTTCTGCGCATTTCCGAGGACTTCGTGTTCAAGTGCCTGAAAAGCGATTTGTATATCAAGGTGCTCGCCGTGCGGGAAAATTCCCCTCTGCTTTCGGAAATCAAAAACAGGGCGAAAGTGCCCCTTTTAACGCGCAAGTCCGACTACCGCGCGCTGGAAAAAACCGCCCTCGATTGTTTTTTGAAAGACGCGCTCGCTAACGATCTGTACAACCTCGTTTCCCGCGGGAAGCAAAACGAATATTTCACGCTGATCGTACCCGAACCCGAACGATAAGAAAACGCCGCCCGCCGAAATCTCGGCGGGCGGCGATCTTTATTTTTCTTCCATTCCCTTTTCCCTGCGGCGCTCTTTCACCTTCTTTTCGTCGCCGATGTCTTTGGGGCGGTAATAGGTATGCCCGACAAGCCCGTCGGGCAGGTACTGCTGTTTCACGTAACCGCCGTAATCGTGCACGTATTTATAGGCGGAGGATTTTTCCTTATCCTCCTTGCTGCCGTACGCGGCGTTTTTAAGGTGCGGGGGCACGGTATCGTCCTTGCGGTGCACCGCGTCGTCGATCGCGCCCTCCATGGCGACGATCACCGAGTTGGACTTCGGCGCTTCGCACACGTAGATGACGGCGTGCGTCAGGGGAATAAGCCCCTCGGGCTTGCCCATGCGCTCATATGCCGTCATGGCGGAAACCGCCACGACGAGGGCATTGGAATCCGCCATGCCCACGTCCTCGCTGGAATGGGCGACCAGCCGCCGCGCGATGATCAAAGGATCGCACCCGCCGTTGATCAAACGGTGCATGTAATAAAGCGCCGCGTCGGAATCGCTGCCCCGCAAACTCTTGCAGAACGCCGAAAGCATGTCGTAATATAAATTCTCGTCGTAGGAAAGGGCTTTCCTTTGAATGGACTCTTCGGCGTCTTTCAGCGTAATACGAACGGTGCCGTCCGCCTGCGGCGCGGTGGTGAGGGCTGCGAGCTCCAAAGCGTTGTACGCCACGCGCAGATCGCCCGCCGCCATGGCGGCAAAGTGGCGGTACGCGTCCTCCTCCACCTCTAAAAGCATGTTGCCCAAACCGCGTTCCTTGTCCGCCGCCGCCTTTTTGAGCGCGCCGAGAATATTTTCCTCCCCGAGGGTTTTGAACTCGAACACGCGGCAGCGGGAAACGATGGCGGGCGTCATCGCGGCGTAGGGGTTTTCCGTCGTCGAACCGATGAAGATGATGTCTCCGCACTCGATCGACGGCAGCAGGGAATCGGACTGCGCCTTGTTGAAACGGTGGCACTCGTCGAGGAGAAGATAGGTGCGCTTGCCGTACATTTTCAAGTCGTTTCTCGCCCTTTCCACCGCCGCCTTCACGTCGGCAATGCCGGCGTTTACGGCGTTGAGCTTTACGTAATTGCCGCCGGTGGAATTTGCCACGATGTTCGCCAGCGTGGTTTTGCCCGTACCGGGGGGGCCCCAGAAAATACAACTGCCCAAGCGGTCGGTGCGGATGGCGCGGAATAAAAGGCTCGTTTCCGAAACGATATGTTCCTGTCCGATAAATTCTTTCAGCGTGCGGGCGCGCATGCGCTCCGCAAGGGGCTGCACCGCGCTTTTGTTCTGCTGCAAATTGTAGTCGAATAAATCCATGATTTCAGTTTACCACATCCGCCCGCCAAAGACAACAAAAAAAGAAAAATTTATTTTTCTCTGCCGGCAAGGTAATCGAGGCTCTCGTCGAAATAATCCGCAATGGCGATGAACAGGGATAAATTTGGCTCTTTTTCCCCCGTTTCCAGCAACCGCAACGTTTCCGGCGAAATGTACAACCTTTCGGAAAGTTGCCGGCGGGATAATTGCATGGAATTGCGCAATAATTTTAAGATTTCACCGAATGTTTCCATAGTTTTTCTCCCGTTTTTATACCGCTACTTTATCATGTTTCTGAGATTAAAACGGCTTTTCTTACTATTGTAAGACAATTTCGTTCATTTGACGAAAAAAATCCCCCTTTCCTCCGCTGAACCGTCCGCACAACGTTCGCACTCGCGACCACCTTCGTTTCCCTATTCCTCTTTGCCGCTTGCCTTTACGAAAAGGCTGTAAAAACACCGCCGAAAAACGAAGAATAAAAAAACGTCAATTAAAAAGCGCAAGGCTTACGCCCCGCGCTTTTTGCTTTTTATAACACGGGAAAACCCGCTTTTTCGTGCGCGTCGATCAGCTCGTCGCACATGCTTACGATTTCGTCGGTGGAGAGCTCCGCCGCCGCGTGGGGATCCGCCATGACCGCCTGATACACCGCCTGACGGCTGCCGGTATGCGCCGCCTCGATCGTCAGAAGCTGGGGATAAATATTGCTCGCGTTCATCGCCGCAAGCTGCAGCGGCAGTTCGCCGACGTACGTGGGGTGCACCCCCTCCCTGTCGACAAGGCATTTAACCTCCACGCACGCCTCTTTCGGCAGGTTCGCAATCAGCCCGTTGTTGATGACGTTGCCGTTGATTTCGCAGGGAACGCCCGTCGCGATCGCCTCCATAATCCTCGAACCGTATTCCTTTGAACGGGTGTGCTCGACGGCGCCGCCGTTCATCAGCTGTTCTTTCTGCTCTATCCAGCTTTTAATCTGGTTGACGCAGCGGCGGGGATACTCGTCGAGGGGGATATTGAATTTTTCGATGAGGTCGGGGCGGTTTTTCTTGATATAGAAAGCGTTGTATTCGGCGTTGTGCTCGCTGCTTTCCGTGCAGTAGTAGCCCAGCTTGTCGATATAATCCAAACGCACCATGTCGTTGTGCTTTTCCTTGTTCTTTTCCTTGGCGCGTTTTTTGATTTCGGGGTATAAATCGTTGCCGTCTTTATCGCGGATATCCAAAAGCCACGCCATGTGGTTGATGCCCGCGATCTTTTCGCTCCGCCCTTCCAGCTTATCCTCCATGCCGAGTTCCGAAAGCAGCGTTTCGGAACACACCTGCACGCTGTGGCACAAGCCCACGGTCTTTACCTTGGTATGCCGAAGCATATACCCCGTTAAAATCGCCATGGGGTTGGTGTAGTTGAGCAGCCACGCGTTCGGGCACACTTCCTCGATGTCCGCGGCGATGTCCTTTAACACCTTTATCGTCCTCAGCCCGCGCATGATGCCGCCGACGCCCAACGTATCGGCGATCGTCTGGTTCAAACCGTATTTTTTGGGAATATCGAAATCGATGACGGTGCACGGCTCGTACCCGCCCACCTGTATCGCGTTTACGATAAAATCCGCCCCTTTCAGCGCGGCTTTCCGATTTTTTACGCCGAGGTGCTTTTCGATTTTCGCCTTGCCTCCGTTGAGCTTTTCGTTGAGTTTTTCGATGAGCAGAAAGGATTCTTCCAGCCGGTCTTCGTCAATGTCATAAAGTGAAATGACGGAATCGCTCAAATTTTCGCACAAAAGCACGTCGCCGAGCAAGTTTTTGCAAAATACGGTGCTTCCCGCACCGATAAAACAGATTTTTTTCATAAATTCCTCCGAAATATCGTTATTCGATCGTTTTTATTTTACCACCGCGCGGGAAATAAAGCAATTGACTTTTGTATGCAAAACATGTTAAAATGTAACTTAGAATAATCGTAAAGGAGCGCAAATATGAGCGAATCGATGATCTTCGTCAGCTATCCGAAATGCCTCGAAAAGGAAAAAGCCCCCGCCTTTGCCGACATCAACCCGTTATTCGTCGGTTACGAACGCTGCGAAAAGGGGCACGCATTCGGCCCCGCTATCCGATCGTATTATCTGATCCACTTCGTATCGGAAGGCACGGGCACGCTTTTCGCCGACGGCAGAACGTGGACGGTGAACGCGGGGGAAATGTTCGTGATTTACCCCGACGAGGCGACTTCCTACGCCGCCGATCTCCGCCATCCGTGGACGTATTGCTGGGTTGCCTTCGACGGCAGATACGCCAAACGCTTCGATTCGGCGGAAAACAGGGTGTATAAGGTGTCCGATTTGTATTTCAACAGGATAAAGGAGCTTACCGACAATTGCAAAACCGCAAACGCGGATTTTGTGATCGCCCTGCTGTACAACCTGATTTACGAGCTGTTCCGCGAGGAAAAAAACAACGCCGATCACGTGGAAACGATAAAAAACTACATCGAAAGCAACTACATGAAGGATATTACGGTGGAACAGATCGCCCGCGTCGTCTATCTCGACAGGCGGTACATCGGCAGAAAATTCAAGGAAAAAACCGGCACCACCATACAAAATTATTTGATTACCGTAAGGCTCGCCAACGCCGCCAAATTTTTAAGCGCGGGTTACAGCGTAACGCAGAGCGCGAACATGTGCGGCTACCGCGACGTGTTCAACTTTTCCAAAATTTTCAAAAAACATTTCAACGCGCCGCCGAAAAACTATAAAAAGAACGGCTGAGCGTTTCACCCGTGCGTATTTTTTTGCGGCGAAGGCAATATACTTTACCGTGAAACAAGCTGTATTAAAACATAAAAACGCCCTTTTTTCCCTGCTCGCGGTGCTGGCGATGGCGATTTTCGCCCTATCTTCCGAAACGTACGCCGCCGCAACCCTCGACGGGATAAAACTGTGGGCGTTCAACATCGTGCCGAGCGTATTCCCCTATTTCGTGCTCACCGCCCTTCTGACCTCCCTCGGCAGCGCGGCGCGCCTCGCCTCGAAGTGCTCCGCGCTGACAAAACGGCTCTTCGGCTGCGGCGGCATGAGCGGGTACGCCTTTTTTATCGCGGCGGTATCGGGCTATCCCGCGGGCAGCAAAATCACCGCGGAATTGTACTTAAAACGCCTCGTTTCCCGCGAAGACGCCTATAAAATGAGCGGCTTTTGCGCCGCGGCCTCCCCTCTTTTCATTCTGGGAACGACGGGCGCGATGCTGCTCAAAAACCGCGCGGCGGGGCTGGCGATTTTATGCGCGCACCTTTTTTCGGTCCTATTCACCGCCTTTCTTCTGCGCGGCAAAAGAAAGACCGTTGACGACGCGCCCCCTTCCCCGCCCGCGGCGGGGAACGCCGACAACATGTTATACGAGGCGGTGTACGACAGCGTGATTTCCCTGCTCGTGCTCGGCGGCATCGTAACGGTGTATTTCGTGCTCATCCGCATGCTGGAAAACTGCGGCGCGTTCTATCTGCCCGTCAGGCTGTTCACCCTGATTTTCGGCGAGGAAACGCTCGCCCGCGGGTTCGTTTACGGGCTGGTGGAGTGCACGGCGGGCGTGAGCTGCGCGGCAAATTCCCTTTCGACGCTGAAAATACCCGCCGTGGGGTTTCTGATCTCCTTCGGCGGGCTTTCGGTGATGACGCAGTCGCTTATCTTTTTGAAAAAAGCCAAAATAAAAACCGCGCGCTTTTTTCTTTCCAAACTGCTGCACGCGGCGTTTACCTTTATTATTTTGTTTTTCTTAACGCTTTTAATGCCGCTTTGATGTCCTTTTCGATTTCCTTCGGCACATAGGGGGAAATATCCGCCCCCGCGTTGATGAGCATGCGGATCGACGTGGAGGAAATGTGCGTTTTATTGAGCGAGGACGGCAGATAGACCGTGATGAGCTCGGGGTACATTTCCTGATTGTAATAAAACATGTTGGTTTCGTACTTGAAATCTTCTGCGTTGCGGATGCCGCGCACGTTGACGGCGATGTTTTTTTCCCGCATGAAATCGACGAGCAGTCCGTCGGAGTGCTCCACCACCACCCGCTTTTCTTCTTTGAATATTTTCCGAATGAACGCCGCCCTCGTTTCGCCGTCGAAGAGCGGCGTTTTATCGTGGTTGTTGAGCACGGCGACGTGCACTTTGTCGAACATTTTCAGGCATTTTTCCACCACGTCCCTATGCCCCACGGTAAAGGGATCGAAGGTTCCCGCAAACACGCATTCTCTCATCGTCATTCTCCTTTCGCTTTGAAAAAAGTAAGCACCGCGCGCCCGTAGCGCCGCTCGTCGTACGCGATGAGCTTGGAAATTTCCCCCGCGAACGGCTCTTCATGCTCGTACACGGCTACGCCGTTTTCCGCCAACACGCCCCGCGCGCCGATGATTTCCAGCGCCTTTTTCCCGCTGTCGGAGGCATAGGGCGGATCCAAAAAGATCACGTCGAATTTTTCTTCCGTGCGGGCGAGAAAGTCCTCCGCGCGAACGCGCGTCACCTTCGCCGATATGCCGAGGCGGGCGAAGTTTTCCTCCGCGATCTTCGCGCTCTTTTCGTCGCAGTCCAAAAACGTGCTTTCCGCCCCGCGGGATATCGCCTCTATCCCCACCGCGCCGCTGCCGCAGAACGCGTCTAAAAAACGGGCGTTCGGCTTTATGCGCAGAATGTTGAACAGGCTTTCCCTCGTTCTGTCCGCCGTGGGGCGCACGCGTTCGCCTTCGAACCCGACGAGCTTTCTCGAACGGAATTCTCCGCCGATCACCCTCATCTTTTCTTCGCCTTTTTCACCTTGCGGCGCTTATTGTACTTGGCGTTTTCGCGCACTACTTCCTCCACGGGCTTTTCCCCCATCACCCGCTTGCCGCCGCCGTAAATGACGGCGTTGGTCCTTTTGATGCGGTCGTTCTGCTTTTTCACCTTGCCCGCGCCCATCGTGTAGGCGACGTGAATGAGCACGATGTTGACGACGACGGCGTACAGCACCCAATACACGCTGGCGCTCGCCGAAAACAGACTGCGCACCGGCAGGAAAAACGCGCCGTAGGTAAAGCCGATGGCGGTGATCATCGACGTGCTTTCCGAGCCGCAGATATCTAAAATCGCTTGAATCAGCAGCATGACGAGCAGGGGCGCGGAGGCGAACAGCCCGATGTATACGCCCTTATACTTGCCGTATTCCGAAACGCGGTCGAAATCGTAATAATCGCCCGTTTCCATGATCACGCGGCGCTTGATGTCGTTGGCGTGCTTGAGCTTGGCGGCGGTTTCGCCCGATTTGAAAACCATCATGAACACCACCACGCCGTACAAGCCGAGGTTGAGCACGAACAGCACGCCCTGCAGCCACAAAAGGGGGTTCACCCCCGTTTCCTCCGCCTTCTGCGCGCCGATCATGGTGATCGCCACCGCCGTGACCATCGTCAAGATGGTGTAAACCCAGATAACCCACGTTTCCTTAAAAAGATACTTAACCGTTTTCAACCTGTCTTTTCTCCGTTCCTTTTTCCGTAACCGCAAAATCCAGCGGTATATCGGTGCTTTCGATTTCAAAATTTTTGGCGTATCTCTGCGCCGAAAAGCACACGCCTATCTTCACGCAGTCGTGCTCCGCGAAGAATCTGTCGTAATACCCCTTGCCGTACCCCACGCGATAGAGAGACTTGTCCGCCGCCAGAAGCGGCGCAATGCACACGTCTATTTTTTCCGCCTCTGCCGTATCGGCGGGCTCGGCGATGCCGTAGGCGTTGAGCGTCATTTTGCCGGAGATTTTCACCGCGAGCATTTTGCCGTTCACGATCTTCGGCACGTACACCTTTTTGCCGGCGTTGAGCAGGCGGGAAATGATGTTCGCCGTGGAAACCTCGCTCTTAAAGCTGAGATACACGAAGTAATGCGTATGCTCGGCAAATCCTTCGAGCGCGAAGAGATTTTCCTCGATTTTTTCCTGCGCCGCCTGTCTTACGGAGGGGAGCAGCCTGTCCCGTCTGGCGGAAAAGATCCGCCGCGCACGTTTTTTCTTCATCGGATATACACCCTTTCGCAGCGGTTCGCCGCGCCGCACAAAAGTTCGTACGTGATGGTGCCGCATTCCCGCGCCTTTTCTTCCAGATTTTCCAGCACGTCGATTTCTTCGAACGCCCCCTCCGCCGCCGAAAGATCCATGCAGCGGTTGTTAAGCAGCGCGCCGCTCTTTTTTCTCGGCAATCCGTCGGCGTATCCGTAGCGGAACACGCTCGCCGTGCAGTCCTTTTTCAGCGGCTCCGCGCCGTATAACAGCCGTTCCCCCGCCTTTAACGGGCGCACCGCCACGACGGGCGCCTTCACCGACATGACGGGTTCTACGCGCACCCGATCGCTGTAAAACGGCGAATAACCGTATAAAAGTATGCCGACGCGGCACATATCGAAGTGCTCGCCCGCAAGATACCCGCCGCTGGCGGAAATGTGGGCGATAATATCTTTATTATACAATTTCACGCGGTTATATGCAAGCAAAAACGCGTCGCGTTGCGCGAAAAGCACGGCTTTTTCTTCCGGCGCGGCGAAATGGGAATAAATCCCCTCGAGCTTGAGGTGTTTGAATCTGCCGATATTCGCGGCGAGCGCCTCCGCGCCGTCGATATCCGCGCCGAGGCGGTTCATGCCGGTGTTCACCTTGATGTGAACGGAAACGACGGCGTTGCGCTCCCGCGCCGCCGCGTTGAGAACGCCGAGCGTCTTCATGGAGGAAACGCTCGCCGTGAGGTTGTAGCGGGCAAAGAGGGGCGCGTCGCTTATAAACGGCTCGACGAGCACCAAAATCGGCTTATCGACGCCCGCCCGCCTCAGGCGCACGCCCTCCTCCGCCAGCGCGACGGAAAAGGAATCGGCAACGTCGTAAAGGGCGTTCGCGCATTCGACGTCCCCGTGCCCGTAGGCGTTGGCTTTTACGACGGCGTTGAAACGCGCGCCGTCCTTCAGCCCCGCTTTTACCGCGAGGGCGTTTTGCCGCAGGGTTTGCAGATGGATAACGGCTTTGTTCAGCATACCCATATTATATGCCCCGAATTAAAATAAAGCCACTTTAAAACGCCGACGGTAAAAAAACGCTTGCCCTTATTTTAAAATTACAAACGGCGGAAGCAAGGCATACTTCCGCCGTTATTCGATTTGATCTATTCAGTTTTACACTGCCTTGCGGGGTGTTCCCGCGGCTGACGAAAGCAACCGCCGCCGCGCTTTTTTTTACCTGCAATGCATAACCGCAAACGATTGCGTTTTTTTCGGCTCCTCTACCGAATTTTTCCCTTTTTTGCATTGCGGCGCGCGAAACGCCTTGCCTTCCTGCGTTTGAAACCTTTTTCACACAATCCCGTAGCGGATTACGCCCTATGCGAAGGCGGCAAGAAAAATATTCCGCATTTTTCTTTCGCCCGTTTTTTCAAACGTCTTTTTTTTCGATATCCAAGCGGACCGTCGGGCTGAATTTTTCCTTACGTTTTAAGCACCCGAAAAATTTATGAGATTGAACTTGCCCGCTCCTTTTCGGTTTGGTTCATCGGTCTGTCCTCCCGTTTCACGGCTTTTTGCCGTTCTCCTAAGTTCACCTGTATTATAACCGATGAAAAACCGTTTGTCAATACCCTTTTTAAAAATTTTTGCAATTTTTTGTTTTTGTACAATGTGATTGCAACATAGAAGAAGCAGTCGCATTTTTTTATTTTAAATTTTAAGTAAAGTTACTTAAATAAGGGGGCAAAAATGTGTATTAAAATGTTTTACAAATTCAAGGACGTCAAAAAGCCTATTTTTTGATGTCCTTTTTTCATAAATAAATCGGGCAAATAAGGCGAAAAGACCGCGTGTCCGTTTTAGATAGCCGTGAGTGTCGGCGTTGTAGGCACTTCCCCTTTGATACAATCGCCGTAAGGCGTTGTAAATAAAGAATC
>QAKE01000023.1 GCA_003343995.1 Bacillota bacterium
CGCAAGCACTTTGAAAAAGCGGGAGTTATCTGATATGTGCCGGATTGATCCCCGAATGATTCTTTTACAGGTTTTGATCACGGCTGTCTGTATGTTTTGGATATCTTCCCCCATGGGGATATTCCTTGAAATTTGCAGCCTGCTTCTCTTTCTGCTGTACCTGCGGCTTCCGGGGCAGGCGCTGCATTTGGCTGCATACTTTGCTGTGGCCGACCTGCTTTTCGAGCTGACAGCATTCTACCCGATGCCGCTGTTCATTGAGAGGCTCTGCTTTTTGCTGCACCGCCTTTCGCCCATGGTGGGTATTATGATTCTGTCGATTCGCAGCATCAGCGTCAGCCAGCTGGTCACAGGTACGCAGAAGCTGCACTGTCCCCGAAAAATGGCATTGACCGTGGCCGTTGCCCTGCGCTTTATTCCCACCATCAGTCAAGAATTGTCGCAGATTCGGGACGCCCTCAAAACACGGGGCGTCCCTCTGAATATTGTGACATTTGTAAAAGCGCCGGTACTGACTACGGAATACATTCTGGTGCCCTTTATGATGCGCGGCGTTCGGGTGGCAGATGAGCTGTCCGCCTCTGCGGTGACACGAGCTATCGAAAGCCCGGCGCCCCGCGGGGAACGCATACCCACGAAGATACGGCCGAAGGATATCATTTATCTTGCGCTGGTGCTTGCGGCAGACGTGGGCATCCTCTTATACGACCACTTGGGATAGGGGCGGAGGCTCAGATGATTACATTAAAAGATGTTTGCTTTCAATACAGCGCCGACTCCACAGTGAAGGCCCTGCGGCACATTGACTTGACAATACAGGACGGTGAATGTGTCGTCCTCACAGGAGAAAGCGGCTGCGGCAAAACGACGCTTACGCGCTGCCTGAACGGGCTGGTGCCGAGCTTTTACGAGGGTGAATTGACAGGCGGGCTGCTTCTGGACGAAAAGAATTTGCTGGAGATGCCGCAGTATGAGATCAGCAGGCATGTCGGCACAGTGTTTCAGGACCCGCGCTCTCAGTTTTTTACGGTAGATTCCACCGACGAAGTGGCTTTTGGCTGTGAAAACCTGTCAATGAGCACAGAGAAAATCAATCAGAATATACAAAAGGCGTTTCATAATCTGCGCATTGAGGCGCTGAAGGACTGCAGCCTGTTCGCACTTTCCAGCGGGGAACGGCAGAAATTGGCCGTGGCCGCTATCTATGCAATGGACACACCCGTGCTGGTGCTGGACGAGCCCTCTGCCAATCTGGATTTAGAGACCATGGAGGTTTTGCGCGGCATTTTGCAGGAATTGAAGCGCGAGGGCAAAACCATTATCGTATCAGAGCACCGCCTCTCTTATTTGATGGGCGTTGCAGACCGGTACGTCTATATTCAGGATGGCGAGATAAAACAGATTTGGACACCCCGGCAGGCAGAAGAGCTGAGCAAGGCAGAAAGAAAAGCACTGGGCCTGCGGAGCTTTCAAAGCATCAGCCTGGCAGATATTGCAAAGGAGGGCGCCCCGGCGGAACAGGGGAAAAGGATAGAGGGGCGCGGCCTGGCGGTTCGGCTGGATAAAACAGAGGTATTCCGCGGGTTGACTTTCAATTTTCAATGGGGCCCGGCAGGTAAGGTGGTCGGCATCACCGGAAATAACGGCTCCGGCAAGACGACCTTTGCCAAAATGCTCTGCGGCCTGCTGAAGCCGTCTGAGGGTGCCCTTCTGTTCGATGGCAAACCGGCCGCGGCAAAAGAGAGGCTCAGGCAGACTTATTTTGTAATGCAGGATACAGATTACCAGCTTTTTACCGAGAGCGTCCGCCATGAGCTGGAGCTGGCTGAACGGAAAAATCACAGGCCGTGCGATATGGAGCTGATTTTGGAACGCATGGGGCTGTCGCAGGCGGCAGAACGCCACCCGCTGTCGTTGTCCGGCGGGCAGAAGCAGCGTGTTACAATAGCCGCCGCCATGGCTTCCGGCTCTGATATTCTGGTGCTCGACGAACCGACCAGCGGGCTGGACGGAAGGAATATGCAGCGGCTGAAGGAAACGATTCTGGCGCTGAAAAAGCAGGGGAAGCTGATTTTCGTCGTCACCCATGATATGGAATTTTTGGACGGCATTTATGATGAGGTCATGAGCTTTGCTCAGAAGATAAGGTGAAGATATGGAGAAGCAAAAAAGGGAATCCCCGCTGAAAGGCATCCTGCGGTTTGCGGAGGAAAAGAAAGGCCAAATGGCGGCTGCAGCCGCCCTGTCGGTTCTGTCTACTGCATTCAGCATCGTGCCCTATATTTCCGTGGCGCTGCTGCTGCGCCGTGCGCTTGCGGGGACGCTGTCCGTGGGCTGGGCGCTGGGCCTTACCGCTGCGGCGCTGGCTGGCTATCTGCTCAAAGAATTCCTTTATGCAAAATCGACGCTTTGTTCGCATAAAGCTGCTTTTGAAATTATTCGAAACATCCGCTGCAAAGTCATGAAGAAAATGGCGCGGGCCTCTATGGGGACGATTCAGGAAAAATCGTCCGGAGAATTCAAGCAGCTGCTCATTGACGATGTGGAGCGGCTGGAATATCCGCTGGCACATGCGATTCCGGAAATCACAGCAAGCCTGCTTGTACCGGCGTTTGTGATTTTATATCTGCTTTTTATCGACTGGCGCATGGCGCTGGCCGCGCTGGCGTCTGCTGCTCTGGGTTCGCTGGTATATAACGGAATGATGCTGGGGCGCGGCGAAACCATGATGGAATACATGATGGCCAATGCGCAGATGAACGAAACCATTGTAGAGTATGTCAATGGGATGGAGGTTATCAAGGCGTTCAACCAGACGGCGTCCTCCATGGGGTGGTTCAGGGCGGTTGTCCTTAAGGTGCGGGACATCACAACCAAATGGTATAAGCACTGCTGGCCGTTTATGAGCATCGGGCAGGCGCTTATGCCGTCTACAATCGCGTTTACCCTTCCGGTGGGGATGGCATTGCTCTCCCACGGGGCTATTGCGGCATCCGACGTAATTTTGTGCATCATCCTTTCTTTGGGCATTGCCGGCTCTATGCAGAAGCTGATGGAGTTTCGTGAAAATATGGCGGTGCTTTACGAGATACAGCCGCAGGTGCAGGCGCTTTTAAGTATGGAAGAGCTGCCGGCGCCGGAGACACCAAAGCACTGCGCCCGGTTTGATGTGGAGCTGCACGACGTCCACTTCGGCTACGGAGAGAACGAGATCCTCCACGGGGTTTCGTTCAAGGCCCCGGAGGGCACTATGACGGCGCTGGTTGGCCCGTCCGGGTCTGGAAAGTCAACACTTGCAAAGCTGATATCGCGCTTTTGGGATGTGCAGGCAGGCGCTATCACCATCGGCGGTGTTGATATTCGGGAGCTGCCGGCAGAAGAGCTGATGGAGCAGATCAGCTACGTTTCCCAGGATAATTTTCTGTTTAATATGAGCCTGCGGGAGAATATCCGCATCGGCAGGCCGGAGGCCACAGACGCAGAAGTGGCGCGCGCCGCGGCGCAGGCGGGGTGTGATGAATTCATTTCGCGCTTTCCGCAAGGCTATGATACACAGGCTGGCGACGCAGGCGCGCGGCTTTCCGGCGGAGAGCGCCAGAGGCTTGCCATCGCCCGTATGATATTGAAGGATGCGCCAATCGTTATTTTGGATGAGGCCACAGCCTTTACCGACCCTGAGAATGAGGATAAGCTGCAGCGGTCCATTGATGAGCTTACAAGGGGAAAAACACTTATTGTCATTGCCCACAGGCTCTCCACCATCATGTATGCAGACCAGATTCTTGTTTTGCAAGACGGAAAAATAAGCAGCGCGGGAACCCACGAGCAGCTTCTTGACAATTCGCCGCTGTATCTGGATATGTGGAAGGCTCACATCAATGCAA
This sequence comes from Bacillota bacterium, assembly GCA_003343995.1. Classification (GTDB taxonomy): domain Bacteria; phylum Bacillota; class Clostridia; order Christensenellales; family Borkfalkiaceae; genus UMGS775. The sequence continues at coordinate 3,885 of QAKE01000023.1, forward strand.
TGGACTGGAGCCTGAGTCAGGAGGTGAGCACAACATGCTGAAGGTGATTGGACGGGTATTGCAGCTGAGCGGAGATTTGGCCGGGCGCATTTGGGGCAGCTTTGTATGCAGCTTCATTGACGCGGCGCTCAGCATGCTGCCCATAGGCGCGTTATTCTATGTGCTGCTTGCACTTCAGCGGGGGGCTGTCACAGCGCATACCTGGCTGGTGGCGGTTCTGATTATTTTGGGAAGCCTGCTTGGCCGCATGCTGTTCAAATATCTGGTTTACAGGCTGCAAAGCACAGCGGGCTTCGAGTTTGTGTCGCGCGAGCGCATCACACTGGGAGACCGCTTGCGAAATGTGCCTATGGGCTTTTTTCACGATAACAGCCTGGGTGAAATTACTTCCACAGTGACAACAGATTTGAATTTTCTTGAAAACTATTCCATGCACATTATGGACAAGGTGGCTGCCGGCGTTGTAAGCATGGCTGTGATCAGCTTATTTCTGCTGCTGTTCGACTGGCGGATAGGCGCGATTTTTCTGGCCGGTGTTCTGTGTTCTTTTTTGATATACGGCGTGATGCAGAAAAAGGCAAAAGAGCTTTCAGTCAAGCAGAAGCAGGCACAGGCGGGCGCTGTTGCTTCCACGCTGGAATATATTCAGGGAATTTCCGTAGTCAAGTCGTTCAATATGAGCCAAAAGAACTTGAGCGGCATTGAGGGCGCGTTCCGAAAAAGCGAAAGCGCGGCGTTCAGCCTGGAAAAAGCCTTCGCACCGCTGAACATGGCCTATTCCTCCGTGTTCCATGTGGCGGCGTGCCTTATCATGCTCTGTGCTCAGCTCATTGCGCTGGGCGGGGCGCTCACCTTCCCGGAGCTGGCCGCGGTGCTGGTGGCCTCCTTTACCATTTTTGCACCCGTAGAGGCTATGGGCCAGATGACGCAGATGATACGGCTGATGGAAGCATCGCTGGGCCGTGTGGAAGCGATGAAGCGGGCCCGGCGCATTGACGAAGATGGCGGGGATGTGCCGCTGCGGCATTTTGATATTTCATTTGAGCATGTCGGCTTTTCCTACGAGCCTGGGGCCCCGCTTTTGAAGGACGTTACCTTTCACATCCCGGAGGGAAGCATGACGGCAATTGTGGGGCCCTCCGGCAGCGGGAAAACGACCATTACACGGCTGATTGCCCGCTTTTGGGACGTACAGAACGGCAGTGTAAAAGTAGGCGGGCATGACGTGAGGGAATTCACCTGTGACAGTCTTTTGAAAAATATGAGCATGGTCTTTCAAAACGTATATTTGTTCCATGACACCATTGAGAACAACATTAAATTTGGCTGCCCGGAGGCCACCCATGAGCAGGTGGTGGAGGCTGCGAAAAAGGCCTGCTGTCATGATTTTATTGCGGCGCTGCCAAACGGATACGACACGGTGATAGGCGAGGGCGGCTCTACACTGTCGGGCGGGGAAAGGCAGCGCGTGTCCATCGCGCGCGCCATGCTGAAGGACGCCCCCATCATCCTGCTGGACGAGGCCACGGCATCGGTAGACCCGGAGAACGAGCTGCATCTGCAGCAGGCTATCAGCGCATTGGTCCGCAATAAAACACTGGTTGTAATCGCGCACCGGCTGTCGACGATTCGGGAGGCAGACCAGATACTGGTGGTGGACAATGGGCGTATTGTGCAGCAGGGCACGCATGAAGAGCTGGCAGGGCAGAAGGGGCTCTACCAGAGCTTCTGGAATATTCGCCAGCGCGCCCGTCAATGGCGGCTGGAACGATAAAAAGAGAGGAGGCGGGCAATGGCGCTTCATACCTCTGGCGAGGACTATTTGGAGGCTGTCCTCGTTTTGAAGCAGC
>QAKE01000062.1 GCA_003343995.1 Bacillota bacterium
GATCCCTTGAATTGCCGCCGAACCGGCAAAGTATCCGCCGAACGACGCGGCTTCGTCCAAACATACGACGTCGCCGTCGGCGATCCCCTCGTTTGCGAAGTCGTACAAATATAAGGGCTGCGCCCTGTCGGTGACTTTTGCGGTGTAAAGCGTTACGTTGTCCGCAACGACGTCGGAGGCAAAATCCCAAGGCTGAGTGCATGCGGCGTCTTTATACCAACCGTCGTATACATAGCGACCGGAATAAGGCTCCTCCACCGTGTCGCCGTAAACGGCGGTAACCTGCTGAACGTTTGCCGTCGCGCCGTCTTTATCCGCAAAGGACACGGTGTACTTCGGCAGGTAGGGATAAAGTTTATCCCTGAGAGAAGCGTCGGCGTCCGCTGCGGCTTTTGCCACGTAATGAATACTTCTGGTGCTCGCCGCAAGGTCGATTTCGGCGTAACGGTATTCGCCCTGCCCGTCCACCGTATAGGCGACGCCGGTAAAATCAACGCCGTACAAATCGGCGGAAACGCCCACCATCGCGGCGGAAATCATTCTGCCGTATTCCGCCGTGGTGAACGGCGTGCACGTTACGTTGAAAAAATATGTATCGAATTCCGCCGCCTGATCGGGGAAAGCGGTTTTCAGTTTTGCCACAAAATCATCGGTAATGCCGTGATCGGTAAGCATATCCGCGGGCACGATGAGCATTTTGTATACCGTACCCTCTTCTTCCGCCGACGGAACGCGCGCCATAAAGCGCAGTCCCGAATCGGCTTCGTTTTCGCCGAAGCGCACGCTCGCGCCGTCGATCATGGAAAACGTATTTTCACTCGGCAGCGGCGCTTCCGCCGAAACCTGCCCCCTTACGCCGCCGAACGCCAGCGCCGCCGCGGAAAACAACAGCGCCGCGAATAAAAACAACACACCTATCACACGTTTACTTTTACTCATCGCTGCGTCCACTCCTCAAAATACCAACCGTAGCCGAAATCGCCGACGGTTTCCCCGTCCTCGATGTTCGACGCCATGATCACGTCCTCCGCCATGCGGCAAAATTCCGCCGCTGGCGACAGGTACGCCTTCTTTGTCTGTTCCATTTTCTCCTCCTTATGCGGGACATCCGCCCCGTTTTTTATAAATTAACCGTAAAAAGCGCCTTTTTCCCCCGCTTTACGCGGCGGGGAAAGTATAGGAAATACTGTGTATCATGTATCTGCCGAGGGCGTCGTTTCCGCCGCGCACGTCGAAACAGATGCCGTATACCATATCGGCGGTCTTCTGCGAAGGCGTTTTGAAGTGCTCCGCCTTGCTGCCGAAGCTCAGATTCTTCGTGCTTTCCGGCAGCGCAACTTCCCAAGAACCCGATGGCAGCCCGTCCGCATTGCCGCCGAGCTCCAGCGTATCCGCCCCCTTCGGCGAAAGGATCAGCATGGCGTTGTGGAAATTGCACTGCAATTTATAGCGCAGTTTCACGCTCAGCGTTCCGATATTTTCCCGCGGAACGGGATCGTTGAAATACAAACAAAATCTGCTTGCGTTTGCGCCTACGTCCGCGCTGAGCGTATCCACGATGATCGCGGCGCTCGCCTGATTGTATTCCCACTTCTGAATCGCCGAATCGTTCGCGACGACGTTTGTTGCGTCGGCGCCCGCGGCGGAGAAGTCGTATTCAAAAACCGCCTGCGTTTTATCTACGCATCTGGGCGTGTAAAGCACCGTTTCCCCCTTGACGGTATCGACGGCGAAATCCCAAAGCTGCGTGCACGCCGCGTCCTTATACCAACCGTAAAACCCGTGCGTATCGGAAACGGGCTCCGTCAGCTTGCCGCCGCTCTTAACCGTAACGTCTTCCAGATTTACGCCGTTGCCGTCCTTATCCTGAAAGGAAACGGTAAACGTGACGTTGGCGTCGACGCACTCTTTCGTATAAAGCGTGATATCCTCGGCGACGACGTCGGTTGCAAAATTCCAAGCCTCCGTGCAGGCGGCGTCCTTATACCAGCCGTCGAAATTGAACTCGGCGGATTCCGGTTCGGCGATGGTGTCGCCGTAAACGGCTTTCACGTCGGCAAGGTGCGCCGACTGTCCCTCTCTGTCCCGAAAAGAAACGGTGTAAACCGGCAGAAAATCGTGCAATTCGCCGCGCAGGGAATCGTCGTCGTCCACGGCGGCCTTCGCCACATAGTTCATCGACCGCGCCAGCGGAGCGGTATACACGGTGCTCTCGCCCGTCGTCACGTAGCCGCGCGCGGTGATTTCCGCCGAATAGTACGCCGCGGGAATATTCCATAAACTTACGAGGGTTTCCATATAGGTTTCCGGCGTGCCGTCCTTATCCGCGTCGAAGGAGATCTCGTGCCACAACTCGGTGGTATCGGTATCGGCGGCATCCGCCGTCGCTACGGTCAGCTCCTCTCCCGCGCCGATCAGACTGCTGGGAAGGAGCAGCGTTCCGGTGGAAACGTTCGCTTTCAGATTGCCGCTTTCATCGCAAAGCGAGGTGAAAGCGCTTTTTTCCATCACTACGGAAAACCGTATGCCCGTTCGTTCTTCGCTTTCGCCGGATAGTTTGAGCCTTACGCTCGCGCCCCGCACGAAATACGTTTCGGCAGTGAGCGCGCTTTGGGCAAAAACCGCTTTCGGCGCAGCGCCCGCCGTCAAGGCGACGCACACGGCGAGCACAAACCCGCAGAACTTTGCAAAACTTTTTTTGATCGATGTAACGTTCATTTTTTTCCTCCCGTTATGCGTTTTCCGAAGAGGACGGATTTTTGAACCAATCCCATTCCACCATGCCTTCGGTGACTTCCGAGCCCGCGGGCGAATAAGCAACGAAATCGACGAAATAGGTGCAGGCGGCGTTGGTATAATTCACTTTTACGAAAACGCCGTAAATCGTTTCCGCGTGATGCATGCCCACGTCCTTTTCCTCCCACTGGAAACAATCGTTTTTCGCCATTTCAAAGGTATAGTTGGCGTTTACTTTATAATTCTGCCACACGTCCCCCGGCATTTCCTTGCAAGTCGCGTTGTTGCCGAGAATGGGCGTTTCGCCCTTCGGCGACAGAACTGCCGCAACCTGCATGAAGTTCGCCGCGCTCGTCAGCTTTAGTTTAACCGAGAGCTTCGCGATGTCCTTGCGGGAAATCCCTTCGTCGAAATAGAGGTAAAACCCGCCTTTGTTCTGATCTTCCGCTCTCGTAACGCATTTCAGCGCTCCGCCGATAAAGCCTTCCGGCACTTCGCTGCCGCTGACGATCGTTTCCGTCGTCTGCGTTCCCTCGATATTCACGATCGAGCCCGTGCTCAGCGGTTCGGAAAAATCTATAATGGCGATATTTTCGGCGGGCACCAATGCCTCCGCCGTAACGCAGATATTATCGATGTAAAGCGTGGAGGAATAGTTTTCCATGCCGATGTACATTCCCTTCAAATCGGGCGATTCGGAGCTGACGTCCTTGGAAAAAATGCTCATCGGGAATCTTACGGTATTCCATTTCCCCGTTTGCAGCTGCTCCGCGCGGATCACGCATTCGGGGCTTTTTTCCGCGTAGCCGTGCAACAAGATGTCGCACGGGGTGTCCCCCACGAAAATGTTCATGCTCATCGTCGCCTTCGCGTCGTACGCGGTCTGCGTGGGGAACAGCAGGAAGAAACTGGTGGACGTTTTTAAGTTTTGCAGCTTCAGAACCTTGCCGCTCGCCTTTTTGGCGTTCTGCGGCAGCGCGGGATCGGTTGCGTCCACAAACGAACGGATCACCCGCACGCAGCCCACGGTTTTGATGTTGCCCCTGATCTTCACGGTATCTTCGTATTTGCGCCCGCCGACGGGATTGCCCAAACCGTCCGCACAGTCGTTCACTTCGTCGAAATCGGCAACGGTCTTGGCGCCGTTCGCCTGTTTCGCGGGATCGGCGTCCACAAACGAGGTGCCGAGTTCATCGTAAAAAATCTCGTCGAGATAGAGCACGGGATCTTCCTCCGAACCGCCGGAATAGAACACCGCAAAATCGAGATACTCGATTTGCTTTTCCCCGTACACGTCCTCCCAGAATCTGGATTGCGGCACTTCGAGCACGCACCACTTATCGTACACGAGCGGCGTGCGTCTGCCGTCGGAGGAGGCGTCCCAGCCGCTCTCCGCGTCCCCGCTGTGCAGATCGTTGTTGTAAATCCACAGTTTGTCGACGGTGGCGTTGGTCCACACCTTGCAGACGATCGAACCGATTTCCGACCGCGTAAAGGGGCGGGGCAGCCACACGCGGAACCAGCAGCGCTCCCTTTTCGCGCCCTCTTTCAATGTGACTTTCAACGCCTTGCCGTCGGCGGAACCGTACCCGTCGTCGGTATTCGCGGCGGGGACGTCGTTCGTCAGTTCAAACTCGCAGGAAGGCTTTTCGCCGAATCCCTTCACGTTGGAAAGGTAGCTGTCGTTGCCGAAGGTGGCGAGTTCCCTGCCGTTCAGATGCGCCGCGTCGAGCCATTTTTCGGTTACGCGGATTTTCAGCTCGCGGGCGGCGTTGTTGCCCGCTTTATCTTCCACATAGCACTTGATCGTGTACCCGTCCAAGCTGTTCGCCGCCCAGCGCCCGTCGGTAATTTCCATCGGCACGTCGCTGTCGCCCTCGAAAACTTCAAAACGGGTTTTCGACGTATCGACGCCCGTCGCGTCTTCCGTAATCAGTTTCGGAAGCGTTACCGTTTCGCCCTTGAACACGTCGCTCTTATAGTTCTGCGCGCCGGTAATCACGGGAGCTTGCGTATCCACGCCGGTGACCTCGTACGTTTCCCGAATGTCTTCGTCGAGAATTTCCAGCGTAACCGTGTACTTGCCGACTTTTTCGATCTTCACGTAGTCGGACGCGTCGATGTACGCTTCCTCCCCGTCGGGATCGAGCACGGTGGGAACGACGATGACGTCCTCCGTAACCTCCTTATCCGCGGCGTCGTACACCGCGGGCACGGGAACGGCGTAGTATTCGCCGGCTTCCACGGTGGTTGCGCCCTTTTCGTATTCCATACGGTATTTCGGCTTGTTCGCGCACCCGCCGAAAGGAACGGCGACCGCCGCCGTACACGCTATCGCAACCGACAGCAGCATCGAAATGATCTTCTTCATTCTTTCCTCCATGTCATAAATTATTCAGCCGTAATCCTGCTCTGTTTTGCGTTCCGCAAAACAGAAGGGTACCCTTCTTTCCTTCAGATTTGCGCGGGCATCCGCGCCGCATTATCCCTCTGCGTAGGGAATGATGAACGCGCCGTCGCCGGCGGCGATCTGCAAGCTGAGCTCGCCGTCCGTCAGCGTTTCCACGCTTTGCTGCCCGCGGGTGTAAACGAGCGCCTTATCCGCCTTATCGAAACGGATCTTCGCCGTGGTCGTGCGGTTATGCGTGGTTTCCACATACGGAGTGAGCATAAAGCCCTGATAGCCCTTTGCGTCGGTAAAACAGCCGAGCAGCGCGTCCTCCGTGGAGGTAAAGCTCTTCACGCGGGAATGTCTTTGCAGCACCCCTGCGAGCGCGCCGAAATCGTTGGTGTGATACTTCGTATCCGTGCCCTCCGTCGTCATTACGCCGTCCCAAGCGAATTTCAGATACACATGATCGAACGCGGCGATCTGACGGTTCAATTCCTTCGCGTATTCCCAACGCACGGTTTTTTCGTTGTTCCGATCCAGCAGCGCGGTTTGCAGATTGCCGTCGCCGTCGTAATCAAATTCCCCGCCCGGCGCGTCGTTCGGCGTCATATATGTAAAATGCTGAATGCCTCGGATGCCGAACGCAAAGCACGTGTTCGCCTGCAGGCAGAAATCCGCCAGCTCGGGCGCTCGGCGGTCGCCGTAGCTCATCGACTGGATGAAGAAATACGGTTCCGCGCCGTAGCGCTTTGCCGCCTGCGCGATGGTGTTCACGCTGGAAAGGTGCCCCGCGAGCAAAATGTTCATTTCTCGGTCCCAATCGCGTTTCAGCGGATAGGAATCGCAGGAGATGACCTTTTTGTTCTTTACTTTTTTGATCACGCGGCGGCAGTATTCCTCCACGTATTCCGCAAACGAGTTATACCCCAGCTGCTCCGACGTTGCGTAATGCGGGAACAGATTGGAATAAAACACCTTATCGGTATCGCCGTAGAGCCGGTTGAACGTTTCCACGTCGTTTTCCAGAATGGCAAATTCCCCTTTTTCCGGTTCGTCCCACATATTAAACCCGTCGAACACGGTATACTTTGAATAATCGGTGGGATCGGCCTCGAACCCCTGATCCGCGCTGTAACGCTGTGCGATGATCCTGATGCCGTATTTTTCGGCAAGGTCCAGCGCGTCGAGATACCCCTGCGTGCCGTGCTTGCCGTATTTGCCTTCCAGATACATGTGAGTAAAGCCCGCTTCCTTCGCCTCCGCCCAGAGTTTATCGATGGGGCGCGGCGCCCAATAGCCGGAAATCAGCATTTCGCAATCGTCCTCATAAGAGGGCTGTCCTTTAAAATCAAATTCTTTCACGTCCTCGCCTCCCGTAACGCAAGAAGAAAAACAAATTGCCAGCGATACGGCGACCGCAATTACGGCTAACAGTTTTTTCATATTGAACCTCTTTTTCGTTTTACAATACCATTTTACCACGTAAACATGCTCTTTTCTTGCTTTTTTATCTTTAAATTAAAGATTTTATTGCTATTTTTTGCTATTTTTTTTCTTTTGCCCTTTACAAAAAACGCTTTGCGTTATATAATTGAAATGATTTATATGATTTACGGGAGTATTCTCATGCTGGAAGAAATCAATTACGTAAAGACAAGCAACCGATACACTTCGCGGGTGTTTTGGGAAACGCCGAAACACAAACATTCCTTCTGGGAGGCGGTGATCGTGGTGATGGGCGAGAGCACGCACGAGGCGAGCGGAAAATCCTTCACCCTCTGCGAAGGCGATATGCTCATCATGAAACCGGGGGATTCTCACGTTTATAAAATCAAGGACGCGCACAATTATCTGCATTTCGACCTTTACCTTTCCTCTCAGGCGATCCGCAACGCAAACAACTATTTCGCGTACGACTTTCTGAGCATGCTGGAAAGCTCCGCGCCGATTAAACTGCGCTTTTCCGACTGCGAATGGCACTCGATTTACGAACAGCTTAAACAACTGCTGCTCGTGCAGGGTTCCCCCGAAACGCAGATGGCGGAAACGATATACCGCTGGCTTTTATCCTCCGTGCTGGCGAAATTTTACGAAAATGTGCACGCCAAAGAACAAAAAACGCCCGAATGGTATAAAAAGCTCGTGCTCGCCATGAACGATCCCGCCGTTTTGCAGGGCACGATAGAAGACCTTGCGCGCATCGTGAACTTTTCCCACGGGTATCTGTGCAAAATTTTCAAAGCCTACACGGGCGAACGGCTGATCGATTATTTCACCAAGGTAAAGCTCGAACATTCCAAAAACCTGATGTACAACAAAAAGCTGAATTTACTGCAGATTTCCAGCATGATCGGTTACGATTCCCTAAGCCACTATATCCGCGTCTTTAAAAAATTCAATTCCACCACGCCGCAGGCTTACCGAAAAAAAATCGTGAAATAACAAACGCAACCGCGCGAAAGACTGCCTTTCGCGCGGTTGCGTTTAAATATATATACTATCGATTATACTATTTCCCGACAGCCGTCTTTGGAAACGATGTTTTCCTCCACGCCCAGCTCTTTTGCCCAGCGGCGGGTTTCGAGCGTCGTCCAAGAACCGGAATCATAACCGCCGCCGTCGTCGTTGTTCCAAAGCCATACGGGAGTATTCCACAGGCATACGCGCGGGCGGACATGCTCGTAAACGTTCTTTCCCACGCCGCGGTTGCCGTGGTGCGCCACCTGCACGATATCGCGGTGCAAATCGGGATACGCGGCAACCAACCTGTCGCCCGATTCCCGCTCCATATCGCCGAGAAACAGCACCGACGCCCCCGATGTTTTTACATCCAGCGCCACGGTGGAATTGTTTACGGTCTGCGATTGAAAATCCGTTTCGGCATCGTTGAGCGCGGTGATCTTCAGCGAATCGAAAACGAACTCTTTCCCCTTACGCAACGGCTCTACGGGAATGTTCCGCGCCGCGATTTCCCGTAACAGCGCGGCGGTATGCGGCGCGTCGTTCGGCTCGGTTTTTTCCAGCCACGAAAACTCGGGGAAAGCAAAGCAGAAACGCTTGATATCCACCTTATTGCCGCGCAGAATTTGTACCGCCGCGCCGAGATGGTCGTAATGCGCGTGCGTGATAAACCACGCCTCCACCTCCTTGCCCGCGCGCAGAAGATATTCTTCGAGCACCGCCGCCTCGTCCGCCGTGCCGCCGTCGATCACGACGACCTTACCGCCGCGGGAAGTAAAAACATAGCCCATCGACTGACAGTAATCCTGCTCCGCCACCAAATATAATTTTTCGCCGTTGAAAAACATCGTTTTTTATCTGCCTTTTTGGATAATTTATAATAATAGTTTATATTATTATACCACGGGCGGCGCGCGGCGTCTTGCTGTTTTTTGCTTTCCGCCGGCAAATATTGGCTATTTTTTATACAGCGGAAATTTTCCGCCGAAAAACAGCCTGTTTTGCTGTCATTTAATCTTCGAAACCTAGTAACTAAGGATAAAATAGACAAAACGTCTTACTATCCGCTTGCTCAATCTATTTTTTGTGAAAACGAATCTAAAACCGTCCTTTATTTTACTATCGCGCAACCGGCAAGTCCGACTACAATTTATGCTTATAAAAAATATATTTTAAAAACTTTTTACTGCTGTTACGCCGAATTGACCGATTTGCCCTATACCGAGGACTTTGATGAAATTATTAAATATCTTTCGGCATAAAGGATAAATGATTTATCCCTTGCTTTTTCATATTGCGTTATTTCATTTATTGTCAATACTAATATATAACAACGCCGGACTGCAAATGCACAGTCCGGCGTTTTTTATTTGTAGGTTTGTATAATGCTCTCTGCGATTTCGCGCTTCGTTACGCATCTGTCCATCGCTTGCTTTTCGATATACCGATGCGCCTCCGTTTCCGTCATTCTGAGGGAATTGATCAGCGCCCATTTCGCACGGTTGACGATTTTTATCTCCTCCATTTTTTCCTGAAGGGAAAGCGTTTTCGTTTCCATATTTCTCAATCGCTCCCTTGCGGCTTTCAGCCAATCGAGCGATTGCGTTACGGAGAGCGGCGAAACCGGCTTCCGTATGGTAAAAACGCCGTAATTACACACTTTGGCATAAACATCGGAATAAGTTTCATTGCGGATGAAAAGCAGGACGACCGACGTTTTTCCGGCGGAAACCTCCGTTGCGAATTTCGCGCCGAAATCATCGGGAAGAGGCGTGTTTATCAATAAAATATCGTAAGAACGTTCTAAAATCTTTCGTTGCGCCTCATTTACGCTTTGCGCGTAGTGCACGGGAGAATAAGTTGATTTCGTAAGCAGTACCGAAACGCTTTCATTAAATTTATTTGATGCGGAAACGACGAGAACGCTGTATATATGCTCTTTAAAAGCCATCGTTTTACTCCCTGATTACTTACCGAGCTTCCCGTATGCGGCGATGAGTTCTTTGGGCAAGTATTTCCCGATAAAATCGCTTTGCGTCGCTATTTCGGCGGCGGCAGATAAAGACAAAGGAAGGCGCTTGTATTTTTTAAGCGTTTCTTCGCTTGCCGTATAAAAATTTATGTTTTCCTGTTTCGGGGGCTGTTTTTTGTTTTTGATGCCCTCGAGCCCCGCATAGATCAAAAGCGCAAAAGCGATATACGGATTGGCGGCGGGATCGGGAGAACGAAGCTCCGCGCGTTTTTCCTCGCTTGCGGGAATCCGTATCAGTTGAGAACGGTTTTCGTTTGACCACGAGATATAGGACGGGGCTTTGTTGTTTCCCAATCTGTTATAAGAGCGTTCGGTCGGATTCAGAAACAGCGTCATATCCTCGATCCGCTGCATTATTCCCGCGACGGTTTGGGGAAGCACGTCCTCCTCCAAGCGCGATTTAACGGAAAAATTGATATGAAAACCGTTGCCGGAAGCGTGGTCGAGGGGTTTGGGCGAGAAATCCGCGGCAATTCCGTTACGGCTGACAATGGCATTCACCGCCGAACGGAAGGTCATGGCGTTGTCCGCCGCCTCCAAAGGCAAGGAATAACGGAAATCGATTTCGTTCTGCCCCGGTCCCTCCTCGTGATGGGAGCTTTCGGGAACAATGCCCATCTGTTCCAGCGTCAGACAGATTTCGCGGCGGATATTTTCGCCTTTGTCGGCAGGGGCAATATCCATATATCCGGCGTTATCGAAAGGTTCTTCCGTCGGATTGCCGTTTTCGTCGAGTTTAAAAAGATAGAACTCCATCTCCGTACCGAATTGAAAACGAACCCCTTCCCGCTCGGCGGTTTCGACGGCGGTTTTCAAAATATTGCGCGTGTCGCACGCAAACGGCGTTCCGTCGGGATAAGAAATATCGCAATACATGCGCACGACTCTGCCGTGTTCGGGGCGCCACGGCAATATCGCAAGCGTGGACGGATCGGGATGAAGAAACAAATCCGAGCGGGTTTCATCGCCGAATCCCTCTATTGCGGAAGCGTCTATCGCTATGCCGTAATGGAAAGCGCGAGCGATTTCGCTCGGCATAACGGCAATGTTCTTTTGCTTGCCGAAAACGTCGCAAAAAGCAAGACGAATGAATTTTACGTCCTCTTCCTGAATAAACTGCATGACTTCCTGTTTAGAATAATTCATTTTTTCCTTCCTTTCAGTTCATTACGTACATTTGTTTATAGGGATTTTTGCTGTCGGGCGTAACCAAGGTAAACTCCGAATTGAGAATTTCCCGCCGATCGCAATCGAAGAGTTCGCAAAATTCCGAAATATATTCGCAAAACTCCTCCATATCTTCCTTTCCCGCCCTCACCGCGTGCACGTTTTTGGGAAATTTCAAATTCTCGCAGCCGGAGCGGAGCAGCATCTTCCCGCCGTGCATGCCCATGCACGGAAAATTGCCGACGATTGCGCGCTCGCTTTTCTCCAAGCCCAAAACGATAATGATTCCGCCCGCCTGATATTCCCCTAAAAAACTTCCCGTTTTTCCGCCGACGACGATTACCGGAACCTTGTTTTTATATTCCTTCATGTGGATTCCCACGCGGTATCCGGCGTTGCCCTTGACAAATATTCCGCCGCCGCGCATGGCGTATCCCGCCGCGTCGCCGATGTTGCCGTGGATGACGATTTTGCCGTCGTTCATCGTGTCGCCGACGGCATCCTGCGCGTTTCCCCTGACAATGATCTCCGAACCGTTCAGATATGCGCCGAGCGCGTTGCCCGCCGTTCCCTCTACGATAATTTTTCTCTCGCTCAAGCCCGTGGCGATAAACCTTTGCCCCAGACAGCCCGTCAAACGGCAGTCGCCGCCGGATCTTCTTATTTGTTCGTTTAATTCCTTATATCCGGTATTGTTTGCATTTATTATTTTCATTATATCATAACTCCGATTATTTTTCCATATTTTTTTATTACTTATCTATAAGCAGCGTTTATGAATTATTCCCCCGCGTGAGATATACCGAGTATTTCAAGCTCCTTCGCGTTGAGACCGATACCGCGCAGCATCAGCCTGTTTCCGCGAAGCGCTTCTATGGAATTTATGCCCATGCCGCCCATAAGCTCTTTGATTTCGTGCTTCCACGCAGTCATAAGATTTATCAGTCTTTTGCTTCCGATTTCCGGATTTAATCTCTTTACGAGCTCGGGTCTTTGGGTTGCGATGCCCCAATTGCATTTTCCCGTTTGGCAGCTCCTGCAAAGATGACAGCCCAACGCGAGAAGCGCCGCGGTTGCGACGTAGCACGCATCCGCGCCCAACGCGATCGCCTTGACGACGTCGGAAGCGGAACGGATGCTGCCGCCGACCAACAGCGAAACGTCGTTTCGGATGCCTTCTTCCCGCAGTCTTTGATCGACTACGGCAAGCGCCAGCTCGATCGGGATCCCCACGTTGTCGCGTATTCTGGCGGGCGCCGCCCCCGTTCCGCCGCGAAAACCGTCTATGGCGATGATATCGGCGCCGCTCCTTGCGATCCCGCTCGCAATAGCGGCGATATTGTGAACGGCGGCTACCTTTACGATGATCGGCTTTTTATATTCGGTCGCCTCCTTTAACGAATATACCAGCTGGCGTAAATCTTCAATCGAATAGATATCGTGATGCGGAGCGGGAGAAATCGCATCCGAACCTTCCGGAATCATGCGGGTACGGGAAACGTCCCCCACGATTTTTGTTCCCGGAAGATGCCCCCCGATACCGGGTTTTGCGCCCTGTCCCATTTTTATTTCTATCGCCGCGCCCGCGTTGAGGTATTTTTCATGCACGCCGAAACGCCCCGAAGCCACCTGAACGACGGTATTTTCCCCGTAAACGTAAAAGTCTTCGTGCAGTCCGCCTTCCCCCGCGTTGTAATAAATTCCGAGTTCTTTTGCCGCGGTTGCGAGGCATTTATGGGCATTATAGCTGATCGAGCCGTAACTCATGGCGGAAAACATCACGGGCATGGAAAGCTCCATCTGCGGAGCAAGATTGTTTTTGAGTTTGCCGTTTTCGTCGCGTTCGACCGCCGACGGCTTCTTGCCGAGAAAAACGCGCGTTTCCATCGGCTCTCTCAACGGATCTATCGACGGATTTGTCACCTGAGAAGCGTTTATCAAAATTTTATCCCAGTAAACGGGCAGTTTGATCGGCGAACCCATGGAGGACAGCAACACGCCGCCGGTGCTCGCCTGCTTGAAAATTTCCTTGATCGTGTCGTCCCGCCAATTTGCGTTTTCCTTGAACATATTGCGGTTTTTAACGATTTTCAGCGCTTTTTTCGGGCAGGAAGATACGCAATACTGGCAGTTTACGCACTTTGCCTCGTCGGCGAGCATAAGTTTATTTTCCGCGTCGTAAACATGCACTTCGTTGGCGCACAGTTTTTCGCACAATCGGCAGTTATTGCAACGGCTTTGGTTTCTTTCTATTTCAAATTCCGGATAAATGTAATCTAAATTCATCATAACGCACTTTTTCTCACTTTGATAATTATCGGTTCGCCGCCCGCCGGATTGTAAATTCTGTCCAAATCGGGCTGCATCGTACGGATAGCGGCTTCCTCGCTTGCGATATAAACTTTATCGTCCTTTTCTCCGATCACCATGGAGCGGAGCTTCAACCTGTCGTTCAGCGCCATAAGCCCGCCTTCAAAACCGAGAATAACGGAAAACGGCCCCGTGATCAGCAGTCCGGAAAAGACGTTGCGCAAATAAGAAAGCTTTTCTCTTCCCTCCGCAGGCATATCGTTTATCGTGTTCCAGAACGGCGCCGCAATGACCGACGCGGTTTCTTCCAAAGTGAGTTTTTGACGGCGGAGAAGGTAGTCCGCGATATACGTTATCACTTCGGTATCCGTTTTGAGCGTGCATTTATAACCGAACATTTCGATGAAACGGCGGTTCGCGTCGTAGGACGATATTTCGCCGTTATGAACGATCGAATAATCGAGAAGGGCAAAAGGATGAGCGCCGCCCCACCAGCCGGGCGTGTTGGTGGGATATCTTCCGTGCGCCGTCCAGCTGTACGCCTCGTATTCGTCCAGACGGTAAAACCTCCCCACGTCTTCCGGATAACCGACCGCTTTAAACGCCCCCATATTCTTGCCGCTGGAAAAGACGTAAGCGCCGCTTAGTTCGGTGTTGATCTTCATTACCGTACGGACCACGAACTCCTTTTCGTCAAGCTGCATCGACGCGAGCACCGACGGCAGCGGGGATAAAAAATATCTCCAAATCAGCGGTTCGTCGGTAATTTCGGGAATTTTTCTCGTCAAAATCATTTCCGCTTTCACGATTTCATAGCTTTCTTTTAAAATGCGCTCGCATTCCGCGCGCACGGCGTTATCGTCGAAAAAGATATGGAACGCATATTCGTCCTTATGGTCGGGATAAATTCCGTACGCGGCAAATCCCCCGCCCAAACCATTGCTCCTGTCGTGCATCGGGCGCATGCTTTCTATAATGCTTTTCCCGCTCATTTTACGACCGTCTTTTGAAATTACGGCGGAAACGGCGCATCCCGAAGGAATCCTGATCTGACCTTCTTTCTTCATGATGTTTCTCCTGAAAGATAATAAAAAAAGGCGTTCATCGGACAGGGAAACAGCCCTGTTCAACGAACGCCTTTGCTCATTTACAGCCACAATTCTACTCTTTAAATATAAATTTGTCAACGATAAAAAATATTTTTCTCAAAAAAATTTTAAAAAATTTCCGAAAAAATCGTTGACAAGAAAAATCCAAAGTTATATAATGTCGCTGTAAAAACCAAAAGGCAACGGTGTCTTTGAGATCTTCTCAAGGGCATTTTTTATTTTTTTAATGCATAATCGCGAGTGCGGATAAAAAATAATAAGCCGAAAAATATACGTGCAAAGGCAACGGCGTCTTTTAAGTAAAATCTTGAAAGCGCCGTTGCCTGATTTTTTATAAGGAGTTTAATTATGGAAACAGTAACAGAAACATTCGGCAGCCTCGTCTTTGACGACAGAGTGATGAAAGCAACTTTATCCGCAAAGGTTTATCAATCGCTGAAAAAAACCATCGACGAAGGCGCGGGACTCGACCTTTCGGTTGCAAACGCGGTTGCCACGGCAATGAAAGACTGGGCCGTTAAAAACGGCGCGACGCATTTTACGCACTGGTTTCAGCCTCTGACGGGCATAACCGCCGAAAAGCACGACAGTTTTATCACGCCTACCCCCGACGGCAGAGTGATTATGGAATTTTCGGGCAAAGAACTCATCAAAGGCGAGCCCGACGCGTCGAGCTTTCCGTCGGGAGGGCTGAGGGCGACCTTCGAGGCAAGAGGATACACCGCATGGGATCCTACGTCCTATGCGTTCATCAAAGGAAAAACGCTCTGCATTCCGACGGCGTTCTGTTCTTACGGCGGCGAAGCGCTCGACAAAAAAACCCCGCTCCTCCGCTCCATGGAAGCGCTGAACAAGCAGGCGCTGCGCATATTGAAGCTGTTCGGCAATACGGACGTCAAAAGAGTAACCACGCTGGTCGGACCGGAGCAGGAATACTTCCTTGTCGATAAAAACATGTTCGACAAGAGAAAAGACCTCGTTTTCACGGGAAGAACCCTGTTCGGCGCAACGCCGCCCAAAGGACAGGAAATGGAAGACCATTACTTCGGCGCGGTAAAGCCCCGCGTCGCGGCATTTATGGAGGAGCTCAACGAGGAGCTTTGGAAACTCGGCGTTCTTGCGAAAACGGAGCATAACGAAGTCGCTCCGGCGCAGCACGAACTCGCGCCGATTTATACGACGACGAATATTGCGACCGACCATAACCAGCTCACCATGGAAATCATGCAGAAGGTCGCGCTCAAGCACAACCTCGTCTGCCTTTTGCACGAAAAGCCGTTTGCCGGCGTAAACGGCAGCGGAAAACACAACAACTGGTCGATTGCGACGGATACCGGCGTAAACCTTCTTTCCCCCGGCGAAACGCCGTACGAAAACGCGCAGTTTCTGCTGTTTCTCTGCGCCGTGATCAAAGCGGTCGACGATTATCAGGATTTGCTCCGCATATCCGTCGCAACGGCGGGCAACGACCACAGGCTCGGCGCGAACGAAGCGCCGCCGGCAGTCGTTTCCGTTTTCCTCGGCGACGAACTCGCCGCTATTTTGGAAGCGATAGAATGCGATAAGCCCTACGCGGGTACAAAGAAAACCACGCTCAAGCTCGGCGTCGACGTACTGCCCGATTTCGCACGCGATACGACGGACAGAAACAGAACTTCGCCCTTCGCGTTTACGGGGAACAAGTTTGAATTCCGCATGCTGGGATCTTCCAACAGCATTTCCTGCGCCAACATCATGCTCAACACGGCGGTGGCGGAATCGCTTAAAATTTATGCCGACCGCTTGGAAGGGGCGGAAGATTTTGAAAAGGCCCTGAACTCGATGATCAAGAAAACCATTAAGGACCATAAGAGAATCTTCTTTAACGGCAACGGATACGACGGCGCTTGGATTTCCGAAGCGGTTGAAAAGCGCGGCCTTCTGAATTATCGCACCACGCCCGATTGTATGCCGCATCTGCTGGACAAAAAGAACGTGGAAATGCTTACTTCCCAAAAGGTATTCACCGAAAGCGAACTGAAATCCAGAACGGAAATCATGCTCGACAATTACTGCAAAACAGTCGTTATCGAAGCGAACACCATGGTCGATATGGCGAAGAAACAGATTCTTCCGGCGATGGAAACCTTTATTTCGGAGATTTCCGAAACGGCGGTAAACAAATTGAAATTCGCACCCGAAGCGCCTTGCGATTTCGAAAAGAAAACGGTGATGAAGCTGTCGCTGCTCGCGGAAGGAATTTCGGCAAAAACCGAAGAACTCGAAAACGAAACGCGCAAGCTTAAATTTATTCCCGATATAGAGAAAGAAAGCTACGCGATCAGGGACAACGTGATTCCGCGCATGAGCGAACTCAGGGCGCTTGCCGACGAAGCGGAAACTTTAACCGCCGAAAAATATTGGCCGTTCCCGACATACGGCGATTTGCTGTTCGGCGTAAAATAAAAAAAATTCAAACAAACCGTCGGCAAAACGGTTTGTTTGAACGTTATACAGGAGAATTTTATGTGTTCGATTATGGGATACTGCGGAAAAGGTCTTTCGCCCGACGAGCTGAACTACTATTTCCGGCGTACGAAATCAAGAGGTCCGGATTGCTCGGAAACGATCGATACGGGCAACGGCATTCTCGCCTTTCATCGTCTGGCGATCATGGGGCTTTCGCCCGAAGGAATGCAGCCGTTTGAATCGGAGGGCGATTTTTGCGTGTGCAACGGCGAAATATACGGGTACGAAAAACTAAAAGCCGACTTGATGCAAAAAGGATACGAATTTAAAAGCGGCAGCGACTGCGAAATTTTACTTCCGCTTTACCGCGAATACGGCGTTAAGATGTTCAATATGCTCGACGCGGAATTTGCGCTTATCCTTTATGACGGAAAAAACGGGGAATATATCGCCGCCCGCGACCCTATCGGCATAAGACCGCTGTACTACGGCTACGATAAAAACGGCACCGTCGTGTTCGCAAGCGAGCCGAAAAATTTAGCGGGATTTGTAGATAAGATCCTCCCTTTTCCCCCCGCGCATTATTATAAAAACGGTAAGTTCGTTTGCTATAACGACATTGCCGAAGTGGAAAAATATTGTTACGACGACGTGGAAACGATCTGCCGGAATATAAAAGAAAAGCTCGTCGCCGCCGTAGAAAAAAGGCTGGTTGCCGACGCGAAAGTGGGATTTTTACTGTCGGGCGGGCTCGATTCCTCCCTCGTATGCGCGATCGCGCAGAGGAAAAGCGACGTTCCCGTAAAAACTTTTTCCATCGGCATGAACGAGGATGCGATAGACTTAAAATACGCGAAGCAGGTTGCGCAATATATCGGCAGCGAGCACACCGAAATCATCATCGGCAAAAACGACGTCCTCTCTTCCCTGAAAACGGTGATACGCTTGCTTGCCACTTACGATATCACCACAATCAGGGCGAGTATCGGCATGTATCTTTTATGTAAGGCGATTCACGAAAAAACCGATATCAGGGTGCTTTTGACGGGCGAAGTTTCCGACGAGCTGTTCGGCTATAAATACACCGACTTCGCGCCCGACGCGGAGGCGTTTCAAAGGGAATCCGTCAAGCGGATAAGAGAACTGCATATGTACGACGTTCTCCGTGCCGACAGATGCATTTCCGTCAACTCTCTGGAAGCGCGGGTTCCGTTCGGCGATCTGGATTTCGTGAAATACGTTCTTTCGATCGATCCCGAAAAGAAGATGAACCGATACGGCATAGGAAAATACCTTTTGAGACATGCGTTTGAAGGAGATTATCTTCCGCACGACATCCTCTACCGCGAAAAAGCGGCTTTTTCGGACGCCGTCGGACATTCCATGGTCGACTATCTGAAAGAATTTGCAAACGATTATTATTCGGAGCAAGCGTTTGAACAAAAGCGCAAAAAGTACGCCCACGCAACGCCTTTTACCAAAGAATCGCTGTTATACAGAGAGATATTCGAAGAATATTATCCCGATCAGAGTCAGATGGTTGCAGATTTTTGGATGCCGAACAAAAGCTGGAAGGGCTGCGACGTCCTCGATCCGTCCGCAAGGGTTTTATCGAATTACGGCGACAGCGGCAAATAAAGGGAGTAAGATTATGACGAAATATATCTTTGTAACCGGCGGCGTCGTTTCGGGGCTGGGAAAGGGAATCACCGCGGCGTCGCTCGGCAGACTGCTGAAAGCGAGGGGGCTGAAGGTCGCCGCCCAAAAGTTAGACCCCTATATCAACGTAGATCCCGGCACCATGAGCCCCTATCAGCACGGGGAGGTCTACGTAACCGAGGACGGCGCGGAAACCGACCTCGATCTGGGACATTACGAACGTTTTATAGACGAGGATCTGAACCGATACTCAAATCTCACCACGGGCAAGGTTTACTGGAACGTCCTGAATAAAGAAAGATGCGGCGAATATCTCGGCTCGACCGTTCAGGTTATCCCCCATATCACCAACGAGATAAAAGAATTTGTATACCGCGTCGGCAAACAAACCGGCGCAGACGTGGTCATCACCGAAATCGGCGGCACGATCGGCGATATCGAATCGCAGCCTTTTTTAGAGGCGGTCAGACAGATCTCTTTGGAAACGGGCAGAGAAAACAGTTTATTCATACACGTAACGCTCGTGCCGTACATAAAAGGTTCGGGCGAGCATAAATCCAAACCGACGCAGCACTCGGTAAAGGAATTGCAAGGCATGGGGATCAATCCCGGCATTATCGTTTTACGAACCGACGAACCGTTGGAAAAAGAGATTTTCAAAAAAATATCGCTTTTCTGCAACGTTAAGCCGGACTGCGTGATTGAAAACTTAACGTTGACAAACCTTTACGAAGCGCCTCTGATGCTGGAAAAATCGAACTTTTCAACCGTCGTATGCAGAGAGCTGGGACTGACGGCGAAGGCCCCCGATTTAACGGAATGGACGGCGATGATAGAGAGAATAAAAAGCCGGTCGAAAACCGTTACGATTGCGCTTGTCGGCAAATACGTTAAACTGCACGACGCCTATCTTTCGGTAACGGAAGCACTGCGCCACGCCGGATACGAGTACGGCGTGCACATAAACATCCAATGGACGGATTCGGAAACGCTGACGGACGCAAACGTCAAAGACGAGCTTGACGGCGCAAACGGCGTCATCGTTCCCGGCGGATTCGGCGGGCGCGGAATCGACGGCATGATTGCGGCAGTCAAATACGCCAGAGAAAACGACGTTCCCTTCTTCGGGATTTGCCTCGGCATGCAGGTCGCCGTCATCGAGTACGCGAGAAACGTTCTCGGCATCGCGGACGCCGATTCGGGCGAGTTCGACGAACTTTGCAAGAATAAGGTTATCGACTTCATGTCCGGACAGAGCGACGATATAGACAAAGGCGGAACGCTGAGACTCGGCAGCTATCCTTGCAGAATCAAAAACGGAACGACGATAGCGCGCTGCTACGGGAAAACCGAAATCCACGAGCGGCACCGCCACCGCTATGAATTCAACAACGATTACAAAGACGCCTTTGAAAAAGCGGGGTTGACGCTTTCCGGAACTTCTCCGGATGCGAAACTGATCGAAACGATCGAGCTGTCGCAGCGCCCGTTTTACGTCGGCGTGCAGTTTCATCCGGAATTCAAAAGCCGGCCGAACAACGCGCACCCGCTGTTCAAGGGCTTTGTAAAAGCGGCTTTGGATAAAAAGGAACACGGCGCATAACGATTTTGCGGCAAGCGCGTTCAACGGCGGATTCGGCTCCCCTCTTTTTGAAAATCAGGTAAACCATGAAAAAAACCTTCGACAGAAAATTGATTTTGGAAGACGGCACGGAATATTGCGGATACGCGTTCGGCGATACGGACGACAAGGTTACCGAAATCGTGTTCAACACCTCCCCCGTAGGGTATCAGGAAATACTTTCCGATCCGTCTTACACCTACCAGACGGTCGTTATGAGTTATCCGCTTATCGGCAACTACGGAATAAATCCGGACGATTTTGAAACGTCCACGCCTACGATCGGCGGATTTGCGGTAAGAGAATACAATGATTTCCCGTCAAATTGGAGAAGCGAAAAAACGCTTTCC
>QAKE01000074.1 GCA_003343995.1 Bacillota bacterium
GTTGCCGCTCGGTCCGAATTTTATCATCGTTGCAATACCTCTCGTTTATCTCGTTCGAGCTGCGCTTTCAGCTCCTCTTCCCCCGAAAATCTGCAAATTTCCCGCAGAAAACCGTCGAAGGATATTTCGATTTCCCTGCCGTACAAATCGCCGTCGAACCCGATGAGGTGCGCTTCCACGAGGGGCGTACTCAGCCCGAAGGTCGGGCGCGCGCCGTAATTTACGATGGCTTTATAGGTTTTCCCGTCGATTTCGGCATGCCCGCCGTACACGGCGTTTTTTAAGGGCAGTTTTTCCGCGGCGGGATATAAGTTGACGGTGGGAAAGCCCATTCTGCGCCCCACGCCCCGCTCCTTCACCGCCGTGCCCGTCACGAAATACGGGCGCGTTAAAAGATCGTTCGCCGCGGCGACGTCCCCCGCCTTCAACCGCCGTTTGATTTCCGTTGCGGAAACCTTTTCCCCGCCGACGAACAGCGGCGGCGCGACGGAAACGGCAATGTTTTTTTCCTTTGCGAACGCCTGCAAAAACGCGGCGTTCCCCGCGCCGTTTTTACCGAACGTGTAATCGAACCCGCACGCGTAACCGACGATTTCCAGCTCGCTTTCGAGGTAGGTCAAAAACTCCTCGCGCGTGAGTCGGAAAAATTCCTCCCCGCAGGGCGCGGCGAATACGAAATCCGCCCCGCAGTCCTCCATCAGCAGTTTTTCCCGTTCCTGCGCCGTGTAAATCGAGCCCGATTCCTTGCCGAACCTGCCGCCGATATCGCCGGCAAAGGTGAACACGCCGCATTGCGCGCCGCATTGCAAGGCCAGCGACTTCGCCGCCGCGACGACCGACCGGTGCCCGATGTGCACGCCGTCGAAATAGCCGAGCGCGAGCACGCATTTTCGCTTTTTTCTCTCCATATCAGCCGCGCACGTAGGCGAGCATTTTGAGAACGCCCCCGTTCCCGATTTCGCCCACGCCCCAAAATTCTTTTTCGTTGTACACCCGATACAGTCCCGAAGGCCGCGGGTATTCGTCGTAAAGCCCGTTCAGCAGCCGCGCCGCCTGCTTTGCCGATAAAATCAGCTTTTCAAACTGCACTGTTTCGTCGGAGGGCAGAAGATACCGCTCCGGCGCGTCGCTTTCCTTCAATTCGTCGTAGGAAACGGCGTTTTCCGCCGTAAACACCCCCGAACGGGTGCGCACGAGCTTGGTCATCGTGGCGAACGTGCCGCATTTTTCGGCGACGTCGCGGCAGAGCGAACGGATATACGTGCCCCCGCCGCACTCCGCGACGAAACGAAAGGTATCCGCCCGCTCGGTGCGCTCGGCGCTTAAGGAGAAGATTTCCACCTCCTTGGGCATAAGCTCGAATTCCTTGCCCTCGCGCGCCAGCTGATAGCCGCGCCTGCCGTTGACGCATTTTGCGGAAAACTTCGGGGGCGTTTGCAAAATTTTTCCGACGAACGACGGCAAAATTTCCTCGATTTGTCCGAAATCGGGAACGCGCCCGCCGCTTTTCACCACCGCGCCGCCCTTATCCAAGGTGTCGGTTTCGCTGCCGAAGGTGAACTCCGCCACGTAGGTTTTGCGTTTTTCCGTCAAAAAGCGGAACAGCCTGCTCGCCTGCCCCACGCCCACCGGCAAAACGCCCGACGCGAGGGGATCGAGGGTGCCCATATGCCCGCAGGGCAGGTGAAACTTTCTTTTGACCAGCCCCGCGCAGTATGCCGAGGACATGCCCTCGGGCTTGAATACGTTGATAAATCCGTTCATTTAATCCATAAAGCGCTTGCAGGCGCTCACCAGCCGGTCGACGACGTCCTCGTAATATCCCGAAAGCATGCACCCGCTCGCCAGCACGTGCCCGCCGCCGCCGAAGGTCGACGCAACGGCGTTGACGTCGGTTTTTTTGGAGCGGAAACTGACCTTATAGGTCTTGTCCTTGACTTCCATCGCGCACATGCCGACTTCCACCGTTTTTACGCCCATCAGAAAATCGATAAAGCCCTCGGTTTCATCGGCTTTCGCGCCGCTTTTTTCCAGCATATCGCCCGTGATCGTCATAAGTCCGACGCGCGAGCCGTGAAAATAGCGGATATTCGCCGCCGCCATGCCGAAGAGTTTCGCCCGCGCGGCGGTCTGCTCTTTAAACATTTTATAGTTGATCGTATAGGAATCCGCGCCGTATTCTTTGAGCTTCGCCGCGGCGAACAGCGTTTCCGCGGCGGCGTTTTCGTGCGCAAAGTTGCCGCTGTCGGTGATGACGCCCGTCAACAGCGCGGTGGCAGCCTCCGCCGACGGCGTTACGCCGAGGTGCGAATACAGCTCCAAAATATTTTCCGAATTGGACGCCTTGTCCGCCGCCACGTAATCAAACTTCGCGTAGCGCGCGTTGCTCACGTGGTGATCCACGTTAAAGGTCGTTTTCGCGGAGAGGAACGCGTTCCCCAGCTCGCCCATGCGCGCCGCGTCGGAGCAATCCACCGCGAAGTGCGCGTCGTATTTCCCCGAAAACTCGCGTTTAATTTCCGCCGCGCCCTGCAGGAAAAAAAACTTTTCCGGCACGGGATCGGCGCAGTATACGTCGCAGAAAACGCCGATTTGCTTCAAAGCGTACCGCAAGCCGAGGGCGCTGCCCACCGCGTCGCCGTCGGGGCGCACGTGCATGAACGCCGCAACGCGCCCGCCCGCGTATTTTTTCAGCTCCGCCGCGATAGCGGATAAACTCGCTTTCATTGCCCGTCCTCTTCGCCCTTGTCCGTTTCGGCAACGGTTTTCAAAAGCGAATCGATCTTCGCGCCGTATTCCATGGAGTCGTCCGAAAGAAAATGCAGCTCGGGCACGGTGCGCGAACGCATCACCCGCGCGAGCTCGTAGCGGATCGTCTTTGCCGACGCCGCGATGGCGTCGAAGGTGCGTTTTTTCCTTTCCGCGTTCGTCGAATATACGCTTACGTATACCTTGGCGTGCGCCAGATCGCCGGCGACGTCCACCCGCGTTACGGAAAACATCTCGCTGATTTCGGGGTTTTTGAGTTTTTTGGATATGATTTCGTATATTTCTTTTTGCAGCTCGCCTTTCAGGCGGTCGCTCCGTTTCACTTTCATTTTCGCTCCTTTCTTAAAGCAAAGCGCGCCGCCGTTGCGGCGGCGCGCTGTTTTCTACGCTTTCACTTCTTCTATGACATAACTTTCGATAAAGTCGCCGATCTTGACGTCGTTGAACTTCTCGATGGAAATACCGCACTCGAAACCCTGATTGACTTCCTTCACGTCGTCTTTGAACCGTTTGAGCTGGTTGACGTTGCCCTCGCAGATCATCACGTCGTCGCGGTAAATTCTCAGCTTGCCGCTGCGCACGATCTTGCCTTCGGTGACGTAGCACCCCGCGACCATGCCGACGCCCGTGATCTTGAAGGTTTCGCGCACTTCCGCTTTGCCCATGTACGTTTCCTTATACTTGGGCGCGAGCATGCCTTTGAGCGCCTTCTCCACGTCCTCGATCGCCTCGTAGATGACGCGGTACAGTTTGATGTCCACCCCGCTCTTTTCCGCGGAGGTTTTCGCGTTGGAATCGGGGCGCACGTTGAAGCCGATGATGATGGCGTCGGAAGAATCGGCGAGCATGATGTCCGTTTCGCTGATGGCGCCCGCCGCCGCGTGAATGACGTTCACCTTGACTTCCTCGTTGGAAAGTTTCAACAGCGACTGCTTGACCGCCTCGACGGAACCCTGCACGTCCGCCTTCACGATGATGTTGAGGGTTTTCATTTCGCCCTCCGCGATGCGGTTGAATACGTCGTCCAACGAAACCTTCTGCGTGGCGACGGCGTCGCTCTTCAATTTATTTTTGCGCTCTTCCGCAACCTGCTTGGTGAGCTCCTGCGAAACGGCGTACAACGTGTCGCCCGCGGCGGGCACGTCGTCGAGCCCCATGATGGAAACGGGAACGCTGGGACCGGCGGAGGTGATCCGTCTGCCCTTGTCGTCGATCATGGCGCGAACCTTGCCGACGACCATGCCGATGACGATGGGATCGCCCACCTTAAGCGTGCCGTTCTGCACGAGCACGTTCGCCAAGGGGCCTTTGCTGGTATCGAGCTTCGCCTCGAGCACCACGCCCTTCGCTTTTCTGTCGGGATTCGCCTTGAGTTCCTTGACGTCGGCGAGCAGCAGAATGGATTCCAAAAGCTCGTCCATGCCCTGCCCGCTCTTGGCGGAAACGGGGCAAACCATCACGTCGCCGCCCCATTCTTCGGGAACGAGTCCGTTTTCGGTGAGCTGGGTTTTCACCCTGTCGATATTCGCCTCGGGTTTATCGATCTTATTGACCGCCGCGATGATGGATACGCCCGCCGCCTTGGCGTGGTTGATCGCCTCCACCGTCTGCGGCATGATGCCGTCGTCCGCGGCGACGACGAGCACCGCGATGTCGGTCGCTTCCGCGCCGCGCGCGCGCATCGCCGTAAACGCCTCGTGCCCCGGCGTATCGAGGAAGGTGATGGGCTTGCCGTTCACCGTAACCTGATACGCGCCGATATGCTGCGTGATGCCGCCCGCTTCGCCGGAGGCGACGCTGCTCTTTCTGATCCTGTCGAGCAGGGAGGTCTTGCCGTGGTCTACGTGCCCCATGACCGTTACGACGGGCGGGCGCTTGACGGCGGACGCGTCGTCGGTATCTTCCACGAAACCTTCGCTGAGCTTATCCTCGGCGGTTTTTTCCATCTTAAGCTCCAGCTCGATGCCGAGATCCGCCGCGATATACGCCGCGGTATCGAAATCGACGGAGTCGTTGATGGTTTTCATGATGCCCTCTTTAAATAGCTTTTTGGTGATTTCGATGGCGGAAACGCCGATTTTTTCGCTGAGCACCTTCAGCGGAATGACCTCCGTCGTGATGACGGCGTGTTCGATTTTCACGCCGACGTCCTGCCGCGATTTCTGTTTCTTGGCGGGGCGCATCTTGCGGTAGCCGCTCTTGTCCTCGTCGAAGTCCTCCACGGACACCGACTGCTTGATGAGCGCGCGCTTGCTCAGCGTGTTGTTTTTCTTTTCCTCGTAGTTCTTTTCGCCCTTCTTCTTGTTGGCGCCGAAATTCTTGCCGCCCTGCGCGGGGATCGCCACCGGTTCGGCGGGGCGGTAAACGCCGCCTCTCGGAGCGGGTTTCGCGCCGGCGCCGCCCTGCGGACGCGGTCTGTCGCCCGACACGTACTCCTTGCGCGGTCCGCGTTCGGGGCGCTTGTTTTCGGGAATGTAAACTTCCTTTTTATGCTGCGGCTTTCTCTCTTCCGAAGGCTCCGGCTTTCTCAGCCACGAGCTCGTATCCTCGAACACCGGTTTTTTCTTTGCGGAATCGATGATGACGTCCTGCGGGGCGATCTTCTTTTCCTTTTTTTCGGGCTTCTTCGCCGCGGGCTCTTTCGGCTCTTCCTTCGGCGTTTCCTTCGGCTCGGGCTTTGCCTCCGCCACGGGTTCCTCGGCGGGTTTTTCTTCCGCCGCGGGCGAGCTTTGCGCGGGCTTTTCCTCCGCGGGAGCGAGCGTTTCCTCCGCAGCCGGTTCGGCGGCGGGTTCGCTCTGCGCCTCGGCGGGTTCTTCGGCAGGCGTTTCTACAAGAACGTCATCCAAGGACGCGTCCGCCGCGTCGGCAAATTCCGCCGCCTGCGTTTCTTCCTTTTCCTTACGCTCCTTTTCTTTGCGTTCGGAAATGAGGGCGTTGTTCTTGCTCTCGATGGCGGATTTCAGCCGCTTGACCTCTCCGACGCTTTTTTTAATGCTTTCGAGCAGGGATTTCACTTCCCCGTCGCTCAAAAGTTTACCGATTTTTTTGATGTTCTCGTACCCGTTCTCTGCCATAGCTTAAATTTTTGCCTCCCACTTGAATTCGGTAAATTCATCGTCCAACCGTTCGAGTATCGCTTTCGCCAGCGACCCGTCCGTGATCGCAAGGATTTTGCAATGTTCTTTGCCCGTCAGTTCCTCCACCGTTTTCACCTTGCTCAAAACGATTTTGCAGCGGAACTTTCTCGCCAGCTTTACGCATTCTTCCGCGGAATTTTTCGCCGCGGTGTGGCAGAGCACCAAAAGCTCCGCCCTCTTTAAGGTGGCGGCGGCGTTCGCGCCGCACTTGAATTTACCCGCCTTGATCGAAAAGCCGATATATGTTTCGATTTTACTTTTCATCTGATTTCTTTCGGGAAAAATACGCCTCGATCTCCTCGTAAACGGATTCTTCCACCGCGCAGGAAAACGCCTTGTTCAGCGTTTTCGCCTTGCGCATTTTTTTCAAACATTCGCCGTCGCCGCAGACGTACGCCCCGCGCCCCTGCGCTTTTCCGCGCTCGTCCACCGCGATCTGCCCTTCCGCGTTTTTCACCACGCGCAGCATTTCCCGCTTGTCCTTCATCGCGCGGCAGGAAACGCACATTCTGAGCGGTATCTTTTTATTCGCCGCCATGCCTTTCCTCCGTTATTCCGCGTCCTCCGCGGCGAGCGCGGCGCTTTCGCTCTTCACGTCTATCTTCCAGCCGGTCAGCCGCACCGCCAGACGGGCGTTCTGCCCCGCCCTGCCGATGGCAAGGGAAAGTTTATCGTCGGGCACGACGGCGCGCGCCGTCTTTTCCCCGTCGAGTTCCACAACCTTGATGACGTTGGCGGGAGAAAGCGCCTTGGCGATAAATTCCAGCGGATTCTCGCTCCACGGAATGATGTCGATCTTTTCGCCGCCCAGCTCTTCCACGACGGCGTTCACGCGCGCGCCCTTGCTGCCCACGCAGGCGCCGACGGCGTCCACCATCGGATCTTCGCTGTAAATGGCGATCTTCGTTCTCTGCCCCGGTTCGCGCGCCACCGCCTTGATGGTGACGACGCCCTGCTTGATTTCCGGCACTTCGTTTTCAAAAAGGCATTTCACGAAGCCCACCGCCGTTCTCGAAACGACGATCTGCGCGCTCTTGCCGGCGTTGCGCACTTTTTTAACGTAAACTTTGATTTTTTGGTTGAGCTCGTATTTCTCGTTGGGAATCTGATCGCTCGGCAATAACACGCCTTCCACCTGAGAACCGTTGTTGCTCACCGCCGTGCCGATATCCACGTATACGTTTTTATCTTCTATGCGGCGGATCACGCAGGTCAGAAGCTCGCCTTCCTTATCCTCGAACTCGCTCATCGTGTTGTCGCGCTCGATTTCGCGCAGCTTCTGCATGACGACCTGTTTCGCCGTCTGCGCGGCGATGCGGCTGAAATCCTTGGGGAAAATCTCCGTTTCGATCACGTCGCCCGCCTTGTAGCTCTTTTTGATCTCCTGCGCCTCGGCAAGGGAAATCTGCTTTTCCTCGTCGGTGACTTCCTCCGCAACCTCCCTCGTGCTGAAATAGCGGATCATGTTTTTGTCGGGATTGAGTTTCACCGTCACCCCGCCGGAAAGCCCCGTGTGCTTTTTAAACGCGAAAACCAGCGCGTTTTCCAGCGCCTCGATAAAAACCTGCTGCGGGATTCCCTTTTCCCTTTCCAAATCTTCCAGTGCGGAAAAGAATTCTTTTTTAATCATTTTTTCTCCTTGATTTCTGCCTTTATCGTTCAGTCGAATTTAATCGCTTCGTTTACTTTTTTCACGTTCGCCATATCGAAGGTGAGCGTTTCCTTCGGGCTCGTTTTCAGCCGCAGCGTCTTTCCGTCGTAAAACGTCAGCACGCCTTCCAAAAACTTTTTGCCCTTGAGGGGCGCGGCGAGGTGCACTTCCACCTCCGCGCCGACGTGCGCGGCGAACTCCTCTTCCGTGAGAAACGGCCTGTCCGCGCCGAGGGATGACACGTTGAGCGTGTACGGCTCGCCGAAAGAAGGATCGAGCGCGTCCAGCACGGCGTCGACGGCGTTGTGGAACCGCTCGCACGAATCGAGATCCACGCCGCCGGCTTTATCGATATACACCGTGAGCGACGGATCGCCGCCGCATTTCGTTTCCACCGAAACGACCGTCAGCCCCTGCTCTTCCGCAATCGGCCGCAGACATTCCTTCACTTTTTCCGCCGCGAGAAATTTCATGGCAAACTCCCTTATAAACAAGATATGAGAGCGGCAAAAACCGTTCTCATATTCCAGCATACGATATTCAGTGTCTGTATTATAACACGTTTTTTACGATATTGCAAGAAAAAACGCGCCTTTTTACAGCAAATCGGGCAACTTTTTTTTGCTTTTCATCATTTCTATGAATACCTGCGCGGTGGCGTAGGCGTCCGAGAGGGCGCGGTGGTGCAAAAATTTCACGTTGTAATGCTCCGCGACGGTGTTGAGCTTATGGTTGGACAAGTCGGGCAGTATCTCACGCGCGAGCTGCAGCGTATCCGCCACTTTGTTACGGAAAAAGTAATCGAAGGGCTTGGCGTGCGCGCGGATAAACTTCACGTCGAAATCGGCGTTGTGCGCCACGAGGATCGCCCCGTGGCAAAACTTGTAAAAATCGCCGACGACGTCCTTGAACGCGGGGGCGTCGGCGACCAGCGCGTCGTCGATGCCGGTCAGCTCCACGATAAAATCGGAAATGTGCTGCTGCGGCTTGACGAGCGTTTGAAAAAGCTCGCATATCCTTCCGTTTTCGATCTTCACCGCGCCGATTTCGGTGATCTCGTCGCGGGTGACCTCCGTGCCCGTCGTTTCGATGTCGAATACGACGAAGGTATTGTCCGTCAGCGCGGCGGGCAGCGCCTCCGGCGCGTCGAAGAGGGAAACCTCCCGTACTTCCTCGGCGGGGCGCGGCTTTACGAGGGAATATTCCAGCGGCACGCCCTTGCCGCGCTTGGGCTCCGGCTTGAAATCCGCGGGAAAGGTGCAAAGGTTGATGCGCTCGAGCGTGAGCGAAAGCCTGTCCTTAAAATAATCGTACTTGCAGCGGGCGATGATCGCCTGCCCCGTTTCGATCCGGGCGACGCGCTCCGCCGTGTTCTTTTTGGTGAAATATACGCCGCTCGCCTTGCCGGTGCCGTCCTCGAAGTCGAATATGTAAAAGATTTTTCCGTTTTTGGTGGTCTTTTCCCGCTTGCCCGTCACCACGCCGCAGAGGGTGACCTCCCCCGCCTCGGCGGAGTCCTCGATATATACGGCGGTATCGGCGGCGGTAGCGTCGTCGATGACCACGACGTCGCTCACGCGAATCGCGCGTTTGTCGATGACGGAGAGCGACGACAGCCGTATTTCTCCGGCGGAAAGCTCCACGTGCTCTTTTTGCTCCTTTTCCTCCGCCTCTCCCGCGAAGGAATCGCAGAAATTGCGTTCGAGGTAGGCGTCGATCTGCTTGAGCGTGCCGTTGCCCTTTACGTAGGCGCAGGACGCGGGGATCATGCGCAGCTTATAGCGGAACAGCCCGTTCGCCCCCTCCGCCGAGATGTCCTCTTTGGAAAAATCGAAGGTGAGCGAGGGAAAGCTGCGTTCGATGAATTTGTAAACGGCGTTTCTCACGAGCTCCTCGTCGGCGACCACTTTGGAAATGACCGTCTGCACGAAGCGGAAACTTTTGGGCGCGGAATCCATGCAAAAATCCGCCACCTTCTGCTGCACATCTTCCGGCACGGTCCTTTCGCAGATAAAGCGGTAAACGACTTCTTTTTGCTCCTTTTTTACGTGAATGGAGCAGAGTTTTATGCCCGCAAGGCTGTCGTCGAGGGCGCGCACGTCCTCGATAAACGCCTTCGCGCCGCTTATTTTAAGCAATTTTCTATCTCCTTGAAAAATTCGCGTTCCGCGTCCTCGTAAGCGACCTTTTTAAAGGGAACGCCCTTTTTGAAGATCATGCAGCAATCCTTGCCGCCGGCGATGCCGACGTCGGCGTCCGCCGCCTCGCCGGGACCGTTGACCACGCACCCCATCACCGCGATTTTGATGTGCTTTTTCACGTCGGCGGTGAACGCCTCCGTCTTTTCCGCAAATTCGATGAGGTTCCAGTCGCACCTGCCGCAGGTGGGGCAGGAAACGATTTCCGCGCAGTCGTTATCGAGCCCCACGCTGCGCAGAATGCGCTTTGCCGCGTAGATCTCCTCCACGGGGGGCGCGGAAAGGGAAACGCGCACCGTATCGCCGATGCCCTTTAAAAGAAGCGCGCCGATGCCCACGCTGTTTTTCACCACGCCGCTCATCAGCGTGCCCGCCTCCGTTACGCCGAGATGCAGGGGATAATCGACGGTTTTCGCCAGCATTTCGTACGCCTCCACCATGAGGCGCACGTCGGACGCCTTCACGGAAATGACGATATCCCGTACCCCGTGTCTTTCCAGCGCGCGCACGTTGTCCAAAGCGCTCTCCACCAGCGCGCGGGCGCTCCTGCCGTATCTGGCGAGGTGCTCCTTTTCGATGCTGCCGGTGTTCGCCCCCACGCGCACGGGGATTTTATGCGCCTTTACGCAGTCCGCCACGGCGGCGATTTTATCCTCCCCGCCGATGTTGCCGGGGTTGATGCGCACCTTGTGCGCGCCGTGCTCCACCGAAGCGACGGCGAGGCGGTAATCGAAATGAATGTCCGCCACGAGGGGAATGTGCGTTTGCTCCCTGACGAGGGAAATCGCCTTCGCGTCCGCCTCGTCGCGCACGCAAAAGCGCGCGATATCGCACCCCGCCTTTTCCAGCGCGAGGATCTGCGAAACGGTGTTTTCCGTATCGCTCGGGCGGGTGGTCGTCATGCTCTGCACGGCGACGGGCGCGCCGCCCCCTATGTTTATGTTTCCTATCCGAACCGATTTACTCATAATCTTACTTTATCATATCCTCCGAAAAAATGCAATCGGGAGAAGACTTTTCGCGGATTTTTCCGCTTTCGCGCGGCGTTCAGTCTGCGTCCTCGTCCTGCGCCTCGATATAAAAGCTGACGGGACGGAACCCGTCGTTGCACGAAATCATGGCGGAGCGCGGGTTTTTCATCCAGCCGCCGTAAAAGTTTTCCCCGCCGTGCGCGAGCGCGAGCACGAAGGGCGATATACTCTCCCACGCGCTGTCGCAAAACCCCTCGGGCTTTTTCCAGCCCTCGGCGATAAACGTCTGCCCTTCAAAAAGATCGCAGGCGTGCTCGACGGGATTTTCGTATTTTTCCGACAGATCGGGATATTCCGCCTTCCGCATTACGGTGATCTTGCATTTCTTCATATCTTTTTCCTTTTCTTTTTATTTTACCATTTTTTTCCGCGTTTGTGAAGGGTTAAGGGCAAAATAATCGAAAAACGGCATCAAAAAAACGCGCCTCGCCTTCGGGAAGCGCGTCTTTTTTTCTTTTCAGCTTTCGTTGTTCTTTCTCAGCTGATATTTATAGAGGATTTCGTTGTAAAACGAGCCGAGATAGATCGGCATGTCGGGATCGGCGACGAAATCGTCGTACGCGGCAGCCGCGGGAATCGTATAATAATACCCGTCCACCGCCTTGATGACGTCGGTATAGTATCCGAGTTCCAAAAGCTCCTCGTCGGTGACGCCCTTCGCGGTGATTTCGAGATATTGCAGCTTGAGCGCGCTTTCCGCCTTCGCCTTGTCGTTGCGGCTCTTCACCAGCTTTTCTTCCACGGCGTTGTTGTACTTCAGCACGGCGTCGGTTTTGGACTATAGTCAAGTAAATTTTGGAGCTGGAGCTAAACTAAAAAAGTGGACAAGAAAGGGAGAAAGATGATACAATAAAATACACACAAAAGGAGCAACAAAAAATGGCAACCGGAAACTATCCAAAGTACACCGACGAATTCAAAA
>QAKE01000082.1 GCA_003343995.1 Bacillota bacterium
GCAGCCCTTATATTTGTACGACTTCGCAAACGAGGGGATCGCCGACGGCGACGTCGTATGTTTGGACGAAGCCGCGTCGTTCGGCGGATACTTTGCCGGTTCGGCGGCAATTCAAGGGATCAGCGCGAGCAAGGACAGAAGCAGAATTTTAGTGTATTTCAAAGAACCGATCGCAAGAGCGGACATCGCAAGCCTGAACGTCGCGTTCCGTTTTCAAACCGCAACGAATTACGCGCAGATATGCATGCTGCTGTCCGATAAAACCGCGGCGGAGCCGTTGATCGGCGCGATGGGCGCGAATTTGCCGGTCAGCGGCTGGGGCAGTTTCAGCGGCGCCAGAACCGTCAGTTTCAATACGGACGCGCATTTTACCGCCGCGGGCAAAGTGCAGGATAAGGTATACGGCGTTTACGTGGACGTAAGAAGCCAAAATACCGATCCGTGCAGATGGATGATGCATAGCGTTTCCTATACGGTTTCGGGCGTTAAAGTTTTCGATTTCGCCAAGGAAAGCATCGACGCCGCGAATGTGGAAATCGCCGATCAAACGGTAAAGAGATGGACGTGGGATCAGGAAAAAGCCGCGATCGCCGTGGATACGCTCAGCGCGGACGTAGGCGCTAACGCGAACAAAATCTGTTTGTACTTCGACAAACCCGTTCCGCGCGCGGAAATCAACGTATTGAGCGTGCAGCTCGAATACGTCACGCAGTGCAATTTCCATTATGCGGCGTTGATCTTATCGCCGAAGGGCGCGGAGACGCTCGAACTCGGCGGAACCGGTAAAGGGTTGCCCACAGGCGGCTGGGAAGGAGTGCAGTCGGGGAGCAAGAAAAACGTAAGTTTTGACAGCGCGGTGCATTTTACGACGACGGCTCAGGTCGTTTCCGATTATGTATACGGCATCTGTTTCGACGTGCGCGGTACCGACGCCGCAAACG
This sequence comes from Bacillota bacterium, assembly GCA_003343995.1. GTDB lineage: Bacteria > Bacillota > Clostridia > Christensenellales > Borkfalkiaceae > UMGS775. The sequence goes on from QAKE01000082.1 coordinate 942, forward strand.
GTACGTATTTAATTCATAATCTTTCCTATACGTTGCCGTCCGCGGTTTAATGAATAAGTTTTTGCACCGCCCCCGCGCGGGGGCGGTGCAAAATTCACGAAGGAGTGGTTTTTATGGCAGTTTCTAAAGCGAGAACGCGGCGCGACGACGATACGATGCCCGCGTCTTTGAAAAAGGGAAAAAATTTATTCTGCTACGTAATGATTTCGCTGGCGGTATTTCATTTCATCGTTTTTTATGTGTGCATCAATTTCGATTCCGTTCTCTTGGCGTTCAAGGAGTTTGTCGGCATAGAAAACGGCAAGGAAATGTATCGCTGGTCTTTGAATAACTTCGTTACGCTCTGGAAGGATATCACCGGTCCGAATTCCACGATCGGCGAGGCGCTGGGAAACACCGCGCTTTTCTTCTCGCTCAGCGTCGTTTTGATACCGCTTTGTTTCTTTATTTCTTATTTTCTTTATAAGAATATCTGGGGCTATCGCGTTTTCAAAGTGATTTTCTTTTTGCCGAGCATTATTTCCAGCGTCGTTTTGGTTACGATGGTTAAAAACTTCATCGCCGCGGACGGACCGCTCAGCATCGTGATCCAGCATTTCGGAGGGGAAAGTCTGCCGTCGCTCCTCACCAATGACAAGACGGCGAAATGGGTGATTTTCGCTTACTGCGCTTGGACGGGATTCGGCGTGAACGTCGTGCTCTATCAGGGGGCGATGGGGCGTATACCGGACAGCGTGATCGAGGCGGGCGTGCTCGACGGCGTGAGCGCGGGAAGGGAGATGTTTTCCATCATCCTGCCCATGATGTGGCCCACGCTTTCCACCACCATCATTTTAATGTTTACAAGCGTGTTCCTCGCGTCCGGTCCGAACCTGCTGTTTATTCCGGAGGACGGGGATCAGTTCGGCACGATGACGTTGTCGTATTGGATCTATCATTCGGTATCGTCCGCGTCTTACGAATATCCGTCTGCCGTGGGGCTTGTGTTTACCTGCTTGGGGCTGCCGATCGTATTCGGCGTGCGCGCCCTTGCGAACCGTTTGTTTGAAGACGTGGAATATTGAGGTGAAAATCGTGAAAGCAAAAGCAAACAAAAAAAACATGCGGCTTTTTACGGGCAGCAAGGCGTTGAAAATCATTATTTTTACGCTGTTCGTCATCTACGCGGTTTCGATGATCTATCCGTTCATTTGGGCGTTTCTTTCCTCGCTGAAAAGCAAGCTCGAGTATTTTAAGGACAGTTTCGGCTTGCCGAAAGAATGGCTGTTCAGCAACTACAAAAAGGCGTTCGAGGTGCTTTCCGCCAACGACACGAATATGTTCGTGATGATATTCAACAGTCTTTGGTATTGTATCGGATACACCGCGCTGTCGCTGTTTTCTTCGGTGATGGTGGCGTACGCCGTTGCAAAATACCATTTCGTGGGGCGCAACCTGATTTATAAAATCGCAATCGTCACCATGATGATCCCCATCGTCGGCAACCTGCCCGCAACCTTTTTGATGTTCAACAAGTTAAACATTTACGATTCGCCGCTGATTTTAATTTCCGCGGTGTCGGGGTTCGGGTTCGAGTTCATGGTGCTCTACTCTTATTTCCGAAATCTTTCATGGAGCTACGCGGAGGCGGCGTTTATCGACGGCGCGGGGCACTTTACGGTGTTTTTCCGCATCATGATTCCGCAGGCGCTCAGCGCGATCGCCGCGCTGGCACTGATTTCCTTTATCAACCATTGGAACAACTACATGCATCCCATCATGTTTCTGCCCAGCTTTCCCACGCTGAGCGCGGGGCTGTACATTTACCAGAAGGGGCAGGCGCGTTCGCTGGATTTCCCCGTGCTGTACGCGGGCATTTTAATGAGCATGATCCCCGTTCTGACGCTGTTCATCGTTTTCCAGAATACCTTGATGGAAATGAGCATCGCCGGCGGGCTGAAAGAATAAAAAAGACGAAAAATTTTCGCAAATTTTTTCTAAGGAGGAAAAAATTATGAAAGTAAAAATAAAAGCGCTTATTCTGGCGCTGGTGCTCGCCGTTACGGCGTGCGGTTTCGCCGCGTGCGACAGGGGCAACGAAGGCGGCGGGGCGGACGAATACGGCAACATGCGCGGTTCGCTGAACATCATGATGTTCGACGGCGGGTACGGCATAGACTTCATGAAGAGCATCGCTGCGAAATACGCGAAGAAAAACCCCCGCGTAAAGATCAAGGTGAGCGGCACGGTCACGCCGAGCTCGGAAATCGCGCTCATCGAATCGCATACCGCCTCCAACGATTTGTATTTCATGATCGACAACATGTGCAAGCAGGTGGATTTGGAAAATCTTCTGGATATTTCCGAAGTGTACGATTACGTGGGACCGGAGCAGGAAAAGCCGCTTAAAGAGCGCATGAACTCCGCTTACGTAGACGCCTGCCGCGCGAACGACGGCAAGTTCTATCTGCTGCCGTGGTCCAACTCGCAGGAAGGGCTGGTGTACAACAAAACGGTAATGGACGAGTATTTCCCGAATTTGCAGCTGCCCCGCACGACGGAGGAGATGTTTGAAACGCTCGATACCGTCAAGGCGAACTCCAACGTATACGCCTTCTGCTATTCCGGCAAAAACGACTATCTGCCGTATCTGTTCCTGCCGTGGTGGGCGCAGTACGAGGGGCTGGACGCTTATTGGGATTATTACGAAGGCTATTATAGAAACGAAAGCGGCGAACGCGTGTTTTCCAAACACGCGGAGGTCGTGGATCAGGCGGGCAGGCTGAAGGCGCTGGAAGTGCTCGAACGCCTTTGCAAAAAGTCCAACGGGTATCAGCACCGTTATACGGAGGATATGGACTTCATGAAAATGCAGCTCGCATTCCTCGGTCACGGCTATAATCAGGACGAAAAGCCCAGCTTATTTTCCATCAACGGCGAATGGCTGGAAAACGAAATGGATTTCGCGCTGGAAGAAAAGCCGCAGGATATCCGCTTTATGAAGCTGCCCGTGCTCAGCGCGGTCATCGATAAAACGCCGAGCATCGAGGACGATGCGACGCTCCGCGCGGTCGTGGATTACTGCGACGGCGTAAGCGCAACCCTTCCCGACGGCGTTACCGCCGAGGACGCCGCGTATATCGATTCCTGCCGCAGAATGACCTCTTCCGTGGCGCAGGACCACACCGTGGGCGTTTATTCGCAGTCCAGAGCGAAGGAGCTCGCCATCGATTTTCTGAAATTTTTAACGACGAAGGAAGCGGGGGAAACGTACTCGAATTATTTTAACGGCTTAACGCTGCCCTACGGCGCGTACGATTCCGTTACCGACGACGCGTCCATCACGCCGTTCTTGAAATCGAGATTTGAAACCAAAGAAAACTGCATTCCCATTTTCCAGAAGCGCACCCCCGTTCTGGTGTACCGCGGCGGGCTGGCGGCTTACCGCGAAAAATTCGGCGTAAAGATATTTACGGGCGAACTCACCGCGGCGCAGCTTGTGGATAAGGATAATTATTTTCACGACAATTGGTCCCAGATGGTCAGACAGTCGGGACTCGGTTCTTTATTGTAAACCATCGGCGAACAAAAGAGCCGCTCGGAGACTCGGGCGACTCTTTTCTTAGCCGTGATCAAAACGGAGAAAACTATGAAATACCGCATCGATACGCACATACTCGAAAACGAACATTGGTGGGGCGGCGTGGTGGACGACGCGTGGCAGATGCCTCTTTCCGCGCGCTCGGAATACCGGCTCGACCTCACGAAAAACATGACCTACAATCAGGGCGCAAGTTTATTTTTATCCGACAAGGGCAGATACATCCGCTGCGAAAAAGGGTTCGTCATTTCCTTTTCGCACGGCGAAATCGCCGCCGAAGCGGAGGAGGAAATCGTTTTATACGAAAAGGGCGGAACGCTGCGCGGCGCATACCTGCACGCGAGCGCCGCCTATTTCCCGCCGGACGGAAAATATCCCGACGAAACGATGTTCCGCGTGCCGCAGTACTGCACGTGGATCGAGCTTTTGAACGAACAGACGGAGGAGAACATCCTCTCTTACGCCGAAAGCATTTTGGAAGGGGGAATGCCCGCCGGCGAAATCATCATCGACGGCGGCTGGCAGACCGATTACGGCGACTGGACCTTTCACCCCGCGAAATTCCGCGATCCGAAGGGCATGATCGAAAAACTGCACGCCATGGGATTTAAGGTGATTATGTGGATCGTGCCCTATATTTCGCCGGACAGCAAAAACTTTCTCGCGCTGGAAAAGGCCGGCGGCATGATCCGCCGCCCCGACGGGGAAGTGTACCTGCTGAAATGGTGGGAGGGCTGGTCGGCCAGCCTCGATTTCACCAACCCGTCCGACGTGGAGTGGTTTTATCGGCAGACCGACCGCCTGATGAAGGAATACGGAGTGGACGGCTTTAAGCAGGACGGCGGCGACGCCCGTTTTCTGCTGGGCGATTATCGCTGTAAAGACGGCGACGCCAACCGCCAGAGCGAAATGTACGCCCTTTCCGCGCTGCGCTTTCCCTTCAACGAGCTGCGCGCCTGCTTCAACTGCGGCGGACGCGGCATCGCCCAGCGCATCACCGACCGCCACCATTCGTGGGATGTGGTCGAAGGCGTGGGCAGCCTTGTGCCGAACAGCTGTCTGCAAGGGCTGTTGGGCTATCCCTTCGTCTGCCCCGATATGGCGGGCGGCGGGCTTTCGGGGGATTTTTTCGGCAAAAAGCCGGAAGATTTCGATACGGAGCTGTTCATCCGCTCCGCGCAGGCGTCCTCTATGATGCCGATGATGCAGCTTTCCTACTCGTTTTGGAGAAAATTCGATAAAAACACGGCGGATATCTGTATCCGCTACACCCTTTGGCATGCGAAACTGCACGGCTACATGATGGAGTGCGTGAAAAACGCCGCGGCGACGGGCGAGCCGATCGTGCGGAACATGTCTTACGCCTTTAACTGTTATCCCGAATGTAAGGATCAGTTTGCGCTCGGCGAAAAATACCTCGTCGCGCCGGTGATCGTCAAGGGCGCGCGCTCGCGCGTCGTGAAATTTCCCGAAGGAAGGTGGAAACGGCTTTCCGACGGCAAAATCTTTACGGGCGGGGAGCGGGAAGTGGACGCCGCGCTCGACGAGCTGCCCGCGTTTGAAAAACTTTTGTAAAAGCGGAGATATCGGCTGGAACGCGAGGAGGAACCCAGTGAAAAAAATATGGATAGACGCGCCGCGGGAAATGAACCGCGAGTTCGCGTTTTATAAAAAGCTGGAACGGGTGGATGCCGGCACGAAAATGTCGGTTAGCTGTTCCAACCTTTTTCAGGTATACCTGAACGGCAAGCTGTTCTACGCGGGGACGATGCGCTCGGCGCACGGGTACAGCTTTATCGTGCCGCTCGAAATGCCCGTGAACGAAGGGGCAACGCACGTTTGCATTCTCGTGAACGAATACGCCATCAATTCCTATAATATCGTGGACGAAAACGGATTTTTTTCCTGCCGCATCGAACGCGGCGGCGACGTTTTGGCGGACGGGGATTTTACGGCTTATGCGTTCGGGGAGCGGGAGCAGAAGGTGGAGCGCATATGCCTGCAGCGTAATTTCGTGGAAAGCTATCGCTTTACCCCCGATACCGTCGCGTTGTTTTTCGGCAGAAGTCTCCGCGCGCCCCTTCCCGTACGCGAAACGGAGGGGAACGTTCTGCTGCCGTTGGAGCTTTCCCTGCCGAAATTGGATTTTTTGCCCGCGCAGGGCGTTTTGGAAACGGGGGATATTTATCAAAAGGAAACGTACCATACGTACGTCGCGCCCCCTTCCGGCACGATAGGGCCGTTTTGCAAGGGCTATACCTACGAGCAGCTGACTTCGCGGATTTCGCTGGAAGTTTCCAAAATCGGCTGCCGACCCGCGCCCGCGGGGGAAGTGCTTTCCGCGCAGTACCGCCTCTACGACATGGGCGTGAATAAAAGCGGGTTTATCCGCTGCCGCGCGGAGGTGGAAGAGGACGCCGTGCTCTATTTTTCCTTCGACGAAATTTTTTATCCCGAAGTCAGAGAGGACGCGGAACTGCGCGATTGCTATCCCGAAAAAAATCCGTTGGTGTTCCACCGCATTTACGCGGTGAACGCGGTAAAATATATTCTGCAAAAGGGCGTTTACGAGCTGACGACCTTAGAGCCGTACACCTTCCGCTATCTGAACGCGATCGTCGCGTCGGGGCGGGTGAAACTCGAAGGCGTGGGGCAGGTGCTTTACGAAAATCCGGACGGATACAACTGCACGCTGAAATGCGGGGACGAACGGTTGAAACGCGTGTTCGACGCGGCGCAGAACACCTTCGTGCAAAACGCCGTGGACGTGCCGACGGACTGCCCTTCCCGCGAGCGCGCCGGCTGGCTTTGCGATTCCTTTTTTACCGGTCGCGCGGAAAAACTGCTCACCGGCGAAAACAAGGTGGAGCGCAATTTCTTTTTGAATTACGCCCGCGCCAAGCCGCTGCGGGAACTGCCCGCCGCCATGCTGCCGATGTGTTATCCGGCGGATCATCTGAACGGCAATTACATTCCCAATTGGGCGATGTGGTTCGTGGTGGAACTTTACGATTATTATCGGCGCACGGGCGATCGCGCCCTCGTGGACGCGCTGCGGGAAAAAGTGGAGGCGATCATCGAGTTTTTCCTCAACGGGTACAGGAACGACGACGGGCTTTTGGAGCGCCTCGATAAATGGGTGTTCGTGGAATGGAGCAAGGCGAACGAGCTGATTCAGGACGTCAACTACCCTTCCAACATGCTCTTTTCCGGCTGTCTGGAGGCGGCGGGCGAGCTTTACGGCGAGGAACGATATAAAGCGCTTGCCGAAACGATGCGCGAAACCATACGAAAGCAGTCTTTTAACGGCGAGTTTTTCGAGGACAACAGGGTGCGCCGCGGCAATAAGCTGGTGAGAACGCGGCAGACGACGGAAACCTGTCAGTATTACGCGTTTTTCTTCAACGTCGCCACGAAGGAAACGTACCCCGAACTGTACCGCACGGTGTTTACCCATTTCGGCGCAAAGAGAAACTGCGCGAGCGTATATTCCAAGGTGTATAAATCCAACGCCTTTATCGGTAACTTTTTGCGGCTGGAGCTCATCCGCAGGGACGGGCGGCTGAAAGACCTCGTGAACGAGAGCATCGAGTATTTCGATTATATGGCGAAACGCACCGGCACGCTTTGGGAGCACGACCGCCCCACCGCCAGCTGCAACCACGGCTTTGCGAGCTACGTGGCGTGCATGATCGCGGACGGGCTCACCGGTTATTGCGGCACAGACGAAAACAACCGCCCCGTTTTCGGGAAGGATTATTTCGGGCAGGACTGCGAGCTGATTTTGCCCGTTTGCGGCGAAAGGTACAAGGTGACGGTGAAAAACGGCGTGCGCACGGTGGAGCGGATCGCGGCGGGCGCGGAAAAAACAGTTTCGCATTGCGACGGCGCGGAAGAGCTTGCGGAGAGCGCGGGGTAAGGGATATGAGATTTCATCGTTATTTTTCTGACGGGGCGATTCTGCAAAGAAACGCCCCTGTCGTTATCGGGGGAAACGCCGAAAAGGGCGGCGCGGTAATGTGCCGGCTGTCGGGGGGAACGGTATCGTTTGCGCAGACGGTTGCCGCCGGCGCGGACGGGCGCTTCAAGGCGGTCTTTCCCGCCGTGTGCGATACGCGAAGCGCCTATTTGCTGACGGCGGAATCGGGGGAAGAGCGCATTGCGGCGCACGTTCGTTTCGGCGACGTTTATCTTACGCTGGGACAGTCGAACATGACGTATTCGCTCTCCGCGGCGGAGGATTGCGAAATGTGGCTTGAACGCGCCGCGGCGGCGGAAATATCCCTGCTCGATCTGGCGGACGGCACGGGCAGGATCGTGAGACCGCCGTTTCCCGAAAACGATCTGAAGGAAGGCGTTTCGTGGACGGCGGGAACGGATGCCGCCGTCAAAGACATATCCGCGCTTTCCGTGCAGGTGTGCGCGCGGCTTTCCGAAAAGAACGGCATACCCGTCGGCGCGGTGCATGCGTCGGTGGGCGGGCTGTCCGTCGAGGCTTGCATTTCCCGCGCGACGGCGGAAGCGGACGGGGCGTTCGTCGCTTTTTTGAAAAAGGCGGGGCGGTATCGCTCTTTAGAGGAATACAACCGAGGAGACGCGCGCGATTATACGCAGATTTCGGGGGTGTGGAACGAAAAGATCGCGCCGCTGAAAGGATTGTCCTTTGCGGGCGTCGTGTGGTATCTCGGCGAAAGCTCCGCGTTCGACAGCGAGTATGCGGACGGGTATCTGCGCGGCGTGCGCTTGCTGTTAAAGGATGTAAGGCGGCTGTTTAAGGATATTCCCTTTATCGCCGTGCAGATCGCGCCGCAGTATTACCCTTACGGCGATAAATACGGCTATTTATACGTAAACGAGGCGATTGCCCGCGTGGAAACGGAGGACGAAAACGTCGTTGCGATTCCCGTTTACGACATAGAGCCCCGATGGCTGAAACCCGACGGGGAAACGTATTATCACCCCATCCATACGGTGAACAAAACGCCCGTTTCGGAGCGCATCGCCGCCGCCCTTCAGAATAAAAAACGCTATCCCCGCATCGTTTCGGTCGAATTTCTTCCCGAAAAAGCGGTGTGCCGCGTCGAAGGGGGCGCGCCTCTCGCCGCGGGGGAATATTTCGGGTTTACGCTTGCCGGCGAAAACGGAAAATATTATCCCGCCCGCGCGCGGGCGATCGGAGAAAGGGAAATCGAGGCGGTTTCTCCGGACGTGGAGAATCCGCGTTTTTTAACGTATGCCTTCATGCAGTATCAGGATTTCTGCAACGTACGCGCGGCGGACGGCGCGCCGCTGCTGCCGTTTCGCTCGGCGTCGGGCTCCGTCGGAGAGAATTACTGTTTTCCGCCCGCATATACCGCCGACGGCGCGCTCGAGGTTTACGAAAACTGCTTCGGCTGGCAGACGGGTACCTGTCATAAGGTGCCGGTGTGGCGCAGCGGGGAAATTTACCGCGCGGGCGAGGTTGCGCTTTCCGTTCGCAAAACGCGGGAAGGCATGTTTATCGCGGCTGCCGCCGTTCCCCGCGCAGAGGATTTTTACCTTTTTGGCGTTTCGTCCGTCCTCTGTCTGTCGGGACACAAAAGTCACATCGCGGACTTCGATTTTTTGAATTTCGAAATGAAAGCGGAAGGGGCGGCGGAGTTTGTCGGCGTGGTTGTGCGCGCCGCCGACGGCGAAACCTACCGATTCGATACGATGAACGGCGGTCAAAAGGAGTACGGCGCGTTGCCGGTAACGGACAAAACGGCGCGATATTGCATTTCCCTGAAAACCGGCGTGCGCGGGGATTTTGCGCCTGTGATTTTTCCGAGCGAATTGAGAAAAAAATTCGTGCAGGCGGAATTTGTATTCCGCGCTCGGCGCGAGGCGGTCGTTCTTTTTAAGGGGTTCACGCTTTCCGATCGTAACTTTTCCGCGTCATGCAACGCTTCCGTAAAGGAAGCGGCAGACCGCGCGGACACAAAACTTCCCGCCTCTTTCGACGAATAGGAAAAAACAGCCGTTTCGGCTGTTTTTTCTTGATTTTGTGATAGAGCTATAAAAAAGATATTTTGCCGTTTTCCTTACGGGATTTGAACCTCACGGATAGTCAATCAGTCAAAATATCCGTTATATATCCGTTTAGCGCCGATTGCTGTGGCAAGCTCGCTAGTATTCTGCTCGATTTCTTCAACAGGCGTTTTGCAATATCGCTGCAATAAAAGCTGCATCGGATGTCTTATTTGCTCCTTTCCGCCGACAAACATTTTTTTGCAATTTAACGACAAAATATATTCGATTTCTGCTTGTAAAACAACACCTAAAAAGAAACTGTATCGTTGATTCTTGTTTTTTTTATGTTGCGATATTGCAACCCCAGTAGAAACATCGAAATAGAGAGAAATGCTTGTGTTTAGGGATAAAAGCAAGCGAAAAACATTAAATCATTAATTCAACGATAAAGGTTTTAGGGACGGGAGTGGGTTTGCAACCGCCTTTCGACTTTTCGTAAGTGAAATCATAGGACATAA
>QAKE01000065.1 GCA_003343995.1 Bacillota bacterium
TCCGGCGTATCATATTTCCCGATATTCAAGTCCAGATGGAACACGGGACGTTTCACCCAGTCTTTTTCCAAAGTTTCCACCGCCAAGCCTTCAAACAAGTCCCGTTTCGCCTCAAAATAGGCTTCGAGCGTGGAAATCAGCAAACTCTTCCCAAAACGGCGGGGGCGGGAAAGGAAAAAGTAACTGCCACTCTTCACCAACTTATACATCAATGCAGTTTTATCCACATAAACGTATCCTTCTTTACGAATCTTCTCGAAGTTTTGTATCCCGATAGGATATATTCTGTTACCCATGTCCTTGCCTCCTTCTACTATAATAGTATTCATTAATGCTACAAAGATAATGTAAACCGAGAACAGTATAAAATGAACTCGTTCATTTTTATCTTCTTCAAAGATACAACAAAGAAACGAAAGTGAGTGCAAAACGGGGAAAGAATGTTGTCTGTTAGCGATTTAACAGTATTAGCCAAAATGTTGCGGTGCCATCGAAAGCCAACGAAAAGCCAAGAAATGACAGAGTTTCGTTACTATCCCGTTACTTTGAATCTTGACTTTGAAAGGTTGTTTTGGTGGCTGTAACAGATTGAATGGCAATACTTGTTAAGCGATTGTGGCTGCAAATGTAGTGAAGTTTCTCATATCTTCGTTATGGTTTCACTTTGCCGGATTCTTCTGTACCGATACGCTGTGTTCTGCTTACCGTCATTCGACTCTACCATAAATAATTTTGCAAACAAAAAAGTAGAGTTATGAGCAGAAGCACTGTCAGAGTATTATTCTATCTCAAACGCAATGCCCCGAAGAAGAACGGGCTTGTGCCTGTAATGTACCGTCTCACAGTGAACGGCAAGATTTCCCAATTCAGTTGCAAATTGGATGTGGAGGAAAAGTTGTGGAACATAAATCTCAGCAGAATGTCGGGAAGAAGCGTTGTTGCACAAGAAGCCAACCGAATGTTGGATAAAATCAGAGTAGGTATCAACAAGGCTTATCAAGAAATTATAGAAAGAGACGGTTATGTGTCGGCAGAGAAAGTCAGAAACGCATTCTTGGGTATGGGACAGAACCATAAAACCTTGCTTGCCGTATTTCAACAGCATAATGAAGATTATACCAAACAAGTAGGTAAGATGAAAAGCCAACGCAACTATTGGAAGTATTGTACCGTTTACAACCATTTGGAGGTATTCATCAAGCATCGCTACAAGGTGAGTGATATTACCTTGCGTGAGTTATCCCCTGCATTCATCACCGACTTCGAGTTGTTCCTTCGCACCGAGAAGAACCATTGCACAAATACCGTCTGGTCGTATATGATACTGTTCCGCAGTATCATATACACAGCCATTAACAACGGTTGGTTACAACTCGACCCGTTTTATACCTATCGCATCACAAAAGAGGAAACCAAAAGAGAATTTCTGACCAAAGAAGAAATCACAATGCTCATCAATGGTATATTCAAGAAGAAAAGTTACGAGTTGATTAGAGACCTTTTCATCTTCTGTTGTTTCAGCGGATTGAGTTGGAGGAATATATATAATTTAACTACCGATAACCTTCAAACATCATTCGATGGACATTTGTGGATAAAGACCAACCGTCAAAAGACGGGAACGGAAACAAATATCCGATTGCTCTATACAGCCAAACATATCATCGAGAAGTACAGCGGAATGGCAGAGGGAAATAAGTTGTTACCCGTACCCTGCTATGCCAATTGTCGACATGGGATAAAAGCTGTTGCGAAACTATGCGGAATCAACAAGAACGTCTGCTGGCATCAAAGCAGGCATTCATACGCAACAACCAATTCATACATACATTTTTGTTAATTCCCATCATACGTTCATTCCTCAACGGGTGCAAAGGTCTGTGCGAACTGGTTTTGAAATCTGCAAATTCAAGCGGTAAACCGTTTTCGGAACAATCATCCTTTCATTCTTCGAGTGTATTGATCCGAAAAAAATTGCATCTTTCAAGGTCGCACAGGTAAAGCACCCATAGAGGAGATAACCGACCGATGGGAAACAGAAAATCAGACGGATGGCAGAGCCTTGATTGCTTCGCTATCCGTTTTTTTGCATTTGAGAGGAAGAATCCCTCCCTCAAAGAAACAAAAGTTCACAATTCGACATTTACCACAGACTGGTCAGCCAGCAGACCTACCAGCTATACGGCAGGCTGGTTTGCAAACCATACAGCCTTATTGCCCACAAACTTTGCAAACTGGCATATTGCTTGCCGATGCTATAACAATCCTGCCATTTATAAACCATGAATTCAAGCTTCGGGTTTGTGTTCTATTGAACACAGCAAGGTATGGCGGCTCAAAATGAATTGAGCCGCTGAAAACTTGATGTTCGCCGGAACATACCTTGCCACATTCCGCGAACTTCTCCCTCCGAAGTCGAGAGATTTGCAGAGTTGCGAAATTTTCTTGGGCAAATACTCTTTTGTTCTCAATAAAATAAATACCTTTGCGTTAAATTCAATAGATTGATTCTGATGGAGGATATAAATCGTCTTAAAATAGTGCTTGTAGAAAAGAAACGTACAGGCAAATGGTTGGCAGAACAATTGGGTAAAAATCCGTCAACTGTATCTAAATGGTGTTCTAATGTGGCTCAACCGGATTTGGCGACACTCGTGAAGATTGCAACCTTATTAGAGGTTGATGTACGAGAACTAATTATACAATCAAAAAATTGATTTATAGTTAACGTTTTGAAATAAAGTAAAGACTATTAATGATCGATTTAAGAATATAATAAGTTCACTTGAATTACAATGGCAAAGAAAATAAAAAGCATAGAAGAACAGATTGAGGATTGGTGTAAAAAACAATTCAACGGACAGAAGTATTACACTAAAACTGAATATATTAATCCCGAAATTGAAAATGCGCTTGAAAAGGCACCAAGCAAGCAAGGTGGTTCGGGAAAGAACTATCCAGATGTCAAATATATACTGATTTCTGACAACGGGTGCAAGATACCTGTAATGATTGAGGTGAAAGGGAAAAAAGGTGATTTAATAAAAACGAACGACAAGGGAGATGTAGAAAATACAAAGAAGAATTCAGAGCCCAATTACCAGAATATAGCAAAGTATGCTGTTAATGGAGCAGTTCATTATGCCAATGCCATATTAGAATACGCTGAATCATATAATGAAGTTGTTGCTATTGGGGTGAATGGTTATGAAGAAGCAGGGAAAACTATTCATGAAGTTGACGTTTGGTATATTTCCAAAGATAATCTTTTCGTTCCCAAACATGTAGGGAAATATGAAGATATATCCTTCTTGCTAGATAGCAATGTCAAGGAATTTGTTCAGAAAATTGGCACCCTCGCTCTAACTCCCGAAGAATTAGAAGAACGAAAACTTGCTCTTGAGGATGAAATCGAACGTAAATTGAAAGCTTTAAACCAAAGTTTGCATGATGAAAAGCAAATTGTGGTAAATAATAGAGTTCAACTTGTTGCTGGCCTAATTATGGCTGGCCTTGGAGCTGAAGGAGTCCCACCTCTTCGGGTTGAAGACTTGGCTGGTAGAGAGGATGATGAGAACAACGATGGGCAAGTCGTGATGAGCAAAATTAGGATGTATTTGGCACATAAAAACTTACCGGAAGAAAAGATTGAGATGATTACAGACATACTCAAAGTTGTATTTACTCAATCAAACCTTCAAGTGCCGATAAATGGAGAAAGTAAACTACATACAATTTATGCTGATGTAAAACGCGATATTCTACCATACGTTACAGGAGAATTACATAACATAGACTTTACAGGTCGCCTATTCAATGTAATGAATGAATGGGTAGCAGTTCCTGATGGAGGCGAGAATGATGTTGTTCTGACTCCACGCTATGTTACAGAGCTGATGGCAAAGCTTTGTGAGGTAAATATGAATTCTTACGTTTGGGACTTTGCGACAGGTTCGGCAGGCTTCCTTATTTCAGCCATGCATCAGATGATCGATGATGCTAAGCAAAAGCTCCAAGATAGTCCAACAAAATTGGAAGAAAAAATACTAAAGATTAAGATGGAGCAACTTCTCGGCATTGAGAAGTTAGCCGATGTCTATATGCTAGCCGTTCTGAATATGATTCTGATGAAGGATGGTAGTGCCAACATCATTCATAGTAATTCTTTAGAGTATGATGGAAATTACAAACAAGGTAAAAAGAAAGACAAGCCCTTCCCAGCTAATGTATTCTTACTCAATCCTCCATATTCAGCGGACGGAAAAGGCTTTGTGTTTGTAGAAAAGGCATTAGAAAAGATGACCCATGGCGGACGTGCTGCCATATTGATACAAGAAAATGCAGGTAGTGGTAATGGAGTTCCATTTACTACCAATATTCTAAAAAACAACACCCTGCGTGCATCTATCAAAATGGCTGATATCTTCTGTGGAAAGGCGAGTGTACAGACTGCAATCTATGTATTTGAGGTAAATCGACCTCATGATGCAGAAAATGATGTGGTTCGTTTTATCAATTTCAGTAATGACGGATATACTCGTATGAACAGAAAGAAGTCAGGGCAGAGTGTAAACTTACGCGATACAGATAATGCAAAAGAAAGATATGCAGAGGTTGCTAACCTTGTGCGTTATGGTAAGGGCGCTAATGATAAGAACCTGCATTATTTCAAGGATGACTATACCGAGGACTATATCAGCCTTTCCGGCAAAGATTGGACATATGGGCAACATCAAAAGATAGATACCGTGCCCACTGAGGAGGACTTCCAAAACGTAGTCAAGGAGTATCTTTCATGGAAGGTTGGACAAGTTCTTAAAGGAGAGTCCAGCCTGGGAAAACAGTAAGCCCACGACTTAGGACGTTGAAGGCGTGGGCATATAAAGACTTTAAAATAGGACATTTATTCTCTGCTCAAACTGGTGACACAGATTTACAGCAGAAAGACATAAATGGTAAAGGTAATTATTTCATCAATTCTGGGGTTGAAGCGCAAGGAATAAAAGGAAAGACTGATAGAAAAGCAAAAGTTTTTAACAACAATACTATTACTGTTGATTTCTGGGGCAATACTTATTACCGCGACTTTAAATATAAGATGGCAACCCATAATCATGTTTTCTCATTGTCTGGAAATGTGATAAAGAATCGTAATGTTGGACTATATCTTGTATCTACCATGTCGTTTATGAGAAAATTATTTTCATATAACAACATGGGGACATGGTCTAAGATTAAAGAACAGTATATTCACTTACCTATTACAAAAACAGGAGATATAGATTTTGCTTATATGGAATCTCGCATTCGCGAAATGGAGGAATCTCGCATTCGTGAGATGGAGGCGTATATAAAAGTTTCAGGATTTGATAATTGTGAACTGACGGAGGAGGAAAAGAATGCTATTGATAATATGAACAATAGAAAAATCATATTTAAATCATTCTATGTAACAGATGACAAGAAAAAGAAAAGAACAAATGGTATTTTTGATGTAAACAATGCTCATAACATCTTACAAAGTTCTATAGTTGCAGGTAGTGGTACAATTCCTTATGTTACGGCAGGGGAAGGCAACAACTCTGTCTATGCATATATTTCATACGATAATAATCAAATAGAAAAAGGGAATGCCATTATGATTGGAGGCAAGACAATGGTTATTACCTATCAAGCCGAGGACTTCTTTTCTAATGACAGTCACAACTTGGTTTTATATGCTAAGGATAACAATTTGCGAAAAGAACTTATCCAACTATTCATGGTAGCAACTCTCAATAAAAGTTTGAAACCTATATATTCATGGGGTGATTCAATCTCAAAATCAAAAATTGTTAAGGATAAATTAGAACTTCCTGTAACTTCTACTGGTTCAATTGATTATCAGTTTATGGAGATTTATATTCGAGCCATCGAAAAGTTGACAATTCAGAAGGTTAAAGATTGGAGAGACCGAGAGATTACTGCAACAAAGGATATCATTAAGACCGATTCAGAAATCATATCCCTACAACAACATCATATACTTAAGCAATATGATATACTTGAGGACAATGCTCCAAGGATGGTTGCAGAGGACATTTTTATCTATGGTAGCATCCCTGTTGATTTACCTGGTATTAAATGCAATGAACTCATAGATAAAAAACTGAATCTTATTTTAATGTATGCTATTAGTAGTGGAGCTCGGCAGAAAACTGAAACAGCAGGGAAAATTGCATTGGGGATCAAAGAAAGTATGCTTAAGGATGAACAGATTGCTGCATATAAAAGCATTAAATATCTGATGTTCCATTATTGGAGTAACCCCAAAGCATTCCAACTGACTAAAGAACCAAAATTTGTTGATAAGGATCATGTTCCGGAAGACTACCTGATTAGACTGGAGAAAGATGCTGTGACATTTTTGTTGCTTGAGTATACCCCCCTAATATCTGCGGATTTTGGAGATGTCAATATATTAAAAACGCAAAGAAGGGGCGAAATCAGGTACCTCCCATTTGTGACAACATTAGAAAGTATTAAAGATGAATAGAATCATGATTATGAAACGAATCAGAATATTCATAAGCAGTGTGCAGAGTGAATTTGCCGAAGAGCGAGCTATGCTTTGTCATTATATCCGAACAGATGTTCTGTTGGGTAAATTCTTTGAACCATTTATATTTGAAGAAGTCCCAGCCAATGAATACCCTACAAGTCACGTTTATTTAAAAGAAGTAGAACAATGTGATATATACTTAGGTTTGTATGGCAATCTTTATGGATATGAGGATGAAGAGGGTGTTTCTCCTACAGAACGAGAATATGATTTGGCAGCAACGCTTCACAAAAGTCGCTTAATCTACATCAAGAGTATTGGAGAGGAAAAGAGACATCCAAAAGAAACCGCTTTAATCCGAAAAGTAGAACGAGATATTGTGCGTAAAACTTTTGTAGATATTGACGGATTGCGTACTTCTGTATATGCTTCGTTAATCCGCTATCTGGAAGAGAAAGAATATATCCGCTGGCGACCATTTGATGCCTCTAATGACAATGGAGCGACATTGGAAGATTTGGATGAGGATAAGATGAAGAATTTTATCCACATGGCACGCACTAAGCGTAACTTCCCTCTTCCGGTGGAAACATCGCCTATGTCATTGCTTACGCATCTTGACTTGATAGACGATAAAGGCAGATTGGCAAATGCGGCAGTACTGCTGTTTGGGAAGAAACCTCAGAAATATTTCATTACGTCTGAGGTTAAATGTGTGCAGTTCTATGGAAATGTGGTGGAAAAGCCGATGCCTGCATATCAAATATATAGGGGTGATGTATTTGAACTTGTTGATCAAGCCACAAGTTTCGTGATGAGCCGTATCAATAATTGGGTGGGAACACGCGCAAAAGGTGAGAAAGCGGATATACCGACACGCCCAGAATTGCCTATTGATGCTGTAAAAGAGGCCATAGTGAATGCAGTATGCCATCGGGATTATACAAGTAATGCCAGTGTGCAGATAATGTTGTTTCGTGACAGATTGGAGGTTTGGAATCCTGGCACATTGCCATATGGATTGACAGTGCAAAAGTTGCATGGTCCTCATAAGTCTTTGCCTGCTAATCCACTACTTGCTGACCCTATGTATTGGAACGGATACATAGAGAAGGTTGGTACAGGCACAGAAGACATCATCAATAAGTGTCGTGAGTATGGGCTAAAAACTCCAGAGTTCTATCAAGAGGAAGATTTCAGAGTTGTTATTTGGCGTGTAAATGAAGAAGGTGATCCAATGCGTTCCAACGATGATCCAAAAGCGTTCCAAAGCGTTCCAATGAATGAGGAAAGATTGTTAGAAATAATAAGAGAAAATCCATCTATTTCAAGAGCCGCTCTTTCCAAACAATTAAATATGAGTGAGCGACAAGTTCGAAAAATAATAGACCAATTGCGGGAGAATGGCGTTTTAACGCGAGAAGGTGGAAACTCTGGGAAATGGATTATTAATAGAATATAGTTTAAAAAGTAGCCAAACTCTTTGCTCGATTAAGAAGTTTGGCTACTTTTGTATCAGAGTTGTTTGACAAAGCATAACGCAGAAGATTGGAGCAAGACTGCTGTAGCCAAATCGTTACCAACAACTTTCTATCATAGCATTCGCTATTTGTGTATCAAGCAGATACGAAATGATTGATTATCCAAGTTGCAAAGATAATGCAAATCAAAGGCAGCACTTTCATTTTCCCAATTTATTCCCTACCTTTGTACCCGCTTTTTTAGAAAGGCAGAATTCGTTCTATTAGTTTTAGGTTAAACACTTAATAACGCTTATGCAAAAGTCTGACTGCATCATCGGTGTAGAGCACGTATCGAAATACTTCGGAGACAAAGCCGTACTGAATGATGTAAACCTCTCTGTCCGTAAGGGCGAATTTGTAACGATATTGGGCCCCTCCGGCTGCGGCAAGACTACTTTGTTGCGCCTGATAGCCGGTTTCCAGACCGCCTCGGAAGGTATCATCACCATCGCCGGAAAAGACATCACGCAAACACCGCCACACCAACGTCCGGTGAATACCGTCTTTCAGAAGTATGCCCTTTTCCCCCACCTCAACGTGTACAACAACATCGCTTTCGGACTGAAGCTCAAAAAGATGCCCGAAGCCACCATTGGCAAGAAAGTGAAACAAGCTCTCCGCATGGTAGGTATGACGGATTACGAAGACCGTGACGTCGACTCCCTCTCCGGCGGACAGCAACAACGTGTTGCCATCGCCCGTGCCATCGTCAACGAACCCGAAGTGCTGTTACTGGACGAACCCCTCGCCGCCCTCGACCTCAAAATGCGCAAAGACATGCAGATGGAGTTGAAAGAGATGCACCAGAAGCTTGGAATCACCTTCGTCTACGTCACCCATGACCAGGAAGAAGCCCTTACTCTGAGCGACACCATCGTCGTGATGAGCGAAGGCCGCATCCAGCAGATAGGTACGCCGACAGACATCTACAACGAACCCAGCAACTCTTTCGTTGCCGATTTCATCGGAGAAAGTAACATCCTGAACGGGCTCATGCTTCAGGACAAAGCCGTATCCTTTGCCGGACACGAATTTGAATGTGTCGACAAGGGCTTTGGCGAAAACACTCCCGTCGATGTAGTCATCCGTCCCGAAGACATCTATATATTCGAACCTTCTGCCGCTGCCCAACTGATGGGTACTGTCACCTCCTGCATCTTCAAAGGCGTGCATTACGAAATGATGGTACAGACTAACGAGGGCTACGAATTCATGGTGCAAGACTATCACAGTTTCGAAGCCGGACGGGAAGTCGGTCTGCTCGTGAAACCTTTCGACATTCACGTAATGAAGAAAGAACGCACCTGTAATACCTTCGAAGGCAAGCTCATAGACGCCACACACGT
>QAKE01000034.1 GCA_003343995.1 Bacillota bacterium
CAGACTGCAATATAAATCGTCCCATGTCGGATTTATCGTTTCAATCAAATTCAATTTTGCTCTTCTCGATCCGCCTTTTATTTGTTTTTCCCGTTTTATCGCTTCGGTAATATCCGAAAACGTTTCGTAATAACCGAGTTTCACGATATTATATTTTTTCGTGAAACCTTCAATCGTCTTGCTTTTGTGTTCCGCGACCCGACGGATTAAATCATTTGTTACGCCCGTTTATAGCGTTCCGTTCCTTTTGTTAAACATAATATACACACAGGAATAATGCCCGTTCATTTTTCCCTCTTCTAGATTGCTTCGTCGCTTCGCTCCTCGCAATGACGTAAGGAATACTTCGCTACGAATTCCCGTTTATCTTTCGGAAATTATACCACAAACGAATTAAAAAGTAAAATATATAATCACACTGCCTTGCTTGCAAGATATAGCGCGCTATACTTGTATTCTGCGGTAAAATCCCCCATCAAAACCGTGATAAAGCGGGCGCGGCTTTTTTACGTTTATTTTCTTGACAAGCGCAGCGTAACGGCGTATAATGGAAACAAAAAATTAAAATTTTGTTTCCATTATGAAAGATAAGATCATCGAACAAACGATTTACAGCTTGCAGACGGAGGGACTGCGTTTTTCCGTAGACGCGCTCGCCGAACGGCTGAAAATCTCCAAAAAGACCGTTTACAAATATTTTTCCACGAAAGAGGAGCTCGCCGTCGCCGTTTACGAAAAATTTTACGCCGACGCGGAACGACGGCTTAACGAAATTACCGACGGCGAAAACACAGCCGAAAAGCCCGAACGGCTTTTGCGGCTTTATTTTCATTCCTGCCGCATGGTCGGCGGCGAAATTTTCAACAAGTACGCCTTAAACGGCGCGATTGCCGCCTTTGCCGAACGGCGGCACGACGACCTTTGGGAAAGAATATGCCCCCTGCTCGGCGCGGACGACGAAACCCGCACGATTTTAGACGGCGCGTTTGAAAAAATCTCAAAAACAGAACTTTCCCCCGAAAAATATCTGAAAAAATTGGTGAAATTATTATGATCGTACAAATTTTACGCGTATTCGCAATCCTCTGCGTCGCCGTGATCGTGGGCAAACTCGCGGCGAAAATCAAACTTCCCGCCATTCTCGGCTGGCTGATAACGGGCATCGTGTTCGGTCCGTACCTCGCGCAAATCGTTTCCGAGGAAATCACAAACGAGCTTTGGTATAAAATCTTTATCAAACTGCTCGAATGTTTCGCCGGCGTGATGATCGGCAGGGAAATCATTTTCAAAAAGCTCGCCGGCGCGGGCAAACAGATCATCGGCATCACCTTCGTGCAGTCCATCGGCACGTTTTTGTTCGTTTCTCTGGTATTCGGAATAGTTTTCGCAATCGCCGGCATTCCCATATACCTCGCGCTCGTGTTCGGCGGCATCGCGCTGGCAACCGCCCCCGCGCCCGCGCTGTCCATCGTGAACGAATACAAAACGAACGGTCCCGTTACGAAAACGCTTATCCCCCTCGCCGCGATTGACGACGTAATCGGGGTAATCGTATTTTTTACCGTCATTTCCGTAATCGGCGCGAGCGTGGGCGAAAACGCCTCCGTTTTAGCCGTCGTCGGCATGGTCGTATTTCCTTTCGTTATCGGCATCGCCCTCGGCGCGGTTGCCGCGCTCTGCATCAAGCGCATAAAAAACAACGCGCTTTGTTTCGCCGTGCTCATCGGATTTTTATGTCTTTCCGCCGCGTGCGGACTGCTCGTGGATCGCTTTGTGTTTCACGCTTTCAACGTCAACTATCTGCTCGTCGGCATGGCGTTCAGCGCGACCTTTGCCAACTTGATCGATGAAGAAAAGCTGAACGGCATTTTAAAAATGTACGCGCCTTTGCTGAATTTTTCCCTCGTCGCCGTCATCGTCAACCTCGGCATGCCCCTCGATTACCGACTGATCGCCGGCGCGGGACTGTTCACCGCCGTGTACATTCTCTCCCGCGCGGGCGGTAAAATCGGCGGCGCGTACCTCGGCGGCAAACTGACGAAAGCCGAGCCCGCCGTTACGAAATATCTCGGGTTTACGCTGCTGCCCCATTCCGGCGTTTCGCTGGTGTTTACCGGCATCGCGGTAAGCACGCTTTCCGCCATCGACGCGTCGCTTGCGAACATCGTTTCCGGCACGATCGTCGCGGCGGCGATCATCAACGAGATCATTGCGGTGATCGTTGCGAAATTCGCCTTCAAATGGGCAGGAGAAATTCCGCAAAGCCCCCCGCCGCAGGCCCCGACGCCCGAAGAAAACCCCTAACAAAAAAAGCCCCAAAAATCGGATAAAAAAACAAACTCATAAAAGCCGTCTTTTGGCGGCTTTTATGAGTTTTATTTGTTTCCGAAAACCGCGCTTCGGCGGCAAACCGATGGTATTTTTACGTAACGATCAAACACCTAAAAGCTGTTTTTTCTTTGCGTCAAATTCCTCTTGAGAAATTACGCCCATATCCAACAGTTCCTTGAATTTTTTCAATTCTTCGGCGGGCGAAACCTCTTGCGCAACGTTTCCATTCTTCTGACTGCGATCGGCAATCGTCCGCAAACAGTCGTCGATCATCTTGCTTAAATGCGGAATACTCTTTTTTTGCGCTTCGAATTTAACCTTTTCCGTCTTTGTATTGATCACTATCGTTCCGCGGAAAACGCCGAATGTATCTGATGCTACATCTAAACAGTCGCCGATTTTAATAGATTTAGTAGTGGTCGACAACATTCCCACACAGCCGTAAAGAATCCTTTCATCGGTAATGGTTAAAATGCAAGTTCCGCTGCAAACGATCGACGGACCGTTGTAAATACTTATGCAAAGCAGGGCAAAATGAATTTCCTCATTTTCATGCAACTGATTGAGAATATGTTGTACGTGCTTATCTATTTTTCCTTTTTCGATCGTCTTGATATCCGTATCATAACCATACGCCTTATTCTCCAGTATAAACTGTTTGATTTCCGCAAGAGTTCTCATCTTTTCATCCCCTTCTTATTTCGTTTTATAAAATATATCTTATATGCCCCTATTATAGCGCTATAAGACTAACAAGTCAAGCGTTTAAGAATAATTTAACGGGAAATAATGTATTACAATATTCTTATAAGACTAAAAGGATGGATTTTATATGAATCTCGGCGAGAGGATAAGGATATTGAGAGAAAAGTGCGGATATACGCAAAACGGTCTTGCGGAAGCGGCGGGCGTTTCGCAATCGCATCTGCGCCGCGTGGAATTAGGCCAAGCCGACATAACCGTAAGTCATTTGCAGCTGCTTTGCGACGCTATGGGTATATCGTTAAAAGATTTTTTCGGCGTTTTCGACGACGAAGACGAAATTGCATCCGTCATTGCGTTTCTTTCGCCAAAACAAAAAAGCTTACTGCTGGCGTTTTTGAAAAGCATTTAAAAAAGCCGCGTTTTATTAAAACGCGGCTTTTTTTAATATTTCATATTGTTTACCGCACGCTCATAAAGGTGTATATCGTACACTCCGAGCCTTTGCATTGCGGCATATCGACAAAATGCGTGGAGAGTTCCAAAACGTGTTCGCCGAGGGGCAGATCGTCCGCCAAGAGCACGGGAATGCACCAATCGCAGTCGGGCACCCAATCGTAGCGCGGACCTTCGAACACGCGCTCCTCTCCGCCGTCGATACGGTATTTCAGCACGCCGTGCCGTTTGCCGAAATCGATGTGCGCGGCGAGCGTTCTGCCGAAAAAGCGCACCTTCAGCGCCGCGCCGTCCGCCGCCGTAAACACCGCCGTATCGAACCACGGGTATTTCAGTTCCCTTCTAATCTGCCACGGCGGAGCGACGCTCCAATTTTCCCGCAAGACGGCGGAAATATTTTCGTAATTCTTACTGTTCAGCGGCGCGGGCAGGGGCAAATTTTCCCCGCCGCCGCGTTCGACTTCCTCCGCCAGAAAGCGCAAGGCGGTTTCCGCATAGAGCGCGCTGCCCGCCGCCTCGGGATGGATCGTCCCCCCCGAAACGGGCAGCCACTGCTCCCACGTGAGCCTGCCGTTACACACGGCGCGGTAGGCGTGCAAGCCCGCCCATACCGAACCGATTCCGTAATGCTTTGCCAGCGTTTCCATCTCTTCGATGATCCGCGGCATCTTCCCCGCCGCCATATCGGCGTGCATGTCCACGCGGAAAGTGTATAAAAACACGACGTCTATACCGGCTTTTCGCAGCTTGCGCACCAATCCCTCCCGCGCGCGGCGGTAGGGTTCCTGTTCTTCGAAAAAGTCGTTGACGGCGTACTCGACGAAAACGACGTCGCATTTCGGCGCGATCACTTCTTTTTCCGCGCGCATCAGCCCGCTGAGCGAGCCAGTGCCTCCGATGCCGGCGTTGTAGCTTTCCCACAAAACCTCGGGATATTTTTCCGTCAGCCCGCCCATTAAGAACGACGGCCAGTTATCGGGATTGCCGCCGACGTTTTTGCTTCCCGCCGTGATCGAACCGCCCAAAAAACCGATTTTCACGTTTTTGCGCCCGAGCGCCGCGTGAAACGCGCTAAGGGGGGCACCGTGTCTGATTTCCTGCATACAATCTCCTTGTCGAAAGGCGGAGCGCGCATGAAAGCGCGCTCCGCATCGGTTTATTTTGCCAATTTTTTCAAGATATCCTGCGCCGCGGCGGGGAATCTGCCGAGCGCGTCCGGTCCCACGTTGAGCAGGTAGTTAATGCCGCGGGAATTGAGGTGTTCTTTCAAACGCTTCACTTCCTCCGCGCTCTTCCAATTCTGATCGTACGACTTAAAGCCCCAAGTATCGTTTAAGGTGGCGGGGGTTTCAAACAGCCCCTCCTTCATATACTCGTCGGGAATTTCGTTGTCGCCCCAGCTGCGGTAATCGAATTTATACTTATCCGTTCCGTCCTCGATATTCCCCAAGCGGGAGTTGATCAGGCAGTTCGGCTGATATTTTTTGACCAGCTCGTAAAGGGCGACAGACTGCTCGTTGGTTATGCTGAAGGGCGTATCGAACCAGATGAGCGCGAGTTCGCCGTAGTTTTTCACGAGTTCTTCCACCTGCGGGTACATTTTGCGCTCGAAACATTCGGTGTAATTTTTTTGCGACGCGTCGGGGAAATCCCAATTGTTGCACCAAGAAACGCCGAAGTTGTCTCCCCAATGATCTTCGTAGCCGCCGCCGTTCTTTTCATGCCAGTCGAGCGTCTGCGAATAATACAGCCCGAGCTTGAAATTTCTGCGCGCGCAGGCGTTCGCAAGCTCGTCGATGATATCCCGCTTAAAGGGCGACGCGGCGACGGAGTTGAAAGAATCGACCTTGGAATCGAAAAGCGCAAACCCTTCGTGATGCTTGGAGGTGACGACGAGGTATTTTGCCCCGCAGTCCTCCGCGAGGGAAACCCATTCGTCGGCGTTGAAATAAAGCGGGTTAAACGCCTCGGCGAGCTTTTCGTACTCCGCGTTGGGAATGCGGAAATACGGCTGAATCCATTCGCCGATAAACTTGCCCATCTGTTTGCCGCGGTATTCCCCCGCCAGCAGGGAATACAGCCCGAAATGCACCATCAAGCCGAAACCCGCCTCTTTAAACCATTTGTGATTTTCTTTCATTTTTTCTTTCTCCTCCGAAGAAAAATTTTCTTAAATTATACCATTCAAAAAACGGCAATTCTATCTTTTATCGACCATGAAATAACGGAATTATATCATTTTAAGGAAAAATTCTTTACCCGTTCGATCGTCAGATTCAAATCCTTTTCCGCCGTAATCCGCTTGCCGTTCACCGTTACGTTTTCGATGACGATATCTTTAAACTCGAACCCTTCGTAAAAAGAACGCACGTAGCTTGCGGGCATATTCACGCCCTCGTCGAGGTACACGCGGATATTTTCGAAACGCGCGTTTTCCACCGTGCCGCGTCGCGGATCCGCAAGCTGTTCTTCGGTGAAGAGGTATTTATACATATCCATGTCGATCATCGCGGGGTTGCCCACGGCGATGAGCGCGGGGCGCATCACGCCGCCCTTCGCGTCGTATTCCGCGGAAGAGGTCTGCATCTGTTCGGGCAGCGCGCCGTATTCGAACTCCACCGCCATATCCTTAAAGGAAATATCGTGCAGCCGCGCGTAGTTGCCGCCCTGCACGTCGAGCGCGGCGGCGGAGTTATGCACGAGATAGCAGTTTTCAAAGGAAATGCGCGCGTATTCGTCGCAAGCCGTTTCCAGCCCGATTTCCAGCGTTCTGCCCCAATCGCACCAAAGCGTGCAGTTCTTCACCGAAATATCCGTTACGTCGCCCTTAAACCCTTCCGTCGCCTTCATGCAGATGGAATCGTCGAAGCTGCGCACGAAGCAATTTTCGATGTTCACGCGGCGGCAGTTCATCAGATCGATGCCGTCGGTATTGTACCGCCACTGCCCCACGATTTTTACGTTATCGATAAAAATATCCTCGCACTCGTACATGGAAAAACACCAATTCGCCGAATCGCGCAGGATAATCCCCTCCACCGAAACGTTTTTGCAGTTGTAAAGGCGGATATTGCCCTTGGTGTAATCTTCATAGCAGTGCGGGGTGATGCGAACCTCGTAGCTGTCGTCCAAAACGCCGTTGCCGTAAATCTTCACGTCCGTTGCGTCGTGCGCCAGAATCGAGCCGTAAACGAGCGCCCCGTTGTCCAAAAAAATGCGGTCGCCGCTCTTTACGTTGATCACGCCGGTAAAATGCAGCCCCGCGCCGAAATACATCGTCGCGCCTTCTTTATCGTAAACGCGCGGGGCGTCCACGAACACGTGCAGCGCGCAGTGCCTGCCGTAGGGCTCGAAGATATACGTTCCCGCCTCCGTTACGGTAAATTCCGCCCGATTGCCGGTTTCCTTCACCGAAACGTTTTTTTCCAGCGGACGGACGACGGCGGGCGTGCGCAGAGACTTTTTCGCGCCCGTTAAAACGGACGCGGGACAATCGGCGGGCGCAGCTGCAAATTCCACCGAAAAGCGCAGCTCCTCATCCGCCGTTACGCGGAGAAACGCCGCCGTTTCCGACTGGTTTTTGGGGCGCTGAAACGCCGCGCCCACGTCGTTATAGCCGTTGTAGGGAACGGCGGAGGAACGCGCGTCGTATACGGGGCATTCCCTGCCGTTGATAAACACCTTATAATCCTTGTTGACGGGTTCCGCGAAATCCTTGATCGACGGAACGCTGAAAAATTCCACCATGTTTTTTTACTCCTCGATGATGATCCCCGCCGACAGCGAGGAAATGCGCGGCAATACCGCCGTGCGATACCCGCCCCCTTCCTCTTTCGTTTCCAACGTCCGGCGAAGGACGGTTTTTCCGTCGAAACAGGAAAAGGAGAGCGTTTTGCCCTTCGTATGTAAGGCGACGCGCACATTTTCGGCGTCGTCTAACGAGCAATTGCACAAAACGCCGCCGTTTTTGCCTTCTTTCGTTTTGCGCGCGAAGAACGCGGCTTTATGATAGGACGACACGTACCCCGTCAAAGCGCCTTTGGAAAGCCATTGAAAGGCGTTTATCAGCTGGGTTTTTCTCGGCAGGGAATAGCACCAAGTAAAGGGCGCGTATCCCCCGACGAACACCCTGCCGCCCCGCGGGTTTTCAAAACGCCCGCTCGCGCCGCCGAGCGTTTCGCCCGTATAGGTCTGCATTTCGGTGACGAGCTCCGCCTTTTGGTTTGTCGCTTCGATCACCGCAACCCGCCCCGCCGATTCGAATTCGGGATGACGGTTCAAACTGAATTCCAGCCGCGCGTCCCGCAAAAACCCGCCCTTTTCGTTCCAAGGGTGCGGCAAATCGCGTTCTACGGCGTTGTGCGTGACGTCCTTTACCGTGCGAAAGCCGGTGTCCGCGGCAAACCCGCGCGCGTTCAGCACGTCGAGCGCGTCGGCGTCCATGAACACCGCGCCGCGCAAAAGCTCGCCGAGCTCCTCGTCGGAGCGCGCCGCGGCGTATCTGCCGTTCAGCAACGTCACGCAGGCGTTTTCCGCCGTATAAGCGGGCGGAAAACCGACGGAAAACAGCTCGTCGTCGAAATCGAGTTCGCTATGCCACTGCAAAGAGGAAACGTCCTCCGCAAAAGCGCGTTCCAGCCCCCAGCCGACGCCGTAAACGCCGTTTGCAAAGGTATCGTCGATTTCCTCCAAAAAGGGGCGCGCCGCCGCGATCATGCGGATAAACGGCTCGTATTCCTCTTTCGTTCCCGAATAGGGCAATAAATTATACGCCGCGCCGTTGCAGCCGGCGGCGACGTAGCACATTGCCTCGAAAACGGTGAATTTCGCGCTCTTTCTGATCGCCTGATAGGGGAAATTTTCCACCTCCGCGAGGGAAACGGCCTTTCCGCGCGCCAACGCCGTCTGCCGTCCGAGACTGTGCGCCTTTTTCAGCGCGTTGTTTACGGCGTTATCGGTATACACGCCGCCGCCCGCGCGAATATATGCCGTCCCGTTTTTGCCGAGGGTTTCGCTCCATTTTTTCGCGCCCATGCCGTCCGAGCCGAGCACGCAGGTCATAAATCCCATCGCCGCGTCGGGCGCGTTTTTGGCGCAAACCGACACGATAGTGGAAAAAATACGGTCGATTCTGACACGATAGTAATCGAGCCACGCCTTGCGCGCCCGCTCCCTAACCTCCGTTTTCGGAGAAACGAGCATGGCGGAAAGCCCCTTCGCGTCGATAAAATCCAAGCCGGAAAACGCCTTGAACCCCGCGAGGCAATGGGCGCACCAGCAGTGCGCGCCGTAGCTCAAATCGTCGTCGGAAAAGATCATATCGGGCGCGTATTCGCTTAAAATTCCGTAGACCTCCGCAACGTACGCGAGGGTTTTTCCGCTCACGGGACAGAGCGCGCCGCGGTTTAACGTATTGTCCGCCCAACGCATGAAATCCATGCCGTCCATCGCCCGATCGGGCGCTTCCGCGTGGTGCCCGATGGTGGAAAGCAAATTCCACCCCGTTTTCAGCCCGCGCGCCTTCAGCCCTTCGAGCAGCGGTTTCGCCTTTTTCGCAAACGCCGCGATGCGCGCGGGAGAAAACACGTCGTGCGTCATCACGCCCTCGTCTCCGACGAACACCAACGCGCCGTCAAACGCCGCGGAAAGATCCTTTACGGAAAGCAACGCGTTAAGATATTCCTCCTTTACGTACGCGGAATGCACCCGCAGTACCGAGCGGCAGATTGTTTCCATTATTTCACCTTGATTTCGGCAAACTCGTTTTTGTAAATGAACGCGCTTTCGCTTTTGACCTTTTGATTCGCGACGACCATGTTTTCGACGACGACGCCGCTGATCTTCCGCTCCGCGTCAAATCCCGCAGCCACGCCGCAGCCGTTGGTCGGCAGGCGCAGGTTTACGTTTTTCATGAGCACGTTTTCGATTTTTCTGCCCACGGTGGTAGCGTACGCTTCCGTAAAGGTAAAGCTGAACAGCCGCCCGTAGGAGATGTTGTCCACCTCGATATTCTCCCAGCGCACGTTGCGAATGACCGCGTTATCCGCCGCGAAAATCGCCATTACGCCCTGATAAAGCTCGTGATATTCCTTATGCTCCAGCACGCGGATATTCTCGAAAACGATGTTTTCGTACACGTTGCCCTCCGCGGGGTTGGATTCCGGCCCGATGAGCATGCTGTGCGCGCAATCGCCCCAAAGCACGCAGTTTTTCATGACGATGTTCCGGCAGTCGCCCCAAATATCGCCCGCCTGCGCCTTAACGGAAATATTGTCGTCGTAATTGCGCAAAAAGCAGTTTTCGATGACGACGTTCGACGAAGCGCAGATATCCAGCCCGTCGCTGTTGCGCGCGCTGCCCACCTGTTTTACGTTGTCGATCTTCACGCCGTCGTAGCCGACGACGCACAGCGTCCACGCGGGAGAATCGAGCAGAAACACCCCTTCGACGAGGAGGTTTTTGCCGTGCTTCGCGCAAAAGAGCATTTCCCGCGGCTTTTCGTCGTCGTGCTCGAAATCGGTGCCGCACAAAACGCCGTAACCGCATACGCGGATATCGTCGCCCGCCGCCTTCACGTAGCCGTTGACGTACGCGCCCTCTTCCAAATAAAGCGTCTGACCGGCTTTCAATACGATTTCGCCGGCGTCGTGCACGCCCGCCGGAAAGGAAACGACGTCCCCGTGTACGGCGAAATCGCGTTTTTCCTCGGCAAATACGAATAAATTGCCGTAAATATCGTTATCGAACTCCACGGAAAACTTCGCGCCCTTTTGCAAGGAAAGGCGAACCTCTCCGTTTTCAAAGGTATAGGGCGTTTCGGGGCGCACGCGCACGCTTTTCGCCGCAAACTGCGGGCGAATAACGATTTGCGCGGGCGCGGCGAAGTCGTGCGAAAACAGGCATACGCCCATTTCCTCGATATCGAAATACCGCCAGCCGCCGTAAAAATAAGCGTTTTTCACCGGCGCGGCGAGCACCTTCTTTTCCTCGCCGTTTACCGTAACGGCGTAACGATGGTTATAAATGTCTCTCATACTTATCTTTCGATTTTAAATGTCAGAATTTCAAAGGGCTTGAAATCCGCCGTGAACGCGTTGCCCGAAAGCTCGATTTCGCGTTCTTCTTTTTCCAAAAGGTTGCAAAGCGTAACGCGTTTCGCCGCGAATCCGAGGGAAATCTTCGCGCCCGTCCTCCTGCCGTACGATTCGTAGGCGCGGCAGACGATGTCGCCGCTCTCCTCCGCGCGCTTGACGGTTTCCATGATCACGCCGTCGCCCGCCACGTTTACGAGCGAGTAGCTCTGCGGCAGCGCGCCGTTTTGCTTTTCCGCCTTTACGGCGAACATGGGCGCGTTGAGATCGTACGCCTGCTGCACGACGCCCGCCGCGCGGTAATCGCCCGCGTGCGGCATCAGCGAACAGCGGAAGGTGTGCCTGCCCTTGTCGGAATCGGGATTCGGGAAGGTGGCGCATTTGAGCAGGGACAGCGTCATTACGCCCTCCTTGACGGAATAGCCGTACTTGCAGTCGCTCATCAAGCTCACGCCGTAGCCGTATTCCGAAAAATCGGCGAACTTATGCGCGCACACCTCGAACATGGCGGTATCCCAGCTGGTATTGTTGTGCGCCGTCCTCCTCGCCGCGCCGAACTGCACGTCGTAAGTGGCGTAATCGGAACGCACGTCCACGGGAAATTCCGTTTTGAGCATGATGTGCTCTTCCTGCCAGTCGACGTCGAAATCCATATCGATACGCGGCGAACGGGCATAAACCCACGTGGTCTGCCGAATGGTCGATTTGCCGAATTTATACGTCACTTTCACGCCGCAGCGCTCCGCCTCCGAAATCGTTTCCGCACTCTGCACGTCATCGACTTTCCACGGCTTGTTGCGGTAGTAATCGCTGAGCTCCCACGCGTCGTAATCGTAGGGATAATCCTCGTAAGCGACGAGCCCCGCGGGCGATTTAAGCGCCTCGCGCGCGGCTTTTTTATCGAAAAGCGAAACGATATGATACGTATCGTCGAAGGTGATATCGTAATAATCGTTGGAAAGGGTTTTTCCGCGATAAGACGGCGCGTTGCCCGCCGCGGCGGGAACGACGACCTTATAGCCCTTTGCCGGCACGTTTTCGGCGTAAAATACGCAGTCTTTCGTCTGAACGTAGCCGCTGTTTTCAAAGGAATGGGGGTTGAATACCACGTATCCCCCCTCCGTTTTCACGTCGGAAGCGATGTTTTTCAGCGCGTTTTCCACGATGGCGCCGACGGCGGTTTTCACCTCGGCGTATTCGATATCGCACTGCTCGTACACCTCTTTGATGCTCGAACCGGGCAAAATGTCGTGGAATTGGTTATGCAGCACGATTTCCCAATTTTTATCGAGTTCCGCCTTGGGATAATCGGCGTTTTTCAGCACGCCGCCCAGCACCGAAAGCCATTCGGCGTTGGCGAGCATATATTCCGAACGGCGGTTGTTCTTTTTGTTGTTCGCCGCCGAAGTGTACGTGCCGCGGTGATATTCGAGATACAGCTCGCCCGACCAGCGCGGAAAATGTTCGTCGGCGTTCGCCTTTTCTTCAAACCGCTGCAAAAATTCCAGCGCTTCGCCCACTTCCGTTTTCGGACAGGTGGGAATACCGTAGTTCATGCGGCGGATGTTTTCGATAAACTCGCGGGAAGGTCCGCCGCCCCCGTCGCCCCAGCCGTAGGGCATGAGCACTTCGTCGGTCATGCCTTTCTGCGTAAAGCGCGCCAGCGTGCCCGCCACCATCTTCGGTTCGGCAAAGCCGACGTACGTGCAGTAGTTGACCGTGGGATCTTCCGTCTTTTCCTGCGTGGTGATGAAATACGTCAGAATATCCGTTCCGTCCAGACCTTCCCAACGGAAAGCGTCGTACGGCATGCGGTTGGTATCGTTCCAAGTGATCTTCGTGGTGACGAAATAATCGACGCCCGATTTTTTCAGAATCTGCGGCAGTGCGGCGGAGTATCCGAACACGTCGGGCAGCCAGAGGATGCGATTTTCCGCGCCGAATTCCTCTTTGAAAAACTTTTTGCCGACGACGATCTGCCGAACGAGGCTTTCGCCGGAGGAAAGGTTGCAGTCGGCCTCCGTCCACATGGCGCCGTCCACTTCCCACCTGCCCTCTTTCACGCGCCGCTTCAACACTTCGTAAAGCTCGGGGCACTCCTCTTTGAACATCTGATAGAGCACCGGCTGGGAAGAAAAAAACTTAAATTCCGGATAACGATCCATCAGCATGAGCACCGTGGCGAAGGAGCGCTGCACCTTTTCGCGGGTTTGCAGCAGCGTCCACTGCCACGCGATGTCGATATGGGTGTGCCCGAGCATGCGCACCGTCACGGGCGAATGACCGCCGAGCTTTTCGTAATATTCCGTTTTCAAAAATTCCGAAGCCGCCTCCACGCTCTTTTCATACGCGGCGGAGTGCGGTTCGCGGAAGTCCACCATGTCGATCGCCTTGTTCAAAAGGCGCGTCGCGTCGGCGTATTCCTTGCTTTCCTTATCGGTATACGAAAGGGAAATAAAGGGCACTTCGATGTCGAAAGCGAGCTTCTCGGTCTTTTCGCACACCTCTTCGAGCACGACGAATAAAGAAAGCCGCGCGTCGATCTTCTGCCCGCTGTACGCGTACAGCATGACGTCGCAGTCCTCCGTCACGTAAAGGTGGGTGTGGTTGGTGTCCAGCCCCTGTTTCAGCTTGCCGTTGACGTACGCCATCAGCTGCGGGTTGACCGCGTCCCAGCCGCCGAGGTTGGTGTTGATTTTCAAACGGTAAACGCCCGCCTTTTTCGGCAAGGTTACGGAAAAGGAAAACCACGCGTGGCTGTCCCACTTGCCGCCCCAAAAATCCTCCTTGGAAAAGGGAACGAAATCCTTTGTATCGGGCAGTTTTTCACCGGTTTTTTTGTAATCGCAGGGCAGGTATTTTACCCCCGAAACGGGAATAGCCTGCTTAACGGTATGCTCCCGCAGCAGGCTAATGTACTTTACAAGTCTTTCTTGATAATGCATTGTTTTAAATCCTTGTACTTTTTTGTTTTATTATAAAAGATGATGAAAGGTTTGTCAATACCTATTTTTTCCGCGGAAGAAACGTTTTCTTCCGCGGAAAGCATAAAGGTTATTTTGTTTTACGCGAGCGTCCAGCTCTTTACTTCGTTTTTCGTCGTGCCGAGCAGCTTATCCGCCGCTACGCCGGACGCGAATTTGATTTCCGTGCTGTTGCTGTAAGCGAGGCAGTTTTCAAAGGTCGCCGCCGCGGGAGCGGTCACTGCGCCGAACGCGGACATTTCTGCAATCTGCCACGTTCTGCCCTCGCTATTCGTATAAACGGTAATATCTTTAGGAATATTCACAAAAACAGTAACGTTCTTCAAAATACCGCCGCCGATATAATTGTACAACCCGCTTGCGGGACGTCCGATATACAAATTAGCGTCGTTATTCGCCGACGTGTTGGTCATCTTCACGGAAACGCTTACGTTCTCCAACGTGCCGTTCTGCATGAGTTCGCCGAACACGCCCGCCCAGCAATCCATCACGGCGTTTTCCACTCTGAGATTGCAAATCACGCCGCCTGCGATCATGTTGGGGAGCAGACGGTGCGTAAGACCGACGATGGCATAACCGTTGCCGTCGAACCGACCGTTGAAGCCCACCTTAGAAAAAATCACTTTCAATTCGTAATCGGTTGTAAGCGTTACGTCCGCCGTCATCAGATACCATTTCGTATGATATTCCGCGTCGTTGTACATTACGCCGAAATCGGCGTCGCTCGCAAGGAACTTATCGTAAACCCGTACGACGAATTTCGTTTCCGTTTCGTTATACGCCGCGGTTACGATCGCTTCGCCGTGCGCTACCGCCGTGACCACGCCGTTTTCCACCGTTGCGATTTTATCGTCGGAAGAGGTCCAGACGACCTCGTCCGCGTCCACCGAAAGCGAAACGGTTTTTGCGCCGTCCGCATCGGCAAGGCTGAGATTTTTCGTTTCAACGATTTCGGCGGGCAGCATATTGTGAACGAGACCGTCGCTGTCGATCAGCTGACCTGCCGACACTCCCAAAGCAAATTTAATATCCAAATGGTTGGAATATGCCGCACAATTTTCAAAGGTCGCAGTGCCGCCCGCGGCGTTGCCAAATGCGGACATTTCCGCAATCTGCCAAGTGCGTCCGGTCGAATCGGTTGCAACGTTGATATTTGCGGGAATCGTCGCATAAACCGTAACGTTTTTCAATGCGCCGCCGGAAATAAAGTTAAACAAACCACCCGCGGCACGCGTCCACCATACATTGCCGTTATTATTTGCCATTGTGGTGCTTAATTCCACAGAAACACTTACGTTTTCTATAGTTCCGCCCGCCATAAGTTCGCCGAATACGCCCGCCCACGCGTCTACCACCGCATTTTCCACAGAAAGATTGCAAATGATACCGCCGGCGCTCATGCTCGGGAAAAGCCTGTGCGTAAGTCCCGATAATTTATGATTGCCGCCGTTGAATACGCCGGTAAACGTTTCACCGCTATAGATAACATCCGCCTCATAATCGGTAGTGAGCGTTATATCTTCGGTCATCAAATACCATTTTGTATAATGCGACGCATCTTTGAACATAGTGCCGAAATCAGCGTCATTCGTAATAAACGCGTCGTAAACGGTCACTTCAAACTCGATAACGATACCGGCGTACTTCGCGGTGACCACGGCGTTGCCGTGCGCTACCGCGGTGATATTGCCGTTTTCGTCCACCGTGACGATATTCGTATCGGAAGACGCCCAGACGACGCCGCTCGTTACCGGCGCATCGTCTAAAAGAACGTTTAACTTGCACTGCACGGTGTTCGTCTGACCGGAGGTCAGGCTGAGGTTTACCTTCTGTTCGGAAGTCGCCTCCATGCTCACGTTCGCGGGCACGTAGTAAAGCTTCAGCACCAGCGAGCCGTCGGCAAGGGCAACGCCCTCCGTCACGTTCAATTCGCAGTCGGCGTAATAGCGGAAGCCTTCGAGTTCGACGGGGGTTGCCGCCGACAGCTTGTCGCGCAAACCCTTCTGCGTAACTTCCTTATTGAAAACGTATTCGCCCGTTTCCATATCGTAGGAATAAAGTTCCACGGTCATGTCGGCATACCAGCCTTCCACCGTGCCCGTCTGCCCTTTGGCGAAATGAATGCTTAAATCGTTGGAATAGACGTGGCAGTCGGTAAAGCTGACGGTTGCATTCGACGCGTCGCCGAATGCGGACACCGCGGTAATCGGATATACCCCGCCCAGATAAGCCTGCGTATTGATATCATCGGCGATATCCACGTACACCGACACGTTATTAAAGGTTGCGTTTTGAATGGAGCTTGCAATCGCGCCCGCGGAATAGTTTCTGCCCATATCCAATGCGTTGTGCAAATTCCACGTCGTATTGAGCGTTGCCGTAACGGTTACGTTTTCCAGCAAGCTGCCGCCGCCGATGCCCCAGCCGAACACGCCGCCGGAATCGACCAAAGACGCGGATACGTTCACGTTGCGGATCATCGCGCCGTTGAGCCCGTAGAACAAACGCGTGCCCACGCCGCTGATCGAATGTCCTTCCGCGCCGCCGTCCAGCACGCCGCTGAACTGCGTGGTGTGCTTATAAGCGATTTCGCGGTAATTCTGCGTTAATGCGATATCCGCAGTCATCAGATACCAATTATCGTAATATCCTGCGTCGGCGTACATCGCCGCGATATCCGCCTCGGCGCTAAGGTAAGAATCGTATACCGTAACGAAGAAATTCAAGCTTACGCCGCGGTAGGTAGCGTAAATCACCGCCTCGCCGTGCCCCGTTGCCGCGATATTGCCGTTTTGATCGACGGTAGCGATGTCCTTGTCGGAAGAGCTCCAATCGATCACCGCGTCGGTTACGGGTGCGCCCTTCAATTCGGCAACCGCCGAAACCTGAAGGGATTTTTTGTTATCGTCCGCCAAAACGAACGTGATTTCCGTTTCGTCGTCCGTTACCACGGCAAGACCGTCCTGCACGTAGTAGAGCGAGAGCACGACGGCTGCGCCGTCGATGGGCAGTACGCCGCTTTCCACGTTGCCGACGTAGCCCGCCGAAAGGATATACCCTTCGGGCGGCTTGCCGACCGCCGTCACCGTCGAACCGACGATGCCTTCGAGATTTTCCGTTTCGAAAATCTTGAATTCGCCGTTTTCATCCGGCATATAGTGGTTGACGGTGTATTTGCCCGTCCATTCCGAAAGTTCGCCGTCGGTCGTGCCGGCAAAGTTCTTTTCGCCCGCGCCCGCCGCAAAATTCAGCCTGTCGTCGTTGGAATAAGCGGTGCAATTTTCAAACTTGGCGTTGGCAAGGCCGGAACCGTCCAGCTGACCGAACGCGGAAAGTCTG
The DNA here is from genome assembly GCA_003343995.1 of Bacillota bacterium. Classification (GTDB taxonomy): domain Bacteria; phylum Bacillota; class Clostridia; order Christensenellales; family Borkfalkiaceae; genus UMGS775. The sequence continues at coordinate 16,904 of QAKE01000034.1, forward strand.
TCTACCGTGATGGGTTGATTGCCGCCCGTCGCTTCGTCGTATGCTTCGCTGACATGGATATCCGCGGGAATAAACGTCTTTACCGTAACGTCTTTAAACGTACCGCCGGAAATGATGTTGACCAACCCGCTCGCCGGACGCGCCGCCCAGCCGTCGTAGGCGTCTCTGTACGCGCGGGTGTCGGTTAAGGTCACTTCCGCGCTTACGTTTTCAACGAGAGCGCCCGCTGCCGTGCTATCCGCCAAAATGCCGCCCCAAACGCTCACGGAGCCCTTCAAGGTCACGTTGCGCACCACGCCGCCGTTCCCGATGCCGTGGAACAAGCGATGTTTCATGGCGCTGATGGTATGCCCGTCGCCGTCGAACACGCCGATGAACGCCGCCATGTTTTGATGGATATAGCCTTCGTAATTAGTCGCAACGGTGAAATCGCTCGTCACTTTATACCAGCCGGCGCGATCCTTCACGGTGCCTTTATCGTCGGCGATATCCTTATACATCAAACCGAAATCGGCGTCGTTTGCGATATAGCGGGTGTAAACGGTTACTTCGAACACGCACGCCGCGCCGAGATAATTCGCGCGTACATACGTTTTGCCGCCCTTCTTGCCGGTGATATTGCCTTCCTGATCGACGGAAGCGATGCTCTCGTCGTCCACTGTCCAAATAAAGACGGCGTTATCTACCGGTTCTCCGCCTCTTTTCGCCGTTGCGGAAAGTTTTACGCTGTGATTATCGTCGGCAGACTGCGCGCTCAGCTCGATTTCCGTTTCGCCCACAGGCAAAACCTCAACGTCGTCGAACGTATAATAACATTTGAGCACGAGCTTGCCGTCGGGCGTAGCGATACCGCTGAGCACGTTTTCGCCGTAATCGGGCGAGAAGAACACGTCGCCGGACATCTCGATAGGCTCTGCGGTAACGGTTTTATTATACAAACCTTTCAACGTTTGCGTTTCTTTCAATTCAAAAGCGGTTTCCGCCGCGTTGGGCGCGTAGTGTTCCACTTTGTAATCGACATACCAGCCTTCCACCGCGCCGCTGCAATCGATAAACTGCGTGGGCTGCGCGAGCGCCGCAAACTGAATACTCAGATCGTTGCTGTAAACGTAACATTCTTCGAACACGCTGCCCGCACCGTCGGACTTGCCGAAGGCAGACATGCCCGCCACGGTACTATAACCGCCTGCCGCGCTGGTATCGATGTCGTCGGGAATATTCGCGTAAACGGTGACGTTTCTGAAGGTGCCGCCGGATGCGAAGTTGAACAATCCGCCCGTCGCGCGTTTCCACCACCAATGAGTATTATTCGTCGCTTCCGTTTTGGTAAATTCGATGGTCGCCGTCACGTTTTCCACCAAACCGTCGGTGAAGAAGTCGCCGAACAGCCCCGCCCAGTAGCCGGACTGACCGGAAATTTCAAGGTTACGCACGGTACCGCCGTTCATCCCCATGAAGATTCTCGAATAAACGTTGGAAAGCTTATGATTGCCGCCGTCGAACACGCCGGTAAACAACGGGCAAGCCGCCGCATAGGTCACGTCGGAATATCCCGGATCTTTGTCGGGGGGATTGGGAATATCGATATCCGCCGTCATCTTGAACCAGCCTTTGGTCCAGTCGGTTTTTTCAAACATCGCCAAAAAGTCGTCCGCGGTCGCGATATAATCGGTCCACACCGCAACTTCGCAGGAAACGCTGCCGATATCGTAGCTCGCGGTAATCGTAACCTCGCCCTCGGAGCGCGCGGATACTTTACCGTTTTGATCGACCGTGGCGATTTCGGGATCGGAAGAGGTCCACACGATATTTTCGGTGTCGGTAATTGCGTTTCCGTCCTCTTTGACGGTAGCTTCAAGCGTTACTTCGCGGTCGTTGCGGTTTGCCGCAAGCGCCAAATCCTTTTGCTCGTAATTGATTGCAAAGGACAAATTGCGCGGAACGGTTACGGTGAACACCGCGGCGTCGGGCGCGGGAACGGTATCCCCCGCGGCGGGCGCATAGCTTACGACGATGTTCGTCTTGCCCGCGGCAACCGCCGTAACGACGCCCTGCGCGTCTACCGCGGCAACAGCCTCGTTTTCCGACGCGTAGCTTAACACCGCGCCGTCCACAACGCCGGAATTGCCCAGATAGAGCGCGGCTTTCAAGGGGAAGGTGTTTCCCTTCTCCACGATTTCTTCCATTTTGCCGCCCTCGAAACCGATCCAATAGGCGTCTACAAGCGTAATATCGCGCTGCACGACGATCGAGCAGGCGGCGTTTTTGCCTTCCACGCCGGCGGTAATGATGGCTTGACCTTCTTTAACGGCGGTAACCAGCCCATCGGCGCTGACCGTGGCGTTTTCATCGGAAGAAGAACTCCACGTTACGCTCTGTTCGCTGTTCGTAACCGCTTCGAGTTTTAAAGTCTGCCCCTCTACGAGCGTGCGTTCCGCCGCGCCTGAAATCGATATGGTAATCTCCGTCGCGGGCTCTTCCGGTTTACAGGCCGCAGCCCCCACCGCGCACGCCAGCATGAGCGTCAACAGTACATAGAGTAATTTTTTCATCTCACTCGCTCCTTAACATAAGTTCCCTGCTTGATTGCGGGGCAGAGAGCCCGCTCGCGCCGCGCTAAGCGCGGCGACGGCTTAGCAAACGCCCATGAAATCGCCTTCGTTGAAAACGAGTATGCCGCAGGCTTTGCAATCGTCTTTGAATTTCTGCACCATGCGAGAAAGCTCGCTGCCGTAATCGTTGCCGTAAACGTTGAGCAGAATGAATCTGACGGACAGGCTGTCCTTTAACAGCCGCGGGCGCAGGAGCAGGTATTTATCCCACTCTTTCACGCGGAGCAGTTCCAGCTTTGCGCGCGCTTCGTTGAGCACGTTCATGCAGCACGATAAAAATTCTTTCGGCCAAAACTGCGCCAAATTCCAGCAGGAGGAATCCCCCGCGCCGGTGCGCGCGCCTTCGCCGTATTCGCTTTCGATAAAATCCCAGCGAACGCGGAACATCTGCCAGTAATTTTTCATGTGCGGCGCGATGTCCTTGTAATATTCGTCGAAAAACTCGTCGGTAAGCTGTTCCTCGTCCTGTTCGAGGTTCCACATAAAGCCCGCCTGCAAAAACTGGCGGAGTTCTTCAAAACACGGCGTCGGCGAATTGTGCGAGCCCTGATCGAAGATGAAACTTACGCCGTAATCGCGTAAAATGGAATAATTCTTTTTCATCATGCTCCAGTTGTTGAAGTTAATCATATAGTTGTCGAAGTTGCAGCAGTACGTCCAAACGTGCATGTTTTTGGTAACCGCGCTCCAGCCTTCGAAGGTATCCGCAACCGCGGGATTGTACTTTTTATCGTTATACGCTTTGGAGTACACGCAGGAAAAGGGCACGATCATCACCGCGAGGTTGTCCTCCACGACGACGCCGTCGCACGCGGGAACGTATTTGCCGTTTTCGTCGGTTTTGACGGGGGGCTTGTTGGTCGCGTTATAGGCGAATGTCACCAGCGTGAGCGGGCGGTCGGGATCGGTTTCCTTCAGCCACGCTTTGATTTCGCGCGCCACCTTGTTGGAAAAGCGCATCATCACCGCGGAGGGACTGCCCGTTTCCGCGATCTTCGCCCGACAGCGCGGGCAGTCGCAGAACTCGAAGTTATCCTCCTGCCCCATCATGAGGTAATTGCCCTTCGTTTCGGAAATGATTTTTTTCAGGCTCTCTATGAAAGCCGCCGTCATCTCCTCGTTGGTCAGACACAGGTTGTTCCCCGCGGGGCTGTACCAATCGGGGTGCTCCGCAAAATATTTTTCCTTCGGCAAAATCTGGAAATAGGTGTGCGCCGACAAAATCCAGTCGGTGTGCAGATTGCGCCCCAGCTTCATGCGGCAGGCGTGCTCGAAATTGCCGGTAACTTCCAGCTTATACGTCGACCAGAAACCCAAACTTCTCGCGTCGATGTCGGGCTTTTCAAATACCGATATCGAGTGAAAATAATATTTATCCGCCTTGTCGATTTTGATTTCCGTTTTCGCGTAGTAGCGATACCCGAAATGGATTTTGCAAAATTCGTATACGCCGAAATACGTGCCGCGCTGCAGACCGTAGATATAAACGTCCTCCCCTTCGGTGCGGATTTTATATCCGTCGTAGGAAAATTCCTCGAAGGTCGGCTTTTCGCCGAGCTTTTTCAGCGCCTCGGTTTTGCCGAGGAAGATGCGGCGGGTTTTCGCCGTAAGATCCTTTTCCGAAACGACCTCGGGTTTTACGCCTACGGCAAGGGAAAATATCCAGCAAAGCTCGCTCGCCGCGAATTGTTCGTATTCGTCGGGACAATCCGGCAAAACCGCGATAAAATCGGTTTTGCCGGTTTCCGCCAGAACGGTATCCGTCTTTTTTACGTTATGCTCGATTACCATACGCTGTCCCAAGTGCCTCCTTCGCTCGGCATCGTAACGCCGTAGCGATAACAATCGTTGATGAATTTATTTCTTTCTGCGTTCAGGTTGTTGATATACGTGGGATGATAGCTCAGTTCGCAGAAACGGATCCAGAGCGATTCCTTATAAACGCGTTCGTAAAGCGTGTTGTAAAGCTCGGGATCGGAGGTTTTCAGCGGTTCAATCAGCTCGATGGCGTTGTCGATGTTTTCCAAAAGCCGTTCGAGCAGCATGAAATCCCAGTTTTTAAGGTTCATCATCGAATCCCCGCCCGACATTACGCTCGCGCCGGCGTCAACGAGTACCATGCAGTGGTTCGCGTACATATTGAAGAGCTTTTTCATCGCGGGCGCGGCGTCGAGATAATAATTATCCATGAACTCGTCGATGAGCGCGGCGGTGGAAAGCGAGTTGTTGCGCGCGAGCTGCGACATGACGAAGAGGCGCATTTCCGTGAAGGTTGCGGTTTTCGTGTTGTGGCTGCCCTGTTCCGCGATATAGAACACGCCGTAATCGCTGAGCGTTTTATAGTTGGTCTGCATCGAGCCCCAATTGAAGAGGGGTTCCATATAGTTTTCAAAGTTGGTGGAATACTGCCAGATGGTGATTTCGTCGGTGATGGCGCTCCAGCCTTCCAGCATGTTCATGACGGTGATGTCGTCATAATACGGCACGGCGTAGTCGACGTTATTGATAACGAACATGACCGACAGATTGTCGACCGCCTTGACCGAAGGATCCACCGGCTCCATTTTGCCGTCCGCGTTGCGGATATAGTTTCCTTTCTCATCGCGCATGACCGGCGGAGTTTTGGTGTTGTTATAGGCAAAGGTCATGAAGTGCACGTCTCTGTCGGGGTGCTCCTCCGCCAGCCACGCGTTGAGTTCGGCAACGACCTCGTTGGTGAATTGCATCATCACCGCGGAGCTCGTGCCGCCGAGACGGGCGATTTCCTCCAAACAGGTAGGACAGCCGCAGAACCCGAAGTTATCTTCCTGCCCGAGCATGAAGTAATCGCGCGTTTCGTCCTCTTCGATGAAGAATTTCACCCGTTCGACAAACTCCTGCTTCATCTCGTCGCCGCCCCTCGTGAGGCAAAGGTTGGTGGGCAAATCGGTATTATCGTTCACGTCGGGACTATACCAATCCCTATGATCCGCCATGTAATCTGCCGGCGGGAGAATTTTGTAATAGGTGTGCGCGTACATGCCGGAAATCCAGCTCTGATAATAGTTGATGGAGCGCAGACGTCTCGTCAAAGACATGCCGTAGTTGAGCTCGCCGTACATCATCGCCATGCTGTCGATATCGGGCGCGAAAGTGTAATCGAAATTGAGCAGTTTCGCGTTGCCGTTGGCGTCTATGCGGAAACATTCTTCCGCATAGAACTGATAATTATAGGTGTAATCCAAAAAATCGTATACGGCATTGATATCGCCGAAAGGCGTTTTGCCGAAGAGGAACAGGTTGCTCCCCTTCGTGACGAGGCGGGTGCCGGTATCGCCGATTTCGTCGGGCGCCGTCAGCCCCGCGTTTCTGCGGAGCGCCGTATCGCCGATGATCAGCAAGTGATCGGTCGCCGTAACGTCCGCTTCCTCGTACACGGGCAGGGTGATGCCCGTCGCCTGACGGAAGAAGTAAACGAGCTCGTCCGCCGCGAATTCATCGCGTTCGTCGGGATCGTCGGGAATGACGATGCGGTATTCGCTCGTCATGTTCTGCGAAAGGAAATTATCGCTTTCTTCAAAGGACGGTTTGTCGTTTCCGCCGTCGCCTCCGTTCCCGCCGTTATCGTCGGGTCTGTCCTTGCATCCGGCAAGCGCCGCGCTGAAAACCAGCACGAATGCCATCAACACGGAAAATATAATTTTACGGTAAGATTTTTTCATCTTGTTCCTCCTTACGAAACCGTTACGGTGTAATCGACGTAAGTCGTATTATAGTCGGGATCCTGCGCGTAAAAGCGTACGGTGTAAACGCCCTTCTTGCTGAAGGTGTACAACACTTCATTCTCGCCCGCTGTGGATTTTATCGGCGTAAATACGAAGTCGGGATCGATGACGATCACTCTCTTGACGATGATTGCTTTATCGTCAGCCGTCGTAGTATCCTCAAACACGCCGCCCGTCACGTGGAACGTGGGAACGGTTTCCGTCGTCCAAGTGGTGTTCAGTGCGAGTTTGGAGGGTATTTCGACGTCGGGTACGATGGTAATCGGCTCGTTGCTCACGCAGTAAACGGGGAAGGTTTGCGCCTGACTGTTCGTACCGCTGACTTCTTTGATGTTATAAACCACACGGTAATAACCGAACTGCGTAATATCTACGGAATACGTTTGGGTGATCGCCTGATTCTCAAGCAGAGCCGTTCCGTCGGGCGCGTACACCGACACCGTAGCCGTAACGTTGGTGAGAACGTCCGAGGCGCTGGCGGTCAGAATTTCCAGCTTATCGCCCTTTTGCACCATCTGCGGATACGTTCCGTGCGTACCCAGCATCGGGGGAATGAGATCCAGCGTGGTCGTGTTGGAGAACGACTGTCTGTTGCCCATATAAATGATTCTCACGTCCGCGTTCTCGGTCACGTTGCCGAGCTCCAGCGTGATATAGACCTGACCGCTGGGGAATCCGGTGAATTCCGAACCGTCGGGCATGGTGTTCACGTAGCCGATATCCTTATTCGCGCTCGTCTGGGGCGTCGTCGCCGTCAGATAACGCGTGTTGTCGTTGTAAGCGATGCGGAATTCCTTGCTATCTGTATCGAAGGTTCCGCCCACCTCGTAAACGGTATCGTCCCCGAGAATGGTCAGCGTGCTCTCGCCGTCCGTCGCGGTGCTCTTCGCATAGCGGAACGCGATGCTGACAGAGCTGTCCAGACTGTCGGTCATGCGCACGGTAATGCTGTCCGCGCCGCCGCGCATGTAGAAGGAAAGTGTAGCGTTCTGCGCGATCATCGGGCGCACATACTGCAACGTCGCGTTGCTTTGCGTCGTCCGATAAATAAGCGGCTTCGTTGTCCCCGCTGCGGATGCGGCTTCGTCGAGAACCTCGAACGCACCCGCCCCGTAGAAGAAGTTCGGCATAATATATCCGCTCATTCCTTCCGGACGGCTCGGCGTTTCCGTTCCGGGAATCGTCCCCTTCGTTTTCGCGATGATCATCGAATAGCTCTTCGAATCCTTGTTGCCCGTCGCCGTTTCCGCACGGTAGGTTATCGTGAGCGGCAGGAAGTTATCGTCGTCCGCCGTCATTTCCGGCGTATACGCGCGATCCGATTCCAGCGTCGTCGTCACGCCCTTAAAGGTGACGTCTATGCTCTTTTTCGCCGTTTGCAGCGAGCCGCCCGAATAATCCTTTGCGACGAAGTCGGGCAGGATCATCTCCTCGCCCGCGACGGCGATCTTCGGCAAATCGACCTCTTCGATGACGGGATCGTCGTTGCCCTGCACGTCGAGTTCAAAGGAAATTTCGCGTTCTCTGCCGATATAGTCTACGCCTTTGACCGTCCATTCGTACGTGCCTACGAGTTCGGGAACGAAGCTGCCGCCGCTCGTTTCCACGACCTTACCGTCGGGACCGAGCAATTCCGTCGTCACCGTCACGTTGCCGTGATCGGAAAGAGCGGTGATTGCCGGCAGTTCGTACGCTGCGCCGACGGGGGTTGTATCGTCCGTTTTATCGAGTTCGAGGGTAAACGCGCCGTCCTCTTCCAGCACGGTTACGGGATATTCGACGGTGCTGACGTTGCCGGAGGCGTCCTTCGAGGTATACTGAATGACGTAATCGCCCGCCACTTCGGGGGTAAACACGCCGTTTTTGACGGGAACGGCAACGTTGATGCCGTACATCTTGCGGTACACGTTGACGTAAACGTTTTTAACGCCGTCGATGACGTCGTACGCCGAGGCGGAGAACACCGCATACGGATGATCGACCGCGCCGACGGGCAGTTCCTTATAGCCCTGCGTATCGACGATGATCTGCGGACCGGTGATGTCCTTGATCACCGCGCTTTCCAAAGATACGCCGTCGATATTTTTCACCATCAGGGAAACTTCCGACGCTACCGTTTCCACCGTTTCGATGGTCAGCGTGGCGGTGCCGTTGGTAAAGCCCTTGAAGGGAGTGTCGAAATGCAGCGGGTTATCGAGGTCGATGACCAGCGTGTTGTTTGCGTAAATGCACTTCGTTTCGTTATCGTAAACGAGTTTCACGGTGGACACGTATTTCAAAAAGCTGTGATTGATCATCGTGCCCCACTGATCCTGCGTAAACACGACGTCGCCGCGCAGCCCCTTGAGGATCTGTCCGTTGGCGCTCGCCTTCACGTCGGACATGTTGTCCATATCGAGGTTGTTACGCACTTCGATGGTGATATAGTTGTTCGTATCCTCCGTATCGGTGAGGGTGAAGTGAACCTTTCTCGTTTCAATCACGTTCCACACCGCCGGCGTCATATAAAACTCGATAAACGCGTCGTTTCTCGTTTTATTGGTGAAGTTGATGGGATGGGTATAGCGGACGGTGCCCGTGCCGGTGGTGGTGATCATCGTGCCGTACTGATCGTCGGCATATCTGGAAACGGCGCCGGCGGTAACCTCCGCGTTGGTCACTTCCTCGAAAAGCGATCCGGTGTCGATCTCCACCGCAAACGAGCGTTCGGCGCTATACGTTACGCCGCCCACCGTCGCGTAATAACGCACGCGGTACACGCCCACCTGCGACGCGACGAAATAAGTGTTTTGATATCTCGTGCCGTCGGGGAATTCCACCACGCTGTAACATTCCGCCGAATTGCCGCCGATGTTCGCCGTAGCGGATACGATGTCGATTTTCGCGCCGAGGTTGTAGATATCCGCCTGCTCGCCGGCAAAGGCGAACACGGGGTCGGTATCGGTTACGGTAATCGTCGCGGACACCGTTTCCCCCGTTTCGGGAACGGTATACGTCAATGTATAAACGCCCGCCGTTTCAAATTTATAGGAGAAGTAATCGCCTTCCTCCGCAGTGAAGAGCACTTCGTTTTCCTTGGAAATTTCCGCCTTCACCGTTACGGGGATGAGACTGTTGCTCACCTCGGGCATTTCAAAGCGCAGGGTATTGCCCGCGCCCGCCGTCACGTCCGCAGGCATATTGACGAATGCAAATTCCGTATCGGGTTTGCGGCTGTACGCGTGCACTTTCAGCGTCGCGCTCGAAGAATGTTTGTTCGCGTCGGCAACGGTGTAGGTGATCGTGTAATCGCCCTCGACGTCCGCAGTGAATTTCGCGCCGTCGGCGTACTTGCCGTCCGCCAGCCCCGTTACGGTCACCGCGCTGCCCGCGGGATCGGTAACGGCAACGCTCACCGTTCCGGCGGCGAGGTTTTTATCCGTCATGTCGAACGCATACGGAACGGGAACGGCGACTTCGTCGCCCGTCATCACGAAAGCGGGACCTTCGGCTTTGACGGACGGACCCTTTTCATCGGTGACCGCCGTGCCGCCGAGCGACTCCCCGTTGACGGAATACAGCATCATCTTGGCGCCGTTGCCCGTCACTTCGGTAAATTCCGCGGAAACGGTGTATTCGCCGAAGCCCGAAAGCGTGCTGCCGAAGTTCTTGCCGTCGTTGATCGTTTCGGAGAAATCCCAAACGGTGATGACCGTGCCGCGGCTGCGCACGTAAACGCTCATTTCGTGGGCGTCGAAACCGAACACGACGGAATCGCTTTCCGCCTGCAGGGTGTCGTTGAACCACTTGAGGTTGCCGAACGTGCTGTCGAGAATATAGGTATAAACGCCGCCGTTGTTGGCGAGTTTCGTTTCCTTATTGGCTTTATTATATTCGTGATAACGATAATATTTATTGCCCGGCTGACCGGCGGGTTCTTGGTTGCCGTCGTTGTTCCACGCCATGCGGCAGCGGTAGAAGATACCCGCCTTCACGCCGTCTTTTTCCACATATACCTGCGGCAAGGCGCGGAAATCGGAATCGTTTTCAAACACCACTTTGAAGGCGTTCGCCGCGTCCGCCTTGTCCGTAAAGGTGAAGGTGAGCTTATTCACGCCGTATTCGGGGTGGAAACTCGAGCTCGCGTACTCGTCCGCTTCGTACTCCCTTTCGGTGAACACCCTGAAATCCGCCTCGAATTTACCGGAAAATTCGTCGACGAACGTCACGGCAGAACCGGAATTTTCGCCGGTAAGCAAAATGCCTTTCCGATCGTCGCCGGTGTACGTTTTCGCCGCGTCGCTTTCCGCAGTGGCTGTAACGCCGTCTAGCTCGATGAGCGACGAGATGATCGCCGGAGTTTCGTTTTCGGCGGTGATGGACATGGTGATCGCCAGTCCCCCCACGCCGAACGCCAGCATTCCGGCAAAGAGCCAATTCAGAATTTTTTTCATGTTTTTTCTCCCTTTGCGAGGGGCGTTTGTCAGCCTTTCAGACCGCCGAACGCCAAACCTCCCATAATTTTATTTTTGAACAAGACGAACGCAATCAACGTGGGTATGCTCCCCAGCACGCACGCCGCAAGCTGAACGGGTTTGAAGTTCAGCGGCGCGGTTTTGGAAAACTGCACGTCGTAAAGCGAAAACGCCACGGTGGGATATTCCGGCAGATAGATCATCGGCGTCTGCCAATCACCCCAGAACCCCATCATCTGCAACAGCAAAATGAGGAAGAAGATGTTGGATACCATGGGCATCATGATCTGGAACATCACGCGGAACTGCGAAGCGCCGTCCACCTTCGCCGCCTCGGCGAAGTCGTTGGGCACGCCCTTGAACGCCGATTTGAAATAAAGATAGTTGCCGCCGAGGAAGGTAAACTTCATAAAGAACATGCCGAGGAAGTGCCCGTAAAGCCCCAGCGTTTTCGACATGGCGATTTCCGAAGGCAGCGCGCCGATGATGGGCAAAATCATCGTAACGATGACGATGCCGTCGATCACCTTGTTGAACGCAAAATTGAATTTGGACGCCGCATACGCCATGATGCACGGCGCGATGGTTGCGACCACGCCGCACCCGATCAAGTAGATAAAGGAGTTCAGCAGCAGGTTTTCGAGATAGACGACCTTTTGCTCGTTCCCCGTAAACACCGTAACCTTCAGTTCCTGAAACGCGGTGATATAGTTGTCGAAGGTGACCTCCACGGGAAAGCCGAAAGAATCGACCATCCACGCGAAATCGTTTTTGAGCGACGACATCAAAATCCAGCCGTAAAGGAATAAGAGCGAAATCGAATAGATGAAGATCAGCGACCACACAACCCATGTAATCACGCTCGCCACGGTATCCGACTTGCGTTTTCTGTTCCGCCGCATCGTCGCGGTCTGCCGTTCCGATACGGGAACGATTTCCTCTCCGACGGGAGCGCCGTCCGCAAATGCCGCGGCGGAAGAACCGAGCTGCTGCGCCTTTTTATTATGCCAAGCCATACTTCTTCTTCCTCCTTTCCTGGAATTTGGGATTATCCTCGTTCGGATCGTATTTCTCGAAGAGATACTTCAAGGTAAACACGATGGGTGCCGCGATCAACGTGAGCAGCAAGCCGCTCGTCGCCGCAAACGGGTAATTCGCGTCCCCCGCCTTTGAACCGACGACCAAAGTAAAGAGGTAATACTGCACGGTATACATCTCCTCCGTGGGCGCCTCCGCGCCGAAGAAGGAATATATCGGAGGTCCGCCGGTAAATACCGCAACCACGCCGGTGTACAAACCGATGGTGATTACGGGATAGATCACGGGAAACACGATATGTACCAGTTCCTGCAAGAAGTTGACGCCGTCCATTCGGGAGGCCTCCAACAGCTCGACGCTGGTACGGCTCATTACGCCCGTCGTCATGATAAGCGAACCGCCGAGCGCCGTCCATAAACTGAAAAACACCAGCACGTTAAACGAGGTGGCGGGGTTATTGAAAAGCGATCCGTCCACGTTTAACAAACCGGATATGCCGTACTCTACCAGATACTTATACCCCAAAACCGTAGCCATGCCGGAAACGATGTTCGGCAGATAGAGCACGATGCGGAAATATCCCGCGAGCGGCAGCTTTTTGTAGATAAAAAACGACGTCAGTATCGAAAGCGGCGTGATGATAATCAGCTGCAAAACGTAAAATACGATGCTGTTTTTCCAAGCAATGCCGAGCAGCGGCAGCTGCGTAAACGTCGAAATAACTTCGCTGAAATTTAAATAAGCGTACTGCCAGCCGTATACGTAAGACGTCGTACTTTGATCATACGTTTGGAAAACGAACAAAATCGAACGGAAGTTTACGCAGATATACATCAGAATAAACTGGATCAGCGGAAGAGCGATCAAGCCCACGTAGAAGTAAAATTCCCTTCTCCGCGCGCTGTTGTTGAATATCGTTCTTCTCTGTATCGGTTTTCCGGACGGCAATAAAATTTGTTTCATCTTATCCTTCCTTAATTTTTCCTTAGAAAAGCGGGTCAGAGCCGCACGTTTTCTCGCAAAAACGTGCGGCTTGCCCCCGAATTGAATCGATTAGCCCAAAAGCCCCGATGCGGCGATGGCATCTTGCCACGTCGCCTCCGACACCGTCATGCCGACAAGCCAGCTGTCCACGGTGGATTTGCCGCTGTTGAACGCTTTACCGGGGTCGAAAGAACTGCCGGACGCAAACATTCTCATATATCCCATGTAGGGCACGCCCGCCGTCGTTCTGAAAAAGTCGTGCAGAGGGATTTCGTCGAACACGACCTGAGAATCCGCGTAATACTGCTGCAATTCCCTGCCGTAAGGCGTCATGCGCGCGCTGTCTTCCGAATTCATTTCGTAGATATACGGTCTGCCGGTGTTGGCAAGCCCCGTCGCCATAGACAGCATTTCGTCGGTGTGCAGGAACTGCAGGAACAAAAGAGCGCCGTCTTTCACGCCGGAATTGTTGTTCATATAGACCATGGAACGGCCGGAAGTACAGGCAACCGTGTTGTTCGTCCACGTCTGCTCGTTGCCGATGGGCAGCGGCATCACGCCGAATTCGCGTTTGCCGTAAGCGTACTTTTCATCGTATCTCGTAGCCATCGTGCTGAAAATGTTTTCCGATTCCTTTTCCCACCACGTGCCGTCTACGAGCATCGCTACGGGGCTTTTATCCTTGTTTTCGATACTGTACAAAAATTCGTTCTGCGCGGCAAGGTTGTCCTGCGTGGTTTTGAAGGTATCTCCGGAATAATACTTCATGCCGCTGCCGCCCGTGATCACGTCGTAGGCGAACTGCAGCGCGTATTTCTTGCCTTCCTGCTCGCCGCGGAGTTTGTAAGCGGTTTGCAGCGTGATTTCCCCGAGAACGTCCTCCGTCCCCGACAGCGTGTAGTTCAGCACGGTGTCGTTATACCCTTCGTACTGCGCGAAGAGGTTCAGCAGGAAAGACGTATAATAGAAGGAAAGGTCTCCCGCCCAAGTAAAGGGGGTAACGCCGACCTGAATCATTCTGTCCATCATCGCAAAGAAATCGTCTCTCGTTACCGGCAGACCGTCGTCGTACGTGCCCGCAACGCCGTCCTGTCCGACGGATTTGGCAACTTCGGCGGTCGCGTCGCCCCTCGTCCACCAGAGCTCCTGCGGAACCGCGTCAACCCCGTAATATTCGCTCATATAAAGGGTTTTTTCGGTGAAGAGCAACTTGTCGTAAATGATCTGATAGCTCGCCTGATACCAAGGCAGCGCGTACATCTCCGTGGAGTCTTCCGCCTTGTAGTAATTCTTCAAAAACGGCGTGATTTTGTCGTAAACGCTCTCCGTTTCGTCGAATTCGGTGAGGGGCGCGGTCATCGCGGCGCCGATGTTCGCAATTTTGCCGCTGTTGATAAATTTACGGTACAGCTCGTCGCTCACATAGTCCAAAAAGAAAATATCCTGACGGTAGCTGTCGTAATTATCGTACACCATCTGTCCGTCGAACTGCTGTTTGCTCGCGTCGACGATGACCTGATACTGCGTATATTTCGCCTCAAACGCCTCATCCGCGGCGTCCAGCCAGTCTCTGCCCAGACCGCCGTTGTAAAGCGCAACGTAAATCTGCGTACGGTTCGGGTCTATCTTTTCGCCTTCGGGTTCGCGTTTGCAGCCGACGAACGCCGTGCAGGCGAGAAGGGCGGCAAGCGCCGCGCATAAGAATTTTTTCATATCTTTATCCTCCTGTTTCGGAAAACACGTTTTCCGTTTAATACTTTTTTGCCGTTAAAAGGGTTTCGGCTTTTTCTCGAAAAAGCCGAAAGAGCGGACCGCTCTTTGCGATGTAATCGATTCGGTTTTTATTTTACGCTGCGAAAGGGATCGTCGATGACGATGTAACCTTCGCCGCAGTCGCGCAAGCCGCTGTAAATGCGCACCTTGCCGTCCTTTTCGGGCACCAGCCCCGACGTGAACGCGCAATCGCACAGCGTGGGCAGTTTGCTCGGCGTATCGGGATAACAGCTCGTCGTGCCGATAACGCGTTTTTCCACCACCTCGTGCTTTTCGAAATCCACGATATACATCATATTGATATATACGGGATATTCCACGCCTTCTCTGAAGTCGTTATAGCACTGATGCCCCACCGCGCCGACGAGGTTGTCTTTCAAATAGAACGCGTGGTTCATGCCGCCCCATTCGTCGTGACCGAACATGCCGTGAATGTATTCCGCGTTTTCGATGCGTTCGGGCGTTAAATCCTCGATCTTGTCGAGCATCACCAGCCCCACGATGGAACCGCTGCCAAACTGCTTGCGGATCTCTTCGTTGCGGGGGCGGGAGAACACGCCGATCCTTCCGTCGGGCGTCTGAAAAAGACGAATGTCCTTCATGTCGCTCGGCCCCGAGGTGTACAAACGCATCGTAAAGGGATTCATGCCCTTGCATTTGTAAAAATAAGTGGAATAATCCGCGATTTTTCCGCTGACGTAAACGACGTGCACGCCGCCGACGATCAGGTTGCCGTCGATCACCGTGATAAACGGATCTTCCACGGGCAGCGCGTCAAAGTTTTCCACTCTGTTCCAAACGCCGCTTTCTTTGTTCAGACAAAAGAGATACGTTACGGAATTCGCCCACTCCGCTCTCTTTTCCACTCTGCCGAAAATATAGCTTTCGCCTTCGTACTCAAAGGGAATGGAACAGTTATAAACGTCCCTTCCGCAGACTCCGTCGAAAGAAAGAACCTTGCTTTCGTATACCTTTTTCGTTGTTTCAAAACTTTCTCGCCTGTTCTTGATTGGCTCCATCTTTGTCCTGCCTCCTATTTACACAAATAGTATCGCATAAAAAAAGGCTCTTTTCTTGTTTATTTACAACATAAACTTGCATTTTTATAACATAATAAATCGCAAAAAACTTGTTATTTTTCGACAAAACTCTAATCGCATCGCCTCCTTTCGCCCTTAAATTCACAAGGAATTTATTGAAAAAAACGCGCTTTGTCTTTTTTAGGAAATTTTGGCGATTTTATATTCTTACCGTGTTAGTATCCGCAAAAATAAAATTTTTCTTCGCGGCGGCGAAAATCTTTGCAAAACTTTCCCGTTTAGCACATTTTTCTTTATTCTGCCGTAAAAAGCACAGCTATATTGCAAAATCCTTTCGTTTTTCCCTTCCGCCATTGCGCCCCTTCGGCATGAATTTTCATTTTTATAACGCCGAAAACGAAAATTTATGTTATAAAAACGACAATTTACGTATAAAAACAACAAGACTATTCGCCGCGCACGGTATATACTGAAAGGGAAATCCGCCCGATTGCGATAAAATATCGTTCAAACGCGACCGCACGGCGGCGGATGCGCCGCCGCCCTCGCGGCAAGGCGAAAATGATTAAATTTTAACGAGGAGATTAAAATTAAATTGCTGAATTATCACACCTCTTTAACGCCGCAGATCAACGCCGAACCGCCCCGCGCGGACTTTCTGCCGCTGCATACGAAAACGCGCTTGCTTTCCGAATGGAGCTTTTCCTATCGGAGCGATTTCGACGGCACCTTCGCCCACCTCGGCGAAACGGAAAAGATCACCGTACCCTCCTGCTGGCAGATGCTGGGCTACGACGGCAACCGTTACATGAACTTCCGCTATCCCTTCCCCTTCGATCCGCCGCACATCCGCAAGAAAAACCCCTGCGGCATCTATACGTGCGCCCTCAACGTGGAAAAACGGGAAGATAAAAGCTACTATCTTTTGTTCGGCGGCGTGGACAGCTGTTTTTATCTGCTTATAAACGGCGAATTCGTCGGCTACTCCTCCGTGAGTCACAGCCCCGCGGAATTCGACGTGACGAAATATCTCAAAGCGGAAAACGAAATC
Organism: Bacillota bacterium; assembly: GCA_003343995.1. Classification (GTDB taxonomy): domain Bacteria; phylum Bacillota; class Clostridia; order Christensenellales; family Borkfalkiaceae; genus UMGS775. Next base: position 33,620 of record QAKE01000034.1, read on the forward strand.
ACCCTTGCGGTGCTCAAATATAATTCCGGCTCCTATCTCGAAGATCAGGACAAGCTGCGCATGAGCGGCATATTGCGGGAAATCACCTTCATCGAGCGCCCGAAAAAGCATCTGCGGGATTTTACGGTGCATACCGACGCGGAAAACGGCGAAGGCGTCGTTTCTTTCACCGCGGAAGAACCGTGCGCGCTGGAGCTTTCCTATCGGGGAAAAACCGTTGCCCGCGCCGAGGGAAAAACGGCGGTGCTCCGCGTGAAAAACCCCGCGCTCTGGTCGGCGGAAACGCCCGAGCTTTACACGCTGAAAATCGAATGTCTGGGCGAAACGATCATCGAAGACGTTGCGATCCGCCGCATCGAGCAAAAGGACGGCGTGCTCCTGCTCAACGGCAAGCCCGTCAAATTCAAGGGAGTGAACCGCCATTCCGTTACGGTAAACGGCTATACGGAAACGATAGACGACATCGTGAACGATTTGAAACTGATGAAGGCGAACAACGTAAACGCCATCCGCACCAGCCACTACCCCCCGCACCCCGAACTGCCCCGCCTTTGCGACAGGATGGGCATCTACCTTTTGGAGGAGGCGGACATCGAGTGCCACGGCACGGTGATGGAGGACGGCCGGTTCAAGGACAGCAAGCACAACGTGCTCGCCGAGGACGAGCGGTTTACCGATTTGTTCGTGCACCGCGTGGCGCGCATGTACGAACGGGATAAAAACCGCGGCTGCATTCTCATCTGGTCGCTCGCCAACGAATCGGGCTGGGGCGAAAACCTTATCAAATGCGCCGAATGGCTGCGCGCCAAGGACAAAACGCGGCTTTTGCATTACGAAGGCGCGTGGAATTACGAAAAACCCGTTTATCACAAGGAAAACGTGCTCGATATGTACAGCCGCATGTACGCCCCCATCGACTGGATGAAAAAGTTCGTGAAAAAGGCGGACCGCCCGTTGATCCTATGCGAATATGCGCACTCGATGGAAAATACCGGCGGCGACACCAAGGATTATTGGGACGCCATTTACGCCCACCGCAAAATGTGCGGCGGCTTTATCTGGGAATGGTGCAACCATAATATCATAAAAGACGGCAAGGTGCTTTACGGCCCCGATTTCGACAAGGACTATCACGACGACGTGCTCTGTATGGACGGCATACTGACCACCGACCGCATCCCCAACCCCTCGTTTTACGAAATGGCGGCGGTGTACGCGCCCGTTACGGTTGCGGCGGACGGGGAGTATTTCGTCGTAACCAACCGCAGGGATTTTCTCGACCTCGGCGGCGTTTTATGCACGGCGACGCTCAGAAAGAACGGCGAAACCGTCGGCGAAACGACGTATAAGCTCGGCAAGATCCTCCCTCACCGCGCAAAGCGCTTTCCCCTGCCCGCGTGCGATAAAAGCGGGTATACCGTGTGCGACTTTCTGTTCGCCGAAGGGGGGAAACCCATCGCGACGGCGCAGCTTATTTTGTCCGACAACCTGCCCTGCCCCGTAACGGGCAAAGAAGGCTCGTTTGCCGTGAACGGCGACGGACTGCTTTCCGCCCTCGTCGCCGACGGCAGAAATTTACTCGCCGCGCCCATGAAGATCCTCGCGGGAAGGGCTTGCACCGACAACGACAAATATTCCCCGCTCCTCTTCGAATGGGAGCTGATGGGCTGTTTTCTGGCGGAGTTCTTCCCCGTTTCCGTGGAAAAGGAAGGCGACGTCTGCCGCACCCGCGCGGTGTTCTCCAACGACGGACAGCGCCCCATGGCGGAGCTCGATCTCGCCTTCGCGCCGGCGAACGGCGGCGTGGAAATCACCCTGCACGCGAAAATCGGAAAGCACGTCACGCATCTGCCGCGGTTCGGCGTAAGCCTGCCGGTCGATCCCTCGCTCACGCAAATCGAATATTTCGGACGCGGTCCCGAGGAGGCGTATATCGACCGCCACGCCGCCTGCCCCGTGGGATATTATCAAAACGACACGAAACATTTCAACTATTCCTATCCGCACCCGCAGGAATGCGGCAGCCGCTGCAACTCGCGCTACGTCGCCCTGCACGACGGCAAAAAGGGCGTCGCCGTATATTCGGAGCAGGACTTTTCCTTCCAGATAACGCCCTATGAGCTCGCCGATTACAAACCGCACGCCTTTGAAATGCAAAATACCGGTAAACTGTTTTTAAACGTCGATTACTTTATGGCGGGCGCGGGCTACAACTCCCTCGGAGAAAAGGAAAAGCACCGTTATCTGTTGACGGAAAAGGATTTCACGCTGAAATTCACCCTCTTTCCCTTTGAAAAGCATTAAGCTAACTACAATATAACGCCGAAAAATTGAAAACAGATTGAAAAAAAAGCGCAGAACTTTTCGTTCTGCGCTTTTCCTATACGATAATATTTATTTGCTTAAAACGAGCACTTTCACGCTGCGGGGCGCAAGCTCGATCTCCGCGTCGCCGCAAAGCTTCTTACCTTGCTTCGCGTCGGGCGCGTCGCACAAAACGCCGTCCGCGCCGTACACCGTGCAAACGGCGGGCTTGCTGCGGAAGTTGGCAAAAATCTGAACGTCTTTGCCCTCGTAAACAAAGCGCGTGGTCTGCACCTCGTCCAAAACGCGGATCAGATCCTTTCTGTCCACCTTTTCCATATAGGTCGCGGTGGAAATTTTAAGCGGGCGCACCATCTTTCCGTAACGCAGGGGGCGGAGCAGATCGCTCTTTCTCCAATCGTTGAGATAGCGGATATACGCCGTGTACGCCTCCTGATCGGGCTCGTTGTCGTCCTCCCACGGGGCGTTCCATTCCCAGTTGATCTTGCCGTCGTTTTTGCACATCACCGTCAGAATATCGCCCTGCACGAAGGAATACGTCGTGCGGTAGAAGATATTTTCGGGATACAGGCGGGTGTCGAGCAGGCGCGTTGCGGTGGTGTGGTTGCCCATGTAGTTGGTCACGTATTCGTGGAACATGTAGCTGTAAGCGTGCACCGGCGTGCCGAACATATAATCGAGGTTGTATCTGAGGTCGTTGAAGCGGAAATCGTTCAAAAGCGGTTCGCACGCCGCCGCCTCGCAGCCGATGAGGGTAACGCGGTCGGGGTGAGCCTTTTTAAACTCCGCCTTCATGCGCTCGCCCACCTTGTGCATTTCCTCCGCCATCCACTTGCCGGGGACGGGCGGGTGTCCGTGTTCTTTGGAATAGCACCCGTAGGTGTTTCCGCCGAGGTTCTGGTCGAAGAACTGCAAATAATCGATATCCCCTTCCGTGGCGATTTTGCGCGCCTCCTCCGCGGCGAGGTCCTTCACCTGCTCGCAGGCGGGGCAAAGCTCGTAGCCGTTGCGGATGTAAAAGCACGTCGTGGTGTAACGCACCACGTTATCCGGCCCCATTTCGATGCACTTGACGAGGTTTTGCTCCTCAAAATCCTTTTCGCGGTTATACGCGGGATCGTTTAAGCTTTGCTGCGACCAGCCGAGCCCGCTGCAATAAAGCCCTAAAAGGTTGCCGTCCTTATGAATTTCGTCGGTGAAGGTTTTGAAGTTCTCCATATCGCCGAACGGCGGCCATACGTGCGGCGGCGCCCACGGGGCGGTGCCTTCCCAATGCATCAAAAGCGTCATGATCTGCGCGTCGAAAATCTCTCTGTATCGGCGGATATACGGCAGGCAGTTGGTATAGGGGTAGTTGCCGTTGGGCACGATGGAGTTTTCCCCCGCGTCGCACTTGCCGCGCGTGACGAAGGTCACTACGACGGGCGAACCGAGCAGCCATTTCGGCAGGTTTTTGTTTTCCTCGAGCTTGGGCAGATCCATGAGCTTGCTCGAATGCAGCCAATCGCGGTAAACGTCCGCGGCGGCGTACCACGTGCCGCCGATGCCGCCGAGCACCACGTCGTAATTGTAGGCGTAAACCTCGTCGAAGGGCGCGGCGGGGAACATCTGCATGATGAGGCGGATGCCGCCGTCCTCCGGCTTCCATTCCACCAATTTCAAATTCGCGTCGGCGTCGTGCGAGCCGTAATAGAACCCGTGCTCGCCGTTATAATACGCCATGTACTGCATGGGCGAAGAACCGGGGTATACCCCCTCCCAGCCCTTTGCGGGAAACACCGTGCCGTCGTTATAGCTCATCAGCTCGTCGCGGAATTTGACGTTGTCGATTTCCACGCCCTCCATCGCCGACCAAAAGAGCTTGTACGCGCCCAAACGGTCCTTTAACAGCACGTTGGGGAAGCGCACGCTTTCCGCCGCCATGCCCGTGCGGTTTTCAAATTGCAAACGGGCTTTTACGAAGGTGTCGTCCTTACAATCGAGCGTAGCCGTAACGTTGAGATCGCAGCCGCCCACGCCTTCGTAACGGACGGTGACGACGTCGTTTTTCAGCGCCACCGAACGGGCTTCGCCCGTGGTGAGCCACACGCGTTCGCCGCCCTCTTTGATGAAGGTGATATCCGCCAAAGCGACGGGTTTTTCAAGATAGTTTACGCCGGTTTTGCCGTAAAATTCCGCGATATTGCCGGTCTTTTCGTCGATATGGATCGCATAATTCTTTTTGGAAATAATCATTTCAGTTCTCCTTCCACGGCGCGCGCGATGCGCTCCGCAATGCATTTCATGCCGGTATCGTTGGGGTGTTTCGCCACGCCGCCGTGCCAGAACTCGCCGAGCGCCTTACATTCGTCCTTTTCGCCCAGATCGTCGATGGGAATAAAGGTGAAACCGCGCTTTTTCGCCACCGCTTCGATGGGCGCGTCGAAGGGATCGTAACGCCAGAACAGGCTGGTGACGAAGGTTTTGCAATGATCGTTCCTGAAAAAGTCGATCATGCGCTCGAAACAGGGGGCGTAGTCCACCGTTTTCACCTTTTCCGTATCGGAATTTTCCCCGATGCGGATGACGACGACGTCGGCGTCGAACCCCTTCGCCTCCTGAAACAAATCGAGCACTTCGGGATTGTAAAACTGCCGTTCCCAATCGGCGGCGTGCACGACGCAGTAACTGACGGGACCGTGCTTTTCTTCGAGCATCTTCACCGTCTGATGCACGTAATCGTTTTCAAGGCAGGATGCAGCCATGCCGCATTCTCTGTTCCAGCCGATATCCTCCTTCACCCCGTGAATGGTGATGGAATTGCCGACAAACAGCACCTTCAGCGCGGCGTTTGCCTTTTGCGTTTTTCTCACCAGCTGAAAGACGTTTACCTGATTTTCCGCCGAAACGGTGTTCTTTTCAAAATCCGAGTTGTTCATACGTTCTCCTTGCCGAAATATTGTTCGTAAATTCTGCGGCGCAAGCCCATGTGCCACACGGCGTCGCGCGGGTATTCGTGAAATCCTTCCTTCACGCCCTCGCCGCGGAGAAATTCCTTAACGGCGGCTTTGCCGATCTTGCTTTCCAAAAGCTCCAGCGCGCGGAGATCCTGAAACGCGTCGTACAACACCTCGTGGCGGAGGGAATCGAGCGCGCCCTTTTCATAGGGGTACACGATAAAGCTGTCGCCGCTCTGGAACGGACCGCCCGCGTCGGTGTGCGCATAGGGATTGAGGGAGTGTTTGGAAAGGAAGCTTTCGTAAAAATTATAGCCCCAATGCAAAAATCCCGCAATGTCGTTCATATAGAGCTGCGCGCCGAGGATGCGGTTGCGCTGCGACGGCATCCCCATCAAACGGTTGGAAAGATAGTTGTTATACTGCCCCGAGCAGTAATACACCCACATATCGGGAATATGATACGGTAAGAACTCCTCCGCCTCCGTCGTGGCGGGAATGGGGTGCGGCGAAATGCCGTCGAGATAGGATTGCAGATTGCTGTTGGCGTCGATAAAGGGAATGTCCTCCGCCAGCGAACGCACCAGCGCGCTCGCCTTGGCGAAATGCTCGAAGTCCGCGGCGTTCGGCTCGTCGGAAACGTGCAAAAACGCGTTCTTATCGATGGCAAGCTCGCGCAGTTTCGCCACGAGCCGCGGCAGAAACGCCGTTAAAAACGCGACGTATTCCTCGCCGTCCGACGGGGTGTCCCAACCGAAAATCCGCTTTTGCTTTCCGTCGACGTCCGCCATAATCTTCGGCGCGGCTTTCGCCCCCCACTGCGTGAAGAGGTGCGACATTTCAAAGTGCGTAAAGCCGAGTTCCTTGCACATGGCGATGAATTTTTCAAATTCCGAAAAATCGAACTCGTAGCCGCCCGCCGTCTTTTTCACGCCGACGAGCTGCACCGTAGTGCGCTCGCCGCCGATCGCGGTATCGAGGGGCGGGGTGAAGAGCGGCACGTAAACGACGTTCATGCCGTGCTCCGCCGCCGTTTTCAAAAACGATTTCGTCAGCGCGTAAAACTTCGCGGAAAAGGGCTTCACGCGATAATATTCGCAGATGCCGTCGTAATGCACCCAGTTGGTGTAAAGCAGCTTCTGCGAAGGCAGAACGCCGTCGAGCACGGTAACCGTGTACGAGGTTTCGCCGAGCTTTTCGCCGTCCTCGCCGGTAAACGCGAATTTCAGCTTGTGCTTGCCGACGGGGATTTCCCCCTTGCCGCGCACGGTGATCCAAAGCGCGCGCCACTGCTGATAGAAAATGTGAAAGCCCTCTTTCGTCACCGGCAGCAGCACGTCCGGCAGCATGGTGGGATCTTTCGTTATGTAATAATCGTCGCAATCGTATTTCGACGGCATGGACACCGGCACGAGCGCCGCATAGCGCACTTCTACGTACTTAGCAATCGAGCCCTTCACCTTCACGCGACAGAACCGTCTGTCCCATTCCTTGCAAGCCATGGCGATCTGAAAGGAAAGCGTTTCGTTTTTCAGCATCACGTTTTCCGTTTCCAAGAGCGCGGGACGGGCGGAAGACCCCACCTTGTCCAGACTACTCACCGTTAAAAATTCGCAAACGTTCATTTTTCCTCCTGCGGCGCGCGTAAAATGGCAATCGCGCGCGTTTTGAGATTATTATACCACACCGATTGCCCGCCGTCTATCTTTTTTATCACAAATAAGCGTAGTTTTATAACATAATTTACTTTCAATAACCGCATTTCCTTTAAAAAATCGCAAATTTTACGCGTGCGCTTGACGGAGCGCCTTCCGCGTGTTATACTTATACCGTAACGGAGGAATAATCATGCTTACCTTAAAATCCAACGATCAACTGGAATATAGGGACGACGACATCGGTTATAACTGCAATTATGAATTTCCCTATCTTCACACGCACGACTACTGGGAATTTGTGTACGTGAAATACGATATCGAGCACGTCATCAACGGGGAAACCCGCGCCGTACCGGCAAATTCCGCGCTCATCATCCGCCCCGCGGACAGGCACTTGATCCGCGGCGTGCCCAACAAGCTCAACCCGAACAAGAGCCCCACGCACATGAACGTGAAGATCACCACGCCCGCGCTGAAAGAGGTGCTTTCGCAATTCTGCCCCGACATGACGGAAATTCTCGCCGCCCAGCCCATTTTGGAAAAACACCTCACCCCCGAAGTGGCGCAGCTTTGCGATAAATTTCTGACTACGCTGATGTGGAATTCCGATAAAGAAAAGAATATGCTGATGCTGCGCACGCATATTCTTTACATTACGAGTTTATTTGTGGAAACTTTGTGCTTTCCGCCGACGGAGGCGAACGTGCAGATGCCCGAGGAGATCTCCACCATCGTCAAAAAGATGAACTCGCAGGATTATCTCGGATGCACCATCACGCAGATCGTCGCCGGAGCGAATTACAGCCACATGCAGCTTTCCCGTCTGTTCAAGCAGTATACGGGGCTGACGATGCACGAATACTTTCTCAATATCAAGCTCAACGCCGCGGCGACCATGCTGAAAAACACCAACCGCCTGATTTTGGATATCAGCAACGATATCGGCATTACGAGTTTAAGCCACTTCAACCACATTTTTAAGGAAAAATACGGCGTTTCGCCCAACCGCTACCGCAAGGAACGCGTGTAATCAGAGGAACAAAGCGTCCTCGTTCAAGGCGATTTTCGCATGCGCGGCGATGTGCCGCGCAAAGTTTTTCGCGATGTCGAAATGCCCGAATACGTCGGGGTGCACCCCGTCTGCGGACAGGTGCTTCATTCCCACGAGCGTTTCGCCGTCCACGTAAAGGCAATGCTTGCCGCCGCAGGTTTTCACCGCGTCTTTCACCGCGCCCTTAAAGGCGCGGTATTTTTTTTCGGGAATGCCCGACTGCCAATACGCGAAGGTAAAACAATCGGTGCAGACGACGGGCGTTTCGGGAAGCGCGGCGGAGAGCGACGTCAAAAAATCGCGCACCCTGCGGGAAAATTCCTCCTCTTCCATGCGATACATCACGTTTACGCCGAACTCCAGCGCGATAAAATCGTACTCGCCCCGCGCGGCGATGCGGCGGGCGATCCACTCCTCCACGAGGCACACCCCCGCGAAACCGAGGTTTTCGATCTGCGCGTCCAGCGCGCGCTCCATCAGCCTTACGTACGAAAGGGCGGGCAGAAAACAGCTGCTGTACCCCGCCGTGATGGAGGAACCGTAAACGAGCCCCCGCACCTTGGGCAGATCCTCCGCGCGCGGCAGGGAAATACCCCCCGTAAGGGATTTGAAGAAAAATTCCGCGCCGTCGAACACGAAACGGAACAATTTAGCCCCGTAGGGCGAATTTCTCTGTTTTTCAATGGAGAAAACCGTGCTTTCCGTCGTCATTTCGGCGACGAGTTCCGTTTCCTCCTCCGTAACGGCGTATTCGGCGAGCAGCGTGCGCCCGATAAACGCATAGCACTTGCCCGAAGCGCCCGCCGCCGTGCGGCAGACGAGGCGCGCCGCCCCGCCGTTCAAGCGAAAGCGGAGCTCCACCCCGTGGGAAGTTTTGTTCTGAATAAAAATATTATCCTTTTCGTAGGACTGTTCGGGGTTTTTCAGCCGCCGCGTCGCGTAAAAGCCGTCCTCTTGCAAGATCATCTCTTCCGCATTGAAGAGTTCCGCGTTGTTCCAAATCATATTTTGTTCTCCGTTTATAGATATAAAATCATTATAGTAAACCCCGCCGACGTTGTCAAGCCGGCGGGGCGTCGTTTTTTTATTTTACTTGCGCGGTTTTTTCCGCGGCAATCAGCAATCGAGCATGATGCCGAGGATTTCCTTGTCGGTCTGCGCCATGCCGGCGTTCGCCAGCCTGCCGATATTTTTGATGGTGTTTTCCACGCCCTTGGTCACGATGCCGTCGCCACCGTAGAACTGGTTGCCCTGCTCGTACATTTCGTAGCCCAAAATGCCCGCCTCCACCGCTTGGGAAATCTTTGCCGCGCACGACGCCTTCGCCCCGTCGCAGATGATGCCCGACGCGATGGCGACCGCGTTGACCACCGTGTGGGAAATCTCCTCCGTGCCGCCGCCGCGCAGGTATTCTATGCCCGCGCCCGCGCCCACGCCCGCGGAAACCGCGCCGCAGTAGGCGGAAAGCCTGCCGATGCCCGTTTTCAGATGAATGGTGACGAGATCGGAAAGCGCCAGCGCCCGCAGCAGTTTTTCCCGCGGAGTGCCCGTTTCCCGCGCGTACACGATGACGGGAACAGACGCCGTCATGCCCTGATTGCCGCTGCCGGACACGATGACCACCGGCATTTCGCAGCCGTTCATGCGCGCGTCCGACCCCGCGGCGGCATACGCCCGCGCGCGGATGCGCACGTCGTCCCCCGCGTTTTTCAAAAGCACCTTGCCGATATTCGCGCCGTAAGGGTTCTTCAGCCCCTCCTCGGCGATCGCCATGTTATATTCGATCTGGCGGTTCAGCGTTTCCTCCACGTCGGCGAGATCGAGTTCGTTTACAAATCGGCAGATATTCTCGATACTCAGACACGCCCTGTCGGTAACGTCCTCTTTCCAATCGGGCGTATACTCCTTTTCAAAGAGCGTTTTGCCGTTCAACGTCTTTTCCACGACATTCGTGTGAAAGTCCACAATGCGCACCGAAGCGGTATCTTTGCCCGCCTTCAACAGGATTTTAATATCGAAAATATGCGGCGTATCCGCCAGCTTGGCGCAGACGTTCGCGCGCCGCAAAAACGCGCCGATCGCCGCAACGTCCTCCTCCGTCACGCAGGAAAGCACCTCGAGTTCCTTCTCCGCGCAGCCGGCGACGATACCCGCCGCAGCCGCCGCGGGTATCCCCTTCAAGCCGCCCGTGTGCGGCACGACGACGCTTTTCACGTTCTTCACGATGTTGCCGCTCGCTTCCACGATCACCTCGTCGGGCAGCTTTCCCAGCACTTCCCGCGCGCACGCCGCGGCGTACGCGATGGCGATGGGTTCGGTGCAGCCCATCGCGGGCAGAAGCTCTTCCTTGAGGATATTCACGTAATTATCGTATAGTTTTTTATCCATTTTCGCATTCTTTTTGCCCTTTATCGTGCGGGTAACGTATTCGACGGCAAAGCATACGCCCGCCGTCGTCAGCGCGCCGCCCAGCCCCGTATAGAACATGGCGGTGCACATATCGGGCATCACGTGAAAGGTTCTCAGCAATATGCCGCCCGTCATCATCACGCCCATTAAAATATACGCCTTTACGTCGAAAAACTTCAAAAAGCACTGTTTTTCCTTTTCGTAGCCGTATATCCGCCGAAGATGTTTTTTCACGATACGGAAAAACATCGTAAAAAACAGCGCGTATACCGTAACGGCAGAGAGAACCATCCACCACGCCCATTCGACGGAGAGCGCCGTTATGATGCCGATGCGCAGAATATTCGCGCCCGCCGCCGACCAGACGAAGGCGGCAATGAGCACGAGCGTTTGCTTTTTTACCACTACTTTTCCAACGCCTCCGCGTGGCGGATGCACGCCACGTAATGATCGTCCTCGATTTCCACCAGCGGCGGTTCGCCCTTGGAGCACTCCTCGCATTCTTCGGGACATCTGCCGCAGAAACGGCACCCCGCGGGCGGATTGATGGGGCTGGGCACTTCGCCTTTCAAGTGCACCCGCTCGCGCGTGCAGTCGATATCGGTGTCGAATATCGCGCTCATCAGCGCCTTGGTGTAAGGGTGCACGGGATTTTTGAAGATTTTATCCACGCTGCCGTATTCCATCACCTTGCCGAGATACATGACCACAACCCTGTCGCAAATACGCTTGACCACCGCGAGGTTGTGCGAAATGAAAAGGTAAGTGATGTGATATTTCGCCTGCAAATCCATTAAAAGATTGAGTATCTGCGCGTGCACGGAAACGTCCAGCGCGGACACGGGCTCGTCGCATACGAGATATTTCGGCTTTAAGATGAGCGCGCGGGCGATGCCGATGCGCTGTTTCTGCCCACCGGAAAAATCCGAAGGGAAACGGTCCATATCCGATTCGGAAAGCCCCACCTCGTTGAGCATCGCGCCCACTTCTTCCCGCATCTGTTCGGGGGTATACCCCCCCTTGATGCGCAGCGGCTCGGCGATGATGTCGAACACGCTGAAACGCGGGTTGAGCGAGGAAAAAGGATCCTGAAAGATCATCTGCATGCTGCGGCGCACTTCTTTTAACTGTTTTTTGTTCATCGCGGTCATCTCTTCGTCGCCGAAAAAGATCTTGCCGCTGTCCACCGGCTGCATGCCGAGGGTGGTGTTGGCGAGGGTACTCTTGCCGCAGCCCGATTCCCCCACCACGCCGAAGGTTTCCCCCGCGTAAATATCGATGGAAACGTCGGTAACCGCCTTTACGTATCTTTTCTGCTGAAAGGGAAAATCCCTTTTCACGGGAAAGGAAACGGTTACGTTTTCCAATTTCAGGAGCGGTTTATCCTCTCTTGCCATGTTCGATCTCCTTATAGTTCCAGCAGCGCACGCACCGCCCGTTTTCCAACGTTTCGAGCGGGGGCATGTATTCCTTGCACTTTTCCGTCGCGTACTGACAGCGCGGGTGGAAATAACAGCCGGACGGCTTGTTGATGGGGCTGGGCAGCGACGAGGGAATCTGCACGAAACGCCCGCGCTCGTCGTCGATGCGCGCCACCGATCCCAACAGCCCCATCGTGTAGGGGTGCAGGGGGTTTTTGAACAAATCGCGCGTTTTGGCGCGCTCCACGATCTTGCCGCAGTACATCACGTAAATTTCGTCCGCCATGTGCATGACGATGGACAGATCGTGCGTGATGAGCATGAGCGAGGTGTTGCGCTTTTTCTGCAAATCCTTTAATACGTCGAGCACCTGCGCCTGAATGGTAACGTCCAGCGCGGTGGTCGGTTCGTC
>QAKE01000077.1 GCA_003343995.1 Bacillota bacterium
AGGAGAGTAGAAAAATAATGAGCGTTCATCACCAGCTTCTAGTCACCGTCAATAAGTCGTCTTACAGAAACCAAGCAATGAACGCTCACAACTAGCACCAATTAATCCTCCAATTTAGAGCCAATAAAATAATCACCCCGTATACAAGAAACACAAGCACTATGGCCCTGTCGTTGTCGTTCTTTAGCAAACCTTACCGTCTCCTTTCCATATTCACGTGTGCATTCACGATAAAATCGGCATTTTATCGTGCACACTGAACTCCGATAATTCCGTTTATAACAATCAACTTGCATAACTAACCACACATTCTCATTATATCCCTGAACCAGTTCTTCAACTTCATACTCTCATAGTAAACAGCTCCGCATTCATATGCTTCCCTTAAATGCTTGAGCCATGGGAGTTGTTTAGCTGCCTTGAAGAGCATGACGTTCGGCTTATGGTCATCTGTCGTCACTGAATAGTAAGCACTACATGTAGGGTCAACATTCAAGCTGATATAGTACCTCCATTGTACAGGGTCTACCCACACACCAATGTCCGTTCCTTTGTAATGCAATGTAAGTCTATATTGTGAACGTTGGGTTTTCTTCTCGATGAAGTCCTCATTATCCAACAGCCATTCGTTGTTGACGGCATAATCGAGGTACTCGCTATCAGCATTCAACTGGTAGAACTCTGTAGCCAGTTTAGCTTCGCGTACTTTCTCGCATACAACATTCTGCACCAGTATATTCTTGCTCTTCCCGAATCTCTGAATGTCCCCGTTGTACGGCTTATCCAGATGGTAGTAATCGAAGTACGGGTTTGTGATGGACACAGCGTTTGACAAGAACAGAACAATGCAGCGCGGATGATCTGTACCAGGTCGCGCAATGGACTCGTACAAGTCGTTGAACACCCGTACCTCGTCAGGAAGATATCCTCCGTTACCCTTCTTGGCAGTGATGAACTCATCGAATATGATGACGCGAACGTTGGGGAAGGAATCACCTTTGAGCGCCTGATCTGCGCAGGACAGCTGCACAGCGTACCCCATGATCTCGCCATCGCAGTAAAGGGTATTGCTCTCGGCGCTCAACTTGTGGTCTGGGAACTCCCTCTGCACAGCCTGGAAGATGCGCCCGTGCTTCTGCTTTGTGATCTTTCGCAATTCCTCTTCGCGGCGGCGAACGTACACCCATTCCCAGGCGATACCCTTGCTCTTCCATTTAAGGTACTGCTCTATGCAGTATTTCAGTGCCCCGTAGGTCTTGCCCGTACCTCGCGGCCCGATAAAGAAGTTGTAAAGGCAGTTGTACGACAGAGGACGCATAATGTCCCAGTAGTCCTCTGATCTTACCATGCTTCCTCCTTTCATACAGAGCGCCCGCGGTGGAGCGAATGCAACACCACGGGCAAATGCGAGCCGCCACACAACGCCAAGTTCACAATCAGTCACGACCAAGGGCTTCCGCAGAATCTTCCATCTGTGACTCGGCTAGCCGCGAGAACAGTCAAGCATTGTGCGCTGCGCTCGCGGCTATCTTACTACTGCTTGGGTGTTATGTCAATCCTGTATTTGTCATCTTCCACAGTGATCGTGGGAAGAGGCAGGGTGGCGTCCACTTCTCTCCGATCACCTCGCGCGTAGGCCCTCCACTGGTCTGGACTACCATAAAAGATGTTACCATCGACAACTCCTGAATATCCCTTCAACCTGATGGACTCGGAGAACTGCCAGCAGCAGAGCAGCCCGTCCACCTTGTTAGTCCACTTGGAGAGGTCTGTGTTCAAGTTTGTGACCTTGACAGGATATCTCGCCACCCATCGGTCGCACTCCTTGTTCACTGTTCCCTGGTCGAATCGCCAGGCGTTGGCGTACACCCAGCACCATACGCGCGTCTTGTCGTAGACCCGTTGCAGGAACCTGTTCACCCATTCCACGCTTTGATCTTCCTCCCAGTCCAGAACGGGGATGCCCTCGCCGAAGTAGTTCCAGCACGAGGAGACGAAGAAGTCCGCTTCCGCAATCGCGTCGTTGTTCCGCGCATAGTGGTAGAACCCCCAGGGGAGTCCGGCCCTCCGGCACAGCTGCACCACTCGGTCGCACTCGGGGTTGACGTATGTCCTGCCCTCCGTGGCCTTGGTGATGCAGAACTCCACCTGGGGGAGTTTCGTCGGGTCGATCTTGCCCTGGTGGGAGGATACGTCGATTCCTCGCATGGTTGCCATGAGTGCTCCTTACTGAGGGGATTTGACCCATAGAGGATAGCTAACGGATCCGCCAGCATAAGTTGCAGCGGCAACTCCACCATTAGCAGGCACGAACAGCATAGATGAGCCGCTAAATACGAACTGCCCTATGTAAGTACCATTTGCAGACCATATCGGCACCCGTTTCGTTGAGTTAGAGGCAGCGAACAACGGCACCTGGTTCATAACGGTGATGTTGGTGCCGATAGTGCTTTTCACTGTAACGTCGCTAAACATTGCGTTCATGATTCCGTCGCAGTTCATGAATCGAACGTAGAAGTCAATTTGACTGGTAGAGACGTGGGTTTCATACAGTCGCTCGGTTTTAACACCCCCACCGAAAACCCAGGAGACGATATATTCAGCCATGATTTTATACAGGTCAACGGTTGGGTGCACACCATCGACGTTCTTGAATCCAAGCTGCCATAGATAGGCTTGGGGGATCATAAGCATAGGCACATTGCTAGAATTGCACCCGGCAACGATCGCCGAATACAGATCGTGCATATGCGTATCCACACCGAAGTTTTTGAACATCATTGGAATTACGATTAGCATAGCATTGGGAAAATTGGCGTGTGCTTCCTTCATGGTGTTCGCAGCGGCACTGTACAACTGACTGTAAGTCAGCGGAGTCGGGTCGTTCCAGTCATTGAAACCGCCGCCAATGATTACGTAATCAATCTGGTCTGCCTCTATTGAAATTTCACTGGCAGCTTTCTGAATTTGATGATAGAAGTTCATTGCGGCACCTGCTTCGTCCACCCATCCAGAGCCACCATAAGAATAGTTGTACATTGTCCAACCAGTCAGTTGGCATACAAAGTAGGCCAGCTTCTGAGGATAGGAGGTAGAAGGTGCCATGAACGAGTCGCCGATGAACACGGCAGTCCGCCCCTTCTCGATATCAAGGGGTGTCCTTCGCTCGAAGTCGTCCATACGATTTGCCAGTTCCACATCTGCCGCTTCTCGAGCAGTCTCCTCACTATCGATGAGGTGTTGCAATTCAGTGTCCGCACTTGCACGTGCAGTAGCTTCGTCTGCGATGGCCGCCATATTCGCTTCAATGCCTTTGGCGTTCTGCGTGATTCGCGCGTCGAAGCGTTGAACCTCCTCGCGGTACGCTTCGATCTGGGCATTCCAGTTCCCCGTTTCCAGCCAGTACTCAGTGTTGTTGATATCAATGCCAGTCGGCACGTACTGCGTGGACGTGTACGAGTTGCCCCGGTGAAGCACGATGGTTAGCGGCTCGTACCCGCGCGTATCGTTCCACTCGGGAGGATTTGCGAAAACAGGCACGTAGCGAGCTCCTATGTACTCGCGCACGCCGCTGTAATCGGTAGCGGGAGGTGTCTGGTTGTCTGCCATTACTGTTCCTTTCTATTCGGATTGCTTCTTCTCGAATTCCTCGATATGGTCTAGTCTCTTGGCAATTCCATCGAGAGTAGCGTCAACCTTAGTGAGAGTAATTGTAAGGTCTTTGATAGTGCGGTCATAGAAATAGAACATAGCACCACAGGCGACGATAGGAAAACCCACAGTGCTAATTGCCTGAACAATCTCGTTCACTCCTATTCGCCTCCTTCGACAACTGGACGAAGGTTCGCTGTCTGAATCGGGCTTCCGTGCGGCTTCTCGGAAACCGTCTCGTGAGCCTGGTTCGAAGTATACACGGAGTCAACGTCCCAACGCAAGATCAAACGGCCGTAGGTGTCCTCACCGAAGTTCCACCCTGTGTCGAAGATGATGTCTTTCCACGACGGAGGAATATAAGCTACGAAGTAGCCTTCCTGGTTCAACCCGAAGAACACCTGTTTCACCAAATGAGTGAACACATATTCCAGGTTATCGTTAATCCATTGCTCTACTTGGTCTTTGTAGTAGTCATCGAAGCCTGATTCAACGAAGTCCTGGAACAATTCCTTTAACTTGTTGATCTCTTCCGTATTGAGGTTGATTCGCTCCAACAGAGTGTTCCAGATCTCCGTCTCCTCATTGAGACGGGCGACAACCTTGCACAGTACTTCATAGTACGACAGAGAGTCATCGTACACAGCGGGAAGCACTGTTTGACAGAAAATGCGAAGAGGGCTGTACCTCTGTAGCAACGGAATAGCCATTCTCACCTCCTAACCGATACCCATGAACAGGTCGGCAAGTTCACGGATAACCATCATATCAATGTTCAAGAACGTCTCGCGGTACTTCTGGAGCATATCGGCCCCAGGAATGTCGTAGCCGTAGTCGTGTTTCTCGCGAGAACCGTCCTCGTTCTTGTCTCGGTCGCCAGTTTCCTTCTTCTTCTCGTCGGCGGTGTTCTTCCCGCTTCCCGTATTAGAGGCAGTCTGGTCTGTGTTGACAGTGCCGCGGTCATATGTCACCGTAGTAGCGTATTGCAAGTTGGAGACAGGGTTGTTCCCAGGGCTGTCCAGCATGCTCATCGGCGTGTCCTGGAACACCTCGCGGTCATCTGTAGTGGTGTCGCTGTTGACCGTGCTGTTCTCTTTTCGAGTCCAATCGTCCGTTTGGTCTCTGGTGTTGTCCACTGTCCAATCATCGGTGTTGTCCACAGTCCACTTCTCGTCGTACTTCATATCTCGCGTGGACAGAGGGTCGAACTCTATCAACTCCGACTTGTAGAGCTGGTTGTAGTACGGCATGATCTCCCACATCTTCATTCGCATGAAGTAGCGGAACAGCTCCAACGTCTCAAGCCCGATCTCGCGCATGAAATAGTGACGGATGATCTTGTTGTTCAGAACCGCTCGATGGGACTCATCGAAGATAGGGTAATCGTCCAAGCCCAGACGATTGTAGATTTGCGGCCAGTTGGACTCCGTAGGCGGGAGCTTCTGGTCTTTCAACAGCTGCTCAATGGGCCATCTCAGCTGCGTTGTGAACTCGCTCATCTTAGATACCCAGTACCTTCCGAATCTTGGCGACCACGCCGCCCTCTCCTTCTTCGGGATAGCCCGCTCCTCCGTTGCCAGCCGAGCCGCTCCGCATACCCTCCACGGGAATGGGCTGCGAGCCGTATCCCTCTGCCTTGACGTAGGTACCGCTGCGGAACGTCACGGAAACGTCGAGACCGAACATCTCGTTTATCTTGTCGCAGGCCTGTTCCCTCGCGTTAAGGCGAGTGAAGCGTGACACTTCCACGTCGCCCATGTTGGACATTACCTCGTCGGAGATGAGACGCTCCTTCTTCTCGGTGTTGACGTTCTCAACACCGATATAGGTAAGGGCTTCATTCCAAATTTGGTGCTTCACGGTCTGCAAGTCCCTGGCGACGAAAGGAACGGTCAAGTCCAGAACTTCCATGTCGAAGTTCTGGGAGTCCTTGTACGTCCACAGCCAAAGGCGGTTCTCCTCGATTTGCTTCATCATGTTCAATGCCGTAAGCTTGTTCTGCTCGTTTCCTCGAAGAATCTTCGGGGCCTTCTGGTTGATGACGTTGATGTCGATTGTACGGTCTAGTTCTGCCAGTCGTTTTGCGTAGAGCATGAGAGAAGGCATCATTGGGACTCGCAGGTAATCGTTAAAGATCAGGACGCTGTCTTCGTCCGTCAACTCCTTGTTGTACCCATCCGTGGCATAGGCCCTTCGGTCTACAGGGTAGTTGTAGATGTTCCATTCGCCGTTTATCATCGTCGGGAGTACTGCGTAGCCCTCTTCGGAAACGCTTGTCCCAGCCAGCATATCGTCCTTGAAGAACACCACCATGCCGTTTTGAAGAAGCCAGTACTCCATCATTCGCTCGTCCACTCCCTCGGGCAGGCCGTGCCACTCGAATACGGAGATGGCATAGTCCATCAATCGGTACAGGTACATCTGGTACGAAGCGTTGTTCATCCAGTTGCGCTCTACATCCTGATGAATGTTCTTGTTGTTGATGACGGACTCGGGAGGCACCCCGCCGTCAGGCATATAGAAACCTGTGTACATCGTACCTCCTAGATGATGCCGTTGCTCGCCGAATAGTTCCCGATGGCCGAAGTATGCCAGAACGTGATTCCGCTGTCAAGGATGGAATTGATCGCGGCCATATCCTCAGACGGAACCGAACCCCTCATACACGCGTTCGAGGTCTTGACATAGTTCCAGGTGGAGCGGGAGTGGAAGTTGGGAACCTTCACCAAATCGACCTGATACCCGTACATTGACATGAACTCATCGGCTATCTGCGCGTACTCGTAGGTTACGGCCACCACGTCCACATTAAAACCCATCTTGCCCGTGCTGTAGATTCCATTGCCGCTGGCACTTCCCCGCACGGTGTCAGGTTGTCTCATCATCCTGTCCCATTCGCCTACCTGGTTGGCCATACCGTAGGCACCCGCGGCCATTGATAGCCCTCCCGCACCCTCCGCTGCAGCGGAAACACCCCTTCTGACAGCGGTTCGCGCAGTTGCAGCCGCCACCTTGTCGGCATTGGCCTGTCCTCCCCTCTTCGCCAGCCAACGTGCACCCGCGCCAAGAGACTTGGCTGCAGTTCCCACTCCCTTTGCTGCTGGCACTACCATCATGGCGGCGTTGATTCCGAAGGTCAGCGCATTGGACAGAGTGTTCTGGCCGGCCCAGTTCTTGTACGCGCTGAACGGCCATGAGCACTGAACCGCGCATGAGAAATTGATTCCCGCATTGTAGTTATGCGCTATTCCCTGGTAATTCTCAGGATAAACGAACACCTCCCCGCTAGGCTCCATTGACCCGTCGTAGCTTATGCCGTGCCCTCCACTGCCGAACATTTCAAATAGAAGATCTGAAGAAGCTCCGTTATTATCACTTAATCGGCAGAAACAGTAGGGATAGCAGTACATTTTATTGTTCTTAGGCGCATAACCGTTCAGAGTAGATGGCCTGGAAACACCAACACCTCCGCCACCTGGCGTGGGAGAAGACTGATTGTTGAGTGCTTGACCCGTGTTGGTAACACCTCCGCCGCGAATGAACATTTTGGGTACCATGTAGACGTTGGCTATTGCATCGCCGGCCCCGGCTTCCTGCATTCGGGCAAGAAATCTGGAAACAACGTTGGCTACTTCTTCTGACAAAAGGTCTGCGGCCCAATACTGGCAACCGTTGTACACACCGCAGTAGATTCCACCGTCAACTCCCTTGCTCGCCGGCTCATTGGGGAACAGCCATGAACCCTCGATTTTCACATCCTCAGCAGACCGTTGGACAATAATGGTCATAGGGCCGAAGTCAACGGCATTGCGGCTCATCGTGCAGTACCTCAGCGGCATATCAGGTTCTGGGTTGGTATGAGCACCTATGGTGTCATCGGAAACGTGCTCCCTCTCCACGAAGCACTCCGTACGCGCCCAGTCGAACAGCCACGTCTGCATAACGTCAATCTCCATGACGATCTCAGTTACATTCTCATTAACGTAATTGATTCCCACTACGAAGGCATAGAACCATTTGCTCCCATAGTTGCGGTTTTGGAACATACAGTAATTTATGTCGCACACCTTTTCTCGGTTTACCTGAACTTTGACCGAGTTATTCTGGCGAATATAGGTGTAATCGCTCTCCGTGTACTGCGACAGCATACAGCTTGAGAAATAGTCGTTCTGCGCACTCTTTGAATCGAACCAACGAGTGTGCTTGTAGGAATTGTCGAACGGAACATAACCCATTCGGAAGATTCCGCTCGGTTGAAAATCTGCCATCATATCCTCCATAGAGAAGAGGGCCGCGCATCGACGGCCCCCTAGACTGACATTAAGCTGTAGGACTAGGCCTGAACCACAGTGATCGTGGCCGTGCCCTCAGTACCGTTGACTGCTGTTGCCGTGACGGTGATCTCGGAACCTGCCGTCTCATCCTTGCCGACGTGCAGAACGCCGCTCATCGGGTCGATATTCGTTTCCGAGGATACCTGACCAGAAGCAGCCCAGGTGATCTGCTTGTCGTACAACCCCGTTCCGGTCACGGCAGCGGTCATCTGGAGGTTGGCTCCCTGCGTGACATTGGCTTCGGCAGGTGTTACAGCTACAGCTGTGACGGTGCTCGCGTTGCTGGAAACGCAGATCGCGTTCGCGAACGGCGAAGCCGAGAAGATGCGCCAGACGTGGTAGAAATACTGCCAGTACAGGCCCTGCCCGTTGTAGTTCTGCGTGAACGTGTCGAACACGTCGAACACCATCCACCAGTCCTTGTCCACCATAGCGGCGATTACAGCTCCCAGAGCGGTCTTCTCGGTATCGGTGAACACCTTGAAATTCTCATCGTCGCCGAACAGCTCCGTCAACCGCAGCTCGTCGTGCTCATCGAAGGAGTCAACCTCGATGAGATGGCCCAGGAAGTCCGTCTTGTCCATGTTGAACGCGACGGCCAGAACGTCCACGTCGATGAGGGCGCGATTCGCGGCACTGATGATGACGTACAAGTCCTCTCGCGGAGTGTGGGTCATCACGCCCGAACGGTTGTACTTGGAGGACATGAAGTCCAACTGGCCCACCAAGCCGCGAACGGAGGTCATCACATCCGAAGCAGTGTCCTTGGTCAGGGCTGCTGTCTCCTCATTGTAGAACCCCCCGTTTAGCATCTCGCGGCAGATCATGTACTTCATGGTAACGTACTCGTCGTAGCGCATCCCGGTGTAGAGCGAATCTACGATCTTCGCGATTAGTTCGGTGATGCCGTTCCAGGAGAGGAACGACTGGCGCAACTGGTCATTGGAGATGGTCACCTTGTAGAACTTCTGGAAGTCCATGCTGTGAAACGCCGCGCGAACGTCGGGAATCTCCCGCTTGTATACCTCCTTCTCGGCAGTCGCGGGGTCGAACGAGTGCGGTTTGGCGAGGTTGACGAAAATCTCTTCAACCGTCTCGCCGAACTCCAAGCGGCCCTTCTTGAACACAGACCAGGGGTTGTCCCACATCTTCGACGTGATGATGGTCATGCCGATACGGTTCACCAGAGCGGTGAGATACGCGTTCTGCATCGCTTCGTACTGCATTACGTACTCTCCGATAGCATGAAGAGCTTCGGTGTTGTCGGGCACGGAAATACGATTTGCCATATTTATTCCTCCACTTCCTCGACCAGCCCAGCCTTGAGCAGATCGTCCCGCAATGCGGGTGTCTCGGTGATGATCACTTCCAGTACTTCTCGTGGGTCTAGCTTAACCTTGGCGGCGTTGATGACCTCGCTGGTTGGCTTAGTAGGCACCGTATTCCCCTTTCATTCGGAACAACTCCGCGAACGTGGACGCGCGGCCATCTTCGGACACGTCCTTCTTCTGATCTTCCTTCATTCGCTGCGGAGAGGTGATGAACGCATCGGCGTATTTGTTGCGGGCATCGCGCCATCCCTTCTCGGCGGTTTCTGCCCGATCGATGAGCGTGTCGCGCTGCTCGATCAGCCCGTCGCGCTCGGTCACGATCTGGTCGTAATCCTCACGCGCCACAACATCGCGCACGTCCGCTCCTTCCTCAGGTTCTTCAACCCATACATAGGCCATGGGCACTCCTTTCTAACTGGCTACGACTTCGCAGTTTACCACACCCTTGCTGCGTGTGCAACGATAGATTACAGGCGCGGGAATGTACGGGAGGCACCGTTCCACCAGTACAAGGCACTCGCCCCACCCGCTGTCGTACACCGTTTCCTTGACGGACGCTTCCACGCTTCCGTAGTTCATGTCGCGCACCGTATCGTACTCGTCTTTGCCGTCCACCGCCTCCAACCCCCTCAGAAACGGTTTGAAGTCGACGCAATAGGGCTTCGAGTACTGTATCTCCCTAGCCGGCTTCGGGTAGAGCCACATCTTCATCTTGCTTGGCATCGTCATCACCTCCTGGGATATTATCATGCACAAAGGAAAACGGCCCGAATTCCAGTTCCCCTATCTTCACCGTAACGTTGCATTCAACTGAATTGAGACCCTCCGAGAACGTGGCATCGGCCCTTACGCCGTGCAACGGGCCAAGCTCGGTGATGCTCTCCTTCACTGTTACATTTCCACCACTGTCTACGGCCACTATATCCGCCGATATGGCTGAAAAGAAGTCGAGACTACCGTTCTTAGACAATTTGATGGAAGTCCCATCCAGCATATAATGAATGTCCTCCATGTCCTCTACGGTCTCCATGAGTTCTGTCGGGAAATAGGGCAACAGGAACTTCTGACCGCCCTTCGTCGCGCCAATGTAGAGGCTATCGATCTGGTTAGTCACCGTGTACACCATCTTGCACGGTGCCAGTTGCTTTAGAACTTCCGCGCAGTATTCTGCTATGTTGACTGCGTAAGGGGTGCCGTCCGCGTACTTTATCGAGGTGTTTCCCTGCTCGTCTATCTCCACTATGTAACTTGTCGGTTCTGCCATTTGATCTCCTTTATCTAGAATGCCAACTCCGTGAAGCACTGCGATGCCGCTATGAGCGTCATAACGCACACCGCTATAGCGCCTGTTATCCAGTCTTCCTCTTCCAACATCAGCTCCTTATCTCCTTTGTCCCCTCGTACAGCACCACGCCGCCTGGAACCTTCCTCGCCGTCAAGTTGCCCTCGTACACAGCTCCGAACTCGAAGTTCTCCAACGTCACGTTCTCGTGGCAACGGGCGGGAAGCCCCGCGACGTGGACGGTGAGTTCGTCAGCCCCCACCTCGTGCTCTACATAGGTCTTGGCACGGAGAAACTTTCCATGGTCGAAAGTTGATTCGTGCTTCCACGCTCCCAGGCGAACAGCGTCCACGTCCAGGCAATCGGGGATATCCGTTCCTACCAGATGAAGCGAGTCGGTGTCTGCGTAGATGAACCTGTCGTATACCGACTGCGCGGAGGTGATCGTCTTGTACCTGGCGTAAGAGGTTATGAAAACACCGCAGGGCAGGTAAACGCCATCCCTCTGCTCTGGCTCCAAATCCACGTAATGGACTACGCCATCAACCAACACAGGTTTGCGCGATTTTACCGTAGTCCGTGTTGCAAATTTGCCGTACAAGCTGTTCAGCATCAGTTTCGCCAATGAACGAAGCCCACCATTCCCCGATATAGTCGCCTGGTTCTTTATATCCACCCACTTGCATACGTAATCCTGGAACATATGGGGTGATGCGTGGAACATGTACCCTCCGATGAACTCCACATCCCAGACATGGTACTGCTTGTTCATGAGTTCCCAATCGACATTGGTGACAGTGATGCACACACGCCCTTGAGAGTCCTCCACGTACTCCGTCTGCTTGAACATCATGTTTCCCTTCAACTGCAAACATGGAATATGCTCCTTCCTTCCCTTGAAGCTGCAAAGCACACACGCTATCCACAGCGGGTGCCGTTCCGTCGGCTGCGGAACACCGTCGAACCATACAGGTTTTCCATAAGGCAGGAACTGCCCGTCACAAGCCGCCATTACGGAGGGGTACAGGCTGTTCACGTCGAACACTATTCCCTCTCCCACGTCCCTGCCCTGGAACTTGGGGTTCACGTAGGTGAACCCTCCCCGATAGGCCTTGCGGATGAACGCATCCTCTTCCTCCGACAGCAGGGGAAAGACGTTTCTGAACTTCCTGTGACCGCCCAATCTTCTCTTGTAATCGAAGAGTGCATTGCTTCCAGCCGTCATCTTGGTAAGCTTCTGCTCGAAGAACGTCCGCAGAGACTTGGCGACGATGGCAACATCATTAACCAGGTAGGCCCTCTCATCGTCGGTGATCTCGTGGCCTGGCTCTCGGTACTCATCGTAATCTATGCTTCCCTTCCTGATTTCCAAACCATAGGCTTTTGCCATTGCTTCTACCGACAACGGTATAATTTTCAGGGAATCTTGAATAGTCACGTAGCGCGTCTTGGTAAAGTACAGGGTTATCTGGTAAACCTGGTTCATGTCGCTTATCAGTGTTGTGAACGTCCTGTCCGTTGCCTTCTGCTTCGAGCCCACCCAAAGCCACCCGCTCTTGAGCAGATGGTCTATTATGAACACACCATCGAACCCGAGATTGTGAAAGTACCCCTTGCAGTTCGCCGCACATTCCAGCCATTCTATGAACCCTTCTATGCTGTTCCCGTCTGTAATGTACCTGTCATCGTCTATGGAGTAGATTCCGTAAGCCCATACCCTGCAATCTTCGGGGTCTGTCGTGGTCTCGAAGTCGAAGGTGTACGATCTCATTCAAGGTACTTCTCTTTCATCAGGTTCCAAAAATCAATTACCTGCTGCCTACGGCCCTTGTACTCCTGACCCCTGATCGTGTAGTTCTGGAAAGAAGTCATATTGGGCGACCCTTGCTCGTACACGAAGTTTAGGGTTGTCACATCGTCGTACATGGGGTTCTCGAAAATCTCCCTCAGTGCTATGGGGTTCTCGTCAACGAGACGTTCCAATATGCGGGCCACATCCA
The DNA here is from genome assembly GCA_003343995.1 of Bacillota bacterium. Classification (GTDB taxonomy): domain Bacteria; phylum Bacillota; class Clostridia; order Christensenellales; family Borkfalkiaceae; genus UMGS775. The sequence goes on from QAKE01000077.1 coordinate 12,599, forward strand.
ACAGCTCCCCGTCATTTCCGAACAGGTCTTGCAGGGTATCGGAATAGCGGATGGCATAGGACGCATCGCTTTCCTCGTACCGCCCGAACTTCCCAAGCCTGTCCAAGGGGTTCTCGAAGTCCTCGTTATACGATACGGGGAGTATGTTCTTGCCAGCGGCCTTCATCGCCAGATCGTAGAGGGGCGAGGTGTCCGTAGTGGTGTCGAAAAGACCAGAAGGGTAAAGCTCTTCAACGACCTTCTTCCTCTTCCTGTTCTCAGCGCGAACCCAACGCTTGCGCTCCTGCACGAAGTACTCTGGAACCACCTCGCCAGTCTCCAACGCATGGGGTTTGGTAGACCCTGGCCGCTTGACCTCGTTGAACCGCTGCCATTGCCTTATCATCTTGTTTAGATCGTCAACTGTCCTGACAGGTGAGTCCAATTCGCGATCTTTGGAAGAGCGGATGATCTCCGCTGCGGACACTGTGGGAGGTTGTCCATCGTACCCGTATCTCTTCCAAGCCCTTCTCAACCTTCGGTTGTAGTTTCGGGCTTCTCGCTTGACTCTCTCAAGTTGGCTTGCAGTCCACTTAATGTAAGGCTTTCTCTGTCCCGCCATTTCAAACCCCGTATCTCATCGACGACGTAGAACCCTCGCGTCTCCACCTGGCAGTAAAGCTGGAACACGGCGATCTGCGACACGTCCACCTCGAACTTGAAGCGCTTGCTCATGGAATCGTTCAGCCATGGTATGCGAACTTGCAGCTTGCTGTCAAACGACTCCTTGTGCTTGACGGAGGAGAAGTGGAAGGTGTACTTGCCCCAGGTGCTCTTGAAGGGAGAGCGAGTCAGATCGTAGCACACACCGAACGGGGTCAAATTAGTTTCCTTCATATTCCAAATCCTCCAATGCAAGATGAATCGCATTGTAAAGCTCGTCCTTAACGGGAACGCCTGGAATCAAGTCCAAAAATTCCGCTGCCCTGCGCTTGCGTTCCGCCAAAATTTCCCTTCTATCACAGAATTTAACCTCTTCCTCAATGTCGATGAGTGCCCTTGAATAACCTACTCGAAAAACCGACGACATTATCATCTGTGCTTTCGTGTCATTGAAAATACCCCTAACAAAGACCCTCGCTTCCTGATCGTCGCACCCGTAATCTCTACCTGCCGCGTACACGTCCGCTGTGGCCATAACCCTAGGGTTGGAGCGAAGGTCATTCAAAATTTTCTTGAGCTTAAAATCTTTCACAATTTCCTCACTTTCTATAAAGACCGGTAAAGGGAGGGCCGAAGCCCTCCCGGAAACCATCTACTCCGCAACGTCCAGTGTGAGCATAGAACCGTTCTTCACAGAAACCTGCTTCACCGTGAACTCAATAGGCTCATCCCACGTCGGCTCGCCGAAAATCTGAATTGCCTTCTTGACGGCATTGAAGATTCCCATGGAAACGGCCTGGTACGCCTTCCCCTTGTCATCAATGAGAACTACGCGCGGCGCGCGCTCAATCTCGCCCGAATCCTCGTCCACGATATCGATGGCTTCAACTAGAACGTCCTTCACCTTGATGCTCTTGTTGATGAAGTCTCCGACCTTGTGATCGGGGTTGTTGCTGGCGTTGTACAGCTTGGCCTTGGTCGCACGGTCACCGCCCTTGATGGAGCAGTATGTGCTGGTGCTCTGCTCGGAAAGCTCGGCGGATACGTCAAGGGTCATCATTGCGTTCTCCATTTCGAGAACTCCTTTCGTCTCGTGGGTGCGGCCCGTTGACCGCGATTGATTGCCCACGTGGGAGGGTTCAGAGTTGGCGGTGAACCCTCGCCGTGGGCAATCGCCTAACCGATCAGCTCGTCAGCTTCCGCTTCGTGAACATCCTTGACGGACACGACCTGGGCTTGGGAGAGGAACTTGTCCAAGTCCATCCCGTAGGTGGTGACGGTCTTGGCCACGATCTCAATCTCGACACCCTTCGGCAGCGTCTTCCCCGTCGCGTCGGCGATGGCCTTTCGAGCCATGGTCTTGTCGCAACGGGTGCCCTCGACCTCGGCAGTGCCGATTTTCTCTAGCTTCGGCACTCCGTGATCGGCGTACAAATTGTATGCGGTCACTTCAAACTTCGTGATGGAGCGGGTAATCATCATGATTCTTTCCTTTCGTTGCTCGTCCCTATGGGACTAATTTTACCATACCAGGGAGGCCCGGTTATCCCGGCCCTCATATTTACACTTGTTTCACAAAACCTTCATACCAACGGCAAACCCCTAGAAGTCGATCATCCGGCGAACAGGGCAGTGACGACGGGCGTAATCCCGGTAGCCCGATCTGAACGCCCACGTATGCCCCTCCAGGCCGCTTTCGGCTTTGATCTTGACGAACTTGCGCCCGTGGAAAAAGCGGTCGCGTCTGGCCCTTCTCATACCCTCGTCGAACATTTCCGAACAACTTCCCATCTACCCCACCACCCGCCAACCGTCGAACTTCATTGTCTCGATGGGCACCCCCGCGGCCACCACGTCGCCATACTTCATAAGCAGCATGAATTGCACGGTTGCGATCCGGTTGGGGTCATGGGCGTAGGCAATGGCCACTACGCGGTCGTTCTCGTCGTAACTGCGAACAACGTAAACTGGCCGAATGCAGTTTGATCTGAACAGCATGATTTTCCTTCTTCCGTTCTTGTTTATCTCATAAGCTAGCTGGATTATGGAACTTGCAGCGCGGCCCATGGTATGCGCCTGTTCAGCGCATACCTGGGGCTTAGAAAACTCCGTAGTCAGTGGCGATTGACTGGAAAAAGTCTAGTGCCTGGTCAGCACCGAAGTACCTGAAAATCTCATCGACGATCTCGGAATCTTTCAAAACTTCACGCACTTTTTCCTCGTACCATGCAGCTGCTTCTGCAGCATCCACGAACGTTTTACCTTCGGTCACCATGATATAACTCCTTCCGTTTCGGGTGCACACCATGGGCCGCGCTATCTCCTATGCGCCCATAGGCGGTAGCCGCGATATAGCGGCCACGCCTAGGCTAGATGAAAAGAAAATCAACGTCAGCGACTTTATAACCGTAATCGAGTTTAGTTATCTCGAAAACTTTAATGCTATCCGCTCCATCAGTTGCCAGATCGGCATCAGAAAAATAGCCATAAACATTAAAGCACGTAGTCTGGCCATACTTAGTTCTAACGACATAAGCCGTGCCAACTTCAGCCATCATTTCCGTTGCTGTCAATCGCAAGTTTAATTTAGCGATTTCGTCATCGCCGTTATAAACCTCATCAACGGCAACAGAAACAGCCCCGCTCAGAATATCGGTTTCTAGCTTAAACATTTTGCGCCCTTTCTTAGATGGTTTTACCGCCTATGGACGCATAGGATTTCGATTAATGTTCTAATGTGCAACTTGCACGTTGCCTTAACGTAGATCATCATATGTTACCACCACGCCTGACCCTCGGTTAAGCCGCGCAAGATATGCGATTGTCAAGGTACTGCTAGTAGCTTTAACGCCGACGTGGTAGCAGCCTAGGCGATCAGTGACGGAACCCTTCCGCTTTCTTTATCTCCCTTACTTGATGGGTATATAATATACCTATATATAGGGATGGTCAAGTATGCTCATTGCTATAACGGCAATATACATAAGTTCTACATATTTGAGATAATCTAATATGCCATGGGGGGACGTTAAACGCTTGAAATATTTCTACTCTCCTTT
>QAKE01000081.1 GCA_003343995.1 Bacillota bacterium
GCACTACAGGAACAGGCGCGCATGGCTAAAGTTACGGCACGGCTCCAGCTGGAGAACAACGTATATGACTACCTCAAATTCTCCTTTGACTTCAAGTCTAATGAAATCAACAAGAACAAGAAAACCCTTATCGAGGGGCAAAACCGCATCCCGGATTTCATAGGGTTCTTGGGAGAATTGAAGAAAGGCGCACGCTTTGCAAACAATCCAAAAGGGTATGTAATCAATGCCATCAAAATCAAACTGAAAGAAGTGTAATTCAACATAAAGCTATTACAAAAATGACAAAAGCAGACTTAGTACAAGAGATTTCAAAACAAACCGGGATAGACCGGGATGAAGTTTTGATGATAGTAGAATCATTCATGGAAACCGTGAAAGGCTCCCTATCGAGAGGGAAGGAGGTCTATCTCCGTGGCTTCGGAAGCTTCATCATCAAAAGACGTGCTGAAAAGGCCGGACGCAATATCGGTCAGAATACAACCCTGATTATTCCAGCTCATGATATTCCGGCTTTCAAACCGTCAAAAGAGTTTTCAAATAAAATCAAAAAGCAGGAATAAACAGATTTTTTTGGTATCTTTGCATACCCAAACGAAAAGTGGAAACTCTGGAAACATTCCCGAGTATATTAAAAAGCCGGATCCAGCATACCCATGCTGTTCCGGCTTTCAATCATATCACTTTTAAGGTATGACTAATTAGTCTTTTTCTTCATTATACGGATAAAATTCAACATATTCTTTAGACATGAGTGGGTCGTTCAATTCTCCTGTTCTGTCGTAGAATGAAAAGATTTTCTTATTCAGCTCTTTAATATCCCAATAATGACTACCACCAAAGTATAATACGCTAAAGTTAGGAGTGGCAAAAGACCATCTTCCACGAATCTCACCTTCTTTTTTGTTCCCATCTTTATCAATCTCTACATTAGTTCGTGTATATGTCCCATCTTTATCAAAATTCCAAATAGATTCCCAAGAGCTACCATCTTCATACTCTTTTTTTCCACCAGTCCAAGTTATATCACATATTAGTGCGATTATGCTTTCTTCTCCACTGCTATAATAACCCTGTTTCTCAACACAACAGGGAAGAAGCAGCATTTGTACAACCACTGCAAAAAAAACAATTATTCTTTTCATAATTAACATATTAAATCATGCAAATATAGATTTTTTTTTGTAGTTTTGGGCTCTATAACCCCTTAAAAAAATATATATGAAAAAATTATTAACAACAACTTTTGCCATGTTGACTGGATTATTCCTTTTTTCATGTAGTAATGAAGAAATTACAGAACCAGTCGTTAGTAATACCGCAACAGATATGGAAATCCTATCCCGTTTTGTGGATGTGAATGAGTCTACTGGAGAGTATTTTATCAATGAGAACAAAAAGACAAGGGCTTTATCTTATGTAACCGGGTCCGATTGGAAAGATTTAGAAAAAGTCAGTCCTCTAAGCATTGAAAAATACAAGCAAGAATTACAAGCTTTAAACGCACAAGTAGCAGAAGCCATAGCTGACCCTAATGTCGCATATATGGTCTATTCTACAGGAAGTAAAACATTTGTAAGAAAAGTAAAAGAGAATGTTGACTTCGACTTTGATATATCTGAATATGCAGCACTTGGGACAAGAGCTCCACTTCCAACACTAAGCATTAATGGGGGGTCTCAAAGCACAACAGGTTCTTTTAAAGATGCCAGTCGTACCATCAACATGGAAGTAAGGTTAAACGCTTCGATTCAGTTCAATTATTATTTCTTTGAAGTATTAAGCCCTAATGCAAAACCTGACTATGACGATAACATAACTACACCAGAAAGTGTAGCTTTTAGCGGAACAGGACCACTATCAAACACAAGATTTGTTTGGACGGCTTATTGGGATGCCCAAGACCAAAATGACAAAATGTTTAAATGGGAATTCAAAGGAAAAGGCACAACCCCCTCTTTCGGATTTATAGCAGATTGTACATTCAGCAAATAATTATATTAGCGGACGCTCTAAAAAGCGCCCGCTTTTTTTATTTAGCATTTTGCTCCTGCTGAAAATATTCATAATACCTCTTGTAATTATCCCTGTCCTTGGCTGCATCCACCCACAGGTAACACATCAGGCAGGCAAACAATAGGGAAAAAACAGCACAAAGGATTGAATACATGGAAGTGGTCTTATCCACATAACTTCCGTTCTTCATCCTATCCGCTTGCCGTACAAAGCCAGATAATACGTTTTTTAAGCCGTTTTCAGCACTTTCGAAGCTCGATCTATCTATTTGTATCTTCTTCAGTGTTGCTTCCTCTATACGCTTTGTAAAAACCTCTATGCGCTTTAATTCCTGATACACCAGTTCGACCGCAAGCTGCGGATCCACTTTGGGTGTGGTGTCCTTTCTCTTCCTGGGGCTGTACTGTCCCTGCTTATAGGTGTAATCCTCCGTCTTTGAGTTTGATGGTGTTTGCATGATTTCTGTTGATTGAGTTATACTTCAAGTTTTTCTGTGTCTTCTCGATGCGGGCAAGCGTATATCCCTTACCTATCTCGCTTGCCTTGTATTCCGTTCCGCTCCGGGCTTCCACATAGTAGCCGTTGAGCTTGCCTGTACTTGCCCGCGCTTCCCTTACCTTGAAACCCAGTTTTCCGAGTTCCCGGCTGAATACCCCAAGATCAAACCCCTGCATCCGTGTAAGAACATCGTCCATGGCCTGTTTTATCTCTGCTTTGTTGGCCTTGCCTATATCCTTGGACTGGACAAGGTTCCGTTCTCTGGCTATACTATTGGCCGCTTCTGTTGCTCTTTTCCCTATCCAGTTGTCCCGGTAGAGTTCTCCGGATAACGACACACGGTTGGCCAGTATATGCAAATGGGCCTGCTTGCTGTTCCTCTCCGTTCCGCTGTGCTTCACGATGATGAACTGGTGGTTCATCAGTCCCATGCGCTGCATGAAGTCGTTTCCCAGCTTTGCCCATTCCGCATCGGTCATCTCCGCGCTCTCTTCTACTGAAGGGCTGACTTCAAACCGCAGGCATACATTCTTTACGTTCGGAAAATCAACGAAGTACGGTTTCATCTCCTGCGCCATCTCTTCGCCAGTGCAACCGAACAGCTCATGACGGTAAATCTCTGTAGCTACCGAGATTCCGTTTATCTCTTTGGCCAGATCATACTCCAGTGCAGCCATTCCGTGAGAAATGCTCTTTCCTTTTGCAATCATCTTGAAATTATCTTTTTGAGTTCCTGGATCAGTTCTCTGTTCTCCTCGAACACTTCCCGGTACTGGCGTCCGCCGAAGAAGTTGTTCAGGCGCTGGAGAGTTCCCTTCAGCCGTGCAATATCCCGGAGCAGTTCCCTTTCTTCCTCCGTGTACCTCTCCTTAGGCCTTCCCCCCAGGGAAAGTGTACGGCAGTACTCCGATGTACTGATTCCACACCTGGCTGCCTGTTCCGCAAGTGCCGCCTTTTCAAGAGCGGTGCAGCGGAAGGTTATCTTCTCTGTACGTTTTACTTCCATGCTGCAAAGGTAATCAGAAAATCCTTTCGAGCAAAGCGAGGAAGGCAAGAATGTCCGACACGGACACTTCTTGCTATGTATACACACCGCATGGCCAGGCGCACATGGTTTCCGGCAGCATGGACCCACACATTATTTCTTTTCCCCTGCCACTACCACAACGGAACACGGAGAGCTGTCAAGGGGACGGCCGGGAAAAACCGCACAGCTTAGCTGCTCAGGATTTTTCTCGATCCGGACTTGCGCAGCCCTTGACGGCTTCGGAGTGTGGAGTTACCTTTGCAGACCGGAAAGGAAAAAAATCACTTTGTTGTTTTGTTATTTATCGTCATAATGCCCCAAAGCGGAAACTATGAACACAACAATGGTCGTTTCATTCACGATGTACCGGATGCGGTTCTTCTTGTCAAGTTGCCTGGACCATACCCCCTGCAAAAACTTCAACTGTTCGGGATGCCCAGTTCCGGTGTATGGATGTTCCCTCAATTCGTCCAGCAGTTTTTCCAGCTTCTTGAAAAGCTGTGGAGAAGACTTTCTCATCACCAGCACATGCTTTACAGCTTCTTTTGAAAACTCTATCTCATACATTGCATTCCCCTTCTATACGATTCAAGAAGTCATCCAATGATTCACCCTTTCCCATTTTGAAAGTCCGTCCGGCCTTGATATCCTCAATTCCTCTCTGGATTGCCATTAACTCCTCTCTGGAAGGAAAGTCCTCTTCCGTAGCCGCATACACAACAATAGGAGCAGCATTCCGACGAGAAACAAAAATAGTTTCCTTTTCCGCCATTTCGAAGTATTTCTTCTGATTGGCACGAAATTCACGTGTTGTAACTATCTGCATAATTCTATATATTTGGTTTACAGCGCAAATATAGCATTTTGAAATCAGCCTCCAAAATATTTGTGTACTTATTTGTGTACACGCGCAGAAAAGACTTCAATAACCGCACCACCCCCAACCCCCTCACGAGGGGGCTTTGTCTTTGTTTTCCCTCTTGTTTTTCCGCATCTTTTTCCGAAAGTAAGCAAGCAATCGCAAATCTATGAGCTTGTTTCTATCTTAACATCGACTATCTATGTCCTATCCTCGCGCGCGCGCATTATGCGAGAAAAAAGCCCTCTAAGTACGAGTTTTGGAATACTTAAGTACGAGATAAAGAATAAAAATCACACCCCTTAAGTACGAGATAAAGAATAAACTCTACGAGTTGTATTTGTCAAACTCGTACTTTATTTGTATTTTTGCAGAGAACCATAAAAACACACTTATGAAACCTACTACTTACATCGATTGGGACAACCTGGTAAACATCCCATTTCTCTTCTGTCAGGCAGTGGAAGACGAGAAGGAACAGGACTTCGACATCTACTACATGGGAAAGCTGGTGCTGCATGACTACAACCATTGCGGGCACTATCTCTACACGGCCACTGTGTTGTTCGGTAGAATCAAGAACAGGGCTGCAAACTGGGTGAACCTGCGGAACCTCTGGATCCTGCGGAACTGCATCCGGGAGAACTATAACCATGGAATAGGGGTGGACGACCTAATCTACGGAGAGAAATTCGATGGAGAACACCTCGACACGCTTACTCCGCTTACCAAGAAGCGCTTCGAGCTTATCATCAAGCGCATTCAGGAATTGGATCCATACGCCACAATCTAAAAAAACAAGCCCTATGAGCGAAAATTTGCCAAACAAAGCCGTATTTCAGTCCTACATATGGACATGCGCAAAATACGATTTCAGCCCTTACGAAAAGCGTATCATATATCGTCTCATCGAATTTGCCCAGCAGTGGTTGGAGGGAATTAAAATCAAAGACCACATGCATAAGATTGAGCCGTCAGGCTGTGGTGTGAACATCACCATGCCTGTAGCTTCCATCCTTCGAGACGAAGACGACCACAACTATGCCAAGGCTAAAGCTGCTTTCACATCTCTTTCCAAAAAAGGTGCTGAATATGAAGATGATAAGATTTGGTTCTATACAGCCATCATCGAACACCCTAAAATAGAAAAAGGCACAGGCATTGCTACCTTCCATGTTTATGACCCTATCTGGAGAGCCGCACTTGACTTTACAAAAGGATTCAAGAAATACGAACTTATAACAGCCATGAAATTCAAGAGCGTTTATGCCATGCGCTTCTATGAGCTGATGTCCGGACAGGCAAAACCTTTATTTGTGCCGTTAGAAGGTCCTGATGGGCTTCGTGAGAGGTTTTGCTTGCAAGGAAAGTACGAGAGAGTAAATGATTTCAAGAGATATGTTATCGATGCAGCTAAAAAAGAACTTGATGAATCCTCTCCATACTCCTTTGTCGCTAAGGAGGAAAAGGAAGGAAAGAAGGTCATTGGCTGGACCCTATTCCCTGTATTCTTTGAAGACAGAGAAGACCCTGCACTACAGGAACA
>QAKE01000008.1 GCA_003343995.1 Bacillota bacterium
CTGCGGGCGATCTCCTCCTTGACGGGATCGATGTTGAAGTCCATCGTGAACGAGGGGATGCGCTTGCGGATCTCGGCGGCGATGATGTCGGGCGTGAAGCTCATCGAGGCGATGTTGAAACTGTTGCGGTGGCGCAGCCGCGCGGGGTCGGCCTCCATCAGTTCCACGCAGGCGCGCAGCACGTCGGGCATGTAGATCATATCCATGTAGACGTCGTGGGGCACGGCGCAGGTGTAACGGCCGCTTCGAATCGCTTCGTAGTAGATCTCCACGGCATAGTCGGTCGTACCGCCGCCCGGCAGCGTGACGTTCGAAATGATGCCCGGAAAACGGATCGAACGGGTATCGACGCCGTATTTGTGGTGGTAGTAGTTGCCCAGCATCTCTCCCGTCACCTTGCAGATGCCGTAGATCGTCGTGGGCTGCATGACCGTGTCCTGCGGCGTGCGGACTTTGGGCGACGAGGGGCCGAACGCCCCGATCGAGCTGGGGGTGAAGAGCGCGCAATGGTGCTGGCGCGCCACCTCGAGCGAGTTCATCAAGGCGCCGATGTTGACGTGCCACGCCATTTGGGGGTTGCGCTCGCCGACGGCCGACAGCAGGGCCACGAGGTTGAAGATCGTGTCGATCTCGTGTCGGGCGACGACCGAGGCTACCGACGTGGCGTTGAGTGCGTCGAGCACTTCGAACGGGCCGTCGGCCCCCAGCGCCTTGCATTCACGTACGTCGGTGGCCACGACGTTGCGCGAGCCGTAAATACCGCGCAGGTAGGTCGTCAGTTCCGATCCGATCTGACCTCCGGCGCCGATAATAAGTATCTTTTTCATCGTTGCGGGTTGATAGTTGTGCGGTTCCGTTCCGCAAATCTAACGAAAGATATAAATAAATCGTGAAAAGCCGCGATTTTTTTTGCCAATTCGAAATTGTTGCTTATTTTTGCAACGCTTTTTAAGGCGATCGCTGTTGTAGCTCAGTGGTAGAGCACTTCCTTGGTAAGGAAGAGGTCACGAGTTCAAGCCTCGTCAACAGCTCATAAAATCAAGAGGTTGCAAAATCTGCAATCTCTTTTTTGTACTGTTTTGCGAAGGGAAAGGGGCTGGAAACAGCGGTTTGAGGCGCATTGTTGTACCCTTTGTTGTACCCTAAATCTGCTACTCTCGATTGCTTGCGCAACACGCAAGTAAATGAAAATCAAAGTCGTTTTACGAGCAGGTAAAATCAACAAGCAAGGTCAATCCCCGTTGATGCTTCGATTTACCCACGACCGCACCACGAAATTTGTTGCTTTGGGGCTATCGGTAGAGCCGCATTATTGGAATAAGGATGCCGAAATGATAACGGCAGACTGCCCCGACCGTGCTGCTCTGCAAAGTCAGATAGGCAGTACATTAGCGACTTACCGAAAGAAAATCCAGCGGTTGGAGGCATTGGATATGGAGGTTGATTTTACCAGCCTATTTGACCAGACCGCAAAATGCACTCCACAATTCGTCGATAACTATTTTCAGCAACAAATTACAGCCATGAAACAAGTAGGGAAAATCAACACGGCAATCAAGTACACAGCCACCTGTACCTCACTCGTTAAATTCCATCCTGCCAAATTACGGTTTGAAGAGATCGACGGAAAGTTTTTGAGGAATTTCGAGGCGTTTCTCCATTCGGCGTGTAATCAATCCAATTCGATAGCCACGAAATTTAGTGTACTGAAAGCCGTTTACAATAAGGCCATTGCAGACAAGATTTTCCTTTGCAAGGAGAATCCTTTTATTTCATATAAGGTGGGAAAGCATTGGACACAGACACGTAAACGAGCCATTCATAAAGAGGATATACAACGATTGATGCAGGCAGAATTACCCGTAACGAGGTCTCCCTATACCGAGTTTGCACGGGATATATTCTTGTTTTCTTACTTTTCGGCTGGAATCAATTTCAAGGATATTGCCACCTTACGCTACGTCGATATGGAAGAGGATCGGATTTTCTATCGCCGTCATAAGACAGGAAAAACGATGACTTGTCGATTGCATCCGCAGGCAAGGGAGATCATTGCCAAGTACACCCGTTCGGAAGCTATGCAGGAGGACTATATCTTTCCTGTTCTCGACCGTCATATACACCGTACCGAACAGCAGATTCACAACAGGGTGCATAAGGTTTTAGTCCATATAAACCGAGAGTTGAAAGAGTGGAGCAAACGGCTGGGACTGGCAACGAACTTAACAACCTACGTTGCCCGTCATACCTACGCGACAGTCTTGAAGCGGTCAGGCGTAAGCGTAGCCTTGATTTCCGAATCGCTGGGACACTCTGATCTATCCACCACACAGATTTACTTGGATTCGTTCGAGAACAGTCAGATCGATGCGGCTATGGCTCATCTGTTATAGGCGTTTGGAGGTCGGCGGCCAATATGGAAACCGACCTCCCTTTTCCTATCGACTCGACACATCGATCCATCATCGCCCGAGACATTGAATAAGCGTGTCGATAATCGACTGCTCTTGCGTCATACTCCCTTTTGAAGGATGTGTAATCAATTGTATCTGTTCGGCCGTCAGTCGGTTGATTCTATCTTCCATCTGGTCGTAAAATGCCGTTGGGTCTGCGGCCTCTCGTCCTTGGTCAATGATGTAATTGATGAAATATTTTTTAGCAAGGAATGTTTCCTCGAATTTTTCTTGTGCGGCCTTGTACCATTTGATACTCCGTTGATACCACGAGGCATTCTCAAACGCCTTTGGCAATCTGCCCTCTTTCAGACTCTTCACGAAATCCCGTGGTTTGAGGGAGTTCTTTCCAAAACACCATAAAGAAATAGTCGAAAGCGGATAGTTCTTACGCTGCAATTCCTGAGCAAACTCGAACACTTCGTTATCTTTTATGTCGAGCGTCATTGCAGGTGCGGCCATATAGTCCGAACCTTTCCAAGCGGTAGCGCATATGTTCATTTCAGCGATGAGTGCCGCAATCGACATTTCTGCATTCAGCGGCTCGCAAATTACGAGGTCATTTAAATCCAGCCCCAGCATCTTATAGGCTATCAAACGATGCTGACCATCCAGCACGGCATAATAATTTTCGGTCTGTTCGTCTGGAATATCATTTCCATCCAGATCGGTCAAGTGCCCTCCCGAAAGGTAGACATCCTCACCCTTAACTACGGTGATGGGCGACAACTGCCCGTACTCTTTGATGGATTTCTCTTTGTCTGCCAAAATCTTTTCGTTGATTCGACGGTTGCCCTTGACGAATGCGAACTGGCGATTTTCGTTTTCTGCTACAATTTGAAACTTTTTCATAATTCCATGTGCAGGTTTACCTATACACCCACGAGGTATTAAGTCTATTATAAATTTTGTTGTTACAATAAGTAGGGTTTTCCTGTACCACCCACAAGGTTCTGATACTGCTATATTCTCGGCGTCGGGTCTGACTGGTGAGCTCTTGCCAGCTCGTCGGGCGGGCCAAGGATGACTTGGGCGAACTCCCATCCTCGTCCCACCGTGCGATTCGACCTTCGGCCTTTCGGTTCGGATATTCCCTCCCAACCGAGAAGAGGGGTGTATGTCAAGGAACCTATGTTCGCGATTGCATGGACAACTCTTGCGAAAATCATACATAAGCCGCTATGACATAGATTATTGTCGGATAGCAGAAAAATGTATTGTTTCTGCTACCCCTTATTTGTAGGACAAAAAAGGACGGCTTGCGACCGTCCTTAATTCTCAAAACAGAGTGATTATTTCAATAGAAACCTCGTCCTATGGTATGCCATTCCTCGTCCTTGTATCGTTGCCAGATTCCTTTGATACTTTCGTCACTATCAAGAAATTTCTTATTATCCGTATATCGAAACATGTAAACAATGCGGGAGATCAACAGCATAAGGTTATAAGAAACTTTACTGGGTATTGAGCTGCGTTTGTCCTCCACTTTGAATTGTTCCAGAAACGGTAGCAGGCACGCAACAACAAAGGTGATTTTGTAGCAATCTTTCAAATTGATCGAGAAATCTCCCAAGCCGAACTTCACATCGCGAGACAGATTGGCAAAGAGTTTGGCAGAGTTTTCTGCCAGAATAGCACCCAACATCTGGATTGCTTCGTCAGATTCGATGGTTACTCCCTGTTCCCGTCCCCGCCAGATACGGATTCTGGCATCGGGATTGGCATGGAGATACTTGGCAAAGGCTCGGAACTGGTCGAATGCAGGGGCTGGGATCGCCATCACATTCTCGGTTTTCATCCGTGTCAGGTAATGGACAAAGAGCAGCGCGATCCAGAATTTATCAAGGTCGATATCCAATGCCTGCAACGACTGGACGACTGGTTCATTTGCCATGAACTGTTCTTTGGTAAAAGGAACTCTCGACATGTCCAACCGTCCGTCCCTATGCAGTACGATAAAATCACCCGTACAAGCAGTATCGACTTGATGTTCCGTTCCGTCTTCATCGATTTCATATGCAGGGAACATCCGATTCCCGATATGATGAACATATTTGTAAATATCCATAATGCAGATAGTTTAAGATTATTTCAAAGGTACGAGATTTTCTTAAAAATATTTGCTAAATTACTTGGATTTATGTTAAATATTTTATATCTTTGCACATCAATTCACAGATAAGGGTAATTCTTGTTTCTTCCATAGGAAATATGTTATAGGGCGGATAAGGGCAGCATCATTTGCTGTCCTTGTCTTTGGTCGATAGTCGCATATTTTTTGAGTACGAAATGAAGATTCCCTATAAAGAGAGTAATTCAGAATCAGAAAATATGTGGAGCAGAAAAATGCTGATTTACTCTCATTTTACAGATAGATTTCCCGCATATTTTTTGAGTGCGAAATGAATATTTCCTTTATAAATATAGTTTCAGAATTAAAAAATATGCGAGATATAAAGAGATTTCAGATAAAGAGATACAATTAACAATCAATTATTTATAACTATGAACACAAATCAAAATTGAGTTATCGACGCTCCCGCTGGGGCAACTTACTTGTCAGACTTTCTGACCGAGATTCCTGCAAACTGCCTGTTCAACAAGAAGCAGACGGGATGCGGAGCTACCGAGTTGGCTATCCGCAACTCCATTCCAACCATTATTGCCATGCCTTACGTGGCATTGGTGAAGAACAAGACCATCTACCGCAAGGACGATCTATCCGTACTGGGTGTTTACGAGGGCATAACAGAACAGGAGATCATCGCCTATGCACAGAGCCATTCTCCATTGAAGATCGCCGTTACCTACGATTCCGTGCCACGAACCATTAAGGCATTGCAAAGTATCGGCATAGACCCTTATAAAGATACTTTCCTGCTGGTGGATGAATGACACGTACTGTTCAACTCCTATTCGTTCCGCCATACCGCCATTAAGAATTTACTTGCAGAAGCCGCTAAATTCGACAGGGCGACTTATATGACGGCTACTCCGATAGAACAGGAGTATGTTTTGGAGGAGTTGAAACACCTTCCTGTTTGCGAAATCGACTGGCCGCACTTAATGGAGGTCAACATCCGTTCCCGCCAGACATCCAAGCCTGCACAGTATATCGTCAAGGAGTGTCGCAAGGTGTTGGATAATCAACTACCTCATAACCTGCATATCTTCGTAAACAGCGTGGAGTTTATCGCAAAGGTGATAGATATGGCTAAACTTACTCCCGAACAGGTTAAAGTCGTTTGTTCGGTTAGCGGGGACAATGGCGAGAACAACCAGCGCAAGTTGGGCAGGGAGTATCCCATCGGCCAGCCGTCAGACCCCGTAAGGAAGATAAACTTTTACACCTCGACCTGCTTTGAGGGGTGCGACCTTTACGACGAGAACGGCGTTACATTCATCGTTAGCGACGGTAACAAATCCCACACGCTATTGGATATTTCGACCTTGTTCACGCAGATTTGCGGACGGTTACGGGATTCCAAGTATAAAGGTGAAATCGTACACGTCTATTCCACGACCAAGTACAGCCGAGAGGTGACATTGGATGAATTCGTGGCATCTACAAAGAAAGTGCTTGCAGAAGCGGTAGATTATGCCAAGGAAATAAACTCATTGAGTGAAACGGCACGAGAAAAGACCTTATCGAAAATCAAATATATCAACGAACAATATGTAAGGATAGAGGATAACCGCCTTGTCGTGGATAAGAACCTCGCCAATATGGATATTGTGAATTTCAAGATATGCAGGCATATTTACAGAACCTATGTAAACCTCACGAGTGAATTAAAGAGGAGCGGCTATACGATAACCCGCCATACGTTCAGCGAGATTATGGAGAAGATAGAGGGCAAAGCCAATGCACGGGTTACGTTCAAGGAGCTGTTCGATGAATACCACCGTCTGAAAACAACCAAGCCATTCTTTTCGTTGGAGAGCCACGAGGATTTATGCGCTCAAATAGCGGTTAAATATCCGTTGGTGAAACAGGCTTACGACGAGTTGGGAACAGACAAGGTACAGGCATTAAAATACCATGTGAGCAATATTAAACGAGAGTTGATGAAACGCCAGCCTGCACCGACCGAGTATAAAATCGTGAAGATGATAAATGCGACCTTTGCAAAGTTGACACCCATTGCCAAAAGCAAGGTCAAAACAGAATTACAACGCATATACGACGATCTGGGCATCAGGCAGACGGCAAAGGCAAGCGACGTTGCGGAGTGATACGATATTGATACGTGTTACAAAAATATCGACGGCAGGAACACGGCCTGCATCATCCTTGTAAGGAGCAGACTCGTAGCAAAGAAAAAGATTGCAGCAGAGGACAGATAACGATTTAATCATTAAAAACATATAAAGCTATGGCAACAAAAATAGAATGGACAGGCGAGACATGGAATCCCGTTACGGGGTGTACGCAACTATCGGCAGGATGTGCCAACTGCTATGCAAAAACGATTGCGTTGCAGATGCAGAAGAATGGAGTAAAGAGATATGAAAACGGATTTAATGTAACACTACATGAAGATACGCTCTGCAAACCGAGACAATGAGCAGAGCCGACAATTATTTTCGTCTGCTCGATGGCTGACCTTTTCCATAAGGACGTACCGTTTGAATTTATCGACAAGGTGATGGATGTTATCAGATCGACACCGTGGCACACATATCAGATTCTCACGAAACGGGCCGAGCGGATGGCAGAATATTTTACAGCACGGGCGATACCCGCAAATGTTTGGCTTGGCGTGTCGGTAGAAGCAAGCGATGTGAAACACAGAATCGACAGCCTGCGCAATCTGCCTGTATCGATAAAGTTCCTGTCGTGTGAGCCGCTGGTGGAGGATTTGGGAGAACTCGACTTGACGAATATAGATTGGGTAATCGTAGGCGGAGAACATGCAGTCAACGCACGACCGATGAAAGAACCGTGGGTGCTGTCGATAAAAGAGCAGGCAGAGAAACAAGGAGCGTTGTTCTTCTTCAAGCAATGGGGAAGCATCGGCAGCGATGGTGTTTATCGAAGCGTAGAACGCAACGGCAGCCAGTTGCAAGGTAAGACTTATAAGGCAATGCCAACAGTAAATAGGCATACGCTGTTCGGGTAGGCTGGCAATTATCTATCCATTTCAGAGAGCTATCATTATTGGTAGCTCTTTTTTTGTTTATATACTGCACGCAAGCAGATACATGAATCAAATCCCCTCCCCATCGATGTTTGGGGAATAAGATTACAAAGGCGAATTTTTCTGGTAGATTATCGGGAGAAATCCCAGACAAACACAAAAGCTACGAACGGGATGATCAGTTCAATCATTTACTAATCATCTAATTCGTAGAGTTATGCAATTAAGACAATCCATGCGCCGTGCAGCCAGGATGCGGCTTGCACTGGCGGGAGCTTCGGGTTCGGGCAAGACCTATTCGTCGCTTCTGATCGCTTACGGCATGACAGGCGACTGGTCTCGTGTCGCCGTCATCGATTCCGAGAACTGCTCGGCCGACCTTTATGCCCATCTGGGCGGTTATCAAGTCCTCACGCTCGAAAACTATGCCCCCGAAACCTACATCGAGGCCATAGGCATCTGTGAGCAGGCAGGAGCCGAGGTCATCATCATCGACAGCATCTCCCACTGCTGGGACTATCTGCTGGATTTCCACGCCAATCTGCAAGGCAATTCCTTTGCAAATTGGGCGAAGGTCACACCTCGTCAGAATGCCTTTATCCAGCGGATTCTGACATCCTCCGCTCATGTTATCTGCACCATGCGTTCCAAGCAGGATTACGTCCTCTCGGACAAGAACGGCAGGATGGTTCCAGAGAAGGTGGGCTTGAAAGCCGTACAGCGCGACAACGTGGATTACGAGTTTACCGCGGTTTTGGATATAGCCATGAACCACAAGGCCACCACGTCCAAAGACCGCACAGGGCTGTTCACGGGGCGTCCTGAATTCCTCATCACGCCCGCTGTCGGTCAGGCCATCCTTAAATGGTGCAACATGACACAGCCTGCACAACCGAATGTTCAACCTCAAACTCCTTACAAACATGTACCCAGCGTTTCAGCCTAATCCCGAATTTGCCGTCGGTCTGAACTCCGACAGTCCTTTCCTCGATAACCCTGCC
>QAKE01000051.1 GCA_003343995.1 Bacillota bacterium
TCACATTCGGTACAAACAATGTCGATGCCGACTTCGGACGACTGGAATACTGCGCCGAAGCCATCAAGCAATGCGGCCTCACAGCCGACGATATATGGTTCCCGTCGATGAGCACACGCCGCTCCCGCCCCATTGTCATATACAACCGATTCGAGTAGCAGGGAACAACCGCTGTCATCTTCACCAACAGAAACGATACACCTATGGACATTCTTCTCATCATCTTGGGCATCCTCTGCCTGATTGTCGGATTGGCAGGCTGCATCCTGCCTATGATTCCGGGACCGCCCGTAGCCTATGCAGGCTTGTTGCTTCTACATTTCACGGACAAGGCGCAGTTTTCCACCACGCAGTTACTTTTATGGCTGGCAGCAGTCGTCCTTGTACAGATACTGGATTATTTCGTCCCGATGCTGGGCAGCAAATACAGCGGAGGCAGTCGGTGGGGAACGCGCGGCTGCCTCATAGGCACCATCGTAGGGTTGTTCTTCATGCCTTGGGGCATCATCCTCGGCCCCTTTCTCGGAGCCTTTGCCGGCGAACTGATGGGAGGCAGCAAGACAGACCAGGCCTTGAAATCGGGGCTGGGCTCGCTGCTTGGATTCTTGCTGGGCACAGTAGTGAAATGTGTGATGTGTGCGTACTTCTGCTGGGAGTTCGTCAAAGCCTTGGTCTGACACCAGCTCCTCTCCTTCTGCCCGGGAACAACTTATCCCCCGACCATCTTCCACACGGTAGTCCATCTGCATGAGATGTACATCTCGAGCAACATGAGATGCACGTTTCAAACAACACGAGATGTACATCTCATGCAAGTAGAGAGAATAGTCCAAGCCAATGTCTGTGGGGGGTACTGGGATTAGTTTATGAAGTATATTATGTAGTATAATCAGCAAATATCCTTATTCATAGATACTTAAGTGTGCTCAAATATAAGGATAATAGATAAGATGATTATTAATAGAAAACAATATTAGGTTTAATTTTGCTTTAATTTTGCTTTAATTTTTAGACTAATTTCGGGTGAAATGCTACTTTAAAAGTTAGATTTTCGGGGAAAAACATCAAATAATTGAGAATTTATGAGTAGCTTTTCTTTATTCATCCGTTCATCATCCGTTCATTTTAAGCGTACATGCCTTTGTTAATTTTTGTATGAAGCGTAGTTACATACCGAATAAATATTTTATTTTTGTGCAATTATAGCATTTAACATAAAAGTAATGGCAAAAATAACCATATCACATTATCTCAATAAAAAGCTCAAGCCAACAGTAGGAGTTGGAAATTACGAGGGAGAATTGGCATACCCTGTTTATATTAGAATTTCCTATGAAAGAACGAATCAAAGAATCAAAAGTAAATGGATTCATTTTGATGTTACAGAACGAGAATTTGAAACGGATAAACGTATTCAGGCGGTAAAGCTTTATGAGACTGAAATTATTGATGACATTTTCCGATGCCAAGAAAATAGTAGTTTTGATGATATTGCGGAGAAATTGGGATTTTATTTAGAGCATCTTATTAGGCTTTATATGAAAATCATGATACAAAAAAAGGAAATAATAGAATACATATTAAGTTTTATTTCCTCCAAAACGGGACTTAATAGACACATTTTAAATCCTTATGTAATGTATGACCGTATTATAAGTTATTCTCATAGTGATTGGTATGAATTGATTGACAAGAACGTATTTCCTGATTCAATCAAAAATGATATTATATATTTAGCTCTTCTAAATGAGTTTGAATCTGTCTTTTATAAAGATGATACAGAGGATTATGAAGTAGGTGCTATTTTAAATTATCATGAATGGAAAAATAAAGGAGCACAAAGAAGATTCTTACAATTTGCAAATGATAAATCTATCCTAAACAGTGTGATACTAAACGAACTAACAGATAAATTTAATGCATGTATTAAGCGAGATATTATAGATTATAATTGGTCTTTTCTTGCTGATACATCAAAAAGAAATAGTTCCAAAAAGTAGTTATCCATCTGCGAATATCAGATAAAACAATAAAAATGCGGAATAATATTTTTATATTCCGCATTTTTATTGTTACTTTGCGGAATAATAAATAATATATTCCGCATTATGAAAAAACTAAATTTAGAAAAAGCATCTAAGCTGTTACCTCATGGTTCAGTTTCTGCAATCTCTTTCAAAGTGCATATTGTACAATCTACTGTAAGTAGAATATTGCAGGGAAAAGAAATGAAAGGAACTGAACAGGTTCGAGATTGTGTTTATAATATGCTATTAGAAAATAAACACAAAATAGAGAATTTATTATCAGAATAAAGTGGGGTAAGAATGGAAGAAAAAACGCTTTATTTATCATATGAATGGATTATCAATCAGGGTATTAGTCGAAATTCTATTGATAATTGGGTGAAACGTGGACAAGCTATTATTACTAAAAGGGACGGACGAGCATTTGTCTACTATGAATCCATTCCTGCCCCCACTCGTGCTAAACTTCCCAGCAAGGAAAGTATCATCCGGATGCAGCAGAAGGAACGGGATGAAAGGTACATTCAAGGAATGTATGAACGCTTGTTACCTGCCAAAGAGAACCTATACCCTACCTACCGGGATATTTACTTGAAATACAACCTTTCTCCAGAAAAGGTATTGGAATACTCTCAGAAACATGCCGTACTGGAAGAAGTACTCACCATCAAAGACGAATGTTTGGAGGAAAAATGCCGTTTTCCCCTTCGGGATGTATGGCAGGCATTCTGCAAGATTTATCCGAACTGGTATGTATATGAATCTTTCTGTCTTGCGATAAAGACATGTATTAATGAGGGGATAGAACGTTTATTAATAAAAAAGTACGTTCCTGCCGCTAAGAAGTTCGATGCCAGATATGAGAAAATGATACTGGACTGCATGTCATCCCAAAAGCGGTATAATCAGCCACAAATACATAAGAAAATTTGTAAGGCATGCGATATCAAAGGATGGGAGAAGCCTTCCCTCAGTTGGGTTAAGGCTGCTTTCAGACGATTGGAAATTCAATGTTACTCGCTTCGTAACGGTGCTGCTGATTTCCATTACAATCAAAAACCATATATGGGACTTATTCCGGCACAAAATGCAAATTCCCAATGGCAGATTGACGGATGGAGATTGCCTTTCTATATGAAGGGCTGGCAAACCCTTTCCCTATTTTGGGTAATAGATGTTTACTCCGGTAAGGTATTAGGAACGTTTATAGATAGTTCAGAGAATACAGAAACCATTCTGAAAGGACTTGAAAACGCTGTTTCAAATACTAAAGTGCTTCCTTTTGAAATCGTATCTGATAATCATAGCTTTAACCAGACAAAAGAAGCAACCCACCTCAAAACTGCGCTGGAACGGATAGGCGTGCACTGGACTGTTTCCATGAATCCCCGGCGTAAATCACAGGTAGAACGGAGCTTCAGAACATTTGGGGATAATTTTTGCAAAGATGAATATGGTTACATCGGGCAAGGTGTTAAAAGTAAAGTGAAAAGCGGTCGTCCTACTCAAGATATGATAGACAAGGCGGTCAAGAACCCACTTACCAGAGAGCAGATAATACTGATTGCAGGCCGCTGTGTTGAAGAATACAACAGCACCAAGGGGAAAGACGGCAAGTCACCTGATGAACGCTATCGGGAGGCTGTAAATGATGCCAGTAGAATAAAGAAGTCTTTCAATGTAACAGAAATGGAAACAGCCCAACTCTTTATCAGACGTTCAGAAGCAAAAGCAAGCAGAGGACAGATAGTTATAGAACGTGGTGGAATAAAATATGCTTTTGAGTTGACCTCCAAGCAATTCAACAAACTGAATAATAAGACTTTCGGTATTCGCTACGTGACATTTGACGAAATCTATCTGTTCGACCTTAAAACGGATGAATATGTAGATACCGTTCAACGGAAAATGTATGCCCATTCCGCTTTGGCAGACCAGACAGAAGAGGATACAAAACAGATGTATAAGCACAAAGGCCGCCTGGCAGGAATAGATAATGAAGCCCGGAAAGAACGTGACAGAATCCACCGTGAAGCGGTTGCCATCGACCCGGATGTGGCGTATGTCATGAATCCCTTGCTGACACCTAAGGCGACTTTTGAGGAATACAAGCGCAAGGGTACGCTAGCAGATTTTGCCGTACGGCATGGAATACGACCGGCAGATGTACCCGATGTTCCAGTTTATTGCGAAAAGAACACGACTGAACCGGAAGACAAGAAAAGAAAGAAGAAGGCCGAATCCCCCTTCCTGACAGAAGAGAAAATCGACCTATCCCGTTTTGATTATTAATCCAGCCCGATATATTAGGAGTATAAAAGGCTGATAACCATTGATAAAATGAATATATCGAACGCAAATTT
This sequence comes from Bacillota bacterium, assembly GCA_003343995.1. Lineage (GTDB taxonomy): Bacteria > Bacillota > Clostridia > Christensenellales > Borkfalkiaceae > UMGS775. Next base: position 4,391 of record QAKE01000051.1, read on the forward strand.
ACCGGAAAAAGCCGAAATAAAAAAGGCTGTTAACGATTATTGTAAGGAAAGGGGGCTGAGCAAGTCGAGTTTTGCCTTCAAATGTGGTATCAGTGACGCTACGATAACGGCACTGATGAAAGACAGATGGGAAACACTTTCAAAAGAAATGTGCCTCAGAATCTGGAACTTTATGAATTGTGACAAATTCAATGACTTGTATCAGAACACGGATTTTGTAAGTACGATAAAGGCCTGCGATATGGCGCGGAAATACAGGTTCATGGTGGGTGTAACGGCTGATACCGGGATGGGCAAGACAACCGCCCTGCGGACGTATGCCCGTCAAAAGAACGTGTTTTATGTGTCGTATGACAAGACAATGAATGCCAGCCAGTTCTTTGTGTCGTTACTGCGTGAGCTGGCTCTGCCGTTTACCAGTACATTGAATGACATGATGACCTTTGCCGTTGACAAACTGAACCGCCTGGAAACACCACTTCTTATCATAGACGAAGCAGGAAAACTGACTCATGCCATGATATTGTACCTGCAGGTGTTAAGAGACAGAACTTGTGGGAACTGCGGGATAGTGCTCGCTGGAATGCCTTACTTTAAAGCCAACCTGCAAAAGAATGCTGCACGTGAAAAGGAAGGTTATGCCGAATTTTTGAGGCGTATAAACATCTGGCATTCCTTTGTCGGTCTACAGCCTAAAGAGGTAGAGGAAGTATGCTCCCTGCATGGAATTACGGACAAGGACAAAATACGTGAGCTGAGGCACCAGAAACGTTTCGGTGACCTGATGAACGAAATTTATCTATATCAAATAAATGAGGGGATGATTTAAGCACTCCTCAAATGGTATTCAAGAACAATTTAAAAGAATTATCATGAACAACGAAATAATAATGGCAGAAGCCATACAGAGCCTTGATTTCAGCGAGCTTGACGCAATGATGAACGGTTGTGACGAAGCGGTAGTGATATTGGGTATCAATTATTTTACCCGTCGCCTTTCCAAAATGGTACTTTCGTATAATTCCAGAGATGTAAGTTTCGAAGAAGTGGTGTGCGGAGCGGGACAGATAGTCAAATATTCGAATTTCGCCATCACACGTGCCTTTGTGTACAAGATTGATAGAGAAAAGCATGTCAGGCATTTGGATTATATCCGTTTTAATTCCATATACCTGAAAGATATGCCCGGTTTTGTACCGGGAGAATATACACATGATTGCAGATGTAAAAAGAAAGCCTTATGACAGCAAAACCATTATCACCAGCCCAACTAAAGAAGATACAGACCATGTTCGGTAAGTTGGGCTTTGAACCGGAAGACAAGCAGGGAATAATAAGTTCCCTGACCAATGGCAGGGCAACCAGTACAAAGGATATAACCTTTGACGAAGCAAAGTATCTGATAAACTATCTCGTAGGGCAGGCAGAGCCAGACAAGGTAACCTATCAGGAACAATGCCGTAAAGTAATCGGTCGGATATATCGGTTATCCTATGAAATAGGCATGAGCTATGGAGATACTCCGGAAGATAAACTAATGAATTGTGCCAAGATAAACAAGTTCTGCCGGGAACGTGGCGCAGTAAAGAAGAATATTAACGAAATGAATCTGCAAGAACTCAAAAAAACTCACAAGCAGTTTGAGGCAATATTGCAGAACAATTTCGATAATACTGTAAAACAGCTTATTAGAAAATCAATAAATCAAAAAGTAGTAATGAAATGAAAGAATTCTTATTGAGTGACAAAAGTTTGAACAGTCACGGTCTTATTATTATGACGGAAGGTATAGACATGACACGTTTTCTTGAAAATCCGGTCATGTATTACAATCATGACAGGGAAAGGGGGGTGATAGGGAAATGGATAAATCTGAGAAAAGAAAATAGTAAACTCTATGGAACACCCGTATTCGATGAAAAGCAGGAACTGGGATGTTCGGTAGCAAGACAAGTGAGGGACGGCTTTATTAGGGCTGCGAGTATCGGTGTCCGCGATGTCCGTTTTTCCGGAAACAAGGTAATACAATGTGAACTTAAGGAAATATCAATATGCGATATTCCGAGTAACCGGAATACCTTGCAATTGTACTATAAGGACAAACAGATAGGTTATCATAATTATGTAGAACTTTTAAACAGCGAATCAATGAATGAAGAGAATTTTAAACAGCTTCTGGAGGTTCTGAGTCTCCCACCAACAGCAACGTTCCAGGATGTGATTGAGACAGTCCAGTACATGCGGAAACTCTTGCCGCAAGGCAAGTCTGGAGACATCAAACAACGCTTGCAAATGGCTTGTGACAAAGGAATATTGACCGAGAATGAAAAGGCCAATATTGAAATGCTTGTCGGAAATGATACGGTAAAGCTGGAGCAATACCTCACCAACAAGACCAATGAGTTTGAATCCGGTTTCAATAAGGAGTTCATGTCCCTCATAGAGGAATTCCCGAGAAAATTTGAAACGGTCAATGTGCCTTTTCTCAGGACGAAGGTCAAGGAACTGGCAAAGAATGATTTTGCCACGTTTCGAGAGCTGGTCAAGTCAATGCCTGACAGAGTACGCGTGATGGAAATGATTGATGATGGCAGAGAAGGGGGTAAAGCCGCATGGACATTGTCCGATTGGAGGAAATACAACCCTCAGGAACTTAGGCGCAACCCGGAGTTATACAAGAGACTTCTTGATGAAGAGAAAAACAAGAATTAATATTAACAGATTAAAAGACAAAAGATTATGGCAGATTTAAACAAAGAAGTATGGGTGGAACAGTTAAAAGAGAACTTCTATCCGGACAGTTCATTCCTGAAATACGTTAGAGACTTTTCCACTTTGGTGGAGAATGATGCCATCAACATGGCCTCTGCGGGAGTGGATCCTAAAGTTTTAATCAACAACACCACTTATCCCATCCCCGTATCAATGAGAGTGGATAAACCGATACGTATTGAACTGGATAAGTTTGAGACGGAAAATACCCTCGTACACCGTCCTGAGGTAATAGAGTACAGCTATGACCAGTTGGAATCCGTAATAATGGGACACCGTAACACACTGCGTTCCAAAACAGCCGAAAAGGCTGCACACGCTTTTGCCCCTCATGAAGACACAGCCGACACCCCGGTTATATCCACAACCGGGGAAACTGTCGGGAATAGGAAACGATTGTCTGTGGTCGACATCCTTAGCCTTAAGGAAAGGTTTGACCTGCTTGACATACCTTTGGACAAACGTTATCTGGTATTGAACCCTTCACACTTGTCAGACCTTATTCTCTTCGATGTAAAGGCTTTCAAGGATATTGTTGACATCAAGGACGGAGTTCCGCAACGCTTTGCAGGTTTCAACATGCTACAGACATCAATTACTCCTAAATATAATTCTACTAACAATAAAAAGGTTGCATTTGGCAGTGTGGCTTCATCTACGGATACGTTTTGTTCGTTTGCCTTCTATTCAGATGAGGTGATGAAAGCCGATGGGGAAGTTTATATGTATATCAGGATGGATGACCCAGAACTGCGTGGAACCATTGTCGGCTTTGATAAGCGGTTTATTGCAGTACCCATAAGAAACAAGGGTATTGGCGCTATCGTCAGTGCAATGGCTTAGTTTCTGTATTCTATAAGGAAAGGCGGCTACGGGGCTTTGAAATGCCTTATGTAGCCGCCTTTATAGCATAAACAATGAAAACAAATATTATCTCCAACAAAAGCCCGGATACGTCTTAGTCAACTTCTGATACGCTTTTTTATCGGCCTTGAGGAGGTTGAAAAATGAAGTGTCCTGCAGGGCATTCGAAACAGTCCTTTCACCGATGAAGAACTCTTTTTCACATAATACCCGAATAGTGTCATCAAAACGCAGCCTTTTAATCTCATTATGGTAATAAAAACGGCCAACAATTAATTTATTACGGTCAACCAGACGTTGGACTCTGTCTTCTGACTTACTCCTACTTTTTTTCATACTTGCAGTTTTGTTATCCCAACCGTAAAAATAGTAATAATATTGATATTATTAAAACAAATTGTAACGGATGATGTAACAGTTACACGTGTACATTTAAAGGAGATACAGATGAGTTGTAAATAAATATTTCTAATATAAGGCAAGAAGAACACTTACTCATATTAACAAACCTAATATCTTTCTTTTTTGTATTGGCGTTCGTCCTTTACAAAACTTCCGTTCTTCTCCCCCTCAGGCTCTAATGTAAGGATGTATGAGATGCGCATCTCGTACACTTACACACTATAGTTTGAGGAAGAAAGAAGCGGAGATCCCTCTCTTGCCCCATAAACAAAAGAAAGGTCTCCGCTTCGCCGAATGATATGAATGATAAGTCGCTTACTTCTGCAGCTTCAAAACGCAGGAAGTTTCCGGCAGGTTTTCCGAAACGACCGTCAGTGTGGCTTCTCCCGCTTCGCCGGTACTTTGCAACAGCACCTGTGCAAGTCCATTGAATGCCTTTACCTGATAGGTGCGTGCATCGGCGTCGGCCGGACGTTCCGTAGCCCGATAAGCGGGGTCTCCATTCCCCACCCCAAGGATGCGTACCGGACCGGAGACGGTTATCGTCAAGTCGTTGCAGGCAGTGGGGACAAAACGTTTCTTCTTGTCCTGCAACTCAATGTTACACACTGCCACATCCCGATTGTCTGCCTGAATGACGGAACGGTCTGCCGTCAGGGAGATACGGGCAGGAG
>QAKE01000006.1 GCA_003343995.1 Bacillota bacterium
TACACATCTCTGTCCCCCCGTCACCTGCGCGCGACAAACACCTCTTTTTTTGTGCACGCACGAAAACGGCCTCAGACCACGCCAGCAGCGGGCGGAAGGGGGATAAATACCATCAAAAAAATTGTGCAAATTTGTGCACTATTGTGCAGTGCCAAAAACCGGGGGAATCAGGCTAAAAAGCCATAAAATTGCACCTGTCGCGGACGCTGTAATACAGGCTGAAATAAACACCTATGAGTGACGCAGAAGGCCACCGCCCATGAAAAATTTTCGCCCGTAGTTGTTAATAAAATATTAACAGGAAAAGAGCTTTTTTCTCAAAAATCAGGGGGAGTCACGGAAGCGGGTTACAACGGTTACAGTCACAAGAAAATCACCTAATCATATGATTTTAATCAATTAACCTTGTAACCTTTGCGAGGTTACAAAAAGTCCCATGAAAGTTACACCCAATAAAATCAGATAGTTAAGTTTTAAAATTGTAACCTGAGATAAGGTTACAGAGTAACCAGATCGTAACCCGGTTGTAACTTTTTGGATTTGGATAAAATGATATATAAATCAATATAATAGTGTTTTATTTTTACTTTGTAACTTTTGTAACCCGTTTCCGATACCCCCCCTCAAATTCTGGAAAATCGACCATTCTTTAATTAAAGGATTCTTTTCTGTTAATAGTTTGGTCATTTTGCCAATGTCCAGTGATAGCCCCACTCCGGCAAATATTGCCATTTATGGCGGTGCTGGCCATACATCGAGTACAGTCATTTTTAACCGTGCTGCAGGAAGTCAGAAACGACAGTGCCAGCTGAGGGCAAATACAGAACAGCCTAAAAATGGGGCAATACTTCTACGCTGCGGAGGAAAGGGGTAAACCGGCCAATCGGCCGGTCATTCAGAGGCTGATACCGCCTGAGAAAGGATTAAGCAAGACGGCATGTTGCAGATAGTCAGGCGCTACATGCGCATAAACCATTGTCTGCTGGATACTGGCGTGACCAAGAATTTGTTGTAAGGCGATAATATTGCCCCCGTTCATCATGAACCAGCTTGCGAAGGTATGCCGGAGCACATGCGTGGCCTGCCCGCGTGGTAAATCGGGCTTAACCTCTCTGAGCCGTTCGCAGAAGTTTTCATAATCAACCCGGAACAGCGGCCCGGTGTCACTGGTCTTGATCTCACTCTCCAGTTCTTCCGATATCGGCACTATTCTCCGTTTCCCGTTTTTGGTCTTGAGGAACGTCACGCGCCCGTGATTAACCTGCTCGCCCCGTAGCGTGCTGCCTTCGCCCCAGCGTGCGCCTGTACTGAGGCACAACAGTGCTACGCGCCGATCGTCGCCGGTCAACGTTTTCAGCAACCTGCCGATCTCTGATTTGGTTAGATAGGTCATGGCTGGGGGTGTTTCTTTCAGTGGTTCAAGCCCCTTGCAGGGGTTTTCCTTACTGAACTCTTCCATTTTGATCAAAGTGCTGAACATACCGGAAAGCCGGTATATATCGCGGTTGATCGTGGCTGCGCTTATCCCATCTTCAAGCCGCTGGCTACGGTGCTGCGCAATCATGCGTTTGCTCAACCGATTAACAGCCGGATCCCCCAGCGCCCTGATCGTCTTATTCAGGTGCCGCTTTTCTGTTTCGCCGTTTTCCTGCGTCTGACCGTACAGCAGCCACCAGGTGTCTAACAACTCGCTTAAGGTTCGGCGATCAACACTCGCACCCAGCCACTCTTTTTTTTCGGCATTCGCCATGACATAGCGCTCAAAGAGCACGGCTTCCTGTTTCCTGTCAAATATCCTGCGAAAGCGCTTACCGCTGCGTCCTCTGGCATAGATATCGACTTCATAACGCCCGTCAGTCCGTTTTTTTATGGTCATATTACTGTCCCTCTGCTACTGAGCGACCGGCACTTTGAAAATCCAGCATTTCACCTGCTCAGGCTCTTTCGGACCAGCTTCGCCACGCCCCTGATTTGCCAGCCTGGAGACCTCACTCCTTACCGTCTTCTGGCCTGTGCATGGCCGCATACGCCCGCTTTTCAGGTAATCCTGGATCTCTTTCGCCGGAGGGATATTTACACGCTGCATAGCAGCCACACGCATCAGGTGAGGGAAGTTAATGGCGATCTCGTCGCGATTATCTTTCCCAAAATGATTGACGCCAAAACGCTCCAGGCTATTAAGATAATCAAAGGCATCCCAGAACTCGCGGACAACGGGAATGTCGGCTTCCAGCGATTTAACCCGTTCCACAGCCATCACTGTAAGCTGTTCGCAGGTGCGATCGAGACGCTCTGCCGGGATATCCAGAACGCAGGCCAGCGCCCTCACGCAACCAATCATCTGGGCATGGTTTTTGGCGATACGGATATGACGAATATCAGCGTGCTGTTCCAGTCTGATTTTTTCGGCCTCAAAGACTTCCTGCATAACAGACAGTATCTCACCTTCCCGGCATACAGCCCGGATCATGAAGCCAGATGCCTGATCAACTGGCAGGCGCTCAAGGCGCTCAGCCGCCGCTCTGGTCAGTGAAGACTGGCGCCGTTTATCCGTAAAAATATGAATAATGCGCTCCAGCACCGCTGGGGAGGCGTTAACAGTGGCGTTTTGCGCAATAACAATACTCCCCCTGAATGGTGGATCTCTGGTTTCGTTGTTATTGGCCTTAACACCCAGCACCCGCAAGCCTCGCCCGTTATATAGTGGTTTCAGTTCATCGAAATCAAATCCCCGCAGCTTCTTTGTGTCCTGAGCACGATCGCCTTCAAGCAACACGACAGGCAGGTTTGCCACCTGAGCAAAATTGCGATAAATGCCAGCAACGGAACCTTTTGAGGGGTCAATACCTTCGTAACTGTCCCGGCCACAGAGCCGCCAGAGAAAATCAATAAGCGTTGATTTTCCTGTTCCCGGCTCACCGATAATTTCCAGAAAGGGAAAACTGGCCTGCTGTTCACGTATCTGTTCAGCGAAGAATGTTCCGAGCCAGAATGCCAGCGCGATATAGCCATTTTCACCAAAAGCCGTCCAGATATCATCAACCCAGTCGAATGAAAGGGAATTTTCATCCGGGTTAATATTGATTACCGGAGAGCGGCTCAGCGTCTTGATATTCATCCCGCTGATCTCAAAGTAATCCTCACTGTTCAGCGAATAAACTTTGCCGTTATGTATCGCCTGCGTATTAAATATCCATGCCTTCCAGTCCCTGTTATATCCAATAAAATCCTGTGTTTTTACCTCTTTAATCCTTGGCAGATCCTTTTTAATCAGGCCGTCAAGCTGCTGGCTGGTTCCGGTATAAAGAGCGCCTTTTGCCACATGGAGAAGACGCTTTTTAAATTCAGAAGCCGAAGAAATCTGCGCTGCGGTAAAGGAGTCTTTCACTGCGGGCGTATTTCCGGGGAAGGCAATACGGAAATAGTACCAGGACTCGTCAGTCACTTCTGAACGCATAAAATACAGCGGTGTCGGATTGCAGTTAGCAATCTCCTTAATTGCGCCAGACTCCTTGAGTGCAACACTCCGGGCCTCACGCTCATCACGAATATTACGCTCCCCCATAATGCGCTCTACCGCTCTCATATGGCGCTCAATATCCAGCTTAAACCAGTACACGCTGTTCCCGTATTCAAAGTGAAATTCAGGGCGTTCATTATGTTCAAACATGCGAAGCGCCTTATCCCTGGCGCTCTCGGCCAGTAGTAGATCGCCGTAATAGCGATATTCTTTCTGGTGGCGTTTGGTTAATCTGCCGGTCAGGTGATGATCGTTCCAGTCGGCTTTACTGCTGCCTTGCGCCGGAAGTGCGGCAACGGCTTTCCAGCCCTGCTCACGACTCCGGGCCACATGTCGGCGTATAGCAGACTCCCCTGCTTTACCGTTATCCAGCGCCCAGACGAGAAACGGCTTTTCTTTGCCCTGGTAGCGCTCAGCAAGCGCTTTAAGCGCAGCTTCCGGGTAGTTGCCAGCAGTCATGATAGAAACGGCCGGGATATCATTCTGATAAAGGCTTATGGCATCAAAAATTCCTTCTGTCAGCCAGAGGCAACGGACGTTAGCCAGGTCCAGCGCTGGCGGAACCCACCAGTGACCGGCATATTTACCATGGAAGTTAGCCTTACGATCAAAGCGTTCTGGCTTGTCAATAATCCGCTCCCACCAGATACCATCAGACAGGGCAAAGCGAACAGTTGCACTTCCCATACCGCCCTTATGGTAGCTTTCCTGCGTGTAGCATCCCTTTAACCGGGAAGTATCCAGACCTCTGGCTTCCCTCAGATAGGCTTCCGCAGCGGCAAAAGGCTGCTCAGGCGTGCTCTCATAGCGATCTGACCATGAATTAAATAATTCAGGGTAGAGCGACTTTACTGACAAATCAGCGCCGCAATTATTTTCACGGCCACAACGCAGCACCCATGGATTTTCCATGCTGGTAAAGAGTTCTTTCTTGTTACATTCAGGACAAATACCCGAGCGCAAATAGCCATTTTGCTCTTTAAACTTGAAATCATGTACCAGTCGCTTTATGATTTCCGGGCGTAAATCTTTTCTGTGCATATAAAATCCTCAAGCGCCGCTCACTACGGCGCTTTTGTTTAATTGTTTATTTTTGTGACGCATTTACGTTCATAAAGTCGTGACATATCCCCATTTTCTTCATCTCCTGCAAAACGTCCGAAACATCCTCGCTGATATAGCTGAAAATATCCGGTATCCATAAGAGTGGCATCGCGTTAGCTTCACACTGGCGAATATGTAAATGCATTTGGAATGCGACATTCTTCGCGCGATTCAGTTTGTGATAACTCTCAATACTGAGGTGAGACGGATTAATATTCTGAACATTATTACTTGTTTTCATGGCACAATCCTCTTTCGACGGATGAAGGCATCCCCCGAAAATTAATTCGGTTTAAACTGACTCAGATTAAATACGGTTTAACAGTGCAGCTTACTGGTATAAGTCGTGGTTATTTCCAGCACCTTTAACGCTTTAAAATGCGTTAATCCTTCCCAGCGTAACTGAGCCGTAGCCAGGATTATTGCATCATCACGATTGAGAGCTTCAACCTTTACCTGTGCGCTGCGTGTATAACCTTTACGCGTCACCGCATAACCGGAAACCTGATAATATTTATTCCTTGTTACTTTACCGCGAAAGATATCAGCCATGTTTCACCTTCCCGACCGTTACGGTGTATTCATTATCATCGGCATATTTTCCGTTGCAGGTAATAACATCAGCCATCTTACAGGCAGCTTTCACCGCCTTAGCGGAAGATTTATATTTCTGCGTGCTCTGATAATTTTTTATTTCGCCCGTAATAACGTTACGGCAGGTAATGAAAAGTTTATACATTTCTGGCCTCCGCAATTTTAACAATACATTCATGCGTTACGGTGCCGGTGGCGTTCTTATGGATATACGCCATTTTCTGCGCGTCATTCCATGCAGCTTCGCGGGTTTTATAGCGGCCATTGTGAACCAGTTCGCGCCGGTCGCCAGCTTCGTGATTAATCAGGGTGATAAGCAGTTTAAACATGAGCCACCTCACGAACCGGCAGACGGCCAGCAAAGGAGGCAACAAAATCACGCGCTATAGTGCGTCGTGCGCTCATGAAATCAGGGGCGGTGACTTCCTCGCGGTGGGGTTTAGCCGACACGTCAGAACGGCGTACAGCGAGAAAAAGCCAGACAAACTGAGGATGTGAATGGGTTGGGGTTGCCATCATTATGATGATCTCCGTTGTATAGCAAATTATGCTATCGCCGAAGCTGCAAATCTTCATGATGGCGATAGCCCAGACGAGGTTTGCAGTACCGGCTACAACGGGAACCGGCCAGCCCGAAAGCTGCCCCGCCTGAGCTACCATTGACAAGGCGGCATAGTGTAACGAAAGGTGCAGGAAAGAGCGATTCAAACCTGTACCGGATACGTAACACCACGCCATAAAATGGCGCTCTGTGGCGTTGGTTGCGACGTAAAAAAAGACGCATGGCGCGTCTGTCGTCGCCGTTGTATTGCACGGGCTGCAAATCCCGGTTGCCCATTGAGGGGCAACGTCTGGATTCTGCGATCCATAGGGCGCAGTTGTCAAACGGTATTTCCTATTATTTTTTGCGTATGCCATAATGACCTCGGTTTAGTGCTAAATCCTGTGGTTCCTGGCCCGTCTGTTCTTGCAGATGGGCTTTTTTATTGCTTTCATGCAGCAGTACCAGTGGCTAACCTCTTTTGTTTTTCTTTTGTTCGCTGATAAGGGTTGTTTACGTTATTGATTGCTGGAGGATTTCTAACCCACCAAAGCACATCGCTTAACAGCCAGGTACAAGAATTTCGCCCTAAGTGCTGCCGCCCTGGAAAAGCTCCCTGCTGCTCTAGCTCCCAACGCCTGGAGCGTGAAAGAGTGGTCATTTCCTTACATTTATCCTCCCTGATCCTCTGCTCGCATTCAAAACCATACTCAGCAAGAATTGCTCGGCGTTGTTCGGGGGTTGGCGGGGTGAATTCGCGTTGTAACATGTGTCCTCCTACGTCCTAGAGATTTCGGAGGCTATTTTTCGTTGTTACAGCGGAGTGGGCAAGTATTGAAGGGCTTATTATGACGGGGCTTTGGCTTATTGAGCCTTATACTCATCTGTCTTTTTCACGTAAACCGTTCCTTAACCCTAGCCACCTTGCAACAGTTTCCCCATCAAATTTTTGATTATGGAACTCTTGTGTTTGCCTTGCTTCAGCGGATAGAATTTCAGCAAGTTTACTGGGTTTATTTATGTATTCCGGATAATGTTTCCCAATGAGCATTCTAAGCACGCTCCTTAAAGGAGAGGATATCCTTTCTTTAACATTAATATTTTTACTTTGACTGATTCCCCCTCCGCTATAATTAACGTTTTTCATCCACACATGCATATTTGAAGATAAATACCTCGCATACTTCTTATCCATTTCCACACCATCTTGCATTGACTTTAGAATCGCCAAAAAATCTTTTTTAAAAATGAACAAATCATTCAATGAAAACTCAACATCTTCCTTTGCAAGAAGTGATAAGGACAAGTTGCTTTCAGGCATTGTAACTATGTTGTAGTAATTATCACCATTACATGAAACAAATTTAGGGTTTAGTTCAAAATTACTAAAAAACTCAACATCCAATGCAAAAAAGCCTGAACCTCTGACATAGGTCGCATTATCAATTTTCACTAAATTATTTTTGGCAAAAAAATCATCTTCGAAATCATGCGAACCAAAATAATCAGATTGCATTATGTGACAAAAATCCTCACTGACAATTCTACTCTCCATATAATTTAAATAAGAAAAAAACCTTGATAAATTAAAATCGGACAGAACCAAATCATCTCCGCCGTTAGCGTATATATGTTTTAAGCCTGTATGTATCAACTCAATCTTTTCATTAAAATAAATCTGATAAACATCATCAGAACTTTCATCATTATCTTCACAAGAGTGTCCAGCATATATCTTTTCAATATCATTCAATCGGGACTGAAATTCGGTGCCTTTGAAAATAACATCAAAATCAATACCACATAAAGAGTCATCAATATCGACACCCAATAAAATACCAACAGCCTGATCTATCTTTATATTCAATCGAATGCAGCCTATCATAGCCCAATGTACTAAATCATCAGAAGTACATCCTAAAAGCTCTGCGGCTCTCTCGACGGTATAATATTCTCTCAAAGGCAGTGACATACCCCCTCCTATTATTTGTTAGCAGAGTTAAGTAAGACAACGTTATCAAGGTTGCCAGAAATAATCTCTAACCTCTCATACCAAATATTTAATGCATTCAGCTTTTCCGGAAGATAGAGGCTCTTATTGTATACTGCCATTACGCCGGGCAAAGCATGCCCTAGCAATAGCTCTACAATATGTGGGGCCACACCTAAATTATTTAAGCCCGTGGAAAACGTTCTACGTATATCGTGTAATGTCCACGGTTCATTATGATGAAATTCTTTATAAAGCCTCCTCCCTTTCAGAGATACCGACTGCCGGGTTCGTGCGCATCCCAATAAATATCCTGTTTTACCTGTCTCACGCTTCAACTCTTTAAGCCACGGACGAATGCATTCAGGAATTGATCTAACTATTTTTTCACGGGTTTTGCTGTGCTCTTTCGGCACAGTCCAAATCCATGAGGTAAAGTCCCACTCACTCCAGTTTGATAGTCTGGCTTCCATTGTTCTGGCACCAAATAAAATGAGTATTTTTAATAGGCGCGGATAATAATCTCGCTGACGGTTGTCATAAGTGAAACGCCATAAATCCGCCAGTTCGGAATCTGTAAGAACCCTGTCACGCCTGCCTGATGGCTCACCCACATCCTGAATCGTAAGAATAGCCAGCGCGTCGCTGGACGCATAGCGACGAACTTTACAGAAACGCAGCGCCTGTTTTGAAATCTGGAACATTCTTCCAGCCGTTTTGGGTTGTTTTTCATTAATTTCATCGAAACACCCTACCCAATGGCGAGTTTCGCACCGTGCCAGAGGGTAACGCCCAAGGCGGGGATAAATATGCTTACGGAGTTGTGCCCGTATAAGTTCTTCATCACTGCGCTTGCGCCGGGCGTAATTCACTAACCAATATTCCAAGGCATCTTGCACAGTTACTGGCTTCAATGTTTCTTCTGTGCTCAATTCAAGCTCAGTTTTTGGATCAAGACCTCCGGCAAGCCACTGGCGACATTGCTCACGTTTATCTCTCGCCATTTTCAAAGGCATATCGGGATAGCGACCTAATGTCATTCGCTCCAGACGACTACCCCGCCCACCAAGCCTGTAAGAATAAACCCAACTTAATTGACCGAGTTTTGAAGCCCTGACACTTAACCCCTCACCATCAGCAAGCATGATTGGCGATGGGCGCTCAACCCCCAGAAGGGATTTTAGCTTCTTATCGCTTAGTTTGTTCGTTCCCGCCATATGCCTAAACCTAGTCTGATTGATACACCGATTGATACACCGCTCAATGCTACAACTAAAAATCCTCAATAAACATCAGAACATGAAATTAAGTATCACCATGATTAATAACAACAATTTTAATAAAAACAAAAATCACCAAACATCATGAAAACACTAAATTTTTACTTCTACATAATGTTTCATAATTCACATACCATATTGAATTTAATGTAATTTTATCTGTTTTTTATGTTCATTTTTTCCATTGATTGATACACCGATTGATATACAAGTTGGTGAACGAACCAGAAAACACAGGAACATAATAAACAAAGGGGGCGGATTGTACCCTACTACCCAATAGACCTTCCAAGTCAAAGCGCCCTTTTTTGCCAAAAAAAAGAGCTGCATCTCGCAGCTCTCTGTTAATTAAAGGCGTCAACTATCACTGCCAATGAATGTCATCAATCAGGCAACCGGCCTCGTATCTTTCCACCATATAGGCTTCGTTCCACGACTCATAAACCGCCAGGCGATTAAATTCCGGCTCATTCTTCGCCAGCGTCCTGCCACCTCCTTTCAGGAAGTACAGGGAAAGATTTCGCAGGGACGTTACCAGTATCGCGTTGTCCGGGAAATGTGGCACAGGAACGGCGGGAAGTCCGCCCAGCGTCGGGTTGTTCAGCAGGATCTGATTGACCAGCAATTCCTTGTTTGGCTGATTGGGTGCCACGGCATTCACAAGCGGATACTCCTTGTTGAAAAGGGTATTCATGCTGCATACCGACACCAGATCCATACGGTATTGCTGAGTAATGGCCGACTGCCAGCCATCCAGTACAAGAGCGTCAACGGTGCCGTAATCGCCGTGCGAGATGATCCGCCCGTCTTCGTTGCGTCCTGCAACTGAAAGCCCGCTGATAACCCTCTCCGGCGCTTCCTTGCGGTACTTCTCCAGCCAGCCCACGCCGCAATCCTGACGCTTCGGATACTTTTCAGGGCTGGACAGGTAAGCGTAGTGCGTACCGTTAAAACCGATTAACAGGCGATCGAGGTTGCGCTGTTGATCAACCGCCGCCTTAGCCAGTTCCGGGTAATTTTCAAGATGCGCCCACGCATCCAGTTCGTCATATGAAATGCAGGTATCAAAGTTGACCTTCCGGCACTGGTAGCGGTGGGGTTTCAGTGCAGTCCCGGTTTGTGGATTCCGGCGCGTACTGCCATTGCTGACATAGGCCAGCGATCCGCCTGAACCCACCATAACGCTTTCCCCTTCGGCGTCTTTCACGGGAATGACGTTAATCCGGGTCAGAAATTCCGCGCTGTAGTTTGCCGCCAGCGCCCCGGACTGCACCGGGGACGGGCTGGTAGTACTGTGATTGATTGACACGAAGTCTGACGTAAGCTCAATGGAGCCGCTTTCTTTGTTAGTCAGGGCTTCAATGACGCGCGTGACAACCGTCGCCATTGCACGGGGCTTCTCACCGGCCAGCATGACCGGCTGTGGCATACCTGTTGTTTTGTTCATGGTTTTACCTCCCCAATATCAGCCCATTCCCTTGCAAGGTTCCCGCCCATCGGCAAGTGCGCGCATTTTCTCCGGGTCATTGCGTGCCATCGCCATCTGTGCGCCAGACGGAGAGCGGCGCATGATGTTGCGCATGTTTTCCGGGAATGAACCCGGCCAGAGATGAAGCGCATTTTCGCTGTCGTCGGCTACCGCTGCCAGATAGTCACGGGCGGGAGTGAGGTTATTATCGCGGGTGATATCCCTGACCAGCGAGCCAAGCAGGTTATCGAAGTCATGGGCGGGGAGCGGGGAAAGCGCAAACAGACCGCGCACAATCACCAGCGAGTCGCGCAGGCTGTTCAGCAGGGCTTCACACTCCGGCTGAATGAGCGCGGTACTCAGTTCGCGCCAGGCAAAATCATAGCGTCTGGCCTTTTCAGCCGCATCATAGCGCAGCTTAAGCACTTCCACGCGGGCCGCATCAATCAGCGGGGAGATACGCCCCAGCTTCTCTTTTGCCAGGCTGGCAAGCAGAGTGGCTTTGTCTGAGTCCTCACTTTCAACGCCACCGGACGCCAGCAGGCTCTGCTCCCATCCGTCAGACTGCCTGCCCGCTTCTTCTTCCAGCTTTTGACGGGTATCCAGCAGGTTTTGCACGGTGGCCTGTTTCGCTTGCAGCAGGCCGTATGCCTCGTCAAATTCGAGGCGCACTGTCGCGGCGTTCTCTGCCAGTCGGGTAAGTTCGGGTGTCATTTTCATAGTCCTGATTCCTGATGTAATACAGTTACCACGGCACGCACTCTGCCTGCCGGTATGGCCTTTATGGTTCACCAGAATCAGAAAGGATGTCGCGCTGCTTTAGTTGTCAGTGGAAGGGGACACCAAAAACTGTATTACAGTACCAATAATTCTCCGAATAATGAGTTCAGATAAGTGGAGAGGATAAATATCTGTGTATAGCCCGATAAGAAATGGCAAATCAATTCTTCGTACAGTCAGAGTCCCCCACGAACTGGACGAACAAATCCGCAGACTGTGCGAACAGCATTCGCTCAGCTATTCAGGGTGTGTGATAAGACTGGCCCGGCAGGGCATGGAGCAGGCGTTAAACAGCAGTGCGGGCCGTTATCAGAGTCTGGATACCCTGATAAGTGGCGTGCTGGCAGGTAATGCGAGGAAAGGATAACACCCCGCCCGTAACGGGCGGGGGAACAGCACACATTGACGCTTCAATCTCCCGCCGCAGGCGGAAGCGTCGCCGGTGCGTCACGACTACTGACCCGGCGTTCAAAGGCGTTCAGGGTGGTAAAGCTCTCACTGCATTCCAGATTCTGGCACTGATGATACTGGCGTATGGTGTGATCGCTCAGGCGGCGACTGGTACGGGTGCGGGCCATAGCACCGCAGAAGGGACAACGAAACATGATGATAGCTCCCCTGTGGGAGTTGAACTCGCCGATATTATGATTCAGGCAGGGCATGACAACAACATCCGGCCTGCAATAAAAATCTTTGCAGCAATCCATTCAAAATTATTCACCAGCCCACACACCCCGTGCAGGGAGGTTCCTCCAGCCTGCGGGCAGTCCGTGGAAAAATAATTTCATCTTCATTCAGCGCGTGTAAGCCACTGTGAGGGGCGTAGCCTCAATTATGAGGCCGGGCATGATTCGCGTTCTGAAATGCGCCCCACAACACGGACATTGATTCTGACGGCAAAATATTACTGGCTCACCGTCTCGCGCCCCGTCGCGTGGGCTGTCCCCCCGTCACCTGCGCGCGACAAACACCTCTTTTTTTGTGCACGCACGAAAACGGCCTCAGACCACGCCAGCAGCGGGCGGAAGGGGGATAAATACCATCAAAAAAATTGTGCAAATTTGTGCACTATTGTGCAGTGCCAAAAACCGGGGGAATCAGGCTAAAAAGCCATAAAATTGCACCTGTCGCGGACGCTGTAATACAGGCTGAAATAAACACCTATGAGTGACGCAGAAGGCCACCGCCCATGAAAAATTTTCGCCCGTAGTTGTTAATAAAATATTAACAGGAAAAGAGCTTTTTTCTCAAAAATCAGGGGGAGTCACGGAAGCGGGTTACAACGGTTACAGTCACAAGAAAATCACCTAATCATATGATTTTAATCAATTAACCTTGTAACCTTTGCGAGGTTACAAAAAGTCCCATGAAAGTTACACCCAATAAAATCAGATAGTTAAGTTTTAAAATTGTAACCTGAGATAAGGTTACAGAGTAACCAGATCG
>QAKE01000042.1:0-72931 GCA_003343995.1 Bacillota bacterium
ACGTACTCGTGCGGATTGTCCGCTATCTCGCGTATCTTTTCAAGCCCTGCTTTCAACCTTGCGTTTTCCCGTTCCAATTCTTTCTTTGTCATTTTGTTTTTCCTTTGCGTAATGCCGCCGCCTAAAATTAAAAAACTTGCACCGAAAGTCCTTTCGTAACTTTCGATACAAGTATAAAACTTTATATTTTCCTTGAAAACGGCGAAACGAGGGGAAAAACGCTTGCAAATTTTCTCCCGCGTGTGCTAAAATAATGTTTAACGAAACGATAATATACGGAGATAATCATTATGGAATATACGTTTGCCGAACGCGTTCGGAACCTTTCCGGAAACGCGATCAGAGAAATTTTCAAAGTGCTTTCCGACAAGGAAATGATTTCCTTCGCCGGCGGCATGCCCGCGGCGCAGTGCCTGCCCGCCGAAAAAGTGAAACAGTACAGCGGAGAGCTTTTGACGGAAAATCCCGTCAAAATGCTGCAATACGGCGAAACGGAAGGCTACATGCCCTTAAGGGAAAGTTTTTTGCGTTACGTGAAAAACGTCGGCATCGAAGGCTATACCGTCGATAACGCGCTTATCGTCAGCGGCGGTCAGCAGGGCATCGATCTGATGTTCAAAACCTTTTGCGAAAAGGGCGATAAAATCCTCGTGCAAAACCCCACCTATCTCGCGGTGCTGCACATCGCGCGCACCTATCAGCTGAATCCCGTCGGGTTCGATTGCGGCGAGGACGGCGTGGACGTGGACGATCTGGAGAAAAAAATCAAAGAACATCGCCCCAAGCTCGTGTATGTCGTGCCGAATTTTTCCAACCCCACGGGCAAGACGCTCCGTTTGGAAACCAGAAAGAAGATCGTGGAGATTGCGGAAAAGTACGACGTCGTCGTCATCGAGGACGATCCCTACGGCAGAATCCGTTACGCGGGCGAACACTTGCCGAGCATCAAGAGCTTCGATAAGGACGGGCACGTGGTGTATATCACCAGCACGTCCAAAACCATCGCGCCGGCGCTCCGCGTGGGCCTGACGGTGGCGGACGAGAGGATCATCCGCAAAATGGCCATTTGCAAACAGGCGGTGGACGTGCAGACGGTCACCCTCGCGCAGGCGGTGGTGGAGCGGTTCATCTCCACGGGGGAAATCGATCGGGGCATCGCCCGCAGTCTGCCGATTTATAAGGAAAAGGCGGAAATCATGCTTGCCGCGCTCGATAAGTATATGCCGGAAAGCTTCGTGCACACCGTGCCGGAAGGCGGGCTGTTCATTTGGGGCGAATTTACCGACGGCACCAGCGCCAAGGCAAAATTCCGCGAGGCGCTGGACAACAAGGTCGCGTACGTGTCGGGCAACGATTTCTTTGCCGACGGCAGCGGCGACAACACCATGCGGCTCAACTTTTCCAACGCCACGCCGGAGCAGATCGAAACGGGCGTGAAACGCTTGAGCGCGATATTTACGAAGTAAGGAGAGAACGATGGCAAAAAGCGCATTCGATATATTAAAGGAACGCGGTTTCGTAAAACAGACGGTTTTCGAAGACGATTTGAAAAAGATGCTCGAAGAGGAAAAGGTTCCCTTCTACGTGGGATTCGATCCCACGGCGGATTCTTTGCACATCGGGCATTACATTCCCATCATGGCGATGGCGCACATGCAGCGCGCGGGGCATAAGCCCATCGCGCTCTTCGGCGGCGGCACGGGCATGATCGGCGATCCCTCCGGCAGGAGCGATTTGCGGCAGATGATGACCAAGGAAACCATCGCGCACAATATCGCCTGCTTTAAAAAACAGATGAGCCGCTTTATCACCTTCGAGGGGGAAAACGCCGCCCTCATGGTGGATAACGGCGACTGGCTGCTCGATCTGAATTACATCGACTTTCTGCGTTCCGTCGGTGTATATTTTTCCGTGAACAAGATGCTGACGGCGGAATGTTATAAATCCCGCATGGAAAAGGGGCTTACCTTCCTCGAATTCAACTACATGCTCATGCAGGCGTACGACTTTTTAAAGCTCTACAACGACTACGGCTGCGTGCTGGAAATGGGCGGCGACGATCAGTGGAGCAATATGCTCGCCGGTGCGGATTTGATCCGCAGAAAGCTGCAAAAGCCCGCTTACGCCATGACCTTTACCCTGCTTTTGACGAGCGAGGGCAAAAAGATGGGCAAGACGGCGAAGGGCGCGCTGTGGCTCGACGAAAACAAGACCACGCCTTACGAATTTTACCAGTATTTCCGCAACGTGGAGGACGTGAAGGTCAACGAATGCATGCGCCTTCTCACCTTTATGGAGATGGAGGAAATCGAGGAACTCACGAAATATAACGACGAGCGCATGAACGCCGCGAAGGAGCGGCTGGCGTTCGAAGTGACCAAGCTCGTGCACGGCGAGGAAAAGGCTCTGCTCGCGCAAAAACAGGCGCGCGCGGCATTCGGCGGCGGCAGCGACGCGGATATGCCGAAAGCGGAAGTTCCCGCGTCGATGAAGCAAATCGCCGACATCATGGTGGCGGCGGGCGTCGCCAAATCCAAGGGCGAGGCGAAACGGCTCATCGAGGGCGGCGGCGTTTCCGTCGACGAGGAAAAAATTGCCGACGCGTTTGCCGAAATTTCCGAAAAGACCGCGGCGGCGGGGGAATTCGTCCTGCACAAAGGTAAAAAAGTGCACGTTAAAATCGTGCTGAAATGAACGATTATCTCAGCGTGGAAGGGGAAATTTCCTGCGAATACGTCGTGGAGCGTTCCCGTTTCATCACGCATATCGCGCCCGTCGAAAACGAGGAGAGCGCGAAAGCTTACGTGGAAAAAATCCGCAAGGCGCATTCGCTCGCCACGCACAACTGTTACGCCTATATTGCCGACGAATGCGGATTAAAACAAAAGTTTTCCGACGATGGCGAACCGCAGGGCACGGCGGGGCTTCCCATGCTGGAAGTGCTGAAAGCGCGCGGGCTGAAAAAGTGCGCCGTCGTGGTCACTCGCTATTTCGGGGGCGTGAAATTGGGCGCGGGCGGTCTGGTGCGCGCCTATACGAAGGCGGTCGCCGACGGCGTGAACGCGGCGAAGGTCGTAAAGTATACCGTTTGCGCGTTTATAGAAACGGCGGCGGATTACGAATATTACGCGAAAATCTTAAAGTTTGCGGAAAGCAAAAATTATAAAATCATAGATACGCAATTTTCCGAACGTGCGACGGTGCGTTTTGCAATCCCCGCGGAAAATCTTGCCGCGTTCGAGGCGAATTTCGCCGATTGTTTCAACGGCAGGCTGGAAACGGAAACGTCGGGAACGGGATATTACGCATTCGAGGAGTGAAAAATGGAAATCGAATTTTGCGAAAGAAAAACGCTGAAACAAAAGCCGCAGGAAAATGCGGAGCTGGGTTTCGGCAAGCTGTTCACCGACTACATGTTCTCCATGGTTTACGAGGCGGACAAGGGCTGGCACGACGCGAAAATATCCCCTTACGAGGATATGGCGATGAGTCCCGCAACCTCCGTTCTGCATTACGCGCAGGGCGTGTTCGAGGGGGCGAAGGCGTTTTGCGGCAAGGACGGCATCCGCGTGTTCCGCATCCGCGAAAACTTCAACCGCATGAACCGTTCGTGCGACCGCATGTGCATGCCGCGCGTGGACGTGGATTTCGTGTGCGAGGCGCTGTTTAAGCTGCTCGACATCGAAAAGGATTGGATTCCGAAAGCCGACGGCACGGCGCTCTATATCCGCCCGCTGATGATCGCCGATAGCGCGGAGCTGGGCGTGCACGCCAGCAAAAAGTATCTTTTTTATATTATTCTGTCTCCGGTGGGCGCGTATTACAAAAACGGGCTTGCCCCCACGAAGATTTACGTGGAGGACCATTATGCCAGAACGGTCGCCGGCGGCACGGGAGAGGCGAAGTGCCTCGGCAATTACGCTGGCAGCATCAAGGCGGCGGAAGAGGCGCAGAAGAAAGGGTACGATCAGGTGCTCTGGCTGGACGGCGTGCATAAAAAATATATCGAAGAGGTCGGCTCGATGAACATTTTCTTCGTCATCGGCGACGAGGTGGTCACGCCCGCGCTCAACGGCTCGATTTTGCCGGGGATCACCCGCAAGAGCTGTCTGGAAGTTCTGCGCGACGCCGGCTACAAGACGAGCGAAAGAACGCTTTCTTTGAAAGAAGTCGTCAAAGCGCATAAAAAGGGCAAGCTGAAAGAGGTGTTCGGCACGGGCACGGCGGCGGTCATTTCGCCGGTGGGACTGCTCGGCGTGGGCGGCGCGAATCTGGAAGTCAACGGCGGCAAGATGGGGGAAATCACCAAGTTCCTCTACGATACCATCACCGGCATCCAGCACGGCGCGAAGGAAGACAAATACGGCTGGGTAACGGTGCTTTAATGGGCAGAATTACCGAAATTTCGCCGCAGGTCAAGGACAAAAAGCGCGTAAACGTCTATATCGACGGCGCGTTCAAGTGCGGACTTAGTTTGGAAACGGCGGCAAAATTCCGACTGAAAGCGGGCGTCGAAATCGACGAGGAACGCTTAAAAGAAATAGAATTCGACAGCGAACGGCAAGCCGCCTTGGAAAAGGCGGCTGCGCATATCTCCAAAACCATGAAAACAGAGCGGGAACTTTCGCTCTTTTTGTCGCGGAAGGGATACGGTGACGCTGTCGTTTCTTTTATTTTGGAAAAATTCAAAAGCTACGGCTATATCGACGACGCGGCGTACGCGAAATCGTACGTTACGGCGCATTCCGCAAAGAAGGGCGCGCGGCTCATCAAGGCGGAACTGCGCGCGCGGGGCGTGGGCGAGGAAATCGTTGCCGACGCGTTGAAGGAGCTCGACGGCGGAAACGCCGCCAAAGCCGCGGCTGCCAAATATATGCGCGGCAAGGGGCGGGAGGCGAAGGATATACAAAAGCTCTACCGCCACCTTTTAGGCAGAGGCTTTTCCTATGAAGAGGCGGCTGCCGCCGCGGAGGAGTATAAAGAATGCAGAGAATTTTAAGCGTTGCCCAGATGCGCGCGGCGGATCGATACACCATCGAAAATCTCGGTATTCCCGAACGCACGCTGATGGAACGCGCGGGCGAGGCGGTGGCGGAGGAAATTCAAAAGCGCTTTAAGGGCGGCAGAATTTTATTCGTGTGCGGCAAGGGCAACAACGGGGGCGACGGGCTCGTCGCCGCCCGCCTTTTGAAAAAGGCGCACGGCTTTTCGGTGTTCGTGCTCAAGCTCGCCGCGGGCGAAATCGAAAAACTCGATTTGGACTACGACGTCGTGGTGGATTGCATCTTCGGCACGGGACTTTGCCGCGAGGTGACGGGCGAAATGAAACGCGTCATCGAAAAAATCAACGCGAAAAAATGCTTTAAGCTGAGCGTCGATATCCCCAGCGGATTAAACGGCGACAGCGGGCTCGTAATGGGCGCGGCGGTCAAAGCCGACATGACGGTGTCCGTGCAGGAATTTAAAGCGGGGCATTTTTTGAACGACGGCAAGGATTATTGCGGAAAAATCGTCAACAAGGATATCGGCATCGCCGTGTTCGAGGAGGATTTCGCCTGCCGTTTGGAGCCCGCGGACATGAAGCGGTTTTTTCCGAAGCGGCTCGAAAACACCCACAAGGGCAGCTACGGCAGGGCGGCGATCGTCGGCGGCAGCAAGGACTATTTCGGTTCGGCGCTGCTTTCCGCAACCGCGCTTTCGGCGCTGAGAACTGGCGCGGGCTACGGCGAGCTTTACGTGCCCGAAAGTCTGTTTTCCCTCTACGCGGGCAAAGTGCCGGAGATCATCACGCGCACGTTTTCCGACGAGAAGGGCGCGATATGCTTTTGCGAAAGGGATTTTGAAAGCGTTTTGCAGGCGAACGCCGTCGCCGTCGGTATGGGAATGGGGTGCGGCGAGCAAACGTACCGCGCCGTTTCTTGGTTATTAAAGCATTACCGCGGCGCGCTCGTCGTCGACGCGGACGGGCTCAATTCTCTGGCAACGTACGGCGTAAACGCGCTGAAAAACGCGGCGGCGGACGTCGTGCTCACGCCGCACGTCAAGGAATTTTCCCGCCTGACGGGAAAAGGAACGGCGCAAATTCTCGCCGATCCCGTGGGAACGGCGAAGGAATTTTACGAAACGTACGGCGTAAACGTGCTGTTAAAGAGCGCGACGAGCGTGCTCGTCGGCAAGTCGGGTGTGATTTTCAACACTACGGGCAGCAGCGGCATGGCGAAGGGCGGCAGCGGAGACGTGCTTTCCGGCGCGATCGCCGGCATCGCGGCGCGGGGCTTTTCCGCTTTCGACGCGGCGAGCGCGGGCGCGTATCTCTGCGGCAGGGCGGGGGAGCTTGCCGCCGCAAAGTTCAACGAATACGCCGCAACGCCGTCGGATACCGCCGCGCATCTTTATGCGGCGGAAAACGAAATCGCGGAGGGCTGACATGGAAAAGAAAAAATCCTCCCGCAACAAGACCATCGATTTTACCGAGGAGGAAGGGCGGCGTTATCTCGAGCGCGTTTTGCCCGTCGAACGGCTGACGGGGGAGGAGCGCGACGTGACGATCTGCGGCGATCTCTTCGCCGCGGCGGCGCGGCTGAAAAGAGAGAGCGTCGATCTCATCGTCGCCGATCCGCCGTATAATCTCGACAAGGATTTTCACGGCAGCCGCTTTGAAAAGGAAAGCGACGAAGCGTACGCGGCGTACACCCGCCGCTGGCTGGACGCCGTTTTGCCGCTTTTAAAAGCCGACGGCTCGCTCTACGTGTGCTGCGACTGGGAATCCTCCCTCGTCATCGGCAACGTGCTCAAGGAAAAGCTGCGCGTAAAAAACCGCATCACTTGGCAGAGGGAAAAGGGGCGCGGCGCGATGCGGAACTGGAAAAACGGCATGGAGGATATCTGGTTCGCCGTCAAAAGCGAAAAATATACATTTCATCTCGACGCCGTAAAAGTAAAGAAAAAAGTTATCGCGCCCTATCGGGAAAACGGCGCGCCGAAGGACTGGACGGAAAGCGCCGACGGGCGGTTTCGGCTGACCTGTCCGTCGAATTTTTGGGACGATATTTCCATTCCCTACTGGTCGATGCCGGAAAACACCGCGCACCCCACGCAGAAGCCGGAAAAACTCGTCGCAAAACTCATTTTGGCGAGCAGCGCCGAGGGCGGCGTCGTGTTCGATCCCTTTCTGGGTTCGGGAACGACGAGCGTGACGGCGAAAAAGCTGGGGCGGCATTATATCGGCGTGGAAAAAAATCCCCTTTACTGCGCGTGGGCGGAACAACGGCTGGAGCGCGCGGAAACGGATAAAACCATTCAAGGCTTTAAAAACGGCGTTTTTTTGGAACGCAACGGAAGATAAACGGGAGGTAATATGACGGAACGGGAAAGAACGCGGCTGATTTCCGTCGCCGCGGGGCGTGAAAAGGCGGAACTCGTGCTGAAGAATGCGAACATCGTCAACGTGTTCACGCAAAAGATCGAACAGGGCGATTTGGCGGTGGACGGCGGCGTCATCGCGGGAATCGGCGATTACGAGGGGATAAAGGAAATCGACTGCGGCGGGAAATATCTCATCCCCGGATTGATCGACGGGCATATGCACATAGAAAGCACGCAGCTTACCCCCGCGGAGCTTGCCAAGGCGATTTTGCCGCACGGCACGACGACGCTCATCGCCGATCCGCACGAAATCGCCAACGTGTGCGGCAACGCCGGCGTGGAATACATCGCCGCCGCCGCGGCGCGCACGCCGCTCACCGTAAAGGTGATGTATCCTTCCTGCGTGCCCGCCACGCCCTTTGAAAACAGCGGCGCGGTGCTCGACGCGAAGGAAGTAAAGGCGCATATTGCCGACGGCGGTATATGGGGGCTGGGGGAATACATGAATTACCCCGCCGTAATCAACGCCGCGGCGGACGACGTGGAAAAGCTGTGCGCCGCGGAAAATAAGGGCTGCGTCATAGACGGGCACGCCCCCGATTTGACGGGCAAAAATCTGAACGCCTACCTTTGCGGCGGCATATCCACCGATCACGAGTGCGTGACCGAGCGGGAAATCGAAGAAAAGATCGCGCGGGGCATGTACGTGCATCTGCGCGAAGGCTCGGCGACGCGCAACGCGGAAAAAAACGCGAAGGCGGTCAACGCCCGAAATATGCGCCGTTTCATTTTGTGCACCGACGACCGCCACGCCTGCGATTTAAAGCGCGGCGGGCACGTGGATAACATCCTCCGCATTTTGGTGAAAAACGGCGTCGATCCGATATGGGCGGTCGTCATGGGCACGCTCAACACGGCGGAATGTTACCGACTGCACGGGTACGGCGCGCTCGCGCCCGACTACGCGGCGGATATCGTGTGCGTGGACGATTTAACGGAATTTAACGCGGCGTTCGTCGTAAAAAACGGCAAAGTCGTCGCGGAAAACGGGCGGGCGCTCTTTGACGTTCAGCCGTATGACGACGAGCGGGTGAAAAACACCGTGCACCCCGCGCCCCTTTGCCAAGCGGATTTCGATATCGTTTCCCGTTCGGAATACGTAAAGGTCATCCGCCTGCTGCACCATAACGTCGTCACCGAAAAAACGGTGCGCAAGGTAAAGCTGGTAAACGGCAAGGTGGATGTCGCGGGTACGGATTTATTGAAGCTCGCCGTTGTGGAACGGCATAAGGCGACGGGCAACGTCGGGCGGGGGCTCATCGAGGGCTACGGCTTAAAAAACGGGGCGATCGCCCTCACCGTCGCGCACGATTCGCACAATATCATCGTGCTGGGGGATACCTCGGAGAATATGTACGCCGCGGCGGCGGAAATCGTGCGCATCGGCGGCGGCATGGCGCTCGTGGAAAACGGAAAGGTGAAAGCCTCCCTGCCGCTGGAAATCGCGGGGCTGATGTCGGAGCTCGGCATCGACGAATTTGAAAATAAATTGGAAAAGATGATCGCCTGCGCCTACGAAATGGGCGTGGCTAAGGATATTCAGCCGTTTATGAGTCTTTCGTTTCTCGCGCTGGTCGTCATTCCCGAGCTGAAAATCACCGACAGGGGACTGTTCGACGTGGCGAAGTTCGGTTTCACTCCCATCGAGGCGGAGGATTTTGCGTAAATTGCAAAACGGGCGGCGCGAAGTTTTTCGCACTGCCGCATCATAAAAAATAAGCCGCGGTAAAGCGGCGGCTTGCAGGAGGGAAAATGTTCCGATCGATTGCGCGTATGCGCGAAATGAACCGTAAAGTAAACACGGCGCGTTTGGCGGAAGAAAAAGACGAAGAGGGGCGGCTGCGGATCGACGTAACCGTTCGCAGGGACGACGGTTTTATTTCGCCCTTTTCCTACGGGGCGGAGCCGGTCGTTTCTTCGGAAGTCGCCGAGTTTTTAGAGCAGAGCGTGCGCCCGAAACACGCGAAAAGCGAATTTCACTTGGTGCTGCACAGCGATGAGATCGACGGCGAAGAGCGGCGCGTTTATGCGGACGCCGTTCATAAATCGTTCATGCTGAAATTCATCGCGGAGCGTCAGAAATCGCGCAGGGATTGCCTTGTCGCGTTCATCATGCTGCTATGCGGCGTATTGCTGCTTTCGGCGATGATCGCGTTGCGGTTTATCGGGGAAAACGCGGTGTTTTACGAAGTCGTCGATATTTTTGCGTGGGTGTTTTTGTGGGAGGCGGCGGATATCTTTTTTCTGCAAAGAAAAATGTCGCATTGGCAGATGCATAAGTATATCGGTCTTTCCCGTTGCGAAATTTCCTACGTGCCGTTATCGGGAACGACTTCAGGCGACGGGCGGCACGACGCCGAAATTCCAGCCGACGAGCATAATCCATAAAAATACCGTCAGCGCGCCGAGCAGGGGCATCAGTATCATAAACCCGAGGCTTTTCAAACGGTATTTGAAAACGAACATGAACGCGTAAATCCCCGCCGCGCCGCCGAGCAGCGCCGCGAGCAGCAGTTTGCCGTCGCTCACGCGCTCTTCGGGATCGTCCGGATTTGCGTTTTTCTGAAATTTTAACAGCAGTATGCCGTATACGTTGATCGACGCGGTATACACGGCGGCGAGAACATAGCAGAGTGCCAGCATAAATCCCCCTTTGGCGGTAATTTTACAATTAATATGCGTAAATCGAAAAAAAATATAGACAAACGCTGAAAATAATGCTAAAATAAGAATAAATATAGAAAGAAAAGAGGAAAAACGATGAAGTGCATGTATTGCGGATGTATGGAAAGCAAGGTGATCGACTCCCGTTCCACGGAAGAGGGCACGATCATCCGCCGTCGCAGGGAGTGCGTTTCCTGCGGCAGAAGGTTCACGACCTACGAAACGGTGGAAAATACGCCGGTGCTCGTCGTGAAAAACGGCGGCAACCGCCAGACGTTCGATCCCAACAAGGTGAAAAACGGCATTATCCGCGCCTGCGAAAAGCGCCCCGTGCCGATGTTTAAAATCGACAAGCTCGTGGACGATATCAGCAAGAAAGTGTACAATTCTCTCGATCAGGAGATCACCAGCAAGGAAATCGGCGAAATGGTGATGGACGGCTTGAAGGAAATCGACGAAGTCGCTTACGTGCGTTTCGCCTCGGTTTACCGTTCGTTTAAGGATATTTCCGCCTTTTTAAGCGAACTCGAAGAGATGGTCGGCGGAAAAAGAAACGGCGATAAATAACATAAAGAACGCGTGAAAGGGCACGCGTTTTTTTAAATTGACTTTTCGCATTTTTTTGTGCGTCGGCGCTTGAAAAAATCGAGCGTTTATGATATAATTAAAAATAACGGGCAAGATTGTCCCGCTACACGATTTGGAGGTCCGGATGAGTAAAAAATGCACGGTTCCGTTCAACGGAACCAAAGAACAGGAAAGCGAACTGCGCGGCGCGCTTTCTCAGTTGAAACATAAGGAAGGCGCGCTGATGGAGGCGTTGCAGACGGCGCAGGGGATTTACGGTTATCTGCCCAAGGAAGTGCAGGCGATCGTCGCGGAAGAATTCGGCGTTTCTCTTTCGGAGGTGTACGGCGTTGCCACCTTTTATTCGCAGTTTTCCTTAATGCCCAAGGGCAAATACAAAATCGGCGTGTGTTTGGGCACGGCGTGCTACGTAAAGGGTTCCGGCGAGGTGCTCGCGCAGGTGGAAAAGCTCCTCGGCATAAGCGCGGGGGAAGTGACGCCCGACGGCAAGTTTTCCATCGACGCCACCCGTTGCATCGGCTGCTGCGGTTTGGCGCCCGTGATGACGGTGAACGACGACGTTTACGGTAAGATCACGGCGGACGGCGTTGCCGCCGTTCTGGCAAAGTATAAGGACTGAGGGGAAGAAAAATGGACGTTAAAAAGTTAGAAGAAATCAAGGCGCGCGCGCTGAAAAGCATGGGCCCGCGCGCGGTCGAAACCGATTACGGCAAGGAAAGAACGGTGCTCGTGTGCGGCGGTACGGGGTGTACTTCCGGTCATTCGAGAAAGATTTTGGAGGAGTTCAAACGCCGCGTCGCGGAGGACAAACTGGACGTCAAGGTCATCATGACCGGCTGTTTCGGGCTCTGCGCGCTCGGTCCCATCGTCGTCGTATATCCCGAGGGCGCGTTTTACGCGCAGATGACGGAAGACCACGTTGCGGAAGTGGTGGAAGAGCACCTCAAAAAGGGCAACGTCGTCAAACATCTTTTATATAAGGAAACCGTTTCGGCAGACGGCGGCATCAAGCCGCTGGGCGAAACCAATTTCTATAAAAAACAGCACCGCGTGGCGCTGAGAAACTGCGGCAGGATCAACCCCGAGGATATCGAAGAATACATCGCTTTCGACGGGTACAAAGCCCTTGCGAAAGCGCTCACCGAAATGAGCAAGGAAGAGATCGTAGACGTGATGAAGGCGTCGGGGCTTCGCGGCAGAGGCGGCGCGGGCTTCCCTACGGGGCTGAAATGGGAATTTACCAAAAAAGCCGTCGGCGATAAAAAATTCGTCGCTTGCAACGCCGACGAGGGCGACCCCGGCGCGTTTATGGACCGTTCCGTTCTGGAAGGCGATCCGCACGCCGTCATCGAGGCGATGGCGATCGCCGCCTATACCGTCGGTTCCGATCAGGGGTACGTTTACGTGCGCGCCGAATATCCCATCGCCGTCGAGCGGCTGAGAAAGGCCATCGAACAGGCGCGGGAATACGGCTTGCTCGGCAAGAATATTTTCGGCACGGATTTTTCTTTCGATATCGACATCCGTCTCGGCGCGGGCGCGTTCGTCTGCGGCGAGGAAACGGCGCTGATGACCAGCATCGAAGGCAAGCGCGGAGAGCCGCGCCCCCGTCCGCCCTTTCCGGCGAACAAGGGGCTGTTCGGCAAGCCCACGCTTTTGAATAACGTGGAAACCTACGCCAACGTGGCGCAGATCATCTTAAACGGCGCGGAATGGTTCGCCGGCATGGGTACGGAAAAGAGCAAGGGCACGAAGGTGTTCGCGCTCGGCGGAAAAATCGAGCACACCGGACTCGTGGAAGTTCCCATGGGCACGACGCTGAGGGAAATCATCTACGAAATCGGCGGCGGTATTCCCGAAGGCAAGGCGTTCAAGGCGGCGCAGACGGGCGGCCCGTCGGGCGGATGTATTCCCGCGTCGCTCATCGACACCAAAATCGATTACGATTCGCTGATGGCGATCGGCTCGATGATGGGTTCGGGCGGACTGATCGTCATGAACGAAGACAACTGTATGGTGGACATTGCGAAGTTCTTTTTGGAATTTACCGTGGACGAATCGTGCGGCAAGTGCACGCCGTGCAGAATCGGCACGAAGCGTTTGCTCGAAATGCTCACCAAGGTCACCGAGGGCAAGGCGACGGAGGAGGACCTCGACAAGATGGAGGAACTCTGCCATTACATAAAGGCGAACGCGCTTTGCGGGCTGGGGCAGACGGCGCCCAACCCCGTGCTTTCCACCCTCCGCTATTTCCGCGACGAATACGAGGCGCACGTGAAGGAAAAGCGCTGCCCCGCGGGCGTGTGCAAAAAACTGCTGCGCTACGAAATCGACAAGGAAAAGTGTATCGGTTGTACGGCGTGTGCGCGGCAGTGTCCGGTAAACGCCATCGTCGGTACGCTGAAAAACCCGCATGAAATCGATCAGAGCAAGTGCATCAAGTGCGGCGCATGTCAGGAAAAGTGCAAATTCGGCGCGATTTCCAAGAAGTAAGGGGAGTGAAATTTTATGGTTAATCTGAAAATAAACGGCATCGACGTCAGCGTGCCGGAAGGCAGCACGATTTTAGAGGCGGCGAGAGAGGCGGGCATCCGCATTCCCACGCTGTGCTATATGAAGGAAATCAACGCCATCGGCGCGTGCCGCGTGTGCATGGTGGAAGTGAAGGGGGCGCGCAGCATGGTTGCGGCGTGCGTGTATCCCGTGGCGGAGGGCATGGAGGTGACCACCGATTCCGATAAGGTCATCGCCGCCCGCAAAACCACGCTGGAGCTGATTTTATCCGATCATAACCGCGCGTGCTTATCGTGCTCGCGCAACTTGAACTGCGAATTGCAGGCGCTTTCCAAAGAATACGGCTGCGATGCGGTGAAATATCAAGGTGCGGTGAACGAAAGCGAAAAGGACGTTTCCACCGATTATCTCGTCAGGGATAACAGCAAGTGTATTCTCTGCCGCCGCTGCGTTGCGGCGTGCAAGGGGCAGGAAGTCGCCGTCATCGGCGCGACCGAGCGCGGATTTTCCACGAAGATCAGCTGCGCGTTCGACGAGGATCTGGTCAATAATCCCTGCGTGGCTTGCGGACAGTGCATCAACGTGTGCCCGACGGGCGCCCTGCACGAAAAGGAAGAAATCGACGACGTGAAGGCGGCGCTTGCCGATCCCGAAAAGGTGGTCATCGTCGGCTGCGCGCCGGCGGTGCGCGCCGGTATCGGCGAAGAATTCGGCTACCCCATCGGCACCAACGTGGAGGGCAAGCTCGCGACCGCGCTCAAGCGGATCGGTTTCGATAAGGTGTTCGACGTAAACTTCGCCGCCGACGTAACCATTATGGAAGAGTCCGCGGAGCTTTTGGAACGCATCGAAAAGGGCGGCAAACTGCCGCTGATCACCAGCTGTTCGCCGGGGTGGATCCGCTATATGGAGTTTTATTATCCCGAACTCATGGAAAACGTCAGCTCCTGCAAGAGCCCGCAGCAGATGTTCGGCGCGCTCATTAAAACCTATTACGCGGAAAAGAACAACATCGATCCCAAAAATATCTTCGTCGTTTCCATCATGCCCTGCGTGGCGAAAAAGTTTGAAAAGACGAGGGAATACGAAAACGCGTCGGGTTATCCCGATATCGACGCGTCGCTCACGACGAGAGAGCTTGCAAAACTCATCAAGGAAAAGGGCATTTTGTTCAACTATCTGCCCGACGGCGTCATGGACAACCCGATGGGCGAGTTTTCCGGCGCGGGCGTCATCTTCGGCGCGACGGGCGGCGTGATGGAGGCGGCGCTCCGCACGGCGGTGGAAAAGATCACCGGCGAAACGCTCGGCAAGCTGGATTTCACGGAAGTGCGCGGCATGGACGGCATCAAGGAGGCGAGCTACAACGTCGGCGGTCTCAACGTGAAGGTCGCCGTGGCGAGCGGGCTTTCCAACGCCAAGGTGCTTTGCGATAAGATCAAAAACGGCGAGGCGGATTATCAGTTCGTGGAAATTATGTGCTGCCCCGGCGGCTGCGTGAACGGCGGCGGACAGCCGATTTTGGATACCTATACCCGCAGGGAAGTGGATTACAAAATGCTGCGCGCCAAGGCGCTTTACGACGAGGATCAGGCGAAAGTCATCCGCAAGAGCCACGAAAACCCCATGGTGAAGGATATTTACGAAAATTATCTCGGAAAGCCCGCCGGTCATAAGGCGCACGAGCTGTTGCATACGAAATACGTGAAGAGAAACAAATACGAATAGACCTTTTATTCGGGCGCGCAAATTTATTTTGCGCGCTTTTTTATATTTTTTTGCATTTTAATATTGACAAGCATAGAATGATATAGTATCATAAAGAAAAAGGAGATTTATCATGAAGAAATTTTTGGCGGCGGGGCTTGCGCTCATCGTGTGTTTTGCGGTGCTTTTCACCGGTTGCAGGGGCAGCGAGTTTACGGGGAATTACAATACCGAACTGACGGCGGAGGCGCTGGAAGAAAAGGTTTCCGGTTTATCGCTCGATGATATCGATCAGGCGGAACAGAGCGAGGTTTCCGGTTATCGCATGACGTTCAATACCGATATGAAGGTTATCGCGAAAGTGGACGATAAGACAAACGAAACGAAGATGAGGTGCAACGGCGACGTACGGTATACCTTCGGCGAAACGGGGCTTTCGATGTTTAGCAAGGTACAGATGAACATGAAGGACACGGAGGGCAAAACCGAAATTTGTTACGTGGACGGCGTGTTGTACTCCAAGACCAGCGGAAAAACCAACGGCGTTCCCTTCGACGAAAAAGTAAAAGCGGAAATGCCCGAGCTCGATTACGGCATCTCCGATACCGAGGCGACGGCGATCGACATCGACGAGCTCATCGAAGCGGTGCGTGCGGGCGGCGCGAAAGCGTACGTGGAGGCTTCGGACGCCAATAAAATCAAAATCGTGCTGGACGCGAAGGAACTTCTGAAGGAAATCAGCGGAAATCTCGGCAGCATAATGGCGGGCGCGGAACTCGAGGCGAGCGAGTGCGTTGCGGAAGCGTATATCCGTTTGAACGACAGCGGCGCGCTCGTCGGCTATAAAATGAGCGTCAAGCTGAAGGCGGGGGTAACCGTCGCCGATATGGGCTCGGTTTCCTTAGACGTCAAGCTGAACACGATCCTTACCGAATTTAACGGCAAGATCAACGCGCCTTCCGATGCGGACAGCTATGTGTACGGCGATTAAACTTTAATCTGCGATGAAAAAAACGCCCTCGCGAGTTAGCGCGGGGGCGTTTTCTGTTTTCTTGAATGTTCAGCGGATTTCGCGAACCTTATACACGCCGTCGATGGCGGCGATCTGTTTCAGTATTTTTTCGTTCGCTTCGGAGGCGATGTCCAAAATGGTGTAGGCATTTTCGCCCTTGTTCTTGTTTTCAAAATTTTCGATGTTGATGTTATCCTGCGCGAGAATGGAAGAGATCTGCGCGATCATGTTCTTCTGGTTTTTATGCAGCACGGAAATTCTGAAGGGCGTGCACCGCGCCGAAGAGCAGGCGGGGAAATTCACGCTGTTGACGATGTTGCCGTTTTCGATATAATCGACGAGCTGTTTCGCCGCCATCACCGCGCAGTTGTCCTCCGCTTCCGGCGTGGATGCGCCGAGATGGGGGAAGCACAGCACGTTTTCCTTGCCGATGAGTTTTTCGCAGGGGAAGTCGCAAACGTATTTGGCAAGTTTGCCGCTCGCCACCGCTTCCAGAACGTCGTCGTTGTTCACGAGCTCGCCGCGCGCCATGTTCAGGAGCACCGCGCCGTTTTTCATTTTTGCGAAAAAGTCCTTGTTCAAAAATCCCTTGTTGTCGGAAAGCAGGGGGACGTGTACCGTCACGTAGTCCGCCGCGGCGATTTCGTCGAGCGTCTGCACGCGGTGCACCTTGCGCGTTAAAGAGAGCGCGTTTTCCACCGAAAGGTAGGGGTCGTAGCCCAGCACCTTCATGCCGATGGCCTCGGTGGCGTTGGCGACCTGCGCGCCGATCGCGCCCAGCCCGATGATGCCGATGGTTTTGCCTTTCAGTTCGTGTCCGACGAAATTCTTCTTGCCTTTTTCCACCAGCTTGGGGATTTCATCGCCCTTGTCGGCGATGCTGTTCACCCACTCCAGCGATTCCGCCAGCTTTCTGCCGCTGGCGAACAGCGCCGCGAGCACGAGCTCCTTAACGGCGTTGGCGTTGGCGCCGGGGGTGTTGAATACGACGACGCCCTTCTGCGCGTAAACGTCGGAGGGGATATTGTTGGTGCCCGCGCCCGCCCGCGCTACCGCGAGCACGCTTTCGGGCAGATCGTATTCGTGCATGGAAAAACTCCTCAGCATGATGCCGACGGGGTTTTCCGCGTTATCCGTTACGCGGTAATCGGCGGGGAACATTTCGTTCGCCACGTCGCTGATCGCATTGAGTTTCAAAACGTTTTTCATAAGGACTCCTTTGCCGGAATTATTTATTTTCCAGCTCGAATTTTTTCATGAATTCCACAAGGGCTTTCACACCGTCCACGGGCATGGCGTTGTAAATGGAGGCGCGCATGCCGCCGACGAGACGGTGACCTTTTAAGGAAACCAACCCGTTCGCCGTAGCTTCTTTCACGAATTTCGCGTCGAGTTCCTCGCTGCCCGTCACGAAGGGCACGTTCATCAAGGAACGGTCGGGTTTGTTGACGTGGTTTTTATAAAGCGCGGAAGAATCGATGAAATCGTACAGCATTTTCGCCTTGTATTCGTTTACTTCCTGCATCGCCTTCACGCCGCCGAGTTTTTTCAGTCTGCGGAGCACCAGCAGCGCCATGTAGATGGGGAAGCACGGCGGGGTGTTGTAAAGGCTGTCGTTTTTATCCTGAATGTCGTAGCGCAGCATGGTGGGGCAGATATCCCTGTGCTTGCCCAAAAGCGAACGCTTTACGATGACGATGGTCACGCCCGCGGGCGCGATGTTCTTCTGCGCGCCGGCATAGATGAGCCCGAATTTGCCGACGTCCACGACCTCGCTCAAAATATTGCTGCTCATGTCGGTGACGAGAGGGGCGGAGCAAACGGGAAGTTCGGTAAAGCGCGTGCCGAAAATCGTGTTGTTGGACGTCATGTGCACATAGTCGATGCCGTTGCGGAACTTCACGTTCTTCATGTCGGGGATATAGGTGAAGTTCTTATCCTTGGAGGATGCCGCGATGGCGGCGTCGCCGTATTTCGTCGCCTCTTCCTGCGCTTTTCCCGCGAAGTTGCCGGTAACGATATAGTCGGCTTTGCCGTTGACCATCAAATTGAGGGGCACCGCCGCAAACTGCTGGGACGCGCCGCCCTGTACGAAGAGCACCGCATAATCGTCGGGAATATTCATGAGTTCGCGCAGCAGCGCCTGCGCCTCCTCGTTCACCGCCATAAAGGGCTTGGAACGGTGGCTCATTTCCGTGATGGACATGCCCGTGCCGTTATAATCGAGAAATTCTCTCTGCGCCTCTTCCAAAACGTCTACGGGGAGGGTGGAAGGCCCCGCCGCAAAATTGTAAACACGCATAATATATACACTCCTTGCAATTTTCAATTCGCAATCATTATACAATAAAGAAAAAAAATATACAAGCAAAACGGCGGGAAAACGCTAATTTTGTCAATTAAAATTTAATAGGGGCAAAGCGTTTACTTTCCGCGCGTTTTGGTATATAATAGATACGGAAAAGTTTGTTAATAGTAACATAAAAAGGAAAAATAATGAAATTAGGCAAAAAGACGAACAACGAAACGCCGCAGACAGCGGCAAAACCGGCTCAGGCGCACGGCGACGGCGGCAGACAGGCAAAAAACGCGGGAAAGCCCGCGCCCGCCGCGCGGCAGAAACAGGCGGCGCCGCGCAAGGCCGCGCCCAAACAGAACGAGGCGCGCGGTTTGCAGCAAAAACAGATAAACAATCGGCAAAAACCCGTGCCGGCGAAAACCGAACCGGCGCAGGAAACGCAGGCAAAGGCGAAAAATAACGCCAAAAGCCTGAAGATCCGCTTTCTCGGCGGCGTGGGGGAAATCGGCAAGAACATGACGGCGTTCGAGTACGGCAAGGACATCATCGTCGTGGACGCGGGGCTTTCTTTCCCCTCGGACGACATGCCGGGCATCGACCTCGTTATCCCCGACATCACCTATCTCGAGGAAAACAAATCGCGCATCAAGGGCATCGTGCTCACGCACGGGCACGAGGATCACATCGGCGGACTGCCCTACCTGCTGAAGGAAATTTCCGCGCCGGTATTCGGCACGAAGCTCACCTTAACGCTCGCGGAGAACAAACTCGCGGAGCATCGGCTGAACAACGTCAATCTCAACTGCGTAAAGGCGGGCAGCGTGATAAAGCTGGGCTGTTTTTCGGTGGAATTTATCAACGTGAACCACTCCATCGCGGGGGCGGTGGCGCTCGCCGTCACGACGCCCGTCGGCGTGGTGTTCCATTCGGGCGATTATAAAATCGACTTTACGCCCATCAACGGCGATTACATGGACTTGACGCGCATTGCGGAAATCGGTAAAAAGGGCGTGCTGCTTTTGATGGCGGAATCCACCAACGTGGAACGCGCGGGTTATACCATGAGCGAAAAGGTGGTGGGGGAAACGCTCGATCACGTGTTCGGCGACAATACCGACAGGCGGCTGATTATCGCGACTTTCGCCTCCAACGTGCACCGCTTGCAGCAAATTCTCGATCTGGCGGTAAAGTATCGCAGAAAGGTGGTCTTTTCCGGCAGAAGCATGATTAACGTCGCGGAGGCGGCGTCTAAAATCGGGGAGCTGAAAATTCCCGAAAACATCATCGTGGACGTGGAAAAACTCAAAAATTTCCGCGATAACGAAATCCTCATCATCTCCACCGGCTCGCAGGGCGAACCGATGAGCGCGCTCACCCGCATGGCGAGCGGCGAATTCAATAAGGTAACCATCGGCGCGAACGACACCATCGTCATCAGCGCCAGCCCCATACCGGGCAACGAGAAGATGATTTACGGCGTCATCAACAACCTTTACAGAAAGGGCGCGGAAGTCATTTACGAGAGTTTGGAGCCCATTCACGTTTCCGGCCACGCCTGCCAAGGGGAAATCAAGGTGCTTCACTCGCTCGTGAAACCGAAGTTTTTCATTCCCGTGCACGGGGAGTACCGCCACCTGAAAAAGCACGCGCGCCTCGCCGTGGAGATGGGGCTGAAAAAGAGCAACGTTCTCATCGCCGATATCGGCAACACGGTGGAGCTCACCTCCAAAACCATGACCTTCGGGGAAAACTTCCCCTCGGGCGCGCGGCTGGTGGACGGGCTGGGCATCGACGGCTCGGAAAGCGTCGTGTTAAAGGACAGAATACACCTTTCGGAGGACGGGCTGCTCGTCGTGGTCGTCGGCTTTTCCGAGGAGGGCAGGGCGGTCTGCACCGACATCATCAACCGCGGCATACTGCTCGACGATAAGCTGATGGAGGAAATCCGCCAGAACGTCAACGCCACGCTCACGCATCTCGACGTCAAGGCGGGGGGCGACAAGGCGGCCGTGAAAAACGCCGTGCGGCGCGGCATCAAAAACCACCTGTTCAGAAGAACCAAGAAAAATCCGATGATTCTACCCATTATCATGGACATATGATAAACGGCGAATTTATCCGCCTGCGCGCCGCGGCGAAAGCCGAGGGCATTCCCACGATACGGGACAAAACGCTGGAAGTTCTGCTTGCGGAGCTGTCCGCGTTGCAACCGGAAAAAATTCTGGAAATCGGCGCGGCGGTGGGCGTTTCCGGCGCGGCGATGCTGCTTGCCGCAAGGAACGCGAAACTCGTTACGATAGAAAAGAACCCCGATTTTGCCGAACGCGCCCGCGAAACCTTCCGCACTCTCGGCTTGGAAAAGCGCGCGACGGTGTTCGAGGGGGACGCCGACGAAATCGTGCCGCAGCTTTCCGGCGCGTACGATTTTATCTTTCTCGACGGGCCGAAGGGGCGGTACCTTTCCTATCTGCCCGATTTGAAAGGGCTGCTGAAGGTCGGCGGGGTGCTCTTTGCCGACGATATTTCGTTGAAATATTACGGTTTGAAACACACCGAGCACCGAAATCGCACGGCGCGGGTAAACATGGAGCGCTTTATCGCCGCCGTTCGGGCGGACGCGGATTTTTCCGTACGGTTTTTCGAGGAAGAGGACGGCGCGCTCATCGCAAAGAAATTGAAATGAAACGTTTGGAACTGCTCGCCCCCGCGGGCGATTTTGAAAAACTGAAAACCGCCCTTTATTTCGGCGCGGACGCGGTGTACGTCGGCGGAAAAAGCCTGACGCTGCGCGCCTTTGCCGGAAATTTCGACGACGCGGAAATGGAACGCGCGGTGAAATACACCCACGAAAGGGGAAAGAAACTCTACGTCGCCGTCAACATTCTGGCGCGCAACGCCGATTTGGGCGAGGCGGCGGATTATTTCGCGTTTTTGCAGAGCGTCGGCGCGGACGGCGTCATCGTTTCCGACATCGGGCTGATGAACGTGTTAAAGCGCGTCGCGCCGCGCCTGCCGCTGCATGTGTCCACCCAAACGAGCGCGCTCAACGCGGAAACGGTGAAGTTTTACGCCGATTTCGGCGCCCGCCGCGTGGTGCTCGCGCGGGAACTTTCCTTAAAGGAAATCGCCGAGATCCACGCCGCCGTGCCGCAAACGGAAATCGAGGCGTTCGCCCACGGCGCGATGTGCATCGCGTACAGCGGCAGATGCCTTTTGAGCAGTTATCTCAGCGGGCGCGATTCCAACCGCGGCGAATGCGTTCAGCCCTGCCGCTGGTCGTACGAACTGCGCGAAAAGAATACCGCGGGGGAATATCTGCCCATAGAGGAGGACGGAAGGGGCACGTATATTCTGAACAGCAAGGACCTCAATATGCTCGATCATCTCGGCGAAATGGCGCAAAGCGGCGTCGTGTCGTTCAAGGTGGAAGGGCGCATGAAATCGTCCTATTACATCGCCACGGTCATCAACGCCTACCGCCGCGCGCTCGACGCGTACGCCGCGGAAGGCGAACGCTATAAGGAAAACCCGCTCTATCAGAGCGAACTGAAAAAGACGGCGCACCGCGCTTTTACTTCCGCGTACGCATCGGGGAAGAACGACGACACCGTCAACGCCGCCGACTCGCAGAGCCGCGGGGAGAGAACGTTTGCCGCCGCGGTGCTCGGGTACGACGGGGAAAACCGCCGCGCCCTCGTGGAAATGCGCAACCGCTTTAAGAAAGGCGACGTTCTGGAGGTGCTTTCTCCGAACGAAACGCTCAACGCGAAAATCGCGGTGAAGGGGCTGACCGACGAAGCGGGCAACGCCGTGGAGGACGCCAAGCTCGTGCAGCAAAAACTGTGGCTTTATACCGATATCAAGCTGAGCGCGGGGGATATTCTCCGCAAGTGAATATACTATATTTAGCGGTCGCTTTGCAGGCGACCGCTTTTTGTTGTGGAAACGCTTGAAAAAAATCGAAAAAAGGCGTATAATATAACGGTATAACGAAAAAGAAACTTTTATGCGGGAGAAATTGCTTTGACGAAAACGTATAATGCCGACGATATTAAAATACTCGAAGGGTTGGACGCCGTTAGAATGCGCCCCGGTATGTACATCGGTTCTACCGGCGTGCGCGGACTGCATCACATCTTGTGGGAAATCGTGGATAACGCCATCGACGAGGCGGCGAACGGCTTTGCCGATAAAATCGAGGTCATACTCTATCCCGACGGAAGCGCGTCGGTAGAGGACAACGGGCGGGGGATTCCCACCGACATACACCCCAAACAGGGGGTTTCCGGCGTGGAGGTCGTGTTTACGCAGCTGCATGCCGGCGGCAAATTCGGGCAGGACGCTTACGGATTTTCCGGCGGTCTGCACGGCGTGGGCGCGTCGGTCACCAACGCCCTTTCCGAATGGCTGGAAGTGAAGGTGTTCCGCAAAACGGTGTACGAAATGCGCTTTACCTCCTTTTTGGATAAGGCGAGCGGCAAAGTGAAATCGGGCATTCCCGAATATCATTTGAAAGACACCAAGAAAAAGACCGATAAAACGGGCACGTACGTGCGTTTCAAACCCGATAAAACGGTGTTTGAAACGACGGAGTTTTCCCACGAAACCATCAACCGCCGCTTAAAGGAGCTCGCCTTTTTGAATAAGGGGCTGAAGATCGTTTTGAAAGATCTGCGCGGGGAGGAAAGCTCCGTCGAATATCAGTACGACGGCGGCATCGTGGACTTCGTGAAATATCTCAACGAGGGCAAGACCGCGTTGTACGGCGAGCCGCTTTACGCAAAGGAGGAAAAGGACGGCGTCGTCGTGGAATTTTCCCTTCAGCACACCGACAGCTATACCGAAAGCGTGTTTTCCTTTGTCAACAACATTCCCACGCCCGAGGGCGGCATGCACGAAACGGGATTCCGCGCGGGGCTGACCAAGGCGCTCAACGATTTTGCCCGCAAGGAAAATTACCTGAAGGAAAAGGACGCGAACTTCATGGGCGAGGACTTCCGCGAAGGACTGACCGCCATCGTGTGCGTCAAGCTGAAAAACGTGCAGTTCGAGGGGCAGACGAAAACTAAGCTCGGCAACCCCGAAGTGCGACCCATCGTGGAAAACGTTACGGTGGACAAGTTCGACGAGCTCAGCCGCAACAAAAAGCTTTCCGACGTGTTCGACAGCGTCATCAAAAAGGCGCAGGCGGCGGCGCGCGTGAGAATCGCCACCCGCAAGGCGAAGGAGATCGCGCGGGCGAACAAGAGCATCGAGGCGCAGAACCTCGTCGGCAAGCTCGCCGCGTGCTCCGGCAGAAAGCCCGAACTCAACGAGCTCTTCATCGTGGAGGGCGATTCGGCGGGCGGCAGCGCCAAGCAGGCGCGCGTAAGGCAGTATCAGGCGATTTTGCCGCTGCGCGGCAAGCCGCTCAACGTGGAAAAGAAAAAGCTCGACCAGATTTTGCAGAACGAGGAAATCCGCACGATCATCAGCGCTTTGG
This sequence comes from Bacillota bacterium, assembly GCA_003343995.1. Classification (GTDB taxonomy): domain Bacteria; phylum Bacillota; class Clostridia; order Christensenellales; family Borkfalkiaceae; genus UMGS775. The sequence continues at coordinate 23,692 of QAKE01000042.1, forward strand.
GCGCGGGGATCGGCAACGATTTCGATCTGGAAGATCTGCGCTATCATAAAGTCATCATTTTATCCGACGCCGATCAGGACGGCGCGCACATCCGCGCGATCCTGCTCACGTTTTTCTTCCGCTACATGCGCGAGCTCGTCAACAACGGGCACGTGTATATCGGCATGCCGCCCCTTTACAAGGTGTATAAAAAGGACGTTTTCGAGTACGCTTACGACGATAACGAACTGCAAAAAGCCATCGATAAGGTGGGGCGCGGCTATCAGATCCAGCGCTATAAAGGACTCGGCGAAATGGATCCCGAACAGCTTTGGGATACCACGATGAATCCTGCCACCCGCTCGTTGATGCAGGTGACGGTGGAGGACGCCGCCGAGGCGGAAAAGATGATCACCGTTTTGATGGGCGATCATATCGAGGACAGAAAGAGATACATTCAGACTTACGCCAACTTCAATAAGGAAGACTCCTTTATCAAAGAAGTGACGAAGTAAACGGGGTAAACGATGGAAACGAAAAAGAACAGCATTATACAAAGCTCTCTCGACGAAGTGCTGCATAACTCTATGATGCCCTACGCGGAGCACGTCATTTTAGACCGCGCCCTGCCGCGGGTGGAGGACGGGCTCAAGCCCGTGCAGCGCCGCATTTTATACACCATGTACGAAATGGGTTTAACCCCCGACAAGCCGCACAGAAAGTGCGCGAAAATCGTGGGGGACTGCCTCGGCAAATATCATCCGCACGGCGATACCTCCGTTTACGACGCGCTGGTGAGAATGGCGCAGGATTTCAATATGCGCATGCCCCTCGTCAACGGTCACGGCAACTTCGGAACGGTGGACGGCGACAGCGCGGCGGCGTACCGCTACACCGAAGCGCGCCTCGAGGAGCTCGCTTTGGAGCTTTTAAGGGACATCGACAAGGAAACGGTGGACTACGCCCTCAACTTCGACGACAGCATGATGGAACCCACCACCCTGCCGGGCAGATACCCGAACCTTCTCGTCAACGGCGCGAGCGGCATCGCGGTGGGGCTGGCGACAAACATTCCGCCGCATAACCTCGCGGAGGTTATCGACGGTACGATCGCGTATATCGACAACCCGAAAATGCCCTTAAAGGAGATGATGAAGCACATCAAAGGACCGGATTTCCCCACCGGCGGCTTTATCATCGCGGGGGAAGAGCTGGAAACGGCGTACCGCACGGGCAGGGGCAAGATCCGCGTGCGCGCAAAAATCGGCGTGGAAAAGGACGGCGATAAAAAGAGCCTCATCGTTTCCGAACTGCCTTATCAGATCAACAAAGCAAACCTCCTGAAAAAGATCGTGGATTTAAAGGAGGATAAAAAGGATACGTTTGCCGGCATCGCCGACGTGGTGGACGAATCGGACCGCCACGGCATGCGCGCCGTTATCAAGCTCAAAAAGGACGCGGACGAGAAAAAAACGCTCGCTTTGCTCTATAAATACACCGACCTCGAATGTACCTTCGGCATCAACATGGTGGCGATCGCCGGCGGTAAGCCCCGCCAGATGGCGCTCCTCGAAATCATCGATTACTACGTCAACTATCAGCGCGAAGTGGTGCTGCGCCGCAGTAAATACGATCTGGAAAAGGCGAAGGAGCGCGCGCATATCTTAGAGGGCTTGATCATCGCCGTAAAGAATATCGACGAGGTCATCAAAATCATCAAAAAATCTGCGAACACCAACGAAGCGCGGCTCAACTTGCGCGCGCGCTTCAAGCTTTCGGAAATTCAGGCGTCCGCCGTGCTCGATTTGCGGCTCGCGCGGCTCACCAAGCTGGAAATCACCAAGCTGGAAGAAGAGCTCGCCGCGCTGAAGGAGCTTATCGCAAAGCTCACCGCCATCATCGGCAGCAAAAAGCTGCAGATGGAAGTGGTGAAGGAGGAGCTTTCCCAAATCCGCCGCAAGTATAAGGATAACCGCCGCAGCGCCATCGTCGGCAGCGAAAATTCCGTCAAGGTGGAACTGAGCGAGCAGGAGAAAATTTCCAAAAACTACGTCGTCGCGTATACCCTCGGCGGCGCCTTCAAAAAGATGCCCGAAAAAAATTACCGCATGAGCGACAAGGCGGTGGGCGGACTAGCGTTTGCCGATATCGTCAAACTGAAGCTCGCGGCGGAAAGCGATAAAACCTTCCTCGCGTTCACGAATTTCGGCAACGCCTTCAAAATCGATTTGGAAATCGCCCCCGAAAGCCGTTTCCGCGATAAGGGCTATAAATTCACCGATATCGCCAAAGACGCCGTAAAGGGCGAATACCCCGTGGCGTTCTTCTCCTACGATAAACTGCCCGAGGGCGCATTGCTCTTTTACACGAAAAACGGCATGGTCAAAAAGACCTCTTGGGCGGAATACGACATCATCAAATCGTATTATCAGGCGATCAAGCTGAAAGAGGGAGACGAACTCGTCAAGGTGGAGGAGGATAAACCGGAAACCACCCTCGCGTTCATCACCAAGGACGGCTTGTGCCTCAACGCCTTAAAGGACGATCTGCCCGAGCAGGGCAGGGTTGCCGGCGGCGTGAAGGGCGTAAACCTCGCCGACGGCGACGAAATCGTTTGGCAGGGGCAGGCGGAAGATTCCGGCGAATTTATCGTGATCACGAGCGGCGGCTGTTTCAAACGGGTGATCTCCGCCGACATCGAGCCGATGGCGCGCTACCGCAAGGGCGTGAAGATCTGCGCGCTCGACGGCGAATGCGTGGTGTACGGCGGGTTCGTGCAGGAGCCCTTCTCCGTCGCGGTGCTGGAAGGGGAAAACGCCTTCGAGCTGAGCACGGAGGAAATCTCCATCGAAAGCCGTACCAGCAAGGGCAAAACGCTGAAAAATGAACACAAAAAGTGCAAGCCTACGGGCGCGGTGGAGCTTTGATATGGAGTTGAAGGAACTTGTAAAACGGGCAAAAACCTTTCTGTTGGATCTCGACGGAACGGTGTATGTGGAAGGTACGCTCATCGGCGATATGAAAAACACCCTCGCCGCGCTGCGCGCAAACGGAAAGCGCCTCGTCTATCTCACGAACAATTCCTCCAAAACGAAGGAGGATTACGTCGCGCGGCTTTCCGCTTTGGGCATTTACTGCGAAAACGACGCCGTTTATACGTCGGGGGACGCCACCGTCGCCTTTTTGAAACGGCATTACGCCGGCAAGCGGGCGTACGTCGTCGGCACCGAAAGGGTGAAAAAGAGCTTTTCCGACGCGGGAATCGTTTTGGACGGGGAAAATCCCGAAGTGCTGGTGCTGACCTACGATACGGAAATCGATTACGAAAAGATTTCCAAAACCGCGTTGTTTTTAAAGCGCGGGCTGCCGTATATCGCCACGCACCCCGATATCAACTGCCCCGCGAAGCTTGTGGATCTGCCCGATATCGGCAGTTATATCAAGATGTTCGAAACGTCTGCGGGCAGAGTGCCCGACGCCGTCGTCGGCAAGCCCTACCGCTATATGGGCGAGGGGGTGAAGGAGCTTACGGGGCATAGCGGAAACGAGCTCGTCATGGTGGGCGACAGACTGTACACCGATATCGCGTTCGGCGCAAACAACGGCTTTTCCTCCCTGTTGGTGCTGAGCGGGGAAACGACGGAAGAAATGTATCGCGTCAGCGAAATAAAGGCGAGCGCCGTTTTGCCGTCGCTCAACGAAATCGTAAAATATCTGTGAGGCGCATCCGATGAATAAGGTGAAAATCACCGTTTTAAAAACCACGTTCGACAAGGAACTTGCCGATGAATACGGGGTAGAGGGAATTTCTTCCTGCCCGATGCTGCGGGAAGGTCAGGTCTTTTACGCCGATTACGCTAAACCCGAAGGTTTTTGCGACGAAGCATGGAAGGCGATTTATCAATATGTATTCGCTCTTTCCCACGGCGTTAAGAATTTGTTTTATTTCGGAGACTGGATTAAGGAAAAGGGGGTTGCGATTTGCAGTTGCAACGACGGATTGCGTCCTGTTATATTCAAACTTGAGGCGACGGACGCCGTTTCCGAAATCGATTACGTTCCCGTTCGATGAATTGAGGGAACAAAAAAATTCATACTTTTTCATGTAGAATTTTTTGACAAATCTTTATAAATCATATACAATAGAAGTCGTTAAAACAAGGCGGGCATACAATGAATATTTATCTGGCAATCGACCTCGGCGCGTCCAGCGGGCGGCACATCGCCGGCTGGAAGGAAAACGGCGAAATCAAAACGGAAGAAATCTACCGTTTCGCCAACGGCGCGGAGGAAAAGGACGGGCGTCTTACATGGAACGTCGTTTCTTTGTTCAACCACATCAAGGCGGGGCTGAAGGTCGCGTTTGAAAAATTCGGGGCGATCGAAAGCGTCGCGGTGGATACTTGGGGCGTCGATTACGTGCTGATGGACGGGGATAAGGAAATCTTTCCCTGTTACGCTTACCGCGACGAGCGCACCGCCGCCGTCGTCGAAGAGGCGCACGCGAAAATGCCCTTTTCCGAAATGTATTTGAAAACGGGGCTGATGTACGCGGTGTTCAACAGCGTATATCAGTTTTATTGCGATCAAAAGAGCGGCAGAGCGGAAAAAGCCACCGATTATCTCATGCTGCCGGAGTATTTTTCCTATAAGCTGACGGGCGTGAAGGCGCATGAATACACCAACGCCACCACGACGGGGCTTTTGAACGCCGAAACGCACGATTTCGACGGGGAGATCATCGAACGGCTCGGGCTGAAAAAATCGCTTTTTTCCGAAAAACCGAAAAACGCCGGTTACGTGCTCGGAGAACTGAAAGAGGACGTGCAAAGAGAAGTGGGGGGCAACACCAAGGTGGTTTTGTGCGCCTCGCACGATACGGCGAGCGCGGTGCACGGCATTCCCATGCAAGGCAACTCCCCGTACATATCGAGCGGCACATGGTCGCTGATGGGCATCAAAAGCGATAAGGCGATCCTCGTTTCGGAGGATTTATCCAACGAGGGCGGCGTAAACAACACCTTCCGCTATCAGAAAAACATCATGGGCATGTGGGTGATCAACAAGCTCAAGGAAACGCTGAAAACCCCCATGACCTTCGCCGAAATGGACGCCGGTTCGCTGGAAAGCGATTACGACGTCACGTTCGACGTCAACGCGCAGGAGTTTTTCGCGCCCGACAACATGCGGGAGGCGATACTTGACCACATAAAAGCGCATAATCTGCCTTTGCCGAAAAGCGAAAAGGATCTCGTGCGCGCGGTTTACCGCAGTTTGGCAAAGTGCTATCGGGAAACTTACGAGCTGCTGGAAAAAAACACCGGCAAAACGTATACCGATCTATATATCGTCGGGGGCGGGGCGAAAAACAAGCCGCTCAACAAATTCACGCAGGAATTTACGGGCAAAAACGTCGTTGCGCTGCCGATCGAATCGACCGCGCTCGGCAATTTGAAAATACAGATGGGAGAATAAACATGAACAGATTTGAACAGGCAAAGGAAATGTACGCCCGCTTGGGAACGGACGTGGAAAAGGCGCTCGCCGCGCTCGATAAAATCCCCGTTTCCATGCACTGCTGGCAGGGCGACGACGTAAACGGTTTCGACAGCGCCGATTCGCTTTCCGGCGGCATTCAGGCGACGGGCAACTACGCGGGCAAGGCGCGCAATTTTGAAGAACTCACCGCCGACATGGAGGTGGCGTTCAAATACATCGCCGGCAAAAAGCGCATCAATCTGCACGCCAGCTACGCCGTTACCGACGAAAAGGTGGAGCGCGATGCCGTAGAGCCGAAGCACTTCGATAAATGGCTGGAATTCGCCAAGAAAAACGACCTCGGCATCGATATGAACCCCACGTTCTTTTCCCACCCGCTTTCGGAGAACGGCACGCTGAGCGCCGCCGACGAAACGGTGCGCGAATTCTGGGTGCGCCACGCCAAGGCGGTGAGAAAGATTTCCGCCTATATCGGCGAAAAACAGGGCAGCCCGTGTCTTTGCAACGTGTGGATTCCCGACGGCATGAAGGATATTCCCGCCGACAGAGTCGCGCCCCGCGCGCGCCTGAAAAAGAGCCTCGACGAGATCTATTCCGTCAAGTACGACGATAAATACATCGCGGACTCGGTGGAGAGCAAGGTGTTCGGCATCGGGCTGGAAAGCTACACCGTCGGCTCGTTTGAATTTTACATGAACTACGCCGCGAAAAACGGTATCTGCTGTCTGCTCGACAACGGGCACTATCATCCCACGGAAATGGTGTCCGACAAGATTTCGTCCATGCTGTTATTCAACGACAAACTCGCGCTGCACGTCACCCGTCCGGTGCGCTGGGACAGCGATCACGTCGTGCTTTTCGAGGACGAACTCAGGGAAATCGCCAAGGAAATCGTGTTTGCGGGCGCGGAAGAAAGAGTGCTCATCGGGCTCGATTATTTCGACGCGAGCATCAACCGCATCGCCGCGTGGATCGTCGGCATGAACAACATGAGAAAGGCGCTGTTATACGCCCTGCTGCTCCCCGCCGCCAAGCTCAAAAAACTGCAGGCGGAAGGCAACAATACCGAATTGATGGTGTTGAACGAAGAATGTAAAACCCTGCCCTTCGGCGATATTTGGGACGAATACCTGCGCCGCTCGGGCGTGGAAAAGAATTGGTTGCCGAAAATCAGAAAGTACGAGCAGGACGTTCTTTTGAAACGATAATAAGCGAAGGAGTTTTGATAGATTATGAGTTTTGAAAATTTCACGAAGAAAATTTCGAGAAGTCTGTTGGACGTGAAGGACGCGCCCTTCGTAAAGGAAGTGTGCAAGGCGTGCTCCAACATGTACCGCATGGGCTGGGATGAGAGAAACGGCGGAAACATCAGCTATCTTTTGGAAGAAAAGGACGTGGAAAAGTACCTCGACACCGAAAGCTGCATCCGCGAAATCCCCATGGGATTTAAAACGAAAATGCTCGTCGGCAAATACTTTTTGGTAACGGGCACGGGCAAATATTTCAAAAACGTGGAGGAAGACCCCGCAAACAACCTCGGCATCATCAAAATCGCGGAGGACGGCGAAACTGCTAAACTGCTCTGGGGTTACGAGGACGGCGGCAAATTCACCAGCGAGCTGCCCGCGCATCTGATGAGCCATACGAGCCGTTTGATCGCCGATCCCCAAAACAGAGTGGTCATGCATTCGCACCCCACGAATATTTTGGCGATGACCTTCGTGCACGATCTGAACGAGCGCGAATTTACGAGAACGCTTTGGAGAATGGTCACCGAGTGCATGGTGGTGTTCCCCGACGGCGTGGGCGTTCTGCCTTGGATGCTTTGCGGCAACAACGAAATCGGCAAAGCGACCGCCGAGAAGATGGAGGAATTCCGCTTGGTGGTGTGGGCGAACCACGGTATTTACGGCGCGGGCAAAACGATGGACGAGGCGTTCGGGCTCATCGAAACGGTGGAGAAGGCGGCGGAGCTTTATCTCAAGATCGCGCACCTGCCCCGCGTGAACACCATCACCGACGAACAGCTGAAAATCATCGCGGACGGCTTTAACCTGAAAGCGAAGGAAGGCTGGCTGGATCTGTAAAAAAGGAAAGCGTACGGTATTTTACCGTACGCTTTTGGGTTGAAAAAGGGCGCGCGGCGATAAGCCGCGCGCCCTTTTTTTATACTTTTTTTTCGCCGTAGAGCTTGACGCGGATGCGCGGCAGCGCGTCCGCGGAAGCGCCGAGGGGCTTTTCTCGGTTGCGGTAATCGTGCTTGTCGCAAAACCATTGCAACTCGTCGGTCATGCGGTTTAAGTTTTCGCTTTGCAGTTTCGTGACGTCGGCAAGGTATTCCTTCGCCTTGCCGCCCGCGCAGGCGGAATGTTCCAGCAAATACGCGTAGTGTTTCATGCAAAATCCGCGCGTGGAAAGCAGCTGCGCGCGGAAAGGCGGTTCTTTCGCGTACATCTGCGCCACCGTTTTTGCATAGCGCACCATGTGATCCTCCACGAGGTCGCAGATGATGCAGGTGCCCGTCAGTTTTCTCAGCGTTTCGGCGGTCTTTTTCGCCGATTTCGCGTCCTTCGCCGCCACGTGTTTTTTCAAGGTGTTCGTGCGGGTGATCGCCTGCAGCGCCACGCTTAATTTATTCTGGCGGGCAAACAGCATGTCGAAATGCTCGGCGCAAAATCCCAGTTTGTTGACCTTCGCGCGGGTATCGTCCTCCATCACCGCGTCGTTTAAAAACTGAAATAAAATGTTCTCGTTTACGATTTTTTCTATTTTGCACATCGGGCATTCGCATTCCGGTTTGAATTCCTGCAGAATAAGCCCCGTGCCGATATGGTAACTCATAGGTATATTTTATCAAATCCGCGGTAAAAATTCAATTAAATCATAGACATATTTTTTTCCGTGTGATACAATATTAAAAAAGAAAATTTCGGAGGGAATCATGATACACGAAAGAATCGATTTATACGAATATTTCCGCCTGCCGCGCGGGGAAAAGGCGCTCGGCTATCTCAATGCGTACGCGCCCGACAACATGAAGGAATTGCCGGAAAAACGCCGTCCCGCGATGGTCGTGGCTGCCGGCGGCGGCTATCAATTTTTGTCCGACAGGGAAAAAGAACCGGTGGCGATCCGCTTTTTCGGCAACGGTTACGCCGCGTTCACGCTGGAATACAGCATCAATACCGCCTTTCCCGCGCCGCTGATCGAGGCTTGCATGGCGGTGGCGTACGTCCGCGAAAACGCGGAAAAATACTGCGTCGATAAAACGCATATCGCCGCCGTCGGATTTTCCGCGGGCGGGCATCTGATCGGTATGCTGGCGACGCTGTTTGCCGACGAGGCGGTGAAGAACGCGCTGGGGGATAGAAACGTCCGTCCCGACGCGGTGATTTTGTCCTATCCCGTCATCACGTCGAACCCGCGTTTCTGGCACGAGGGTTCGATCGAAACGATCTCCGGCGGCAGCGCCGCGCTCAAGGAAAAGCTTTCCTTGGAAAACCGCGTCGAAAAAAACAGCGTTCCGGCGTTTATCTGGCATACGTCGGAGGACGGCGGCGTTCCCGTGTACAATTCCCTCGCGATGGCGGGGGCATACGCCGCGCTCGGCGTTCCCTTCGAGCTGCATATCTTTGAAAAAGGTCCGCACGGACTCAGCGTTGCGAACGTGGAATCGGCGCAAAGCGAAAACGACAACGTGCTGATCAACGACAACGCGGCGGCGTGGGTAGATCTTGCGATCGATTGGCTGAAGGAAAGAGGGTTTAAAGTATTCGCAAAAAAATAACAAACGCGTTTCAAGGAGGGGATGACGTATGAAAAAACTCGGTTTTGCGCTGGGCAGCGGCGGCAGCCGCGGCGTGGCGCACATCGGCTTTTTGCAGGCGATGGAAGAAAGCGGCATAAAACCCGATTATATTTCCGGTTCGTCCATGGGCTCCGTGGTGGGGGCGTGTTACGCCTCGGGTATGAGCGCGGAGGAAATGAAGGGCGTGGTGTTCGAGCTGAAAGCGCTCGACATTTTGGATATTTCCGGCAACGTTTTGAAAAATCAGGCGCTTTTCAAATCCAAAAAGATGCGCGCCAAGCTGGGGGACTATCTCGGAGAAACGAAGTTCGAGGAGCTGAAAATCCCCTTTTCCTGCGTGGCGGTGGATTTGATCACGGGCGAACAGGTGGTGTTCGATAAGGAATACGCCGTGGCGGACTGCGTGCAGGCGAGTTCCTCCATTCCGGGGGTGTTCAAGCCGGTAAAGCTGGGGGAATACATGCTGGTGGACGGCGGTCTGCGCACCCGTTTGCCCATCGACGAAGTGCGCGCGATGGGGGCGGAAGTCGTCGTCGCGGTGGACGTTTTGGGGGAGCTCCGCCGCGTGGAAAAGCCGTTCAGTTTGTTTTCGGTGATGTTCCGCACGGTGGATATTTACGATACGGGCATGACGAACTTAAAGCTTAAGGAGCAAAAACCCGATTTGCTGCTGCGCCCCGATATGGGCGATATGTCGCAGTATAAAATCAAAAATCTCGATGCGGCGTTCGACGCGGGCTATGCGATCGGCATGGAAAACGCGGAAAAGATCAAAGCGCTTATCGAAGGCTGAAAAAACGCCCCGCGAAAATTTTCGCGGGGCGTTTTTATATTTTGATTCAAAATGTATATCGATTTAAAATGAAAATTTCCGCCGAAAAGGTTTCCAAAATATTTGACAAATTTTTCGGTTTATAGTATAGTATTAAAAACCTACGAAGGAGTGAGTGTTCCGTGTTTTTGCAAAACGCATCGGTTATGGAAAAAAACGCCGAGCCGTTGACTTTCGAAATAGAAAACGGCAAAGTCAAAAGTGTTTTAAATTCCGAATCGTGCGAAAACACCCGTCAGCATTTCGTCGGCGGCGTTGTCGATTTAAAAAATAAAATATTGTTACCGGGTTTCATCGATGTGCACGTACATTTGAGAGAGCCCGGTTTTTTTTATAAAGAGAGCATTGCGAGCGGTACCGCCGCCGCCGCCGCGGGGGGATACGCCGCCGTGTGCTCCATGCCCAACGTAAACCCCTGTCCCGATTGCTTGGAACATCTCGAACGGCAAACGGACATCATAAAAAGGGACGCGAACGTCGCCGTTTATCCCTATGCGTGCATCACCGAAGGGCAGAAGGGGGAAAAGCTCGTCGATTTCGAGGCGCTCGCGCCTTACGTCGTCGCTTTTTCCGACGACGGCAAGGGCGTGCAAAGCGAAACGTTGATGGCGGAGGCGATGCGCCGCGCGAAAGCGACGGGCAAGGTGCTCGCCGCCCATTCGGAGGACGAAACGCTGCTTTACGGCGGGTATATCCACGCGGGGGCGTACGCGAAAGCGCACGGGCACCGCGGCATTTCGTCGGCAAGCGAATATAAGCAGATCGAGCGCGACCTCGCGTTGGCGGAAAAAATCGGGCACAAGCACCACGTCTGCCACGTTTCCGCAAAGGAAAGCGTGGCTGCCATCCGCCGCGCCAAGCAAAACGGCGTAAACGTCACCTGCGAAACCGCGCCGCATTACCTCCTTTTAACGGACGAAGATTTGAAGGAGGACGGGCGGTTCAAGATGAACCCGCCGCTCCGCGGCGGAGCCGATCGGGACGCGCTCGTCGAGGGGATTCTGGACGGCACGATCGACATGATCGCCACCGACCACGCGCCCCATTCCGCGGAGGAAAAGGGGCGCGGGCTGGAAAAGAGCCTTTTCGGCATTTCCGGCATCGAAACGGCGTTCCCCTTACTCTATACGCATTTCGTGAAAACGGGCGTTTTCGGCATGAAAAAACTGCTCGATTTAATGTGTTACAACCCCGCCGCGCGGTTCGGCATTCCCTGCGGATCGTTTGAAAAGGGCGGGGCGGCGAACTTCACCGCGTTCGATTTGGAAAAAAGTTACCTGCTGGATTCGGCAAAGTTTATATCAAAAGGAAAAAGCACGCCTTTCGACGGATGCGAAGTGTACGGCGAATGTGCGATGACGATTTATAACGGGAGGATTGTATGGCAAAGGAATTCGACAAAAAATTAGTATTTGAAGACGGCAGCGAGTATTACGGCTACGCGTTCGGCGCGGCGGGTACGAAGGTGTGCGAGGCGATGTTCAACACCTCGCCCGTGGGATATCAGGAAATCGTAACCGATCCCACCTATACCGATCAGCTTGTGGTGATGACCTATCCCGTCATCGGCAACTGCGGCATTTGCGACGAGGACGACGAAACGAAAATCCCCAACCTCGGCGCGCTCGCCGTGCGCGATTACAACGATCTGCCCAGCAACTTCCGCAGCACGAGAACGCTCGCGGGGGTGATGGAGGAATTCGATATCCCCGGCATCACCGGCATCGACACGAGAAAATTAGTGCGCTCCATCCGCGATCACGGCAGCAGGCTTTGCTGCATTTGCGACGCGGACATGAAAAAAGAGGACGCGATCGCGCTCATAAAATCCACGCCCGTGCGCACCGACGCGGTAAAGCGCGTTTCCACCCGCGCCAAACGCTATTCCAAAACCGCGCACCCCAAATTCAACGTGGTGGCGGTGGACTGCGGCGTGCGGCTCACCACGATGAAAACGCTCAACCGTTGCGGCTGCAACGTCACCGTCGTTCCCTACGACACGGCGGCGGAGGAGGTGCTCTCCATGCGCCCCGACGGCGTGCTCTTCACAGACGGACCGGGCAACCCCGAGGACGTGCCCGAAACCGTCGCGCTCTTAAAATCGCTTTTGGGCAGGGTGCCGGTGTTCGGGGAGGGGCTGGGGCATCAGCTGCTCGCCCTCGCCTACGGCGCGAAAACGGTTAAAATGAAATTCGGGCACCGCGGCGGCAACTATCCCGTGCGGGAGCTTGCGACGGGGAAAATCGAAATCACCTCGCAAAACCATTCCTTCGTCGTGGATAAGGAAAGTTTACAATCCACGCCGCTCGCCGTCACGCAGACAAACGTCATCGACGGCACCGTCGAGGGCATGGAATGCGCGAAGGACAAGGCGTTTTCCGTGCAGTATCACCCCACCGCCGCCGCGTACGTAAAATTCACCGCACTCATGGAGGAACACCGCAATGCCTAAAAGAACAGACATCAAAAAAATACTCGTTATCGGCAGCGGCCCGATCGTCATCGGACAGGCCGCGGAATTCGACTACGCCGGCACGCAGGCGTGCTTGGCGCTCAAAGAGGAAGGCTACGAGGTGGTTTTGGTCAACTCCAACCCCGCCACCATCATGACCGACACGCAGACGGCGGACAAGGTTTATATGGAGCCGCTCACCTTGGAATACCTCGGTAAAATCCTGCGTTACGAACGCCCCGACGCCATTATCCCCGGCATCGGCGGGCAGACGGGGCTGAACCTCGCCATGCAGCTCGCGAAGAAAGGGGTTTTGGACGAATGTCACGTGGAACTGCTCGGCACGCCGCGTCGCAGCATCGAGCGGGCGGAAGATCGGGAACTGTTTAAGGAACTCTGCGAAGAGCTCGGCGAACCGGTTCTGCCGAGCTTGATTGCCACCAGCATGGAAGAGGGCGTCGCCGCGGCGGAAAAAATCGGCTATCCCGTGGTGCTGCGCCCCGCGTTTACGCTGGGCGGCACGGGCGGCGGCTTTGCCGACAACGAGGAAGAACTGCGCGAAATACTGAAAAACGCCCTCGTGCTTTCCCCCGTGGGGCAGGTGCTCGTGGAAAAGAGCATCAAGGGCTTTAAGGAAATCGAATTCGAGGTGATGCGCGACGAAAACGACACCGCCATCACCGTATGCAGCATGGAAAACGTCGATCCCGTCGGCATTCATACCGGCGATTCCATCGTCGTCGCGCCGGCGCAGACGCTCACCAAAAAGGAGTTCGACATGCTGCGTGACAGCGCGTTGAAAATCATCCGCGCGCTGAAAATCGCCGGCGGGTGCAACGTGCAGTTCGCCCTCGATCCGGAATCGTTCGATTATTATCTCATCGAAGTCAATCCTCGCGTTTCCCGTTCCTCGGCGCTGGCGTCCAAGGCGAGCGGCTATCCCATCGCGCGGGTGACGGCAAAGGTGGCGGTGGGCTTGCACCTCGACGAAATCCGCCTCGCCAACACGCCCGCCTGTTTCGAGCCGGCGATCGATTACGTCGTCACCAAAGTGGCGCGGTTCCCCTTCGATAAATTCGCGGGGGCGTCCAATAAGCTCAGCACCCAGATGAAGGCGACGGGCGAGGTGATGAGCGCCGGCAGAACGATCGAGGAGAGCTTGTTAAAAGCCGTGCGTTCGCTGGAAACGGGGGTATGCCACGTGCACAGCGCCAAGTTCGACAAAACGCCGACGGCGGAACTTTACGCCTATATCAAGGACGGGCGGGACGATCGGCTTTTCGCGGTGTGCGAACTGCTCCGCCGCGGCGAGCGCGCGGAAAGCATATCCGCCGTCACGAAAATAGACATGCTCTTTTTGGATAAATTCCGCAACATTGTGGAATACGAAAAGGTCGTCGCCGAAAACAAGGGCGAATTAAGCGTGCTCCGTCAGGCGAAGAAAATCGGCTTTTCCGATAAATTCATCGCAAAACTCTGGAAAACGGAGGAGAGCGAAATATACGGCATGCGCAAAAAGAACGGCATTTTCCCCGTGTATAAGATGATCGATTCCTGTTCGGGGGAATTTGTCGGCTACGTGCCCTATCTTTATTCCACTTACGAAGAAGAAAACGAATCGGCGGTGGAGAACCGCAAAAAAATCGTCGTGCTGGGCAGCGGGCCCATCCGCATCGGGCAGGGCGTGGAATTCGACTATTCCACCGTGCACGCCGTAAAGACCATCAAGGAAAACGGCTACGAGGCGATCATCATCAACAATAACCCCGAAACGGTTTCCACCGACTACACGACGAGCGACAAGCTTTACTTCGAGCCGCTCACCGTCGAGGACGTGATGAATGTTCTGGAGCTGGAAAAACCCGACGGCGTCATCGTGTCGCTCGGCGGGCAGACGGCGATCAACCTCGCCGCGGGGCTTGCGGAAAAGGGCGTTAAAATCATCGGCACCGACGTGGACGCCATCGAAAAGGCGGAAAACCGCGACGCGTTCGAGCGTATCATGAACGAGCTGGGCATTCCCGAACCCAAAGGGCGGGCGGTCACCAACATAGAAGACGGCGTGCGCGCGGCGAAGGAAATCGGCTATCCCGTGCTCGTGCGCCCCAGCTACGTTTTAGGCGGCAGGGCGATGCAGATCGTCGGCAACGAGGATTCTTTGCGCTACTATCTCGAAAACGCCGTTAAAATCGACGAAAAACAGCCGGTGCTCGTCGATAAGTACATCGTCGGCAAGGAACTCGAAGTGGACGCCGTTTGCGACGGCAAGGACGTGTTCGTGCCGGGGATCATGGAACTCGTGGAAAAAACCGGCATACACTCGGGCGATTCCATCAGCGTTTATCCCACGTTCAGCGTCAGCCAAAAGGTGAAGGACACCATTCTGGATTACACCGTAAAGCTGGGGCTTGGCATCGGCATCGTCGGGCTTTATAACATTCAGTTTATCGTCGATAAGGACGAAAACGTGTTCGTCATCGAGGTCAACCCCCGTTCTTCGAGAACGGTGCCCTTCCTTTCCAAGGCGACGGGCTACAATCTCGCGGACATCGGCACGCTGGTCATCTTGGGCAAGAGCCTGAAAGAGCAGGGCTTCGATAAAATCTATCCCGAAGAAAAAACGCGCTGGTACGTGAAAGCGCCCGCCTTCTCGTTCTCTAAAATCAGCGGGCTGGACGCTTACCTTTCGCCGGAAATGAAATCGACGGGGGAGGCGATCGGCTACGATAAAAAACTCACCCGCGCCCTTTACAAGGCGTTGCAGGCGAGCGGCATGAACGTGGCGAACTACGGCACGATCCTCGTTACCGTGTGCGACGGTGACAAGGAGGAGGCGCTGCCCCTCGTGCGCCGCTTTTATAACCTCGGCTTCAACATCGAGGCGACGGAGGGCACGGCGAAGTTCTTGAAGCAAAACGGCATCCGCACGAGGATCAAGGGCAAGCTGAGCGACGGCAAGAGCGACATTTTGGAATCGATCCGCAAGGGCTACGTCAACTACGTCATCAACACGCGGGACGTCGATTCGGTTTCCCAGCAGTCGGACGGTTATCTCATCCGCCGCTGCGCCGTGGAAAACAACGTCACTATGTTCACCGCGCTCGACACCGTGCGAGTACTGCTCGACGTGCTGGAAGAAATCACCATCACCATTTCCACCATAGACGGAGAGTGACATGCAATACTATACCGTAACGGAAAACGTAAACATCGCGAAAAGCGTATATCGGATGACGCTTGCGGGCGACACGGGTAAAATTGCCGCCGCGGGGCAGTTTATCAATATCAAAATCGAAAATCTGTTTCTCCGCCGCCCCATTTCCGTGTGCGATTATAACGAAAAGGAAATCACAATCATCTATAAGGTCGTCGGCAAGGGTACGGAAAAGCTGAGCGAGATGCCCGTCGGAAGGAAGTTGGACGTTTTAACGGGCTTGGGCAACGGCTACGATTTGGCGCCGAGCGGCGAAAAGCCGCTGCTTATCGGCGGCGGCGTCGGCGTGCCGCCCTTATATAACCTCGCCAAAAAACTCCTCGCCGCGGGGAAAATGGTAACGGTGATTTTAGGGTTCAACACCGCCGAAGAGGTCTTTTACGAAGATCGGTTCAAAGCGCTCGGGGCGGAGGTGTTCGTCACCACCGCGGACGGCAGTTACGGCACGAAGGGGTTCGTGACGGCGATCAAGCCGGAATATTCCTATGTGTACGCCTGCGGGCCGGAGCCGATGCTCAAAGCGGTGTACGCCGCCTACGAGGGGAGCGGACAGTTTTCCTTTGAAGAGCGCATGGGGTGCGGGTTCGGCGCGTGCATGGGCTGCACCTGCAAGACGAAGTACGGCAACAAGCGTATCTGCAAGGACGGACCGGTGCTGAAAAAGGAGGAAATCGTATGGTAGACACGAAAGTCGTTTTATCGGGTTTAACCCTCGATAACCCCGTCATTCCCGCCAGCGGCACCTTCGGGTTCGGCTACGAATTCAACGAATTTTACGATATAAACATACTCGGCAGCATCGCGCTCAAGGGCACGACGAAGGACGGGCGTTTCGGCAACCCCACGCCGCGCATCGCGGAGTGTACGGAAGGTCTTTTGAACAGCGTGGGGCTGCAAAACCCCGGCGTGCACAAGGTCGTCGAAGAGGAACTGCCCAAACTGAAAAAGGTATTTCATAAAAAAGCGGTTGCCAACGTCAGCGGCTTTTCCGCGGAGGAATACGCGTATACCGCCGCCCTCCTCGATAAAGAGGACTGCGTCGGGCTCATCGAGCTCAACGTCAGCTGTCCCAACGTGCACGACGGCGGCATGAGCTTCGGCGTCGATCCCAAGAAGGTGGAGGAGGTCACCCGCGCCGTGAAGGCGGCGGTGAAAAAGCCCCTCTACGTAAAGCTCACGCCCAACGTTTCCGATATAACGGCGACGGCGCTCGCGGCGAAACGCGGCGGCGCGGACGGGCTGGCGCTCATCAACACCCTGCTCGGAATGCGCATCGATTTGAAGAAGAGATCGCCCGTGCTCGCCAACAAGAAGGGCGGCTTTTCCGGCAGGGCGGTGTTTCCCGTGGCGGTGCGCATGGTGTACGAGGCGTATGAGGCGACGGGACTGCCGATCATCGGCATGGGCGGCGTTTCTACCGCCGAGGACGTGCTGGAAATGATGTTCGCGGGCGCTTCCGCCGTGGAAGTGGGCGCGGAAAACTTAATCAATCCCTACGCGTGCAAGGAAATCATCGAAGACTTGCCGCGCGTTATGGAAAAATACGGCGTAAAAGCATTAAAGGATATTATAGGAGCGGCACATCAATGAAAGACGTAATCATCGCACTCGATTTTGCAAACAGAGCGGACACCTTCGCTTTTTTGGATAAATTCACCGAGGAAAAGCCCTTCGTGAAAATCGGCATGGAGCTTTTCTATGCGGAAGGCCCGTCGATCGTACGGGAAATCAAGGCGCGCGGGCATAAAATCTTCCTCGATCTGAAACTGCACGACATTCCCAATACCGTAAAAAAGGCGATGAAAGTACTTTCGTCTTTGGACGTGGACATGACCAATCTGCACGCCTCCGGCACGTCCGCCATGATGCGCGGCGCGCTCGAAGGGCTTACGCGTCCCGACGGCAGCCGTCCGCTGCTGATCGCGGTAACGCAGCTCACCAGCACCTCTCAGGAGGCGATGGAGCAGGATATTTTAATCGAAAAACCCATCGACGAGGTGGTGATGCATTACGCCGCAACGGCAAGCCGCGCGGGATTGGACGGCGTGGTGTGCTCGCCGCTGGAGGCGGGCAAGGTGCACGGCGCGTGCGGCGAAAGATTTTTGACCGTAACCCCCGGCGTGCGGTTCGCGGAGGGGGATAAGGGAGATCAGGTCCGCGTGACCACGCCGGCGAAGGCGCGGGAGCTCGGTTCGGATTATATCGTCGTCGGGCGCCCGATCACCGCGGCGGAAAACCCCGTGGAGGCGTACCGCCGCTGCGTAAAGGAATTTTTAGGTTAAGGAGAGAGCTATGAAAGAAAAAATCGCAAAAGATTTACTGTCTATCGGCGCGGTGTTCCTGCGCCCCGAACAGCCCTTTACTTGGGCGAGCGGCATCAAAAGCCCCATTTACTGCGACAACCGTTTAACGCTCACTTCCCCCGAAGTGAGAAACGACGTGGAAAACGGACTCGTCGCGCTCATTCGGGAGCACTATCCCGAGGCGGAAGTGCTGATGGGCACGAGCACGGCGGGCATCGCGCACGCGGCGATCTGCGGGCACATTCTGCAAATGCCCATGGGTTACGTGCGCGGCGGCGCGAAGGACCACGGCAGAACCAACCAAATCGAAGGCAGGCTCGATAAAGGGCAAAAGGTCGTCGTGGTGGAGGATCTCATTTCCACCGGCGGCAGCGCCGTCGAGGTGGTGGACGCTCTGCGCGCGGCGGGCGCGGAAGTGCTCGGCGTCGTCAGCATCTTCACCTACGGCATGAAAAAAGGGCTGGAAAGGCTCGCCGCCGCCGACGTGAAAAACGTCAGCCTGTGCGATCTCGACAGCCTTGTGGAAGTCGCCGCGAAGGAAGGTTACATCAAACCGGAAGACAAGGCGCGGCTGATCCGTTTCAGAAACAACCCGTCGGACGAAAGCTGGATAGGATAGGAGAGGGCGTATGCGGCATTTACTGGACATCACCGATTTGAGCGTGGAGGAAATCGAGGAGCTTGCCCGCACCGCGGAGGACATTGCCGAGCATCCCGAACGCTATGCCGACCGCTGCAAGGGCAAAAAGCTCGTCACGCTGTTTTTCGAGCCGAGCACGCGCACGCGTATGAGCTTCGAGGCGGCGATGTGGGAGCTGGGCGGCAGCGTCATCAGCTGTACGGACATGAGCACTTCCTCCGTCGTCAAGGGGGAAACGCTCGCCGACACCATGCGGGTAGTGGCAAACTACGCCGACGTGGTGGCGATGCGCCATCCTTACGAGGGGGCGGCGTACGTGGCGTCGCTGAAATCGCCCGTGCCCGTCATCAACGCGGGGGACGGCGGGCACTGCCACCCCACGCAGACGCTGGCGGATCTGCTCACGGTGCACCGAGAGCTCGGCAGGTTCGACGACCTCACCGTCGGGCTTTGCGGCGATTTGAAATACGGCAGAACGGTGCATTCGCTCATCAACGCCATGCTGCGCTACCGCAACGTAAAATTCGTGCTCATCTCGCCGGAGGAATTGAAACTGCCCGATTACGAGCTCGACGCGCTGAAAAAAGCCGGCGCGCCGTTTGAGGAGGTGCGCGATCTGGAAAGCGCTCTTCCCGCCCTCGACGTGCTCTACATGACGCGCGTTCAGCGCGAACGGTTCGACGACGCGGAGGCGTACGAGCGGGTGAAGGACTGCTACGTTTTAAACGCGGAAAAGCTGTCCGCCGCCAAAAAAGACATGATCGTCATGCACCCGCTGCCGCGCGTCAACGAAATTTCCGCCGACGTGGACGACGATCCGCGCGCGGCGTACTTCCGCCAGACGATGAACGGCAAGCTGATGCGCATGGCGCTCATCTTAAAACTGCTTAAGGAAAAGGCTCTGCCGTCCGCCGCCGAAAAGAAAACCTTCGTCGACGGCGGAAGATGCGGCAATAAAAAATGCATCACGAGGCTGGAGAAACTGCCGCAGATATATCTCGAGGAAAACGGCGTGAAAAGATGCGCCTACTGCGAAGCGCGCCGGAATCCGTAACGGAAAAACTTGCGGCAATCGATTGCCAAAAAGGGCGCGATATTGTATAATGTTAGCACGGTTGAAAACAATCGTGCTTTATTTTTTATCGGAGATCAAATGAAAAACGGCTGGATCGTCAAAAAGGCTTTCAAAAAGACCGTGCCCGTCCTCATCGGCTATCTGTTTTTGGGGTTTTCCTTCGGCGTGCTGCTCACGACGTCGGGGTTCGATTTATGGTTCGCGCCGGTGATGAGCGTCACGCTTTACGCGGGCTCCATGCAGTTTGTGGCGATCGAGCTGATGCTCGGCGCCTTCAACCTCGTCAACGCCGCGATTATGACGCTGCTCGTCAACGCGCGGCACCTCTTTTACGGGCTGAGCCTCATCGAAAAGTACAAGGGAACGGGGCTTTATAAAATTTACCTGATGTTCGGGCTGACCGACGAAACGTACGCCCTCGTTTCCTCTTTGGAAGAACCCAAGGGCAAAGATACGACGAAACTTTACTTTTACATTACCTTGTTCGACCACATCTACTGGATTTTGGGCGGACTGCTCGGCGCGACGGTGGGCACGCTCTTTTCCTTCCCTTCCGAAGGGTTGGAATTTACCATGACGGCGCTATTTCTGATTATCTTTACGGAACAGTGGGAGGCGAGCAAAACCCACGTGCCCGCGCTTTGCGGCGTCGCGGTCACCTTGGCGTGCCTGTTGCTTTTCGGTACGGAATATTTTCTCATCTTCACGATGGTGATTCTGCTGTTATTGCTCACCGCGCTGAGAAAGAAACTCGAGCCCAAAGAGGCGGCGTTGCCTCCGGACACGCTGAACGCCGAGGAAAAAACGGGCGACGGAGGGGAACGATGACCACTTCGCAGCTGCTTTTGACGATTTCGGTGATCGCCGTCGTCACCTTTCTCACCCGCTCGCTGGCGTTCGTCGCCTTCGGCGGAAAGAAAATCCCCAAATACGTCAAATATCTCGGTTACGTTCTGCCCACCGCGATCATCGGCATGCTGGTGGTGTACTGCTTCAAAGATACCGCCGTACTGCAATATCCCTACGGGATTCCCGAACTCATCGCGGGCGTAGCGGTCGTAGCCCTGCATAAATGGAAACATAACCTGCTCCTGAGCATGCTGGTCGGCACGGCGCTTTATATGGTGCTGGTGCAGTTGGTATTCGTATAAACGGGCGGGAAAGAGAATATATTACAAGAGGTGCAATCATGAACATCGAAAAACTATACCCCGAAACCAAGGATTTCATCTGGGGCGGCAACAAACTGAAGGCGTACGGCAAAACCACCGATAAAGCGTGCATCGCGGAAAGCTGGGAGCTTTCCTTTCACCCCGCCGGACCGAGCCGCCTTGCGGACGGCAGAACGCTCGCCGAAGCGGCGCAAAAATCCGATTGGGGGGAGAACGCGGAAAGATTCCCCTTTTTCCCCGTGCTGATCAAATTCATCGATTCGGCGGATAATCTCTCCGTGCAGGTGCACCCTTCCGACGATTACGCCCTGAAAAACGAAGGGCAGTTCGGCAAAACGGAAATGTGGTACATCGTGGAAGCGGAAGCGGGCGCGGGCATCTATCTCGGCTTTAAAAAGGACGTTTCCGCGGAGGAATTCGGCAAGGCGATAGCGGAAAACACCGTGCTCGATTTGCTCAATTTCTATCCCGTGAAAAAGGGCGAGCATTATTTCATCGCGTCGGGTACGGTGCATGCCATCGGCAAGGGCTGCGTGATCGCGGAAATTCAGCAAAACAGCAATCTCACCTACCGCGTGTACGATTACGACAGAAAGGATGCCTCCGGCAAGGGGCGGGAACTGCACGTGGAAAAGGCGAAAAAGGTTACGAATTTGCATAAATTCGTAAACGAACCGCTGAACGAGGACGTCGACGGCGGCAAGCTGATCGGCAAATGCGAGTATTTCACCGTGGCGAAATACCGCGTTTCCGGCGAAAAAACGCTTTCGGCAAATCAAAAGAGTTTCAACGCCGTCACCTTTGTGGACGGCGAAGGAAAAATCGACGGCGCGGCGGCGAAACGGGGCGACACCTTTTTCGTGCCCGCGGGTTACGGCGAGTATCGGATTTGCGGGAACGCGGAAATACTCGTAACGCAAGTATAACGCCTGTTCGGCGGGGAGGATGGATGAGAAAGAAGATTATTGCAATCGTCACCGCGCTCGCGTTGGCGCTTAGCTTAAGCGCCTGCGCCATCGGATACGTGGACGATTCTTCGTTTGTCAACGAAATCAGCGAAACGGCGGTGAAAGCCGCGGTGAAAATCATCGCGGAATACGGCACGGAAGAATACGGCGCGACCTTTATCGGCAGCGGCGCGATTTGCAAAACCGAAGGGAACAGATATTACGCGCTGACGAACAATCACGTCGTCGAAGCCGATCCCGTTTACGGGCAGTGCGCGCTTTACGTGTTCGACTGTTACGGCAACGTTTACGACGGATGGGTGGAAAATACTTCCCCGAAGGACGATCTCGCCGTCGTTTCCTTCATTTGCTTTGCCGATACCGCGGAGTACGGCGCGCCGTTGGCGGCGCTGGAAATCGCCGAAAAGAACGCCGAGCCGAGAACGCTGGTGGCGGCAGTCGGTTCGCCCGACGGGCAGTTCAACGCGGTAACGCTCGGAAAAATTCAGCGCTACGCGAAAATCGAGCTTACCGAGGAGCACTCCGCAAGTCACGTGAGCTATCCCGTCGTCTGCCATACCGCGGTGATCCACGGCGGATCGAGCGGCGGCATGCTGGTGGACGAAAATTTGAAGATCGTCGGCATCAATTACGCCGGCGGCACCTTGGAGGAAACGGGGGAGTTTGTGGAAGGCTACGCCGTTCCCGCCGAAAAAATAAACGAATTTTTGAACGCGTAAGGAGAAAAAATGAAAAGAAAAACGGTATACCAAACGATATTGCGTTACGCGGCGCTGACGTGCGCGGGCGCTGTCAACGCCTTCGGCGTTACGCTCTTTCTGCTCCCCGCAAGCTTACTGGACAGCGGGTTTTCCGGCACGTCGCTCTTTTTGTCGCACTTCGCGCTTTCTCTGAGCGTGTGGCTGCTCATTCTGAACTTTCCCGTGTACATCTTCGCCTATAAAAAGCTCGGCTGGCAGATGCTGGTGCGTTCCCTTTGGGCGATCGCCATGTACTCGCTCTTTTCCTTTATCTTTCAGATGATCTTTCCGTCGCTGACGGCGGAAGTTCCCTCCTCGCCCATCGCGGGCACAGATTTGCTGCTTTGCGCCCTTTTCGGCGGGCTCATTTCCGGCATCGGCAGCGGGCTGACCATCCGTTTCGGCGGGGCGATCGACGGCGTGGAAGTGCTTTCCCTCGTGTTCGCCAAAAAGCTCAATCTGACGGTGGGCACCTTCGTGATGATCTTCAACGTCATCTTGTACGTGGCGAGCGGTATCGCGTTCTCCTCTTGGGAACTGCCGCTTTATTCCGTCATTTCCTACGGCGTGGGGCTGAAAGCAGTGGACTTCATCGTCGACGGTCTGGACAAGGGAAAAGCCGTCATGATCATCACCGAAGCGCCCGACGAGATGCTCAAGAGCATCAGCGGCTATTTCGGGCGGGGGATCACGATTTTCGACGCGAAGGGCTATTATTCCGACCAGTGCAAAAAGGTCGTTTACGTGGTGGTCAACCGCTTTGAAATCGCGCGGCTGAAATCCATCGTGGAAGCTACCGATCCCAACGCCTTCGTCACCATCACGGAAATCACCGACACGATGGGCGCGAATATCAAGCTGAGAAAGAAAAACAAATCCATCGCGCTGATGGAAGAACCCGCGGCGGAGGACGCCGCGCCCGCGGAAGAAACCGTGTCCGCGGAGGAAAACGAATAATTTTTACGCCCCGAAAAAACGCAGAAAATGCGGGTTTTCGGGGCGTTTTTCCGCAATATCGCTTTCGTACGGCGTTTCGGTAAAATTTTATCGATAATTTTATATCAAAACTTTTAAAAACCCCCTTTACAAGGCGGCAAATGTATGCTAAAATATAACGTAAAGGAGAAAGCGATGACTACGGTGATCTCGAAAGCCACGTTGCAGCGGCTGCCCATTTATCTGAATTGTTTAAAATCCGCGGGCGATACTTCGGAATACGTTTCCGCCACGGCGCTCGCCAACCGTTTGGGGCTGGGCGAAGTGCAGGTGCGAAAGGATCTGGCGAGCATTTGCGACGCGGGCAAACCGAAGGTCGGCTATCTCAAAAGGGAACTGATCGCTGTTTTGGAAAACTATCTCGGCGCCGACACCAACGATGCCGTTCTGGTGGGCGTGGGGCATCTCGGCACGGCGCTCATGGCGTACAACGGGTTTGAAGAATACGGGTTTAAAATCGTCGCGGGGTTCGACGTCAATCCCGTCCTCGTCGGCGCGAAGGTCGCGGGGAAGCAGGTGTTTTCCGTCGATAAAATGGCAAACCTCATCGGAAGGCTGGGGGTGAAAATCGGCATCATCACGCTGCCGAAGGAATACGCGCAGGAAACGGCGGACAAGCTCATCGCGGCGGGAATCCGCGCGATCTGGAATTTTTCGCCGACGTATATCACGGTGCCCGACAACATCGTGGTGAAAAACGAAAACATGGCGTCGTCGCTGGCGGTGCTGTCCAAACAGCTTAAGGAAATATCGGAAAAATAATTTCAGGCATAAAAACGGAAAAATACGGGGATAAACAAATGGTAAAAGTAACGGTATGCATCGGCAGCTCCTGCCACATCAAAGGCGCGCGGGAAGTGGTGGAAACCTTTCAGGAACTCATCAAAAAGAACAACGTCAAAGCCGAAGTGGAGCTCGGCGGCACCTTTTGCGTGGGGCGCTGCAACGAGGACGGCGTAAGCGTGACGGTGGACGGCGATTATTATGCCGTCAAGCCGGAGAACGCGGAGGAATTTTTCAACGAAATCGTGGTCGGACTGATCGGGTGAACTTAGATGACTTCTTATCTGGAATTTAAAAACGCCGAATGCCGCGATTGCTATAAATGTTTGCGCTTTTGTCCCGTGAAGGCCATCGAGGTGGTTAATCATCAGGCGCGCATCATAGAAAGCCGCTGCATTCTCTGCGGCAAATGCACGGAGGTGTGCCCGCAGAACGCAAAGCGCGTGCACACCGAGCTCGACGAGGTGAAGCGTTTGCTTTCCTCCTCGCGCGTCGTCGCGTCCGTCGCGCCGTCCTTCGTTTCCAGCTTTGAAACGGAGGAGTTTTCCGTCATGAAGATCGCCCTCGGCAAGCTGGGGTTTGCCGACGCGGAGGAAACGGCGACAGGCGCGCGCATGGTGACGGCGGAATACGAAAAACTGCTCAAAATGGGAAAATATAAAAACCTGATCACCTCGGCGTGCCCCGCGGTCGACCGCATGATTCAGATGTATTATCCCGACGCGCTCAAATACCTCGCGCCGGTAGACAGCCCGATGGTGGCGCACGCGAAAATGCTCAAAGCCGCGGGCGCGGAAAAGGTTGTGTTCATCGGTCCCTGCATTGCGAAAAAGCGGGAGGGGAACGAGAGCGGCGTCGTGGACGGCGTGCTCACCTTTGAGGACTTAAAAACGCTGTTTTCGGAAAACGGCGTCGAGCTTGCGAACATCGCGCGGCTGAAAAGCGCGGAAAGCGGCGGCGTGAACCGCGCGAAGTATTATCCCATCAGCCGCGGCATCATAAAATCCTTCGATAAATACGTGGACGGTTACGAGTACGTCGCCGTCGACGGCGCGGACAAGTGCCGCGAAGTGCTGGAAAACATCGATTCCCTTTCGGGAATGTTTTTGGAACTCAATTCCTGCGAATACGCCTGCGTCAACGGTCCGTGCAGTTTGATTAAAAAGGGCAGCGCCGTCAAGGCGAACGCGGCGATCCGCAAATATACCAACAAGGATATCGAAGGCGGGCTTTCCGCCGTTGCGGCGGCGCCCGCGGGGGTGGATTTTGCGCACGAATACGCGCGCATCCGCCCCAACGACAGAATTCCTTCCGAACGGGAAATCGCGGAAATTCTGGCGCGCACTGGCAAAACGGAAAAAAAGGACGAGCTCAACTGCGGCGCGTGCGGCTACAACAGCTGCCGCGAAAAGGCGTGCGCGGTGGCGAACGGCTACGCGGAACTCGATATGTGCCTGCCCTACATGCGCGAGCGGGCGGAGTCGATGTCCTACGAAATCATACAAAGCAGCCCCAACGGCATCATTCTGCTCGACAACGAGTTCAACATTACGGAAATCAACCAGAAAGCAAAGGAAATTTTCGGCATCTCCGAAAAGGACGTGAAGGGGCGCGCCGCCTTCGATTTTATCAATCCCACGGAATTCGTTCTGGCACAGGAAGAGGGCAAAAACGTCCACAATAAGCGCATTAAAATCGAAAAAACCGGCAAAACCATAGAGCTTTCCGTCATTCTGCTTAAAAAGCAGAAGGTGCTTTACGGCGTGATGAAGGACATCACCGAGGAAGCGGATTACGACGAAAAGCTGAACGCCGTCAAGCTGGAAACGCTGTCTACCACCGACGAGGTCATCAAAAAGCAGATGCGCGTGGCGCAGGAAATCGCCTCGCTCCTCGGCGAAACGACGGCGGAAACCAAGGTGGCGCTGTTAAAACTCAAAAAAACCCTGCAAGAGGGCGGCGCGGAGGAAAAATAGATGCCTCTGCGGCTGGAAAGCGGCTATACGTCGCTCAATAAAAAGAACGAAGAACTCTGCGGCGACAAGGTGGAAATCCGCCGCAACGGCGAATATACCACCCTCGTGCTGGCGGACGGCTTGGGGAGCGGTGTGAAGGCGAATATCCTTTCCACCCTCACGAGCAAGATCCTCTGCACGATGGTGAGCGAAAACATTTCCATTTCCGACTGCGTGGAAACCATTCTGCAAAGCCTGCCCGTGTGCAAGGTGCGCGGGGTGGCGTATTCCACCTTTACGGTCATCCATATATCCGACGACGGCAAGGGCTATCTTCTGGAATTCGACAACCCCGCCGCCATTTACTGCCATAACGGCGTTTGCGGCGACTTTTTGCGGGAAGAAATGCTCGTGTGCGGCAAAAAGGTATATAAAACGGAACTCGCGCTCGAGGAGGGCGACGTCATCGTTACCATGAGCGACGGCGTGATCCACGCGGGCATCGGCATGACGATGAATTTCGGCTGGCAGAGGACGGACGTGATCGACTATCTCAACGGCGCGATCAAGCCGGAAATGAGCGCCCGCTGCGTGGCGTGGCTGCTTGCGGCGGCGTGCAACGATTTGTATCTCGACAGCCCCGGAGACGATACCACCGTGCTCGCGGTAAAGGTGAGAAAATCGCTGAACGTCAGCCTGATGATCGGGCCGCCCGTCGATAAAAGCAGGGACGATTTTTATATTTCCCGTTTTTTGAGCGGGGAAGGTAAAAAGGTCGTGTGCGGGGGGACGAGCTCGCAGATCGTGGCGCGGCATCTCGGCAAGAGCGTGCAGGCGAGTTTCGACTTTCCCGACAAGGACGTGCCTCCCATCGGGTATATCGAGGGGATAGACCTCACCACCGAAGGCGTGCTCACTATGCGAAAATTACTGGAATATTCCGAAAAATACCTTTCGGTAAGCGATTTATCGCCCAAATTTTTCACCAAAAAGGACGGCGCGAGCCTGCTTGCGGAACTATTGTTCGAAGAGGCGAGCGACATCACCTTTTACGTGGGGCAGAGCATCAACAAAGCCCATCAGGGGCTGCCCATCGACATCACCATGAAATTGAAATTAGTGGAAACGCTTTCGAAAAATCTGGTAAAAATGGGCAAAAATGTAGAAGTTTTCTACGATTAAACGGGTATTGACGCGTTAAGCGCGATATAAAAAATATTTTTTAAAAGGAGAAAGAAACAATGGCAAGATTTACTTTACCGAGAGATTTGTACTTCGGAAAAGGCTGCATGGAGGACGTTTTGAAAAACCTCAAGGGCAAACGGGCGATCATCGTCGTGGGCGGCGGCTCGATGAAGCGCTTCGGCTTCCTCGACAAGGCGGTCAACGCGTTGAAAGAGGCGAAATTCGAAGTGGAGTTGTTTGAAAACGTGGAACCCGATCCGTCGGTGGAAACGGTTATGCGCGGCGCGGAAGCGATGCGGAAGTTCCAGCCCGACTGGATCATTTCCATGGGCGGCGGCTCGCCCATCGACGCGGCGAAAGCGATGTGGGCGTTCTACGAATATCCCGATACCACCTTCGAGGCGCTCTGCATTCCTTTTAATTTTCCGGAACTCAGACAGAAAGCGAAATTCCTCGCGATTCCCTCCACCTCCGGCACGGCTACGGAAGTTACGGCGTTCTCGGTCATCACCGACTATGCGAAGGGCATCAAATATCCTCTGGCGGACTTCAACATCACGCCGGACGTCGCCGTCGTCGATCCGCTGCTCGCGGAAACCATGCCCGCCAAACTCGTGGCGCACACCGGCATGGACGCGCTGACGCACGCGATCGAGGCGTACGTTTCCACGCTCAACGGTCCGTTTACCGATCCTTTGGCACTGAGAGCCATTCAGATGGTATTCGAGTATCTGCCCGCGTCCTACAAAGGCTGCATGGACGCGCGCGAACAGATGCACTACGCGCAGTGTCTCGCGGGTATGGCGTTCTCCAACGCGCTGCTCGGCATCGTGCACTCCATGGCGCACAAAACGGGCGCGGCGTTCTCCACGGGGCACATTCCCCACGGCTGCGCCAACGCGATTTATCTGCCGTACGTGATCCAGTATAACGCGAAAGACGCAACCGCGCTCAAGAGATACGGCGATATCGCCCGCTTTGTCGGTCTGGAAGGCAAAAACGACGAAGAACTGATGCTCGCCCTCTGCGCGAAGATCGACGATTACAACAAGCAGCTTTCCATTCCCAAGACCTTGAAGGAATTCGGCATCGACGAAAAGGAATTCAAGGAAAAGGTGGGCGCCATCGCGGCGAACGCCGTCGGCGACGCGTGCACGGGCAGCAACCCGCGCTCCATCACGCCGGCGCAGATGGAACAGCTTTTCACCGCGATTTATTACGGGGATAAAGTAGATTTTTAATGAAGGAGTACGACGTCGTCGCGGTGGGGCTGGGCCCCGCCGCGACCAGCGCCGCCATTTACACGGCGATGGGCGGGTATAAAACCTTGCTCGTCGGCGAAAAGGGCGGCTCGCTTTACCGCGCGGAAAAAATCGCAAACTATTATGCCGGCGGCGAAATCGGCGGCAGGGAGCTTTTCGAGCGCGGATTAAAACAGGCGGAGGCGGTGGGCGCGCACGTTGTCTACCGTCAGGTGGTGGAAATCACCTTTGCCGAAAACGGCTTTCTGTTGAAAACGGCGGAGGAGGAATACGCCGCAAAGGCGGTGCTGCTTGCGACGGGCGTTGCCCGCAACAAGCCCAAGCTCGAGGGGCTGGACGCCTTCGGCGGCAAGGGCGTGAGCTGGTGCGCCGTGTGCGACGGGTTCTTTTACCGCAGGAAAAAGGTGGGCGTTTACGGCGCGGGCGAATACGCGGCGAGCGAGGCGAAATACCTTGCGGGCATCGGTTGCGACGTTACGCTGTTTACCGACGGCAGACCCGTTCCTGACGGCGCGGCGTTTGCGAACGGCGAAAAGCTCGGCGGACTTTACGGCGGCGAGCGGTTAGAGGGCGTAACGCTTGCGAACGGCGAAAAACTTCCGCTTTCCGCGATGTTTATTGCGGAAGGGGTGGCTTCCTCCGGCGATTTTGCGAAGATGCTCGGCATCGAAACGGAAAATAACGCCGTCAAGGTCAACGCGCGGTGCGAAACCAACGTGCCCGCGCTGTTTGCGGCGGGCGATTGCACCGGCGGGCTTTTGCAGGTGGCGAAAGCCGTGGGGCAGGGCGCCGTCGCCGGCTTTGAAATCTGCCGTTATCTGAAAAAATAAATAAAGCCGCGGCGGCGAACAATTTTGTTCGCCGCCGTTTTTGTTTTCGCGTTTTGCGGTTTTGATAAAGCAACCGTTTAACAACTATGCGCAACGCTCGGTCATTGAACCTTTCATTTTTGCGTGTTATAATCAACATAAGGAAAAGAAAGGAGAAAGACGATGAAAAAATGGTTACTGATTTTTCTTTCCGCAATATTGTTTTTGACGGGCTGCGCGGGAAGGAATCCGCCGCCCGACGGTACGACGCCGAGCGATCCGCCGTCTACGGAACAGCCCGATACTCCGGATACTCCCGATACCCCCGATACTCCCGAACCGGAGGAGCCGACGTATTCCGTTGCGTTCGATAGCGCGGATTACGCCGTGGGCGCGGGAGCGAGCGCGCAGACGAGCATTACGCTTACCAACGCCGAAAACGCGACGTACGTTTCCTCCGCGCCGAGCGTCGTTTCCGTGTCGGAAAGCGGGGTGATCACCGGAATTGTGCTTGGCAGCGCGACGGTTACGGTCAACGCCGTCGCAAAAAACGAAAGCAAGGATAAACTTTCCGCAACGTGCGAGGTGTTTGTAAATCCCGCAAGCTACGAAACGCTCGACGGCGACGAACCCACGGTAAAATGGCTGGGGCGTACGTTCACGGCGGCGGGCGCGGTCAATTGCTACAATACGGCGAGCGGGTTCGAGGCGGGCTTTTACGGTACGCGTTTTTCCGCGCGCATCGTCGCGGCGGGCAACAAAACCCCGCAGGTCTGCGTGCTCGTGGACGGAGAAACTTCGCCCACGGCGAAGATCGTCGATTTAACGAAGAACAAGGCGACGGCAACGTACGTGCTTGCGGAAAATTTGGAGGAGGGGGCGCATACGATACGCGTGTGCAAACTCACCGAACCGTTTACGACGTCGCTCGGGTTCGTCTCCTTGGAAACGGACGGTTATTTTCTCAACCGCCCGAAGGACAGGGCGCTCAAGCTGGAAGTTTACGGCGATTCTATCACCGTGGGGCACAAGAACATGCGCACCACGGCGGAAGAACCTGACGATTCCGCCGATAAAATACAAAACGGCTGCATGACGTACGCGTGGCTTGCCGCGGAAAAGGTGAACGCGGAACTCAACGTAATGGCGCGCACGGGCATCGGCATATATTCGGCGTGGGGCAATCCCTTTATTTTGAAAAACAATTGGAATAAAACCTATCTTTCGGAAACGGATTTTCTGGCGACGGGTGCGGGCAATCCCGCGTGGGATTTCGATTTATACGTGCCGGACGTCGTCATCGTCAACATCGGCACGAACGATTATTGGTATCAGCGCAACGAAACGCTTTATAAAAAGGAAATGAAGGCTTTTTGCGAAAACCTGTTCGAAAAGTACGGCAGCGAAACGAAAATCGTGCTTGCGGGCGGAATGATGATTACGGATAACATATCCGCAATGAAAAGCGTGGCAAAGGAATTTACCGCCGGAAACGTAACCGTGGTGAAACTGCCGATTTCGGCGGCAAACCACCCGCGCGTGGCGGATAACCGCGCCGCCGCAACTGCGTTGGCAAAACACATTGAAAGCATCGTTTAAATAAAACGCGCCCCCGCTCCGAAATCGGAGCGGGGGCATTTTGTTTTATTCCCTGCCGACGAGATAATCGATGGTAACGTGCAAATAATCCGCAAGCGTTATAACGCTGTTCATTTGCGGTACTCTGTCGGTATGTAACCATTGATACAAATGTCCGCTTTTTATATTACTGTCTTTTGCAAGTTGATATTGTGTTACGCCTTTTTCGTCCATAACTTTTTTTAATTGAAAGTGAAACGGAGGGCAAGGTTTAAATGTCGCTTTGCCATTTTCGTCTTTGCCCAACATTAAAAAATCCAGAGAACACGCAAAAAAATCAGCTAATTTTATGGCGGTGTCTAACCTGATCCCCGTTTGCCCTCGCAACCATTTATAGATAGACGAGTTGCTTTTCATTTGCAAATACGTTTGTAATGTATAGATACTTGTGTCGCTTTCGCTCATAAGCGTTTTTAAATTATTTCCAAAGTGGCTCATATTAACATTATTTATAGTTCTCTGCCGACGAGATAATCGATGGTAACGTGCAAATAATCCGCAAGGGCAATAACGCTTGTCATTTGCGGAGTTGATTTACATATCATCCATTTATATATATGACCGCCTTTAAAATTCGTTTCACGCGTTAATTTGTATTGCGAAACATTTTTTTCCTTTAATACTTTTTTTAATTGCTCCCCGAATGGCGGACATGGTTTGAATTGCAAATTTTCATCGTCAAATTCTTTTTTGCCCATCAAATAATCAAGCGAACAATCAAAATAATTCGCTAATGCGATTGCATGGTCAAGATTGATGCCTTTTTTGCCGCGTAACCACATATATATCTGCGATACGTTGGATAAGTTCAGGTGTTCTTGTAATTGCTTGACCGTTATTTGCTTTTCATTGATTAAATCTTGTAAGATTTTAGGGAATTTGTCCATATGTTTAGTATATACACTTTATTGTAAAATCGCTTGACTTTATACCAAAGTGTATATATAATAAAATTATAAAAACTCGGAGGTACGATAATGGATTATTTAGGCAAGTTGGTGCGCGTTTTGGAAACGTTGGAAATTCATTTGCGCAACGATACCGATCCCGTGGAAATTGCGCGGGATAAAGAGGACAACGCCGCGAGGAAACGCATGAGCGAGGAAGTTTTTCCGCTGTTGACGCAAGCGCAGCAGAAAATTATCACCGATGCTTTTACTGCGACGGAAAGTCTTTACGAATATCTCATGCTGCGCGGTAAAACTTTGGGCTTTGCCCTCGGCGTCGCGCTCGGCACGGAAGCGATTACCGCGATAGAAGAATTTTTTTGTTGGGATTAGCGAATAATCCGCTTTACTTATTTATCGGTTTTGTAGTATACTGTTTCTATGAACAGAGAAGATTTGGCGAGAGATTATTTCAAACAAGGCTATAACTGCGCGCAATCGGTCGCGCTGGCGTTTTCCGACGCCCTCGGCATGGACGAGCAGACGATATTGAAATGCGTTTCCTCGTTCGGCGGCGGCATGGGCAGACTGCGCGAAGTCTGCGGCACGGTTTCCGGCATGTTTTTCGTGCTGGGCGCGCTCCGCGGCTATTCCGATCCCAAGGACGCGGAGGGCAAAAAACGCCTTTACGCCGAGGTGCAGGAGCTTGCCGAACGGTTCCGCCGCGATAACGGCAGCATCGTCTGCCGCGAGCTTTTGGGCGTAGGCGGCGCCGAGCCGCCCGTTCCCGCCGCCCGCACCGGCGAATACTATAAAAAACGCCCCTGCGCGGAGCTTTGCGCTTATGCGGCGGGCATTCTGGCGGAAAAACTCGCTTTAAACGAGCGGTAATTTGACAAAGCACTTTCTTTTTAGTATACTTTTTAGGAAACGAAACGCAGGAGATACACGATGAAAATTCCCGAAATATTCGCGGAAAACGTATTTAACGACGAAGTAATGCGCAGCCGTCTGCCCAAGGAAACCTATCGGGCGATGCGCCACACGATAGACGAGGGCACGCCCCTCGAGCCGCACGTCGCCATGGTGGTGGCAAACGCCATGAAGGATTGGGCGATCGACAAGGGCGCCACGCATTACACCCATTGGTTTCAGCCGATGACGGGCATCACCGCCGAAAAGCACGATTCCTTTCTTTCCGTCAAGGGGGAAGGGGACATTATCATGGAATTTTCCGGCAAGGAGCTTATCAAGGGCGAGCCGGACGCGTCCAGCTTTCCCTCGGGCGGGCTCCGCGCAACCTTCGAGGCGCGCGGCTACACCGCGTGGGATCCCACTTCCTACGCCTTTATCAAGGACGGCACGCTTTGTATTCCCACGGCGTTTTGCTCGTACAGCGGGTTTGCGCTCGATAAAAAAACGCCCCTTCTGCGCTCCATGGAGGCGCTCAACAAGCAGGCTCTGCGCATTTTAAGGCTGTTCGGCAATAAGGACGTAAAGCGCGTTTCGCCCACCGTCGGGCCGGAACAGGAATACTTTTTAATCGATAAAGCCCTCTATGAACAAAGAGAGGACTTAAAGCTCACCGGCAGAACGCTTTTCGGCGCGAAACCGCCCAAGGGGCAGGAGCTGGAGGACCATTATTTCGGCACTCTGCGCCCGCGCGTGCTCGCCTTTATGCAGGAGCTCGACGAGGAGCTTTGGAAACTCGGCATCTACGCGAAAACCGAGCACAACGAGGCGGCGCCCAGCCAGCACGAGCTTGCGCCGGTGTTCACCTCGGCGAACGTCGCGGCGGATCACAATCAGATCACCATGGAGCTGATGAAAAAAATCGCGGGGAAGCACAACCTCGCCTGCCTGCTCCACGAAAAGCCCTTTGCCGGCGTAAACGGCAGCGGCAAGCATAACAATTGGTCGCTCACCACCGACGGCGGCGTAAACCTGCTCGAACCGGGGAACTCCCCCTACGAAAACGCGCAGTTCCTGCTGTTCTTTACGGCGGTCATCAAGGCGGTGGACGAATATCAGGATTTACTCCGCGTTTCCGTCGCCACCGCGAGCAACGACACCCGTCTGGGGGCGAGCGAGGCGCCGCCCGCCATCGTATCCATGTATATCGGCGAGGAGCTCGGCGCGATCATCGACGCCATCGATAAGGGCGTCAACCCCGCCGCCGCGGAAAAGCGGGTGATGAAACTCGGCGTCGATTCCCTGCCCGATTTCCCGATGGATTCCACCGACAGGAACAGAACTTCGCCGCTGGCGTTCACGGGGAATAAATTCGAGTTCAGAATGCTCGGCTCGTCCTTTTCGGTATCGGGCGCGAACTTCATCATGAACACCATCGTCGCGGAGGAGCTGGAGCAGTTTGCCGAAATTCTGGAAAGCGCGCCCGACTTCATGAAGGCGCTCAATGAGCTCGTGGCGAAAACGATACGCGAGCACAAGCGCATCATCTTCAACGGCAACAACTATTGCGGCGAATGGGTGAAGGAGGCAAAACGGCGCGGGCTTTTGAATCTCGCGTCCTCCGACGAAGCGCTGCCTTACTTCAAAAAACAGAAAAATATCGAGCTTTTCGCAAAGCACGGCGTGCTGAGCGCGGCGGAAGTGGAAAGCCGCACCGACATCATGCTGGAAAACTACGCGAAGAGCGTGCTCATCGAGGCGGCTTGCATGAGCGATATGGCGATGAAGGAAATTTACCCCGCCGTGGCGGAATATTCCGCGGTTCTGGCGGGCGAGGTGCTTGCCAAGCGCGGCGTCAGCGCGGCGATCAGCACCGAAAGCGAGCAATCGATTTTAGAACAGCTCGCGCGTTTCGGCGACGACGTCAAGCGTTTTTCCGACGAGCTCGTCGGGCTTTTGGCGGAGGGGAAAAATTTCGCCGATTACGAAAGTCTGGCGCATTTCTGCCGCAAAAAGATCATTCCGTGCATGGATAAGCTGCGCGCGGCGGCGGACGGCGCGGAGGCGATCACGGCAAAAAAATACTGGCGTTTCCCCACGTATTCCGATTTATTGTTCAGCGTATAAAAAAATGCGGAAAACTTTTTGTAGTTTTCCGCATTTATTTTTTAAAACCTATTGTAAAGAGAGGATAATTATGGTAAAATAAGACTATAATCAGACGGAGGAAATCGATATGGATTTAAGAGGAAGCAGAACGGAAGCGAACCTTTGGGTTGCCTTTTCCGGCGAGTCGCAGGCGAGAAATAAGTACACGTATTACGCGTCCAAGGCGAAAAAGGAAGGGTACGAGCAGATTGCCAAAATCTTTGAAGATACGGCGAACAACGAAAAGGAACACGCGAAACTTTGGTATAAACTGATCAAAAACGGCATCGGCTCCACGGCGGACAACTTGGAGGACGCGGCTACCGGCGAACATTACGAATGGGCGGAGATGTACGACGGTTTTGCGGATGTTGCCGAAGAAGAGGGCTTTACGGAAATCGCGCGCACCTTCCGCGGCGTTGCCGCCATCGAAAAGGCGCACGAGGAGCGTTTTAATAAGCTGCTCGCCAACATCAAGGAAGGCATCGTGTTTGCCCGCAAGGCAGACACCGTTTGGGAATGCGCCAACTGCGGACATCTGCACATCGGCAAAAACGCGCCGCAGGTTTGCCCCGTATGCGCGCACCCGCAGGCGTATTTCAAAATTAAAGAAACCAATTATTAAACCGATCGCTGAAAAATCCGCCCCCGCGGCAACGAGCGTCCGATTAAATCTTTCGGGTGCGTATCCTGCCGCGGGGGCGGTGCTTTTTAAATAAATCGCATTATAGGCGTAAACCTTCGCGCGGCGCGCCGAAAGGCAGCTGCGCCCGTTACGCGGCGGCTTTGTTTTTCCTTAGCCGTTTCAAGGCGGGAATATTGCAATAGAAGATCAGCGCGATCACGGTACCCGCGCTCCAGCCGATATCCCAGCCCCAGAAAACGGAAGAAAGCCCGACGGCGGGGGAAAGGATAAAGGAAAACGCCACGCGGAGCAGTAAGTCGGTAAACGTGCTCACCATAAAGCCGAAGTTGCCGCCGCAGCCGCGCACGACGCAGTCCGCCGAAATTTTTACCGTCACCAGCACAAAGAAGGGGGAAACGATGCGGATATAATTCATGCCGTACCGCAGCGTCGCTTCGCTGGAAGCGTCGTCCAAAAACAGCCGCACGAAAGTCTCGCTGAAGGTGAACACGGCGGCGAACAGCGCGAGCGCGACGATTGCGGAAATCGCCATGCCGCACCAAAAACCCTGACGGATGCGCTTGATTTCCCCCGCGCCGAGGTTTTGGGAGGAGTAATTCGTAAGCCCCGTGCCCAGCGTATTGAAACACGTACAGCAGAAAATAATGATTTTAGAACCCGCGGTATAGCCCGCCAAGGCGGATTCCCCGTAGGAATTTACGATGCGCTGAATGAATAAATTGCCCACGGAAATAAAGCTGTTTTGCAAGATGACGGGCAGCGCCGCAAGAAAAATCGCGCCGAGCAACGCGAAGGAAAACGCGGGGTTCGTCGGGCGGTCGGTTTCCTGCTCCGCCGCTTCGGATTTTGCTTCCGCGTGGATTTTTTTCAGGCGGAACGCCAAGAATACGATGGTCAGCAGGCACGCCGCCGTCTGGGTGACGAAGGTCGCCCACGCCACGCCCGCAACGCCCCAGCCGAGGGTGGCGGTGAATATGTAATCGAGCAGGATATTGCCGAGAGAGGAGCCCACGAGAAAGAAAAACGGCGTTTTCGAGTCGCCGAGCGCGCTGTAAATGCCGGTGGCGAGGTTGTACATGATCAGCGAGGGAAACCCCGCGATATACACGTTGAGATACAGCACGCTTTCTTCCATCACCGATTCCGGCGTGCCGAGCAGGCGGAGCAGCGGCCCGCTGGTGAAGATGCCCGCGATAAGGAGAACGATGCCCAGCGCGAAAAAGCCGATTGCGGAGGAAAGTACGGCGGAAAGGGTTTTCTTTTTATCGTTCGCGCCGAAATATCGCGCGACCATAACCGCGCAGCCGGCGTTGGCGCCCAGCGCCACCGCCATGAAAATGCTTACGATGGAGAGCGACGCTCCCACCGCCGCGAGCGCGCTTTCGCCGGCGAATTTGCCCGCGATCACCGTGTCCGCAATGGTGTAAATTTGTTGAAAAACGGCGCTTCCGAGCAGCGGAAGGTTGTATTTCAACAACACTTTCCACGGCGTGCCGGAAGTTAAAACCGTCGACGTTTTGCTCATGACGAAATCTCCGAACGATTAAAAAACAAACGTTAAATATTTTACGGCGTTATCATACCACCCGCGCGTTGCAAAGTAAAGCGTTTTAACGAAATTCATTTATAAAAACGGAAAAAAACAATGGAAAGAGAAAAAGTCACCCACACCCTGCCGCCGATCTTCGAAGAAAATAGCCGCGTGCTGGTTCTGGGCAGCATGCCCTCGCCGGTGTCGCGTAAGGTCGGCATGTATTACGGCAACAAAAGCAACCGTTTCTGGAAGGCGATTTCCGCCGCGTTCGGGGAGGCGTTTCCCGCCTCGCACGAGGAAAAGATCGATTTTTTAAAGCGCAGCCGCGTCGCGCTCTGGGACGTATTGGAAAGCTGCGAAATCGTCGGCGCGTCCGACGGTTCCATCCGCAGCGCCAAGGCGAACGATTTTTCCCTCATCACGGAAAAGGCGGGCATCGCCGCGGTGTTCACCACCGGCAAAACCGCGGCGGCGTATTATAAAAAGTTTACGGGAAAGGAAAGCGTCTGCCTGCCCAGCCCCAGCGGGGCGAACTGCGCCGTTTCTTTGGAAACGCTGATAAAAAGCTATCGGCAAATCGCGGATGCGGCGCGGGGGTGAATGTCTTTTCGATAAGGGAGAAACTATGAATAAAGAAGAAAAAAAAGCCGCGCGGCGCAAAAAGTTTTTATCGACGCTCGTGTACGAACGCTTTGAAATCGGCGCGATTTTAAGCGTCGTCGGCGGGTTTTTGGATGCGTACACCTTCATCGCGCGGGACGGCGTGTTCGCCAACGCGCAGACGGGCAACATCATTTTGCTGACCATAGGTCTTTGCGAGGGGCGTTTTTACGCCGCGCTGAAATATCTCGTGCCCATCGTGCTCTTTGCCGCGGGGGTGGTGATCAGCGAGTTCATCATCTCGCGGGAACGCAAAAACGGCGCGAAACTCATGAACTACGTTCTGCTTTTATCCATCGAGGCGGCGGTGCTCGTCGCCGCGGCGTTTATTCCCGTTACGAAGGAGGGCAACATGATCGCCAACGCCCTCATTTCCTTCGTCGCGTCGGTGCAGTACGCCACTTTCCGGAAGATAGAAAATCTTCCGGTGGCGACGTCCTTTTGCACGGGCAATCTGCGGAGCGCCGCGCATTATCTTTATCTGGGCATTGCGGAAAGGGATAAGATCAAGCTGGCGGAAGGGTGGAAATTTACCGCGATGATCGCGTTTTTCGGCGGCGGCGTGGCGGCGGGCTATTTCGTCACGCACGCGCTCGGAAATCTTGCCGTGCTTTGCTGCGCCGCGCTTTTGCCGTTTGTGTGCGTATATCTCGCCGCGCTGAAAGCCAATAAGATGAAAAAACTGCGCGAAATCGCGGAAAATGCCGCAAACGCCCCGTAAAAGATTGTCAAACGCGCCGTAATTTAGTACAATAGAGGCTGTGAAATCAAAGCGGAGTAAAACATGTTACAAGTAGTAGGCGTATCGCTGCAATTCGGCAGCAGAAAATTATTCGACGACGTGAATATCAAATTCACAAACGGCAACTGTTACGGCGTGATCGGCGCGAACGGCGCGGGGAAATCCACCTTTTTGCGGGTGCTTTCCGGCGAGCTCGAACCCAATAAGGGCGAGGTGGTGCTCGGCAAAAACGAACGGCTGTCGGTGCTCATGCAAAATCAGAACGCGTTCGACGGCGAAACGGTGCTGCGCACCGTCATGCTGGGGCACAAGCGTTTGGTGGACATCATGGACGAAAAGGACGCGCTTTACGCGAAGGCGGATTTTACCGACGAGGACGGCGTAAAGGCGTCCGAGCTGGAAACGGAATTTGCCGAAATCGGCGGCTGGGAGGCGGAAAGCGAGGCGGAAAAACTTTTGAACGACCTCGAAATTCCGCAGGACGATTTTTATAAGACCATGGGTGAACTCGACGCCCGCGAAAAGGTGAAAATTCTGCTCGCGCAGGCGCTGTTCGGCAATCCCGACGTGCTGCTTTTGGACGAGCCCACCAACAACCTCGACATTAAAACCGTCAATTGGCTGGAAGATTACCTTTTGAATTTTGAAAATACCGTCATCATCGTGTCGCACAACCGTTATTTTTTAAATAAGGTATGCACGCACATCTGCGACGTGGACTTCGGCAAAATCAACATTTTCTTCGGTAACTACGATTTCTGGTACAACACTTCGCAGCTCATCGCGCGGCAGATGAAGGAACAGAACAAGAAGATGGAACAGCGCGCCAAGGAGCTGCAGGACTTTATCGCGCGGTTTGCGGCGAACGCCTCCAAATCGCGTCAGGCGACCAGCCGTAAAAAGGAGCTGGAAAAAATCACCTTGAACGATATTCAGCCGAGTTTAAGAAAGTATCCCTATATCGATTTCAAGTACGAGCGGGAGATCGGAAACGACATTCTTTTCGTGGAAAATCTGACGAAAAAGGGCTATTTCGAGGATTTATCCTTCATCGTGAAAAAGCAGGAAAAAATCGGCGTCGTCAGCGATAACAGCCGCGCGATCACCATGCTTTTCGATATTCTGTGCGGCAAAGAAGAGCCCGATTCCGGCTCGTTTAAATGGGGCGGCACCATCAAGCTCGGTTACCTGCCCGAAAACAACGCGGAATATTTTGAAGGACACGACGAGAACCTCGTGGACTGGCTTTCGCAGTATTCTTACGATCATTACGAGGAGTTTGTGCGCGGCTGGCTGGGCAGAATGTTGTTTTCCGGCGAGGAAACGCAAAAGAGCGTAAAGGTGCTTTCCGGCGGCGAAAAGGTGCGGTGCATGCTGGCGAAAACCATGCTGGAAGGCGGCAATTTCCTCATCTTCGACGAGCCGACCAACCACCTCGATCTGGAGGCGATCACCGCGCTGAACAACGGCATGAGCAACTTTAAAGGCTGTATGCTGTTTACCTCGCACGACAGGGAGCTGATGAATACCGTAGCCAACCGCATCATCGAAATCAACGGCGGCAAGACCTTCGACAAGCTCGTCAATTACGACGAATATCTGCAGCTGACAAAGGGATTATAAGGCATTTTAACGCCGTGAAGGAAAAAAATATTTCTTCGCGGTGTTTTTTTATTTTTTTGCGGGACAAATCGGGGAGCCGGCGCGTTGTAATGATAAAAGGGGGAAAGCGGATGCAAAACGAAAGGAAATCTTCTTGGAAAAAATGGCTTATCGCGAACATCTCGGTGACGGCGATTTTTGTTGCGGCGGTCTGTCTGTTTTTGGGCGCATTTTTATACGTGATATTGGCAGGGTGGCTCGGAGTGTTGAATGAGGAACAATCGGGCGTTGCCGCGGCGGTGTTCACTTTCTTTTTAATTTTGGCGTTTATGACGGTGCCTATCTACATAGGCGTGCTCGCGGTGTTCATCTACGGTATTGTAATGTCCGTCCGCGATTTGAAAAACGCGGCGGTCGGCGTGAATAAAAGGAAAACGCAATATATGGCTTTTGCCGTTATCGCCGCGATCATCGCGGCTCGCGTCATCGTTGCGGCAGTCGTCATGCGGGAATGGTATTTTATTCTCGCGGCGTGCCTGCTCGTCGCCTACGTAATCGTCAATCTCGGCTGTTATTTTTCCGCCGACAAGGCGGAAAGGGCGCTGCCGCAGAACGTTGCAAAGGATATTCCGCCGTTTGCGGCGGCAACGCAAGCGCCGTCCGTATACGGGGAAGGCGCGGCGGACGGAACGGACAACGCATGCGACGAGGGCGGGCGCGCCGTGATTTCCTTCGAGCCGCAAAGCGAAGGCGAGGAATACGCCGAATTGAAAAAAGAGCATCAAAAGAATCTGAAAAAACGCGCCGTGCGATACGCGGTTCTGCTCGGTGTAAATATCGCCTTTCTCAGTATGATTTACAGCAACGTTGTGTTTGAGGTGAGCGAATGGAGGGTGCATCCCGTTACGGGGCTTTGCATGAGTATGATTTCTCTTCTTACCCTTGTTTCTGGCGCGGTCTATTTTTTCGGGCTGCAAACGGCGTATCGCCGGCGTTGGAGCTATTACGTCGCAGCGGGGTTGTGGTTTATATACGCCGTGCTGCTGCTCGTGCAGGCGTTTCGCGCGGAGTTCGCCTTCAATCTGCTGTTTGCCGCCTTCGGCGCGCTGTTCGCGCTGACGGGCGTCGCCGCCTTAAAACTCGCGAGCGTCGTGAAAACGGAGTACGAAAGAAATAAACGATAACGTCGTTTTGTTTGTATCGCTTTTGAAAGTAAAATGCGTTCTTGAAGAAATTTTGGAGAAAAGATTTTATGAATAAGAGGGATGAATCGCGGAGAAAATGGCTGATTGCAAACGTCGTCGTAACGGCGTTGATACTTTTGGCAATTTGTCTGCTTTTCGGATTATATATTTATATGCTCTATGCGGATGTTAATATTGATTCGATGATCGGTGAAGAGAAAGCGAGCGCGATTGCGTCGATGTTTTTCTTTCTTTTAATATTTGCTTTTTTTATGATGCCCGCTTTCGTTCTGTTTGCCGCGGCGGCAATCATTGTCGGAATCGTGATTTTTATCACAATGATTCGCGATTTGAAAAAGCCGACGGATAAAATAAGCAAAAAACGAAATTACTATCTGACATATGCCGTCATCTCCGGTTTTTTCGGGTTGTGCTTCCTTTCTGCGGCGCTCATCTTGGCGGATTTGCTGTTCGCTGTCGTGCCACTCGTGTTTGTTGTTTCCGTAATCGTCAATCTCGGTTGTTATTTTTCCGTCGGCAACGAAGCGAAAGCGGTAATGACGAATTTGCCGCAGGCTGAGTCGGGAGCAGATATAACGCAGACCGTATCGGAAACGGACGCGCCGCCTGTTATATCAAAAGAAAATGCTCCGCCGGTATTCGAAGAAGCCGCTGTAATTTCCTTTGAGTCGTCAGCAGAACGGGAAAACGAAAGCGGATTTGCCGCCGAACATTATGAAAAAGTAAAAAAGAAAGCGGTGCGTTACGCGGTGCTGCTCGGCGTCGATCTCGTTTTGTTATTCGGGGCCTACGGACAGAGGGTATTCGTTTTGTACGGCGTAGATATACACATGACGATATTTCTGATTGCGGGGGCAATTTCTTTGTTTACGGCGTATTCGGGCTATGTCGGTTTTTTGGGACTGCAAACGGCGTACCGCCGGCGTTGGAGCTATTATGTCGCCGCGGGGTTGTGGTTTATATACGCCGTGCTGCTGCTCGTGCAGGCGTTTCGTGCGGAGTTCGCTTTCAATCTGCTGTTCGCCGCCTTCGGCGCGCTGTTCGCGCTGACGGGCGTCGCCGCCTTAAAACTTGCGAGTATCGTGAAAACGGAGTACGAAAGAAATAAACGATAATATATGTAAAAACCGTTGACAAAAACGCGCCGTCGGGGTAAAATAAAATTGTAAAGAATAACGGCGGCTTGCAACTGACGGAAAACGCGGGATTACGCGGTGGAGCGGGCTTGCCGGCAAATGCCGACCGTCTGGGCAGTTTTAATCGGAAGATTAAAACTGCCCTTTTTGTTTACAAGGAGAAAAAAATATGCAGGCATGGCAAGGTTTTAACAGCGGAAAATGGCAAACGGAAATCGACGTGCGCGATTTTATTCAACGGAATTTTACGCCCTATCGCGGCGACGGGCGCTTTTTGTGCGCGCCCACCGCGCGCACTGCGGCGTTGAACGCAAAATTTAACGATTTATTGAAAAAGGAACGCGAAAAGGGCGGCGTTCTCGGCATCGATACCGAAACGGTATCCTCGCTGCTGAACTATCCCGCCGCTTATATAGACGAAAAGCTGGAGCTCGTCGTCGGCTGTCAGACGGGCGCGCCGTTGGTGCGCGGGGTAAATCCCTTCGGCGGCATCCGCATGGCGCGTTCGGCGTGCAAGGCGTACGGATACGAGCTGTCCGACAAGGTGGAGGACGAATTCCGTTACAGAACCACCCATAACGACGGCGTTTTCCGCGTGTACGGCGAGGATATGCGCAAGGTCCGCCACGCGGGCATCATCACGGGGCTTCCCGACGCGTACGGCAGAGGGCGCATCATCGGCGACTATCGCCGCGTCGCGCTGTACGGCGTGGACAGGCTCATCGAGGAAAAGAAAAAGGATAAGGACGGAATTATTCTCGGTCTGATGACGGCGGAAACCGTCAAGCTGTCCGAAGAGGTTTACGAACAAATCGAATTTTTGGAAAAGCTCAAGGCGATGGCGGCGATGTACAACCGCGATATTTCCCGCCCCGCGGAAACCTTCAACGAGGCGGTGCAATGGGTGTATTTTGCCTATCTCGCGGCGAATAAGGAGCAAAACGGCGCGGCGATGTCCCTCGGCAGGGTGAGCACCTTCCTCGATATTTACGCCGAGCGCGATTTGAAAAACGGCGTTTTATCGGAAAGCGGCGTGCAGGAAATCGTCGATCATTTCGTCATCAAGCTGCGCGGCATGCGCCATCTGCGCACGCCGGAATATAACGAGCTTTTCGGCGGCGATCCCATGTGGATTACCGAAAGCATCGGCGGCATGGCAGAAAACGGCGAAACGCTGGTTACGAAAAATTCCTTCCGCTTTTTGCACACCCTTTACAATCTCGGCAGCTCGGCGGAACCCAATTTAACGGTGCTCTGGTCGGAAAATCTGCCGGAAAACTTCAAAAAATACGCCGCGAAGGTTTCGGTGGAAACCGATTCCGTGCAGTACGAAAACGACGATCTCATGCGCAAGGAGGGCGGCGA
The DNA here is from genome assembly GCA_003343995.1 of Bacillota bacterium. GTDB lineage: Bacteria > Bacillota > Clostridia > Christensenellales > Borkfalkiaceae > UMGS775. Next base: position 67,839 of record QAKE01000042.1, read on the forward strand.
CGATTACGCCATCGCCTGCTGCGTGAGCCGCATGAAGGTGGGCAAACAGATGCAGTTTTTCGGCGCGCGGTGCAACCTCGCGAAAACCTTGCTGATGGCGCTCAACGGCGGCGTGGACGAGCGCTATTTCATGCAAATCGGACCGAAAATGCCCGTTTACGAGGGCGAGGTTTTAGAGTACGGCAAGGTGATGGAACGCTTCGATTTTTACCTCGGCTGGTTGGCGAAAACCTACGTGAACACCATGAACGTGATCCACTTCATGCACGATAAATACGCCTACGAAAAATTGCAGATGGCGCTGCACGATACCGACGTCGACCGGCTGATGGCGTTCGGCGTGGCGGGGCTCAGCGTGCTCGCCGATTCCCTTTCCGCCATAAAATACGCCACCGTAAAGCCGATAAAAAACGAAAACGGAATCATTGTGGATTTTGAAACGATCGGGGATTTTCCGAAGTTCGGCAACGACGACGACAGGGTGGATGACATTGCGAAGGAAATGCTGGAAAAGACCTACCGAGAGCTTTGCAAAACGCCGTGCTACCGCGGGGCGAAACACACGCTTTCCGTTCTCACCATCACCTCCAACGTGGTGTACGGCAAAAAAACGGGGGCGACGCCCGACGGCAGAAAGGCGGGCGAACCTTTCGCTCCGGGGGCGAATCCCATGCATAACAGGGAGGCGAACGGCGCGCTCGCGTCGCTCAACTCCGTGGCGAAACTTCCCTATGAAATCTGCAAAGACGGCATTTCCAACACCTTCTCCATCGTGCCCGACGCGCTGGGAAAGACGGAGGAACAAAAGATCAATAATCTCGTGTGTATTTTAGACGGCTATTTTTCGCAGAACGCGCACCATCTCAACGTAAACGTATTGAACCGCGAAATGCTGATCGAGGCGATGGAGGATCCCGAACGGTATCCGAACCTGACCATACGCGTTTCCGGTTATGCCGTCAACTTCCATAAACTTTCCAAAGAACAGCAAAAAGAAGTCATCTCGAGAACCTTCCATACGGCGGTGTAACATGAAGGGCGTTATTTCGAGTTTGCAATCCTTCGGCACGGTGGACGGACCGAACGTGCGCTGCGTCGTATTCGCGGCGGGCTGTCCGCTCAGGTGCGCATACTGCCATAATCCCGAAACGTGGGAAAAGCGGGGAGAGGAGTTCGAGCCCGCGGAGCTTGCGAAAAAAATACTGCGCTTCAAGCCTTATATCAAGCGCGGCGGCGTTACGCTGAGCGGGGGAGAACCGCTCTTGCAAGGGGAATTTTTCGCGGAGCTCGCCGCGCTTTTAAAAAGGGAAAATCTCTCCGTCGCCCTCGATACCTCGGGGAATTATTCCGACGAGTATACCGAGCGCTTGGTGGATTTGTGCGACCTCGTTCTGCTCGACGTCAAGTTTACTTCGGAAGAAGAATACCGCCGTTATACCGGCGGCAGCCTTCAAAAAACACTCGCCTTTCTCGAATTGCTGAAGGGGAAAAACAAACCCGTCTGGATACGGCAGGTCGTGCTCGAAGGAATCAACGACGGGGAGGAAAACGCTTTGAAATTAAAGCGACTCATCGCGCCCTATCGGGGGATCGTAAAAACGACGGAGCTTTTGCCATTTCGGAAAATCTGCTTGGAAAAATACGATAGAATGAATATCGATTTCCCCATGAAAAACCTTGCGGAAACAAGCGCAATTACGCTTGATAGAATGAATGTCGTTTTAGCAGCGGACGACTGAAAAAAACGATAACTTTTCAAAACGCGGAGCGAAGGCGAATCGCCCGCGTTTTTTTATTTGTGCCGAATTTGAAAAAGGGGGTTGAAAAACCGATGAAAGCGTTGTATAATAGAACTATGAAAAAATACATCATCGCTATCGACGAGGGCACGACGAGCACCCGCGCCGCGCTCTACGACGTCGATAAAAAGAAAATCGTAAACGTGACTTCGCGGGCATTGGAACAGATTTTTCCGCACCGCGGCTGGGTGGAGGAAAACGCCGCCGAGATATACGCGGAAACGCTTGCCGCGCTTGCGGAAACCATAGAGTCCGTTGCGGACGTTTCTTTCATCGCGGGCATCGGCATTACCAATCAGCGCGAAACGGTGATCGCTTGGAATAAAAAAACCGGCCGCCCGATTTGCAACGCCGTCGTGTGGCAGTGCCGCCGCACGGCGGAGGAGTGCGAGCGCTTGAAACAGACGCACGCGGAGTTCATCTACGAAAAAACGGGGCTCATTCCCGACGCGTATTTTTCCGCCACGAAAATCAAATGGATTTTGCAAAACGTAGCGGAGGCAAGGCGGCTTTCGGAGGAGGGGAACCTCTGCGTCGGCACGGTGGACAGCTACCTCATATTCAAACTGACGAACGGGCGTTCCTTCGTGACCGACGCGAGCAACGCCTCCCGCACCATGCTTTTCAACATCCGCACCCTCGCGTGGGACGAGGAGCTTTTGCAGCTGTTCGGTATTCCGAAAAATATTCTTCCGCGCGTCGTAAACAGCGATGAAGAGGTCGGCTATTTTGAATACGAAAGCGCAAAAATTCCCATCTGCGGCATTGCCGGAGATCAGCAGTCCGCCCTCTTCGGGCAGTGCTGTTTCGAGGAGGGAACGGTAAAAATCACCTACGGCACGGGCATGTTTATGCTGTATAACATCGGCGAAAACATTCCCCCCGCCAACGAGCTGGTGCTCACCACCGTCGCCTATCGCCTGCGCGGCAAAACGACCTACGCGCTGGAAGGCAGCGTGTTCAACGCGGGCAGCGCGGTGCAGTGGCTGCGCGACGAGCTGGGCTTGATGAGCAAATCGGAACAAAGCGGAAAGATGGCGAAAAAGGTAAAGGACAACGGCGGCGTTTATATCGTGCCGGCGTTCACCGGTCTCGGCGCGCCCTTTTGGAAGAGCGACGCGCGCGGCATCATCACGGGGCTGACGCGCGGTGTAAACAAAAATCACTTTGCGCGCGCGGTGCTGGAAGCGATGGCGTATTCCGCAAAGGATTTATCGGGCGTGATGGAAAAGATCAGCGGCTTTTCCCCCAAAGTGATCCGCGCGGACGGCGGCGCGGCGAAAAACGATTTTTTAATGCAGTTTCAATCGGACGTGCTCGGCGTGGAAGTCGATCGCCCCGAATGTGCGGAAAGCACCTCGCTCGGCGCGATATATCTTTGCGGGCTGGGTTTGGGGCTGTTTACCTTCGAGGAGCTGAAAACGCTCAGAAAAACCGAAATGCTGTTTTCCCCGTCGCCCGATCGGGAATATTTTGAAAAACAATACGAGGGCTGGAACAAAGCGGTGAAACAGTGCCTTTATTGCGGGGATTAAAATCGGTTTGCCCGTTGTTACAATTCCGTAACCGTGCGTTTTGCCCGCGTAATTGTATTTTTTAAAATTATTATCGTAATACGGGACAAAAGCTGCGGCGTAAACGTTGTAAGGATAAGGAGGGCAAAATATGAAAAAAGCAACAAAAAGCATTTTAGTAATAATATTAGTTATTCTAATTATCGTTGGCTTTGTCGTGGGAAGTTGGTGTTTTCTGATCTTAGGGATGAAATCGTGTTTTGAAAGTTGTAACGGACTCGGATTGAATATAAATCTTGAAGATAAAGTTAGCGGCGATTTTATCTATCATGTACTAAGCGAGATTCGTGATGGAGGTAAAACCGAAATTAAATATATAGCAATCGTCGGATTAAGCGAAGAGGGAAAAGAAAAGAAAGAAATACTGATACCGCAGGAAATAGACGGTTTACCGGTAGAGTGTTTAGGATATGAGTGCGGCTGGGCGGGAAGGAAAGGTGAATTTGAAAGCGACGTGCTTGAAAAATTATATATATTATCGCCGACAATAGTAGTAAAAGGCATGTTATCAAATGGACTACCAGCTTTTCAATTCGTTATAGTTCCAACAGAAGAAATATTTGAAGCTATGGGACAAAATCGCCCATCAACAAAACTTCCTAAAAATGAGGCAATTAAAGTGTTTTATATAATGGATGAAAATTTTTGTACTAATGTGGTTTATTATCTGAACGACGGAACCGAAACGGCACATTTTGCCGACGATTTGGACGGGGAAAAGATAACGTTTATGCCGCCCGAACCGACAAGGGAAGGCTATATCTTCGGCGGATGGTACAAGGAAAGCGAATGCATTACCGCATGGGATTTTGAAAATGACGTCGTTCCCGCAAAGGAATATGACGACGAGGGAAACTATTTGTTTCAAGAAACTGCGCTTTACGCAAAATGGATAAAAAATTAAGATAAAAAGGGGAATAAATGAAAAAAACAACAAAAAACATAATACAAGTAATGGTAATTATTCTTGTTGTTGTTGGAATATTGGTAGGAACTTGGTATTTTATATTGTGGGGTGTAGGAACAAGTATTGCCGGTTGTCAAGACTACTTTTCGAAAACGGAGCCCGAAGATAGAACGAACGGGGATTTTGTGTATCATATATTGTCCGGAGGGGTGATATACGACCATAATATAATAGCAATCGTCGGATTAAGTGAGGAGGGAAAAACGAAGAAAGAAATACTGATACCGCAGGAAATAGACGGTTTACCGGTAGAATTTTTAGGATACGAGTACGGCTGGGCGGGAAGGAAAGGTGAATTTGAAAGCGACGTGCTTGAAAAGTTATATCTTATGCATCCCATAGAATCGGCAAAAGGGAGGTTTTCGGAGTTGCCTGCGTATAAATGTACGGTTATAAAAAACGGGGCAATATATGAGGGGTTAGGACAACAGGATAAATTACGAGATACTAAAATGCCTAAAAGTGAATGGTTGAAATTATTTGGGGATTATAATAGACCAGATACTTGGGTGAACGTAGTTTATTATCTGAACGACGAAACCGATACCGTACATTTTGCCGACGATTTGGACGGGGAAAAGATAACGTTTATACCGCCCGAACCGACAAGGGAAGACTATATCTTCGGCGGATGGTACAAGGAAAGCGAATGTATTACCGCATGGGATTTTGAAAACGACGTCGTTCCCGCAAAGGAATATGACGACGAGGGAAACTATTTGTTTCAAGAAACTGCGCTTTACGCAAAATGGA
>QAKE01000042.1:76475-108412 GCA_003343995.1 Bacillota bacterium
GACGTCGTTCCCGCAAAGGAATATGACGACGAGGGAAACTATTTGTTTCAAGAAACTGCGCTTTACGCAAAATGGAATAAAAAGAATTTTTAAAGGAGCAATACATGAAACGCTATCAGTTTACGTCTTTCGACGGAAAAAAAATCGTGGTTACGGAATGGAAGCCGGAAGGGGAAATCAAAGGACTTGTGCAGATTTCCCACGGAATGGTGGAGCACGCGTTGCGGTATAACGAACTTGCTGCGCGCCTGAATGCGGAGGGCTTTTTGGTGTTTGCCGACGATCACCGCGCGCACGGGGAAACGGATAAAGATACCCTCGGCTGGTGCGCGGGGGATATTTTCAACGATACCGTTCGGGATCTCAGCCTGCTCACGGAAAAATACCGCGCCGAATATCCCGATAAAAAGCTGGTGTTCTTCGGGCATAGCTACGGTTCGTTTTTAACGCAGGCGTACATACAGCGCTTTTCTGCGCTTTACGACGGCGTGATTATCGGCGGCAGCGCGCGCATGAACGGGCTGATGTCCTTCGGCGGCAAGCTCGTTTCCTCGTTGGGCTGCGCCTTCAAGGGCGAAAAGGCGGAAGGCAGGCTGATGCGTAAAATGACCTTCGATTCCTACAATAAAAAATTTGCAGAGGGCAATTTCGTAACGTCGGTGAAAAGCGAGGCGGAACGCTACGAAAAGGATCCGCTGTGCTCCTTTACGTGCAGTTATAATTTTTATAAGCGGTTCATGGGCGGGCTGAGAAGGCTCTATACGAAAAAGGGCTTGAACAAAATCGATAAAAACAAGCCGATTTTGGTGCTTTCCGGCGAAAAAGACCCCGTGGGCGGCTATGGAAAGGATACCCGCAAATTGTACGAGCTTTATAAAAAAATCGGCGTTAAAGAAGTAACGATAGAACTTTTGCCTGAAACGCGCCACGAATATTTTAACGACAGAGAAAAAGAGCGCGCGTATAAAACGTTTATCGGCTTTGTAAACCGCGTAATCGGCTGACGGTGCGCCCCCCGCGAAAACGGGGGCGTATTTTTTTAAAATTTTTTTGAAAAAACCGTTGACATTACGAAAAAAACGGCTATAATAATATTTAGCACTTAAAACAAGCGACTGCCAGCAGTGGCATAAAATAATTGCTTAAAGGAGAAGAAATGAAACAGTTTAAAACGGAATCCAAACGTATTCTCGATTTAATGATCAACTCTATTTACACCAATAAGGAAATTTTCTTAAGAGAGCTTATTTCCAACGCGAGCGACGCCATCGACAAGCGCAGATTTGCCGCGCTGACCGACGGCAGCGCCGCCACGGAATACGAAATCCGCGTGACGGCGGATAAAGAGAATAAACAGCTGACGATCGAGGACAACGGCATCGGCATGAGCGAGGCGGACATGGAAAAGAACCTCGGCGTGATTGCGGAGAGCGGCACGCTGGCGTTCAAAAAGGAAAACGCCGACGAAAAGGAGCTTATCGGTCAGTTCGGCGTGGGCTTTTACTCGGCGTTCATGGTGGCGAAAACCATCGAGGTCTATTCCAAAAAATACGGCGAGGACAAGGCGTTCAAATGGACGTCCTCGGGCGCGGAGGGGTACACGGTAGAGCCCGCCGAAAAGGAAGATTACGGCACGAAAATCGTGCTTACGTTAAAGGAGGACGACGACAATTACCGTTATTCTTCCCTGCTCGAAGAATATAAGCTCGCCGACCTCGTGAAAAAATACTCCGATTATATCCGCTATCCCATCAAAATGCTGCGCACGCACTCCAAAAAGAAAGAGGACAGCGAGGAATACGAACAGGTCAGCGAAATCGAAACGGTAAACAGCATGGTCCCGCTTTGGAAAAAGAGCAAGAGCGAGGTCACGGGCGAACAGCTTGCCGAATACTATAAGGATAATTTCCACGATTACGAAGCGCCCTTAAAGAGCGTATACGCCAAAATCGAAGGCTCCGTCACCTACGACACGTTGCTTTTCGTTCCGTCGCACGCGCCGTACGATTATTATTCCAAAGATTATAAGCGCGGCGTGAAATTGTACGCGAACGGCGTGCTGATCACGGAAAAATGCGAGGATCTGCTCCCCGATTATTTCGGTTTCGTCAAGGGCATCGTCGATTCGGGCGATTTGAGCCTGAACATTTCGAGAGAGCTGCTGCAGCAGGACAGACAGGTGAAAGCCATCGCCGCCAGCTTGGAAAAGAAGATCATCGCCGAACTGAAAAAGACGCTCGAAGAGGACCGCGAAACGTACGATAAAATCTTTACGGAATTCGGTTTGAGTTTGAAATTCGGCGTGTATAACAACTTCGGCATGAAAAAAGACGCGCTGAAGGATCTGTTGATGTTCTATTCTTCGGAGGATAAAAAACTCGTAACGCTTTCGGAATACGTAAAGCGCATGAAGGACGGGCAGGCGGATATTTACTATGCGGCGGGGGAAACCTTTGAAAAGATCGACAAGCTGCCGCAGGTGGAAAAGGCGAAGGAAAAATACGAAATTCTCTACCTCAAGGACGCGGTGGACGAATTCGTGCTGAAAATTCTCGATACGTACGAGGAGAAAAAGTTCAAGTCGGTAACGGCGGCGGACTTCTCCATGGAAAGCGAGGAAGAGAAAAAGGCGCTCGAAGAGAAAAACGAAAGCATGAAGGACGTGTTGGATTTCGTCAAGGAAGAGCTGAAGGACAAGGTCAAGGACGTGCGGCTTTCGGGTAAAATGAAAACCTATCCCGCGTGCCTGACGAGCGGCGGGGAAATTTCCATCGAAATGGAAAAAGTGTTAAATTCCATGCCCAACGCCAACAACGCCGTCAGCGCGGAAAAGATTTTGGAACTCAACGCCGAGCACCCCGTCGTGGAAAAAATGAAGGGCTTGCTCGAAAGCGATAAGGATGCGCTGAAAAAATACGCTTACGTGCTTTACAATCAAGCGCGCCTGTTGGAAGGGCTGAGCATAGAGGACGTAACGGAATTTGTAACCACCCTTTCCGATTTGCTGTAAATATTAAAACGAACAAAAAAAGCCGCTTACCGCGGCTTTTTTAATTTTTGTATGGCTTTCGTCTTTTTTGCTTGTTCTTTTAAACCGAATTCTATATGGTCGGCTATATCGCCCAGCAGACTTTCGGGGTGTTCCGCAAAGAATAAAAGTTCTATGTGCTCGTTTCTTTTGTGTTTCGACGCGCAGTATTTTCGAGTGTTTGCCGCGCCGCCCGCGTGCAGGGAATTGCTTGCGGAAAGCAGAACGTCCGATTTATCCGCCATATAGCGGTTGCGTTTTTGCATGCAAAAATGCGAGTATACGGGGGAAATCATTTTAACGACGTCCGCCTTTTTAAGAATGTTTTGGTAGCGGATTTTATCGCGCTCCTGCCAATAATCGTCCTGATTTGGGCAGGGGACGGCAATTTCCAGCTGAATATCGAACACGCTTTTGCAACAGAGTACGATTTCTGCAAAGTCCATATCCGCGCCGATCGCGCCGCCGCAGATAAAATAGTTAAAGCCCTCCGAAATAAGCGATAAAATTTGATCTGTCAGCTCGTTTAAATAAGCGGTTTGGCAAACGTGACTTTTGTCGTAATAATCCCACGGAAATTTCTTCGGGCGATTGCCGGTAAAACAGCAGACGGATTGTTTTTTTTGATTATTCATGTTGTCACTAATGTTTTTTTAAAATTATACATTAAATTTTAAAAATTAGCAAGTAAACGTTATAATAATTCGCAAGTAAATAGACTAAATTTTTTAATAATAAGGGATAAACTATAAGTGAACTTATTAAAAAAGGGAAAGTTTGCTTATGATAGATCCACGCCAAAAGATAGATAAATTGCGTTTGGAGAGAAAATGGTCGCAATCGAAATTGGCAAGAGAAATCGGAATTTCGGTTACTTCTGTTTACAATTGGTATAACGATAAAAATTCTATGCCCACAATTCGGGTTTTAGAAAATGTTTGTACGCTGTTTGATATAGATATGGTTGAACTGTTCGCGGATGTCGAATATGATAAACTTTCCGTAAAAGAAATAGAATTGCTGGAAATGTTTAAACAGTTAAACGATACGCAACAAGAAAACGTAATATCGATAATTAAAAATATTTCAGCGGCTGAAAAAGAAAAATAATAATCGAGCACACTCTTAAGCAATCTATAAATGTAACACGCGCGGCGATGCCGCGCGTTTGTTTTTCGTAAAGTAAAATTTTTCCAATTTGCGGTTAATATAGCGCGATTTTGCGCACACTATCGTTGTGAAAAAGTTTGTTTCTTTCGTAAAAAACGTGCTCAAAATCGTCAACGAAAGCAACCTCGTGCTCTATGCGGGCAGTTGGTCGTTTTTCTTTATCCTTTCCGCCGTGCCGCTCGTACTGCTGCTCGTTATGGCGTGCGACGCCCTCGGCGTAAACGTGACCTTTCTGCTCGACGACATGCCCGCCGAACTCAGCGAGGGGGTGAAAACCATTTTTTCCCTCGCCACCGAGGCGTCCAAGGGCGCAACCTTTATCCTCGTGCTCACGTCGCTTTATTCTTCTTCCCGCCTGTTTTCCTACATGCTCAAGGACGGCGAAACCATTTACGGCGCGGATACCCGCAAAAACGGCGTATTCCGTAAAATCGTCGGCTTTTTGATTTTATCGGTTATCTTTATCATCTTTCTCGCCTCGGCGGTGGTGATTTTGCTCAGCAAACAAATCGGCGGCGCGCTGTTTTCCGGCAAATGGGGCACTCTTTTCGGAAAAATTGCCTTAAATTCGATTGTCATCGCCGTCGTTTATGTTATAATAATCACGTTGAACGCGTTTATCTGTCCGCGCAAAAACAAGCTCGGCGCGGTGATGCTCGGCTCGCTTTTATCCCTTGCGGTGGCGGTACTCGGCAGCATCGGCTTTGCGGCGTATCTGCATTTTTTCGCATCGTATACCGATTTATACGGAAATCTTGCGGCGATCGTCGTGTTTATGCTGTGGGTGTATATCACCATGCTGGGGCTTGCGGCGGGCAACGTGCTCATCAAAATCGTGATCGACAGGCAGGGAGAATCTTATGAGCGTTCTGGAAATCAAAAATTTTACCAAAGTTTACGGCGGAGAGAAAAAAGCCGTAGATGATCTTTCTTTAACCGTGGAGGCGGGCGACATTTACGGCTTTATCGGGCACAACGGCGCGGGCAAATCCACCACGTTAAAGGCGGTGTGCGGCGTGCTCGCCTTCGAGCAGGGCGATATTTTCATCGACGGGCGGTCGGTGAAAAGCCAACCCATCGCCTGCAAGCAGGTTACGGCGTATATTCCCGACAACCCCGATTTATACCCGCACTTGACGGGCATACAATACCTTAATTTCCTCTGCGATATTTTCGGTTTGAGCAAGGAAAAACGCAACAAAAACATAGAAAAATACGCCGATATCTTCGAAATTACGCAAAACTTGGGCGATATCGTTTCCTCGTATTCCCACGGCATGAAGCAAAAACTCGCCCTCGCGGGGGCGTTCGCGCACGAGCCGAAGCTGCTCGTGATGGACGAACCGTTCGTCGGGTTGGATCCGAAAGCCGCCTTTTCCTTAAAGGAGCTGATGCGCGGCGTATGCGAGGCGGGCGGGGCGATTTTCTTTTCCACGCACGTTTTGGAGGTGGCGGAAAAGCTGTGCAACAAAATCGCCATCATCAAGGGCGGCAAGCTCGTCGCCAACGGCGCGACGGCGGAAGTCGTCGGCAACGAAACGCTGGAAGAAACCTTTTTGGAGCTTTACGAAAATGAAAAATAAGCTCTGCATTCTGCTGAAAATGCAGCTTTTGGGCTCTTTCGGCATCAATAAAATGCTGTACGGCAAAAAGAAGGGTAAAAAAACGGGGCTGGGCGCGTCGGTCGCCGCGCTCGCCGCGCTCTTTTTGTTGATAGAGGCGTTCGTCTGTCTGTACGCGTGGCTCATCGCCGCGGCGGCGGGGCAGACGGGGGCGGGAAGGGCGTACATGCCCCTCGTGTTCGCCTTCGTTTCCGTAATCTTGTTTTTCTTTACGGCGGCGAACGTCGGCGGCAGGGTGTTCGGCGTGCGCGATTACGAAATGACGGGGAGTCTGCCCGTCGGAACGAAACAGATCGCCGCGGCGAAACTGCTGTTTATCTATGCGGAAAATCTCGCCGTAACGCTGTGCGTCGTCGTTCCCTTCTGGGCGTTCGGCGGCGCGATGCTGCGCTTTTCGGCGGAAACGCACCTTTGCGTGTTCTTACTGCTCTTTTTCGCGCCGCTGCTGCCTTCCGCGCTGGCGGTGGCGTTCGGCACGCTGCTCGCGGTGCTGACCGCGCGTCTGAAACGGAAAGAACTCTTTCAAACCGTTCTTTTCGCCGTATTTTTCGCGGCGGCGATCGTGTTGTCGGCGGTGCTTTCCTTTCATCAGCCGCAGGAAGTTTCCCTCGAACTGCCGGCGTGGCTGTGCGCGCCCTTTGAAAAATTCTGGGCGGCGGGCGTTTACGCGCTGGCGTCCGCGGCGGTGTTCGCCGTGCCGTGTCTGCTGGTGGGGAAATATTTCACCGCGGTAAACACGCTGATTTTATCGCGCAAAGCCTCCGCGAAGTATGAAAAAAAGGAGCTGAAAAGCTCCTCGCGGTTCGCCGCCCTCTTCAAAAAGGAAATCAAGCGGCTCTTTTCCTGCACGGAATACGCCGTGAACACGCTGTTCGGCGTGCTGATGGTCGCGGTGTTCCCGCTCATCTTTTTCTTCTCCTTCGGCTGGGATTTAAGCTCGGTGCGCGCCGCCGTCGGGGAGTACGGCTCGGTCGCCGCGGCGGGCGCAGGCGTTTTCGCCTCGCTGATGCCCACCACCTATTGCAGCATCGCGCTGGAAGGTAAAAATTTATGGATATTGCGCTCCGCGCCCGTACCCGCGCGGACGGTGCTCTTTTCCAAACTCGCGGTGCACCTCGTCACGGAAACGCTGCCCGCCGCCGTCGTGTGCGCCGTTTACGGCGCAATCGCCGGCATGGGCGCGGGGCATATCGTGCTCGCCGTATTCGTTTCGGCGGTGTTTTCCGCCGCGTTCGGCGTGATCGCCCTGCTTCTCAATTTGAAATTTCCCGCGTTGGAATGGGAAAAGGAAGTCGTGCCCGTCAAGCGTTCGCGCGCGTGTCTGTTCGTCATGCTCGTCGATTTTGTGCTCACGATGCTGATTTTCGTCGTCGGCATCGCCCTTTCCTCGGTCAACGCGTGGCTGAACTGCGTCGTGCTGTTGGCGCTCGGCGGCGCGCTGCTCTCCGGAACGCTGTATCTTTTAAGCACGAAAGGGGAAAAGATGTTCCGCGCGCTGATCGATTAACCCGCGTGCGCATGAAAAAGGGCGCGTTCGCCGCGCCCTCGGTCAAGGTACTTAAAATACGACGGAAAACGTCACCGATTTTCTGTCTTCGATATTCGCAGAGATCTTCCATTTGTTGATGTCTGCGATTTTTTTTGCGATGGAAAGCCCCAGTCCGCTGCCGCCCGTTTCGCGGTTGCGGGAATGGTCTTCGCGGAAAAACCGCTCGAAAATCTTGTTTTTGGATTCGGCGCGCAGGGTGGAGCACTCGTTGTGCACGGTGAAAACCGCCTTGTCGCCGCTCTTTTTCAGCGCGCAGAAAATTTCTCTGCCTTCGGCGTATTTAAGCGCGTTGTCGATGAGAATCCCCACGATTTTTTCCACCGAAGTCTTGTCGCACGGCAGCATGACGTTGGGCTCGAAATCGGTTACGATCTCCTTGTCCCGCTCGAAGGCGAGGGCGTCGAACTGCAGCACGCATTTTCCGACGAGCGCGCTCAAATTCTGCTCGCTGTTGTCCAAAAGCGCCTTCGTTTCGTCCATTTTCGCCAAGGACATCAAGTCGGAAATCAAGGCGCTCATGCGGCGCGTCTGCGCGCGGATATTGTCGAGGTATTCGTTGTTTTCCTGTTCCAAGGCGAGCACGTCCGCCGATGCGGAAATGATGGCGAGGGGCGTTTTCAGCTCGTGCCCCGCGTCGGATATGAACTCGTTTTGCTGAACGAAGGCGTTTTGCACCGGTTTCATCACGATATAGGAAAAGCCCCACACCACGAAAAAGAGCAAAATATACGCGATGGCGGTAACGAGGATGAGAAAGGTGGTAAACTGTTTTTCAAACCCTTTTTCGATGGAGCGGTCCACCGCGAGGAACACCGTGCCGCCGTTTTTTTCCACCATGCGGAAGTAAACGTCGCCGATCTGCCCGCTCGTTTGCCCGCTTTCGCTCGCGGCGTTATAAAGTTGATCGACGGCGTCGCGCGTGAAGCACATTTCGTCGCATACGAATTCCTCCCCGCCCGTCGCGGAAATGCGCAGAATCGCCGCGCGGGGCGTTTCCGCCGATTCCAAACCGTCGAGGGGGATATTCAAAAGCAGTTTATCGAGCGCTTGATAAGTGCCGAGCGTGTTTTTGTTGTACATCAGCCCGTAAACGGTGGAGCCCATCACGATGAACACGCCGAGCAGAATGAACATCGTAACGGCTACGAACTTAATTCTGGCCGCTCTTAGCATTGTTGTCCTCCAGAATGTATCCGATGCCCCTGAGCGAACGGATGTTGACGGCGGAGGAAAGCAGGTTGAGCTTTTTTCTCAAAAAGGAAACGTGCACCTCGATGGCGTTGTATTCCGCGTCGGTGTCGAATCCCCAGATCTTTTCGATGAGCCGTTCCTTGTTGATGGCTTTGCCGCCGTTTAATATGAGCATTTCCAAAATCTGAAACTCCTTTTTGCCGAGGGAGATTTCCTGCCCGTTGCAAAGGAGCGAACAGTTGTCGCGGTTGAGGCTGAGATCGCCGTAGGTGAGGGTGTCGCCGACAAATTCGTTCTTGCGCCGCAAAAGCGCTTTGATGCGCGCCAAAAGCTCTTCCGATTCAAAGGGCTTGGCGAGGTAGTCGTCCGCGCCGAGGTTCAGCCCGTAAATCTTGTCGTAGGTCTGCGATTTCGCGCTGAGCATCAGCACGGGGGTGGAAATGCGGTTGTTGCGCAGCTCCTGAATGATTTCGTATCCGTTGCGCTTCGGCAGCATGATGTCGAGGATGATCACGTCGTATATGTTGGAAAGCGCTTTGTCCAGTCCGTCCTCGCCGTCGTATGCGCAGTCGGTGTTGTAATTGTTCTTTCTCAGAATGGCGGAAACCGCCTTCACGAGCTGAACCTCGTCGTCCACGATGAGAATTTTCATAAAATAATCTGCCCCTTTGTTTGGTTTATGATAACAGTATAACACGAAACGCTTTAAATTGCCTTAAAATTTTTGAAAAATTCAAGGCGCGTTCAAGGTTGGCGGGGTAAAATGAAGAAAACAAACCGAAAGAGCCGAATTTTTCGGCGAACGAGTTTGCAAAAGGGAAATATGGGCAGAGTTTTAATCATCTTCGTTACGGTGTGCGCGCTTTTCGTGCTTTCGCTGTTTTGCGCGGAAGAACCTTCCCCGAAGAAAAAGGCGGAAACTTCCTTAAAGATACAAAGGTGCGCCGAAAGCGAGGCGCAGACCACGAGGATCGTTTTGAAAGACGGCGGGAAAAGCGAAATATACGGCGACGGCGCGGAGGCGTCGCTTGCCGGCGTAAACATTCTCGGCGCGGGGAAATACGAAATCAGCGGCGTGCTGAAGGACGGGCAGATCTACGCGGAGGCGGAAGAGGGGCTGGAGCTCGTGTTCGACAACGTGAAGGTGACGTCCTCCAAGGGCGCGGCGCTCACCGTGATGGGCAAAAACGCCAAGCTGGTCCTCGCGGACGGCAGCGTGAACAAACTCGCCGACGCCTACGAATACGGCGGCGGGGAATATACGGCGGGGTGCGTTTCGGCGGAAAACTCCCTCGTCATCGGCGGCAGCGGCACGCTGTTGATCAACGGCAACTATGCGGACGGCATTTCCTGCGGGGAAGAGCTTCGCATCGAGGGCGGCAGCGTCAACGTCAGCGCCGTCCGCAACGCCTTGAAGGGCGAAAACATCGTTCTGGAGGGCGGCGACGTCGTTTTCGTGTAATTTTCAAAAACCCCTTGTATTCTTTTTTGATTTCTGTTAAAATGTGCATATAAACATTTTTACGAAAGAAGAAAGATATGAGGAAGATAAACGGCAGATCGATCGTTTGGATAGCCTCGGGCTTTTGCTCGGGGTTATTTTTTGTTTCCCTCTGTTTTACGTACGCGCCCGCCGCGGGGTTTCTGACGACGGCGGCGTGCGCGCTTTCCTGCGCGTTCGTTTCGCTGTTTTTAAAGAAAAAACTCGCCCCGATTTTCTTTGCGGCGGCGATGACGGCGGCGTTTTTTCTCGGTTACGCGCAGTTTTTTGCCTTTTGCGATAAAGTTCCCGACGGCGTTTACACGGTGGACGCGAGAATCGACGGCGCGGTGTTTTACGAAGACGGCGCGCGGCTGACGCTTTCCGACGCCGAGCTCGTGCGTTCGCCTTATCGAACCCGCCTGAAAATTTCCTTGTTCGTCGAAAACGACGGGGATTTTTTCGCGGGGGACAGAATCGCGTTCACCGCGCGGCTGACGGCGGAAGAAATTTCCCGAAACGGCGCGTTAAACGGAAACGCGGTCGCCGAAAAAATCGGATATTACGCCTATCTCGGCAAAACGGACACCTTTTACGTCGCAAAGGGAAAGCCGAATTTATTCGAGCGGGCGAACCGGTTTTTATACGACGCCCTCCGCGCGGGCTTGGGGGAGGATTACCCCGTCGCCTTCGCCCTGCTCACCGGCGAAACCGCCTATGTGGAAACGGTAACGCTGGATAATTTCCGCTCCGCGGGGCTGGCGCACATCTTCGCCGTTTCCGGCCTGCATATCGGCTTTCTGGCGGCGGCGCTTTCCTTCGCGTTGAAGCGCCTGCCCCTGCAGCGCGCGGCGAAAAACGCCGTCATTCTCGCCGCCCTCTTTTTCTACGCGGGGGTGTGCGGCTTCACGCCCTCCGCCTTGCGCGCGGCGGTCATGTGTTCCGTACTGCTCTTCGCCAAAGGTTTCGGCTTGAAATACGACATGCTTTCCTCCGCCGCCTTTGCCGCGATCGCGGTGTGCGCCCTTTCTCCCGCGCAGTTTTTCACGGCGGGATTTCGCTTATCCTTCGCCGCGGTTTTCGGCATCGCGGCGTTCTCGCCGCATTTCGCCCGCGCCTTCGGGGCGCTGCCGAAAAAACTTTCTTCGGCGCTCGGCGTAACGCTGTCGGCGCAAATCTGCGCGCTTCCCGTCAGTTTATTTTACTTTTCCTATCTGCCGCCGTTGGCGGTGCTGCTCAATCTGCTCGCCGTGCCCTTCGTTTCCGTTCTCTTCGTTCTGCTGCTCGCGGGGGCTGCGGTATCCTCTTTCGCGCCGCCCGCCGCCGCGCTCTTTTTTCCGAAACATTTTATCCGCTTTCTCACGGTTACGGCGATGCTGTTCGACTTCGGCAAAGTCGCCGTAGCGGGAATTTGCGTAACGGCGGTTCTCGCGCTGTTTTACTATGCGGCGGCGTTTCTGGCGGCGGGGTACGTCAACATGCGCAGGCGCGCGCTGCGGCTGACCTGTTTAACGCTGTCCTGCGTGTTCGTCGCGGGCACGGCGGCGGTTTCGGTAAGGGAATTTCACGCGGCGAACGTCGTTGTCGTTGCGGAAAGCAACTTTTTTGCGGTGTGCGTCGGCGCGGAAGGAGAGGAGCTTATCGTCGTATGCAGGGCGGAAGGGGATTTTTCCGCGTCGGGCGCGCGGCGCTTTCTGCAAAACCGCCGTTCCGACGGCGCGATACTCCTTTTCGCCGATCAAAATACCGACGTGATCGCCGCGTACGATCTGATCGAGGATCGTATCCCCGTGAAGAAGGTTTATTACACCGCCGAAACGGACGGAAATTTAATGAGCAAGATATTTTCCGAAAAAGACGGCTTTTTCGAAAGGGCGGAAACCGTCGCCTTTGCGAAGGGAAAAGTTTACGCCAACGGCGAACAGACGGCGCTGCTGATAAACGGCGTTTCGGCGCTCTTTTCCTGTTCGGAAGAAAGCGTTTACGCCGAAGATTACGCCCTCGTCGTCGCGCCTTCCTTCGCCGCCGATTTCCAAGCGCCCGAAGGGGTGGAAACCGCCGTGTTTTCCCCGCGGCGCGGCAATTTAAGCTACAAAATCTGCGAAAGTAAATTGAAACGGCTGTAAATGTCTTGCAATCCGCGGGAAAAAATGATAAAATACAAAAAAGAAGTCGTAAAAAGGCGGGGCGATGAAGTTTACTCAATTGAAAAAATATCTCGCGGAGGGAAACGCCGCGCCCGTTTATCTCGTTTGCGGGGAGGACGCGTATTTCCGCGAAAAAAGCGTGGAATATCTCAAACGCCGTTTCGTTACAGAGCCGCAGCTCAACGCCGCGGTGTTCGACGGCGACGCGGTGCTTTCTTCGCCGGAGGAATTTTTCGCGGCGGCGTACGCCTATCCGTTCATGAGCGAAAAGCGCATGGTCACGGTGAAGGAATTTTACCCCAAAGCGGATTTTTACAGCCGCAGACTCAAGGAATATTTGGAAAATCCCGCGGCGGAAACGGTGCTCGTCATCGACAACGCCCGCCCGTGCGATACGCTGAAAAAAGCGGAAAATATCGTCGTGATCGATTGTGAAAAAGGCGAGGGCGACGTATTATGTAAGTGGATCGTCGCCGAATGTGCGAAAAACGGCGTTTCCGTGCGCCGTGCGGAGGCGGAAAAAATCGCGGAGTATTCCCTTCGGGATATGACGAAGATCTCCGGCGAGGTCGCAAAGCTCGTCGCCTTTGCGGGCGAGGGCGGCGAAGTGCGCGCGGAGGACGTGGAAAACCTCGTCGTCAAGGACACGGAGTATCAGATTTACGAGCTGACGGAATGCGTCGGCAGAAAAAACGTGGCGGGCGCGCTTAAAATTCTCAAGGACATGAGCGCGAAAGGCGAACCGCCGCAGCGGCTGCTCGTCAGCTTGTATAACTATTTTCGCCGGCTGCTGCATATTTCCCTGAGTCCGCTGTCCGACGCGGAGCTGGCAAAGGCGCTCGGCGTGAAGGAATACGCGGTGAAAAAATCCCGCGAACTGACGAAGTCCTTCCGCAAAAAGGACTTGAAAAGGGCGACGGATCTTCTCGCGGCGGGCGATTACGCCGCGAAGAGCGGTAAAACGGACTTCGACTCGGCGCTGACGAACGCGCTTTTTGAAATACTTTTATAAAGGAGAAAAACATGGGTAACGTGTTTGAACGTATCGGTCGTGTATTTTCCGACATGCAGTACACGGGATATTTTATCGGGGCGGTGCTTTTTGTGGCGTTCTTTTCCGCGGTGTATTATTTTCTTTTCAAATTTCTGAAGGACAGCGGGGCGGATATTTACATTAAAATTTCCGTGCCGGTTTTACTCGTTTCCGGTCTGGCGCTGCTGCTCGTGGGGAACGGCGTGAACGGCTTTTTCCTGCTGCTGCCCCTCGCCGTCGTGCTCTTTGCCGCCACGGTGTATTCGGTGGAATTTAAAAGCGCCATCTGGCGGCGCTCCAACCTGAAGCTTTCCGGCGCGAAATACGCGGTGAAAAATTACAGCGAGGTGGAAGTCGGCAACTGCATCGACGAGATTATCCGCGCTTTGCAGAACATGTCCAAAAACGACATCGGCGCCATCATCGTGCTTTCCAACAACAACGTGCCCGAGCGTATTTTGGAGAGCGGCGTGGAAATCAATTCCGATATCACGTCGCAGCTCATCGAAAGCATTTTCTTTCCGAAAACGCCCCTTCACGACGGCGCCATGGTCATCAACGGCACGAAAATCACGGCGGCGGGCTGCTTTCTGCCCCTTTCCCAAAAGGAAAACCTTCCCAAAGAGTTGGGCACGCGCCACCGCGCCGCCATCGGCATCACCGAAAACATAGACGTGACCACGCTCATCGTTTCCGAGGAAACGGGCATCATTTCGGTGGCGAAGGGGGGCAATATCACCCGTTACGCCGATTCCGAGCTTTTGAGAAAAACCCTCAGTAAGTTTTACTGGCAGGATGTGAAATAAGAGGTCTGAAATGAAAAAAAACAACGATAACAAAGTCAATAAACTCGATAAATTCTGGCTGATTGCCGGCTCGATTCTCCTCGCGCTGTTTACCTTTGTCGTGGTGATGGCGTAATGGATAAAAACGTATTGCATACGGCGGAGTTTCTGCTCCCCGCCGACGGCGTCGATCTTACGGCGTGGGCGGTGGTCGCCTGCGACCAGTTCACGTCGGAAGAAAACTATTGGAAAGAGCTTGCCGCTTTCGTGGGGGATAAAGCGTCCGCTTTGCACCTCGTGCTGCCGGAAATTTACCTTTCCGAAAAGGCGGCTCTCGCGCCGGCTACGGTCGCGAAAATGAAGGAATATATCGCCTCGGGCGTGTTGAAAAAGACCGCGTCGGGGCTCATTTTAACGGTGCGTAAAACGCCCTTTTCGCCCCGCCGCATCGGTTTGATCGGCGCGATCGATCTGGAAGCATACGATTACGCCGCCGGCAGCCGCGCCCCCGTGCGCGCCACCGAAGGCACCATCGCCGACCGTATTCCGCCCCGTTTGGAAATCCGAAGGGACGCGCCCGCGGAATTTCCCCACATCATGCTTTTATACGACGACGAAACCCGTTCGGTCAACGAAAAACTGTACGAAAACCGCGCTCGGCTCGAAAAGATTTACGATTTCGAGCTCAACATGGGCGGCGGACACGCGGAAGGATATTTCATTTCCGACTGCGAAGAGGTTTTGTCGCAGTTCGCCGCGTTTGCGGGCGCGGAGCGCTCGATGAAAAAATACGGCGACGCGTCTCCCTTTTTGTTCGCCGCAGGGGATGGGAATCATTCCCTCGCCACGGCAAAGGAGCATTGGAACCTCATCAAAAAATCCCTCGGCGATGCGGAAAGAGAAACGCACCCCGCGCGCTACTGTCTGGTGGAGATCGTCAACGTGTACGACGAGGGCATCCGTTTCGAGCCCATTCACCGCTTCGTCAGCGGCGTGGACAAGGCGGCGTTTGAAAAAGGGCTCGCCGATCTCGGCGGCGCGGCGTTTTCCTTTGTGGAAGGAGCCGTTCACGCGGGAACCGATTCCTTGCCCGCGAGCATTGCGGCGGTCGATCGGTACATAGAAAGCTACATCGCGGCGCACGGCGGCAAGGTGGATTACGTGCACGGAACGGAAAATCTGCGCGCGCTGGTTAAAGCGGATAAAACGTCGTCGGGCATCTGTTTTGCGCCGATGGAGAAAAGCGAACTCTTCGCCTACGTGTCGAAACACGGCGCGCTGCCCAAAAAGACCTTTTCGATGGGAGAAGGCGTGGAAAAGCGGTATTATCTGGAAGGAAAACTCATACAATAGCGGAGATAAAGAACATATGGGATTGAAAGTTTGTAAATTCGGCGGCACCTCCATGGCGGACGCCAAGGCAATTTTGCAGGTGGAAAGCATCGTGCGGGCGGACGCGGAACGGCGTTATATCGTGGTTTCCGCGCCGGGCAAGCGCTTCAAAGAGGACGTCAAGATCACCGACACGTTATACGCCTGTCAGGAGGAGGCGGCGCGCACGGGCAAGTGCGATAAAAACTTCGCCGTCATTCGGGAACGCTTTACGGAAATCGCGGCGGATCTCGGCTTAAAATGCGATATCGGCGCGATTCTGGACGAAACGGAGGCGGGCATCTGCGCCCACGCCGATTCTCCCGATTTCGCCGCGTCGAGGGGGGAATACCTCAGCGCGCGCGTCGTGGCGGAAAAGCTCGGCTTTCCCTTCGTGGACGCCACGGAGCTCATCCGTTTCGACAGTCAGGGCAACATGAACCAGCCCTACACGGAGGATAAAATCAAAGCCAAGCTCGGCGGCGTGGAATACGCCGTCATCCCCGGTTTTTACGGCAAGGATTCCTACGGAAACATCAAAACCTTCAGCCGCGGCGGCAGCGATATCACCGGCTCGGTTATCGCCGGCGGCACGGACGCTTCGCTTTACGAAAACTGGACGGACGTTTCGGGATTCATGGTGTGCGATCCGCGCATCGTGCCCGACGCGAAGATCATCCGTTTCGTCACCTATAAGGAACTGCGCGAACTCTCCTACATGGGCGCGTCGGTATTGCATGCCGAGGCGATTTTCCCCGTCATGAAAAAGCGCATTTCCATCAATATCAGAAACACCTTCGAGCCTTCCGCGGCGGGAACGATGATCGTGCCCACCGAAAAGTACAATCACGCGGACGGCGGGCTGATCACCGGCGTCGCCGGCAAAAAGGATTTCACCGTCATCTTCGTGGAAAAATCGCTGATGAACGCCGAAGTGGGCTTCATCCGTAAAATTTTATCCATCGTGGAGCATTACGGCATCTGCATAGAACACGTGCCCAGCGGCATAGACACGCTTTCTTTGGTCATCGAATCGAAACTGCTCAAAGACGGGGTGCTCAACGATCTCGTCAACGAAATCCGCGAAAGCGTTTCCCCCGATTACGTGCACGTAACGGAAAACATTTCCCTCGTCGCCACCGTGGGGCACGGCATGGCGAGAAAGTCGGGCACGGCGGCGCGCCTTTTCACCGCGCTGGCAAAGAGCAATATCAACATTCAGATGATCGATCAGGGTTCTTCGGAACTCAACATCATCGTCGGCGTGGCAAACGGCGATTACGAAAAATGCATCGGCGCGATTTACAACGAATTTTTCCGCAAAGAGGCGTAAAAAATCGTCAAGTTGATTGACAGAACGCCTTGATTATTGTAAAATAAATAGGAACGTAAAATTACGGAAATTTTTTGGAGGACATAAAAGCATGGATTATGCAAAAGAGTCTTTAAGACTTCACGGCGAATGGAAAGGAAAAATCGAAATGATTTCCAGAGTACCGGTTAAGGACAAGCAGGATTTATCCCTCGCTTATACCCCCGGCGTGGCGCAGCCCTGTCTGGAAATTCAAAAGGATTATAACAAGTCGTTTGAGCTTACGAGAAGATGGAACACCGTCGCGGTGGTTACCGACGGCACCGCCGTTCTCGGTCTGGGGGACATCGGTCCGGAGGCGGGTATGCCCGTTATGGAAGGCAAAAGCGTGCTTTTCAAAACCTTCGGCGACGTGGACGCCATTCCCCTTTGCGTAAGAAGCAAGGACGTGGACGATATCGTCAAAACGGTGAAACTGCTCGCGGGCAGCTTCGGCGGCGTGAACTTGGAAGATATTTCCGCGCCGAGATGTTTTGAGATCGAAAAAAGACTGAAGGAAGATCCCGAAGTGGATATTCCCGTTTTCCACGACGACCAGCACGGCACCGCCATCGTGTGCATCGCGGCGTGCATCAACGCGCTCAAGTACGTGAAAAAGGATTTCAAGGATATTAAGGTCGCGTTCAGCGGCGCGGGCGCTGCCGGCGTTGCCATCGCGAAACTTTTCAAGAAGATGGGCGTGAAAGACATCTTCATGTGCGACAGAAAGGGCATCATCTGCGAAGGCAACGAGGGAATGACTCCCGCCAAGCAGGAAATCGCCGCTTTCACCAATAAGGAAAAGAGAAAGGGCACGCTTGCCGACGCAATGAAGGGCGTAGATATTTTCGTCGGCGTCAGCTCTCCGGGCGTGGTTACGGAGGAGATGGTCAAGTCGATGAACAGAGATCCCATCGTCATGCCGATGGCGAACCCCGTTCCGGAAATCATGCCGGATCTCGCGCTGAAGGCCGGCGCCGCCGTCGTGGGCACGGGCAGAAGCGACTTCCCGAACCAGATCAACAACGTGCTCGCCTTCCCCGGAATTTTCCGCGGCGCGCTCGACGTTCGCGCAAAGGACATCAACGAGGAAATGAACATCGCCGCGGCGTATGCCATCGCGTCTTTGATTTCCGACGAAGAACTGCGTCCCGATTACGTGATTCCCGCTCCCTTCGACGACCGCGTTGCCGCCACCGTATCCAAAGCGGTTGCGGAGGCTGCCAGAAAGACGGGCGTCGCCAGAATATAACGATTTTTCAGCCCCGCAGACAAACCTGCGGGGTTGTTTTTCTGAAATTACGCAAAAAAGTAAATTATTTTCGCAAAAGTGTTGAATATTTGCATTGCGTGTGATATTATAATAATAGAAAGCGTTTCGGCGCGGATTTATGGAGGTAGTTTTATGGCAAAATGGTTTTATAAACAAAACTTTATCGTTCAGTTGCTGCTGATGCTCATCCCCGGCGTAAACTGGATCGTCGAACTTTGCGTACGCTGGTCGGCATGGCTGCAAACCAAGAGTCTGCTCACGTTGGTGTTTGCAATTTTAACCATTCCGTTCGGTATTATTTTCGGTTGGGTGGACTTGATTTGGCTGTTGATTTTCCGCCATCTCATTTTTGCGAAAGCGTAAAAAAATCGAAAAAGGACTTTCCCCGAAAAGAAAGTTCTTTTTTTATTTTTTATTTTTGAAAATATCTTGACAACGGTATTTTTTTATGGTAAGGTATTCGTAACGAAACAAGGCTTTGTATTTTTACAAGGCCTTTTGTATTAGTGGAGAAAAGAGATTATGGAAAAGAACGCCGCAAAACCCCAAAAGTATAAGCGCAGCGACAACGTCATTCCCGATTTCGAATATCTGTTCGACGAGGACGAAAAGCCGAAACCCAAACCCGCCGGAAAAAAGAAAAATACCGGCGTGGGAATGCGTTTTTACAAACGTCTTTTTAAAAACAACATAGGCGGGTTTCTCGTAAGCCTCCTGATGTTTATCTTGAAAAATTCGCCCGTGTGGATCATGCCCATCATCACGGCGAATATCATCAACGTAGTTACGAACGACGTCGCGCAGGCGGACGCCATTCGTACGATTTTGATCAACTCCATCGTGCTGGCGGTGATTTTGCTGCAAAATATCCCCACGCACGTCATCTATTCGCGCATCACCGATAAAATGCTCCGCCGCACGGGCGCGGGGCTGAGGAGCG
Organism: Bacillota bacterium; assembly: GCA_003343995.1. Lineage (GTDB taxonomy): Bacteria > Bacillota > Clostridia > Christensenellales > Borkfalkiaceae > UMGS775. Next base: position 95,416 of record QAKE01000042.1, read on the forward strand.
CGGTCGTCAGAAAGCTGCAGCATCTGTCCATTACATATCATAAAGAAATCGAAACGGGTAAAATCCAGAGTAAGTTTTTAAAAGATATCGAAAGCGTGGAAGGGCTGAACACCAATATCATCAAAATACTGATCCCGAACATCATCAGCGCGTTGGTGTCCATCGGTATCGCCGTGTATAACAGCGGCATCGTAACGCTGTTCTTTTTGGTCATCATTCCCGCGAATATCTTCATCGCGCAGGGGTTCCGCAAGGTTCTGCGCAAGAAAAACCACATGTACCGCGTGGAAAACGAGTCGGTTTCCGCAAAGCTCAGCAACATGCTGGAAATGCTTACGGTCACCAAGGCGCACGGGCTGGAGGACGAGGAGATCGCCCAGTTTGAAAAGAACATTCGCTATCTCACCACTCGCGGTCTGGACGTGGATAAAAGCAACGCCTACTTCGGTTCGGCGTCGTGGGTAATCGCCAGCATCATGAGCGGCGCGTGCCTTATCTTCTGCGCGATACTCGCCTTAAACGGCATCATTCAGGCGGGCGACGTCGTGTTATACCAGTCGCTGTTCGCCGCAATCAACGGTTCGGTGCAGGTTATTATCAACGTGCTGCCCACCTTCTCCACCGGTTTCGAGGCGGTCAATTCCATTTCGGAAATCATGATGTCGAAGGACGTGGAGGACGATCGGGGCAAGGAGCACGTCGATTCCGTCACCGGCAACGTCACGTTCGATCACGTTTACTACCGTTATCCCAACGGGGCGCAGTACGTCGTGGACGATTTGAATCTCGACGTCAAGGCGGGGGAATGTATCGCCGTCGTCGGCGCGTCGGGGAGCGGCAAATCCACCATCATGAACATGATCATCGGCTTTTTGCAGCCGACGGAAGGGCGGTTGCTGATCGACGATAAGGACATCACGCAAATCTCCCTCACCGATTACCGCCATTGCATTTCCGTCGTGCCGCAGAACAGCATTCTCTTTTCCGGCACTATCCGCGAAAATATCACTTACGGCATGGAAAACATCAGCGAAGAGCGGATACAGGAGGTCGCGGAAATGGCGAACTTGAACGAGTTCGTCAAGGATCTGCCCAACGGTCTGGATACCTTTATCGGCGAGCACGGCGGCAAGCTGAGCGGCGGACAGAAACAGCGCATCACCATCGCGCGGGCGCTCATCAGAAATCCCAAAATTCTCATTTTGGACGAGGCGACCAGCGCGCTCGACAATATCTCCGAATATCACGTGCAAAAGGCGATTTCCGGTATGATCAAGGGTAGAACGACCTTTATCGTGGCGCACCGCTTGTCCACGATCCGCGACGCCGACAGAATCGTCGTGATGGAGGCGGGCAAATGCGTGGAGATGGGCACGTACGAGGAGCTGATCGAAAAGAAAGGCAAATTCTTCGAGCTGAAAAATCTCAACGACATGAGCTACAAACAGGCGGAAGCAGGCTTGAACTAAAAGGAAAAAGCTATGAAAATCGCAGTCATCAGCGGCGCGTCCAGCGGACTCGGGCGGGAATTCGCGTTGCAGTGCAAAAAATATTTTCCCGAAATCGGGGAGTATTGGCTCATCGCCCGCAGAAAGGAAAAGATAGACGCTTACGCGGGGGAACTGAAAGGAATAACGGTCCGCGTTCTGCCGTACGATCTGGCGAAGGACGAAAGCTACGCCGCCCTCGCGCGGGAATATGCCGAGCGTAAGCCGGAAATCGCCTTGCTCGTCAACAACGCGGGGCTGGGCTATTGGGGCGCGGTGGAGCAGCTCCCCGTGGAAAAGCAGATCAATTCCGTGGACGTCAACGTAAAGGCGCTCAGCGCCGTAACGGCGGTTTCTCTGCCGTACATGGGCGCGGGGGCGCGCATCGTGTTCGTATCTTCCATCGCCTCCTTCGTGCCCAACGCCTACATGACGGTGTACAGCGCCACGAAAGCCTACGTAACGTCCTACGCCCGCGCGCTGCGTTACGAACTGAAAGGGAAAAAGATCGGCGTCACCGTCGTTTGCCCCGGTCCGATGGATACGGAATTTATCGCGGCGGGCGGCGTAAAGAGCAAGACCTTTGAAAAGTTGCCGTACTGCAACGTGAAAAAGGTCGTTTCCGGCACGCTGAAAGCGGCGAAAAGGGGAAAATTCATCTATACAAACAAGGCGTTTTACAAGTTTTACAGGGTTTTGGCGAAAATTCTGCCGGCGGCGTGGCTCGTGCCCGCGGCAAAAACCTGAGGTTATCGTTTTCCCTCCGCGGTGCGGAGGGAAATTTTTTAAAATGCATAGTAAAACGCTTGCAAAAAGTTTGCGCTTGTTGTAAAATAATAGTACAATTTTAGAATAGGGAAGTATGGAATTATGACAGAAAAGAAGAGAAAAATTTCGATTTTAGGTACCGGTAACGTAGGCGCTTCCGTCGGCTATGCGGCGATGATTCAGGGGCTTGCCTCGGAAATTCTGCTCGTCGACATCAACAAGGAAAAGGCGGCGGGCGAGGCTCTCGATCTGAGCCAGTGCGCGGCTTGCCTGCCTTCCTGCAAGGTGTGGAGCGGCGAATATGAAGACGTGGCGGGTTCGGATATCGTCGTGGTTACCTTCGGCGTCGGCAGAAAGCCGGGGCAGTCGAGATTGGACCTTGCAAAAATCAATATCGGCATTTTGCAGAGCGTTATGCCCACCGTGGCGAAAATCGCTCCCGATGCGCTTTACATCATCGTAAGTAACCCCGTAGACCTTTTGACGTACGCGACCATCAAGTGCACTAACCTTTCGGTCAATCAGGTCATCGGCACGGGCGCTATGCTCGACACCAACAGACTTTCGCAGGCGATTGCGGAATACTGCGGCACGGACATCACCAACGTCGGCAGCTACGTTTTGGGCGAACACGGCGATTCCTGCATGGTTCCTTGGAGCCTTTGCACCGTTGCGGGACTTCCCATCAAGGAATACATGACCAAGGTCATGAAGGTCGACGCCGCCAAGGTGGAAGAAGAACTCGATAACATTTATAAGGGAATGGTTGCCGCCGGCTCCATGGTCATCAAGGCGAAAGGCGCTACCTACTACGCGATCGCCGTTTCGGTGTGCGCGCTCATCAAGGCGCTCGTTTCCAACACCAACACCATTCTGCCCGTTTCCACGATGCTCAACGGCGAGTACGGCGGAAACAACATCTGCACGGGCGTTCCCTGCATGGTGGGCGCTTCGGGCGTGAAATCCATCGTGAACCTGCCTTTGACGGATGACGAGGCGAAACTCCTCAAAGAGAAAATCGACACCCTCACGGGCAACTACGATACTCTGGAACTGAGAAAATAAGAACGCCGTCGTAAACGACGGATCCCGCGGCTTAGCGTAAGCAGCGCAGGGGAAACGATAACGAAAATGAAGCGCGCTATACCGTACAAACGGTATAGCGCGCTTTTTACTTTATAATCGATTGGTCGCATTTTAAGTTTTTAAAATTTTTGTTAATTTATCAAATACAGATCGCTCGCAATAGTATTTATGTCCGCGCGCGGTTTTTTCTCCTCGCGTAAATCCTAAATGAGCCGCTAACGACCATGATTCCTTGTTTTTATCCATGATTTGCGTGCAAACGGTTTTATAGGATGCAAAATTTTTATCGACGGCAAATTCCCGAACGAGCAATTTAATGGTAACCCCGTCTTTCCGATATCTCGGGGCGATATTCATATCGCCCCAAAAACATAAATTATCGTTTACTTTATAGCGTTTCACGGTTTTAGCCATTATCACTCTCAGCCTTTCATGATTTATCGTTTGCTTTTTTATTTCAGTATATTTGAACAAATGCTTTTTGTCAATATCATTTGATAAAATAAGTTTATTTTTGCCTGCAAAATATTCACCGTAAAATAATTTTTCACATAAAACGATACAAACCGGCACATTCGTGCCGGTTTGTATCGTTTTGGCAATGTATGTTGAATTAAAGTTCCTTAATGGTTTTGCGGGGGCATTTCGCCACGCAGGTTTTGCAGCCGGTGCACTTCGCGTAATCGATGACCGGCAGGTTATCCACCATCGTGATGGCGTTTTCCGGACAGTTTTTCGCGCAGAGCCCGCAACCGATGCAGCCGATTTCACAAACGCTCATCGTTTCCTTGCCGCGGCAGGGGGTGGAGCACGCCACGTACACCTTCGCGCGCTTGGGGATCAGGCGGATAATGTGCTTGGGGCAGTTTTTTACGCAAAGCCCGCACGCTTCGCAAAGCGCTTTGTCCACGAGCGCCACGCCCTCTTTCACGGCGATCGCCGCGTAGGGGCAGAGGGATTCGCACGTGCCTTCGCCCATACAGCCGAAAGAGCATTGCTTTTTGCCGCCGAGGTACATGCCCTCCGCAAGGCAACCTTCGTTGCCCACGTAATTATATTTGTTTTTGCTCTTTACGCCGCCGGCGCAGGCGACCACCGCGTAAACGGGTTCGCTCGCCGCAAATTCCACGCCGAGGATCTCCGCGATCGCCGCTTTGTTTTCGTTGGGCGTCGGTCCGCAGGCGGTCAGCTCCGCTTTGCCTTCGGCAAGCGCTTTCGCAAAGCCCTCGCAGCCGGCGTAACCGCAGCCGCCGCAGTTGGCGCCCGCAAGGTGTTCGGCGATTTTCGCCACCTTTTCGTCGGTCTTTACGGAACAGAATTTCGATACGATCAAAATGAGCGCGACGAATACGATCGCCAAGGCCGCCGCGATTCCCGCAACGAGCCCCACTTTATCCCATTGTATTGCCGCAAGTAAATTGATATTCATAACTTCGCCTCCTTAACCCAACAGCGAGAATACGTAAAACGCCATCGCCATAAAGCAGGCGGCGATCATCGCGATGGGGAAACCCTTCAGGTGCTTGTTGATGGGCAGCGCCGCGATTTTTTCCCTCAGCCCGCTCATCACCACGATGGCAAGGGTAAAGCCGAGACCGGCGAAGAACCCGTACAGCACGGCAAAACCCATGTTCATGGAGGAAATGCCGAGTAAAGCGAGCATCTGCGCCTCGTCGATGACCAGCTCCGCCACGCCGAGCACCGCGCAGTTGGTGGTGATCAACGGCAGGTAGATGCCCATCGCTTTATAGAGCGTGGGGGAGAATTTTTTCAAAACCATTTCGATCATCTGCACCAGCGCCGCGATGACGAAGATAAAGATGATGATTTCCAGATATTCCAACCCCATCGGCACGAGCAGATAGGTGTAAATCGGGTAGGTGATGAGGCAGGTAATCGTCATGACGAAGGTGACCGCCACGCCCATGCCGAAGGCGTTGGACGTGCTTTTGGAAACGCCCAAAAACGGGCAGATCCCCAAAAATTGCACCACGACGAAGTTGTTTACGAATACTGCGGCAACGATTATCGTGAAAAATGCCATAACTTAAACCTCCTCCGCCGCCGTCTGCGCCGTTTCGGCGTCTTTCAGACGGTACGCCTTGATCTTGTTTTTCGTGTGCAGGGTGTAGGAAATAAATCCGAACACCGCGATGAATAAACCGTAGGTGAAGAACGCGCCCGCGCTCGAAGCGAAAAACTCGATTTTGAAATTCCAAAGTTTCACGCCGAACACCGAACCCGCGCCGAGGATTTCGCGGAACGCGCCCATCAGCGTAAGCGCGAGGGTGAACCCGATGCCCATGAACAAGCCGTCCGCCGCGGAGGCGAGCGGTCCGTTTTTGCTGGCGAAACTCTCCGCGCGCGCCAAGATAATGCAGTTCACGACGATGAGGGGGAGATACAGCCCCAAACTTTCGTAAATCGACGGCAGAAATTTATCGAGCACCAACCGCACGATGGTTACGAAGGTGGCGATGATCAGCACGAACGCGGGGATTCTCACCTTGTCGGGAATGACGTTCCGCAAAAGGGAAATGAACACGTTGGAGCAAATCAAAACGAAGGTGACCGCCGCGCCCATGCCCAGCCCGTTCATCGCCAGCGTGGTGAGCGCCAGCGTGGGGCAGGTTCCGAGCACGAGCTTGAGCGTCGGGTTGGACGTGATCACGCCGTCCATGGCGATTTTTTTATAATTTGTTTTCATGTCAGCTTAAATCCCCCCAAACGTAAAGGAGTACGAGGTTGACGGCGTTATTGATCGCGTTGGAAGATTTCGTCGCGCCCGATACGGCGTGCTGAATATCGTTGCCGTCGAAAAAAGCGTTGTTGTCGATGGTCGGCTTGCCCGTTTTGAAGAGGGTGCCGTCTTTCAGCTGTTCGGTGGTCAGCGTCGTGTATCTTTCAAAAAATTCACTGCCGAAAGAGGACATCAGCGTTTGCTTGTTGTAAGAATCGAGCACCGCTTTCTCCACGGAAACCGCCTCGCCGTTTTCGTACTTTACCAGCACCCAAAGCGTAACCGTTCCGTTTTTATAACCGTTCGAGCCCTTGGACTTGAAGAGGTCGTAGTCGGCGCCTTCGTCGGTAAAGGTGTAAATATCCTCGATCTCGCCGAGCTCCGTTTCCACGCGCTCGCCGTCGATTTCCTTTTCCTCCGCTTCCACGCTCTTGCCGTATACCTTCATGACCGCGCGGCTCAGACGCTCGTCTGCGGAAACGAACAGCACGTCGTTCAATACGGCGAGCAGTCCGCACATAAACACCGTGATGAGCAAGAGCACGATCACGCATTTGAAGGCTTCCGTCTTGAAAATATTCTTTTTCATCATTTCGCCTCCTTCGCTTTTTTGGCTTTCACGTAACCGAACGGGCGGTTGACGATGAATTTATCGATGAGCGGCACGAACAGGTTCATCAGGAAGATGGCAAAGGAAACGATTTCCATCTTCGCAAAGTGGCGGAGCACCGCCGTCAGCGCGCCGAGCACGACGAAGTAAAGCACGTTGCCCCAAGTCGTATTGGGGGAGGTGGTGTAGTCGGTCGCCATGAAGATCGCGCCCAGCATCAGCCCGCCGCTTAAAATCGAGGGGAGGAAGTAGGCGAAATCGAACTTGTTGAGCGCCACGCTCATCAGTCCCGCCACCGCTATGTAGAGCACCGGCCAGCGCCAGTCGAGTATGCCGCGGATCACGAGATACAAGCCGCCGGCGATGAGGGCGATCTTGCACGTTTCGCCGATGCAGCCCGCAACGTTGCCCAGCAGCAAATCGAGGTTGTTCGGCATTTCGCCCAATTCCAGCAAGCCGCCGAGCGACGTCGCGCCGGTGAGCACTTCTCCCGTATACGGCTGCGCGTAAGCGGTCATCATCGTGCCGAAGGACAAAAATGCGAAAATTCTGCCGCCGAGCGCGGGGTTCACGAAGTTTTTGCCCGTGCCGCCGAAGATCATCTTGATGACGACGACGGCGAAAACCGCCGAAAGCACGGGGATATACCATTTCACTTCCGAGCTCAGGCACATGGCGAGCAGCAGTCCCGTCACCAGCGAGGAAAAGTCGAATTCCCGCAGGATCTGTTTGAACGGCTTTTTCATGACGAGCAGGTAGACGATTTCCGACGCCACCGCCGAAACCGCCGAAAGGGCGATGACGAGCAGCGCCTTCCAGCCGAAGAATACGCACCCCATAACGCATGCGGGCAAGAGCGCCAAACACACGTTGAGCATGATTTTGCGCGTGGTGTTCGCTCCTTTCGCGTGGGGGGAGTTGGAATAAAACTTAAGTTCTTCGTTCATGCTTTCAAACTCCTATTTTTTTTCTCTCAGTTTCGCCTTGCAAAAGGCGATGCTTTGCACGAGCGCGCGTTTCGCGGGGCAGTTGTAGGCGCACGAGCCGCATTCGATGCAGTTCATCGCGCCGTATTTCGCCGCCTTTTCGTAATCGCCCGCAAGGGTGTACATTTCGATATACATCGGCATCAGCCGCATGGGACAGTTTTTCGCGCATCTTCCGCAGTTGATGCAGTTGCTCGGCGCGTCGAGGCTCGCCTCTTTCGCCGTTAAAAACAGCAATCCCGAATCGGTTTTGCGGGCGTATTGGTTCAGATCGGTAAGGTTTTTGCCCATCATCGGACCGCCCGCCACGTATTTGACGACGCCTTCCTTTTCCCCGCCGCAGAATGCCGCGATGTCGGTAAAGGGCGTGCCGATGGTCACTTTCAGGTTTTTCGCCTCGGCGATGCCGTCGCCGCTCACCGTCATCACGATTTCCGTAAGCGGCTTGTTGAGCTCCACCGCCTCGTACGCGGCGAAAAGCGTTTTGATGTTCTGCACGCAAACGCCCACGTCGAAGGGCATTTTGCCGACGGGCACTTTTCTGCCGGTGCAGCAGTAAATCAGCTGTTTTTCGCTGCCCATCGGGTACTGCTTTTGCAGCTCGACCACCTTCATGCCGCGTTCGGAAAAGGCTTGCACCGCCTCCGGCTTGTTCTTTTCGATGCCGACGACGACGTTTTTCACGTTGAGCGCCGCGGCGAGATAGTTGATGCCCTTCACGATCTCGTCGGGGTGTTCGAGCATCAGCCGATAGTCGCAGTTCAGATAAGGCTCGCATTCCGCGCCGTTGACCACGAGGGTGTCGAGGGGGCTTTTCGGCGTCAGTTTCACCGCCGTGGGGAACCCCGCGCCGCCGAGACCGACGATGCCCGCCTGCCGCACGCGTTCGATAATCGATTTATCGTCGAAGCTCTCCATGTTCGGCAGAAAAACCTCGTCGGTGCGGAAATCGTTTTTGATCACGATATATTTTTGCTTCAAACCCATGGGGTTTACGATTTCCTCGATGCCGCTCACCGTGCCGCAAACGCCGGAATACACGTTGGCGCTCACCGCGCCGCTCGCCTCCGCGATCAGCTGCCCCTTCACTACGGTGTCGCCCGCGTTCACCACGGGGATCGCCGGCGCGCCGATATGCTGGGAAACGCTGATCTTCACGATTTCCGGCGCGGGCATCGTTTCAATCGGCTTTTCGCGGCAAAGTTCCTTGCGGTCCTTCACGTGTATGCCGTAATGATACTTTTTGCCTTTGATAATCAAAAGAATCTCCTCCTGAATGATATTGCAAAGCGGTTTATCGCCGCTGGTTGTCGAAAAGGTTTTTCGGCAGGATTTTTACCGTAAGATATACGGCGAACCCCACCGCCACGCCCGCGATCGCGCCGATTACGGCGAGATAGGGCAGATATACGAGCGCCTCTTTCGTCTGCGTAACGAGCGCGAAAACGACGTTTTGCACCGCGCTGTGCACGAGCGCCGCCGCCACGCTGACGGAAACGAGGGATATTTTCGGAAATAGAAAACGAAATAACAGATATTCGGTAAGGAGCGCGGCGAAGGACGCGGGCAGCGAATACATCAGCGCGGAAAAATTTCCGCCGAAGAGCGCGCCGAGCAGGCATTTCGCCAGCACGGTCAGCCCCGCCTCCGCGCCGCCGAACATCACCAGCGCCAAAAGGGTGAATATGTTGGAAAGCCCCAATTTCGCGCCCGCGAAAAACAGCGGGGGAAACAGGCTTTCCAGTAAAAACGCGAGCAAGGAGAGCGCGCATAACAGAGAAAGCGTTGCGATTTTTTTCGCGTTGAATCGTTTCATGTTCCCTCCTAACCCACGACGGGGCGGTCTATTTCTCCGCCGTCCGCCTTAAATACGAGAGAATGGGGCGCGCAGACCGCGCTTTGCCCCGCTTTTTTCACGGCGGGTGAGTGCACGCAGTCCTTTCGCGCGGAACAGTTTGCGTCCTTCACGAAAAACGCGCGTTCCGTCCTGTCGATTTCCACAACGTTAAATCCCTCCTCGCCGGTGGCGATGGTTACGAGCAGAACGCCGTTTTCCTCCCGCACGCTCACCTCGTCGGAATAAATGCGGTAGCTGCCGGCGGAAAAGTCGTAGGAAAACAGCGTTTCTCCGCCGCGGGAAACGCTCATGGTTTCAACGGCGCCGGCGTTGCAGGTATTGCAACATAAAAAAAGAGAGAAGATCATAACGGCGGCGAGCAAATAAATCAGTAAATCCGGTAATTGAAACGGTTTTGAATTTTTGATTACGTCCGCGTCGGTCTTCCTCATACAATCTCTTTCGCGCAAAGCGCGCGCTGCGTTCGCGCTTTCAGCGCAAACGTATTCAACTATATACATTATATATAATTTAAACGGGACTGTCAAGAAATTCGAGCGTGCGCGCCGAAAACAGCGAAATTTGTCTGAAAAATTTGTAAACAAACTTATATAAAATGCTTGACAAATTATTAAAAAGTGGTACAATATTCTTAAAAATACGACGGGAGGAAAAATATGGCAAAGGTGGTTTATTCCCTCGCGCTGGACGACGAGGTGATACGGCAGGTGGACGGCGCGGCGCGCAAGGCGGGCATGAGCCGTTCCAACTTCGTCAACCGCGTTCTCGCGGAGGCGGTGGGGTTTGAAACGGCGCAGCAGCGCATCGCCGACGTGTTCGCCGCGGTGGAAAATCTTTTGAAAGAGCACGGCAATCTGCATTTTTTCGACGCGACGGCGGGTATGGCTACGGTGACGGGCTCTATCGCCTGCCGCTACCGCCCGAAGATGAAGTACGCCGTGGAGATCTATCCGGAAAACAGAGATTATCTGGGAGAGGTGAAGATTTCCTCGCGCACGGGCAACGGCTACGTGAAAAACGCCATCGAGGAGTTTTACCGCCTTTGGTCGGCGATGGAGGCGCGCTATATCGCGGAGAATATTCCCGCAGAGATCGCCGACGGGCGTTTCCGCAGGGTGCTTCTGCGCCCCGCCGCCGCGCTCGACAGCGCCGCGCTCGCGCAGTCGATCGCGCATTATATCGACGTGTTCGACGCGCTCATCAACGAATATTTTACCGATCTGGAAACGGGCGATTTCAACGTTAAGGAAATGGAATACGCATTCCGCAGGGCGTTTTACATGCGCCCCGCAATCTGAATTATAAGGGAGGTTTTGTTATGAATACAAATCAATTTACGCAAAAAGCGCTGGAGGCGCTCGGCGGGGCGCAGAGTCTCGCCGCGGCAAACGGCAATCCGGAACTCACGGAAGAACACTTGCTTTCCGCCCTTACGGGCAACGGCGGGCTCATCGACAATCTGCTCGAAAAACTCGGCGTAAACCCGCAGGAGGTGCACGGCGCGGCGACGGTGGCGGCGGAAAAGCTGCCCAAAACGAGCGGGGGGAGCGTATACGCCTCTCAGGAACTCAACCGCGCGCTCGCCGCGGCGGAAAAGACGGCGAAGGACATGAAGGATGAATTTCTCTCCGTGGAACATCTGTTCCTCGGCATGCTCGATTATCCTTCCGCGGCGGTAAAGAAAATTTTCGGCGATTACCGCGTCGAAAAGGGCGCGTTTTTGAAGGCGCTCATGGACGTGCGCGGCAACGTGCGCGTTACCAGCGACAACCCCGAGGATACCTACGACGTGCTCAATAAATACGGCTCCGATCTGGTGGAGCGCGCCCGCACGCACAAGCTCGATCCCGTGATCGGGCGGGACAGCGAAATCAGAAACGTCATCCGCATTCTGTCGAGAAAAACGAAAAACAACCCCGTGCTCATCGGCGAGGCGGGCGTCGGCAAAACGGCGATCGCGGAGGGGCTCGCCATCCGCATCATGAAGGGGGACGTGCCGCAGTCCTTGAAGGACAGGAAGCTCTTTTCCCTCGACATGGGCGCGCTGGTCGCGGGGGCGAAATACCGCGGCGAGTTTGAAGAACGGCTGAAGGCGGTGCTGGAGGAGGTGAAGAAGAGCGAGGGGCGCATCATCTTGTTCATCGACGAACTGCACACCATCGTCGGCGCGGGCAAAACAGACGGCGCGATGGACGCGGGCAATCTCTTAAAGCCGATGCTGGCAAGGGGTGAGCTGCACTGCATCGGCGCGACGACGCTGGACGAATACCGCAAATATATCGAAAAGGATCCCGCGCTCGAGCGGCGTTTTCAGCCGGTCACGGTCAACGAACCGACGGTGGAGGACACCATCTCCATTCTCCGCGGGCTGAAGGAACGCTACGAGGTGTTCCACGGCGTAAAGATCGGCGATTCCGCCATCATCGCCGCGGCGACGCTTTCCGATCGGTATATCACCGACCGGTTCCTGCCCGATAAAGCCATCGATCTCATCGACGAGGCGTGCGCCATGATCAAAACCGACATCGATTCCATGCCGGCGGAGGTGGACGACATCCGCCGCAAGGTCATGCAGCTGGAAATCGAGGAGGCGGCGCTGAAAAAGGAAACCGACGGGCTTTCCAAAGCCCATCTCGATGAGGTGCGCAAGGAAAAGGAGGAGCTTTCCGCCGAATATAACGAAATGGTTGCCAAATGGCAGAAGGAAAAGGCGGGCATCGGCAGCGTGCAGAAGCTGCGCGAACAGCTCAACGAGGCGAACGCGGAGTTGGAACGCGCCGAACGCGCCTACGATCTCACCAAGGCGGGCGAGCTGAAATACGGCAAGATCCCCCAGCTGAAAAAGGAACTCGAAGAACGGGAAAAGCGGACGGGGGATAAGGGCGAGCTTTTAAAAGACCGCGTCACCGAAGAGGAGATCGCCAAAATCATCTGCCGCTGGACGGGGATTCCCGTCGCCAAGCTGATGGAGGGCGAGCGGGAAAAATTGCTGCACCTCGAAGATATTCTGCATCGGCGCGTCGTCGGTCAGAACGAGGCGGTGGAACGGGTGTCGGAGGCGATCATGCGTTCTCGCGCCGGCATCGCCGATCCGAACCGCCCCATCGGTTCCTTCCTGTTTTTGGGGCCGACGGGCGTGGGGAAAACCGAGCTTGCGAAAACGCTTGCCGAGTGCTTGTTCGACGACGAAAAGAACATGGTGCGCATCGATATGAGCGAGTATATGGAAAAATTCGCCGTTTCGCGGCTCATCGGCGCGCCTCCGGGATACGTGGGATTCGAGGACGGCGGACAGCTCACCGAGGCGGTGCGCAGAAAGCCCTATTCCGTGGTGCTTTTCGACGAGATCGAAAAGGCGCATCCCGACGTGTTCAATATCCTCCTGCAGGTGCTCGACGACGGGCGTATCACCGATTCGCAGGGCAGGACGGTGGACTTTAAAAACACCATCATCATCCTCAC
>QAKE01000031.1 GCA_003343995.1 Bacillota bacterium
GTCGCCTAGTCCGGCCGAGGGCGCACGATTGGAAATCGTGTAGGCGTCAAAAGCGTCTCGAGGGTTCAAATCCCTCCTTCTCCGCCAACGTCAAAAAAACGCACCTTTTTAACGATTTATTCGTTAAAAAGGTGCGTTTTTTCATTAAACCGTTATTTTTTTCTTAAAAACGTATTTTTCGCGCAAACAGGTATGGACAAATTCCGTTTTTCATGCTACAATAGCCTTATGAACGGCATTACCTTTGCGGGAAAACAATTGAAAACTTTCAACGTGCTGGCGCACGCGCATGAGGACTGGGAACTCATCTACTGCACGGGCGGCGCGGGCGAAATCCTTTGGCAAAACGAAAAAACCGCCTACACCGAAGGCGACGCGCTCGTGATCCCGCCGCACCTGCTCCATTGCAATTACAGCAATAAAGGCTTTACCAACGTGCACATCCGCATCGAAAACGACTGCACGCTCGTCGCCGACGGCGTAACGAAGGTTTCCGACGACGCCGACAGGCACATCCGCACGTGCTTCGAGGCGGCGTTTTTCCACTTTAACGGAGACGCCGACAAGCGCGCGGTGCTGCTTTCCGCCTACGGCAATCTGATCGTAAGCTACCTTGCGGCGTTTCGCGGGCGCAGCGTACTTTCCGCCGTAACGGAAAAAATCAAGGCGGACATCGTAAAAAACTTCCCCTCCGCCGATTATAAACTGGACGCGTTTTTACATTCCCTTCCCTTCAACTACGATTATCTGCGCAAACTGTTCAAACGGGAAACGGGCATTACCCCGCACGAATATTTAACGGCAATGCGCATGCAGACCGCCGAAAAGCTGCTTTCCTGCGACACGCCCTACAACGTTTCGGAAATCGCCGCGTTATGCGGGTTCGACGAACCGCTCTATTTTTCCCGCATTTTCAAAAAAACGCACGGAGTTTCCCCCTTGCATTACGCGAAGAGACTCCGATAAAAACGTTTTCGTTTTAACGAAAGCGTTTTTTATCGCTGCACCCTGCCTGAACCGTCGCCGAGCATCAGCGTTTCCACCTCCGCCGCGCTCGTCAGATTGACGTCGCCCTCGACGGTGTGTTTCAGCGCGGACGCCGCCGCGGCGAACTCCAGCGCCTTTTTGAAATCGCCGTAAGCGATCAGACCGTGTATCCACCCCGCGGCAAAGGAATCGCCCGCGCCGACGCGGTCCACGATTTCCACGTCGTAGCGGCGGGAACGGTAAAACTCCTTTCCGTCGTACGCGAGGGCGCTCCAGCCGTTGCGGCTTGCGGAAAACGATTCTCTGAGGCTCGCCGCGATATAGCGGAACCCGAATTTTTCCTTCATCTTGCAAAAAATATCCTCGTAGCCGGAAATATCCAGCGCGCCTGCCTTCACGTTCGTGCCGGCGGGCGAAAATCCGAGGCATTTTTCCGCGTCCTCCTCGTTGCCGACGCATACGTCCACATAACGCATCAGCTTCGTCATGCACGCCCGAGCTTCTTCGGGCGTCCATAATTTTTTGCGGTAATTCAGATCGACGGAAACCGTTACGCCGCGCGCCTTTGCGGCTTTCAGCGCCGACTCGAGGACGATTTGCGCCTTTTTGCCGAGCGCGGGCGTGATGCCGGTGAAATGAAACCAATCCGCGCCGTCGAAAATTTCGTCGAAATCGAAATCGGAAACGTCCGCCTCCGCGATTGCCGAGCGCGCGCGGTCGTAGATGACCTTAGAGGCGCGCACTGACGCGCCCGTTTCCAAAAAATAAATACCGAGCCGCTCTCCGCCGCGGGCGATATACTCCGTGTTTACGCCGTATTTTCTCAAGCTGTTCACGGCGCACTGCCCGATTTCGTGCGCGGGCACTTTGCTCACGAAATACGCGTCGTGTCCGTAATTGGCAAGCGACACCGCCACGTTCGCCTCCCCTCCGCCGTAGCAGACGTCGAAACTTTCGCTCTGCACGAACCGCTTATGCCCCGCCGAAGAAAGGCGCAGCATAATTTCGCCCATCGTGATGATTTTAGCCATAAACTCTCCTTTATTTTTGCAGCAGGTGCACGGCGAATCCGCACACGCGGTCTTTCAGATACACGGCGCGGGCGGAACGCGTGCTTTCGTCCGCTTCGAAGCCCCGCATGCGCAGTTGATATTCCGCCCTTTCGAGGGACGCCGTGCCGATGGCGATATGCCCGTTTGCGCCGAGATAGGGCGACTTCATGAACTCCACCGCCGTGCCGGCAAACACGCTCGCGCCGCGATCGTCGGGAGCAAGGGAAAACGCCCGTTCAAAGAACGCCGCGCCTTCGGCGGCGGTTTCTGCGCTTTCGCAGTTCACGCCGACGTGCTCGATGGAAAAATCCAGCATTTTATTCACCGCCCTTCGACAAAGCGCGGTGATTTCCTCCCACTTGCGTGCTTTGACGAGCTTTTCCGCCGCCAGCCAGCTGCCGCCGCAGCACACCACCTTGCCGAAGGAAAGATATTCTTGAAAATTATCCTCCCCGATTCCGCCCGTAGGCATGAAACGCACGGAAGAATAGGGCGCGGACAGCGCTTTGATATAAGGCAATCCCCCCGCCTGTTCCGCGGGGAAGAACTTGACGAAATCGATGCCCGCGTCCAACGCCCTTTCGATGTCGCCCGCGTTCGATACGCCCGCGGTAAAAGGCATGCCGATTTCCTTGCAGTGTTGTACTACCTTTTCGTTGAACGCCGGCGCCACGCAGAATTTCGCGCCCGCCGCCTTTGCTTTGTCCGCCTGCTCCGCCGTCAGCACCGTTCCCGCGCCGACGAGCATATCGGGAAACGCCGCCGTCATCGCGGCGATGCATTTTTCCGCCGCGGCGGTGCGAAAGGTGATTTCCGCGGCGTTGATGCCGCCTTTTCGCAACGCCTCCGCAAGGGGCAGCGCGTCCTTTTCGTTTTCTATCTTTACGACGGGGATCACGCCCGTGCGGCGCAGCGCCGCCACATAATCTTCGTATTCCATAACCGCTCCTTTTTGTTTCTTTACGCCGATTATACTCCATTTTCCGCGGCGGCGGTATGGCAAATCCGTATCCGTTTATGCACAAAACGGATATCTTTCGCAAATTTCCCCTTTCGGAAAAGTTCTTGACAAACGCAGCGGGTTTATTTATAATAAAATGTGATATTACTTGTATCTGGGGGAACATTCCGAATGAAAAATTATGCAAAAACGACCGGGGAACCGGAAAAACTCATCGCGGCGTTTCAGCCCGCTAACGACGTGCGTCTGCGCGGCAACGCCGACGACATCGTGCGCTTTCCCGAAGAAAAACAGCTTTTAGACGACGAATTGTGGGAGCTTTTCGTAAATCAGTACCGCTTGCGCTCCGATTCGGAAACCAACGGTTGGCGCGGGGAATTTTGGGGCAAAATGATGCGCGGCGGCTGTATGACCTATGCCGTAACGAAAAACGTAAAGCTCTATAACGCCCTTTTGAAATCGGCGAAAAGCATGCTTTCCGCACAGGATGAGCTCGGGCGCTTTTCCACTTACGAACAGGACAAAGAATTTCGCGGCTGGGATATGTGGTGCAGAAAATACGCCATGCTCGGGCTGGAATATTTTTACGATATCTGCAAAAATCAGGCGCTCAAGCGTAAAATCGTAAACGCGCTGAGAAAACACGCCGATTACATCGTAAAGCGCGTCGGCAACGGCAAAAATAAAATTCCCGTCACCGAAACGTCGCAAAATTGGGGCGGCATGAACTCCTGCTCGATTTTAGAGCCTTTCGTAAAACTCTACAACCTCACCGGCACGCCGAAATATCTGAACTTTGCCAAATACATCGTAAAAACGGGTTTTTGCAAGGATTTCAACGTGTGGAAGGCGGCGCTGTCCGATCGACCGCCCTATACCTACCCGCAGACCAAAGCCTACGAAATGATGAGCTGTTTCGAAGGGCTGTTGGAATACTACATCGTCACGAAAGAGGAACAATATCTGAACGCCGTCGTCCGTTTTTGCGAACTCGTTGCCGAAACGGATATCACGATCATCGGCTGCGCGGGCTGCACGGACGAGCTGTTCGACAATTCCGCGCAAAAGCAGACGGAACAAAGCGACATGCACATGCAGGAAACGTGCGTAACCGTAATGTGGATGAAGCTCAATTACCGCCTGCTGTCGCTCACCGGAGAGAGCCGCTATGCCGACCGCATCGAGCGTTCCGCGCTCAACGCCCTCGCCGGCGCGATGAACACCGAAAATCAGACGATGGAAAAATCCGAGGCGCACGTGTGGGACGGAAAACTCATTTTCGACCGACACGAGCCCTACCCTTTCGACAGTTACAGTCCCCTCACGGTAAATCGCAGAGGCCGCAGAGCGGGCGGTTATATGCGGCTGCAAAACGGCCGTTCCTACGGGTGCTGCGCCTGCATCGGCAGCGCGGGCACGGCGATCGCGGGACTGTTTGCCATACTTTGCGGGCAGGACGGCGTATACGTCAATTTGTATAACACCGGCGCGTTTACCGCGACCGTCGGCGGACGGGAGGTTAAGCTGGAGATTTCCGCAAACCTCTATCGTTCGGATAACGTAAAAATCAAAATCAAGGGAACGGGCACGTTCGCGCTGGGACTGCGTAAACCGGCATGGAGCGATAGATTCGACGTGAGCGTGGACGGCGAAAAAGCCGTATTCGAGGAAAAGCGCGGCTACGCCGTGCTCGAACGGGAATGGTCGGAAAACATCGTTCTCGTGAAAGTGAACGCCAAAGTGAAACTGCACGAACAAAACGGCAAAATCGCGCTGACGAAAGGACCGTACGTTCTGGCGCGGGATTCCGCGTTTTTCGGCGACATCGCCGCGCCCGTGAACATTGCCGCCAACGCGAAAAACGAAGTGGCGGCGGAAGCGGTGCAAAATATCTCCTTCCCCTCCGAAATCGCCCTGCGCGTGCCCACCGACAGCGGGCACATTACCGTGTGCGACTACGCCTCCGCGGGCAAACGCTATGACGACGACGTTTGCGACATCACCGTGTGGATGCCGAAAAAGTAAAATACCGTTTTTTAAAATAAACAGCCGCCCGCTCCCGTATCGGGAGCGGGCGGCTGTATCGTTTTCGATGATTTTCAGCCGATATTGCATTCGGCAAGGACTTCGCCGCGCAGCGTTTTCAAAACGAGCGCGTTGTCTTGCAACGTAAGGTAACTGTTCGGCGTGCCGTTTTTCGGCAAAGACACCGAACCGGCATTCGCATACACGCAATTTTCCGTTTTTTCGATAAAACCCGTGTGGAAATGACCGTAAATGACGGCGGCGTAACGCGTTTTCGGCGGGCAGTCCTTATTATATTCGTGCCCGTGCGTTAAAAACGCGCAGTTTTTGCCGACGGCAATCACCATGCTTTCCGTAAAATCGAAGTCGGAAACGAGCGTATCCACCGAAGAATCGCAATTGCCTTTGAGCACGACGAGCTTTTCCTTCATGCCGTTCAAAAGCTCCGCAACGGCCTTCGGTTCGTACCCTTCCGGCAACGGGTTGCGCGGTCCGTGATAGTAAATATCGCCGAGCAGGACGAGCATATCCGCCCCTTCCCGCTCGAAAGCCGCAAGCAGTTTTTCCGTAAAATAACGCGAACCGTGCAAATCGGACGCGATTAAATATTTCATCTTTGTTCCTCCGTCAAATCCTTGATGACCTCCGCCGCGATGATCAGCCCCATGACCGACGGCATGTGCGCCGCGGACTTTGGCAAACGTTCCTTATCGGCGCATACCGGCGGCTCGGCGGAATACACGCATTTCAAGCCGCGCTCGACGCCGCGTTTTTTCAGCTCCCGCCGCATCGCGCGCGCGAGCGGACACACCGACGTTTGGGAAATATCCCCCACGCGGAACGCGAGGGGATCGAGCTTGTTGCCCGCGCCCATGGCGGATATGATTTTTATGCCGGCGTTAAGACAGCGCGCGGCGAGTTCCGTTTTGGCGGCGACGGTGTCCACCGCGTCCACGACGTAATCGTAGACGGACAAATCCACCTCATCGGCATTTTCCGGCAGATAAAAGAGCACGTTGGCGCTTGCTTGCACCGCGGGGTTGATATCCTTCAGCCGCCGCGCCATCGCCTCCGCCTTATATTCGCCGAGGGTGGAATGGAGCGCGACGATCTGCCGGTTAAGGTTGGTGAGCTGAACGGTATCGCCGTCGAACAAATCGATCGTGCCGACGCCGCTCCTGACCAACGCTTCCGCCACGTAGCCGCCCACGCCGCCCACGCCGAAGAGGGCGACGCGCGCGCGGTGCAGTTTTTCCACCGCCGCTTTGCCGATGAGCCCCTCCGTGCGGGAAAACTGCGTTTCGCTCATAACAGCTCGATGCCCGCCGCCGCGCATTTGGCGGTTTCTTCCTCCGTCCAGACGGACGCCTGCACTTCGCCGATGTGCGCTTTTTTCAAAAAGTACATGCACAGCCGCGACTGACCGATGCCGCCGCCGACGGTGAGGGGCAATTCGCCGCTCGTAACGCCCTTGCAGAAGGGATTTTCCAGCTTATACGTTTCCCCGCGCTTTTCCAGCTGCGCTTTTAAGCTGTTTTCGTCCACGCGGATGCCCATGGAGGAAACCTCGAACGCCTTGTCGTACAGTTCGTTATACAAAAGAATATCGCCGTTGAGGTTCCAATCGTCGTAATCGGCGGCTCTGCCGTCGTGCGGCTTGCCGTCCGCGAGGTCCCAGCCGATGCCGATCAAAAACACCGCTTTCTTTTCGCGGGCGATCTTATCCTCCCGCTCCTTTCTCGTCAGTTCGGGATAGAGTTTTTCCAGCTCGCGCGCGGTGACGAAGAAGATTTCCTCCGGCATATCCCGCTTGAGCACGGGGTATTTTTCCGCCACCATGCGGGCGGTGATTTTGAACGCGCCGTAAATTTTACGCACCGTTTCCTTGAGGTACGTTTCGTTGCGCTCCTCCCTTTTCAGAATACGCTCCCAATCCCACTGATCGACGTACACGGAATGTATGTAATCGATATCCTCGTCGCGGCGGATGGCGTTCATGTCGGTATAAAGTCCCGTTTCCGCCGCAAAGTTATACTTTTTCAACGCGGCGCGCTTCCATTTTGCGAGCGATTGCACGATTTCCGCCTCTTTGCCCGCCGCCTTGATTTCAAACTTCACCGTTCTTTCGTAACCGTTGAGGTTGTCGTTGAGCCCCGTTTCGGGGAGAACGAAGAGCGGCGCGGAAACGCGCGTTAAATCGAGCGCTTTGGCAAGCTCCCTTTCAAAGGTGTCCTTGACGAATTTGATGGCGACTTCCGTTTCCACCAGAGTCAGTAACGATTTATAGCCTTTCATGTTTACTCCTTTTACCCGTCAGTTCAAAACTCAGCGCGAGCAGTTTTTCGATTTCCTCTCGGCTCACGTCGGCGGAAAGCAAAACGCTTACCCAGTGCGTTTTGTTCATGTGATAAGCGTTCAGCACGCCCGCGTAATTCTCTTTCAAGATAACGCCGAGCTCCGGCGGCACTTTGACGTTTAAAACACGCGTTTTCCCGCCCTTCGGCTGCAGCGACAATTTATCGTTCGGCGCGTATAACAGCGCGCCGAACCATTTTTTCGTGTCCTTACGGCGAAATATCGCCGTTTCAAAATCTTCGTCGAAAGGATAGTCGTAATACGCGCCCTCCATTTCGGAGACAAAGCGCAGCAATTCCTCTTCGCTCATCAGAATTTAAAGGTATCTTTATATAAGGGGTGCTTTTCGATGAGCGCCTTAACGCCCCGTTTCACGCTGTCGAACGCGCCTTCCTTTTTGCGGATGATTTCCGTGATGAGGTCGGCGACGGTTTCGCAGTCCTCTTCCTTAAAGCCGCGGGTGGTTACGCTGGGCGTTCCGATGCGCACGCCGCTGGTGATGAACGGGCTCTGCTTATCGAAGGGGATGGCGTTTTTGTTGACGGTGATATTGACCTCGTCAAGCATCTTTTCGAGTTCTTTTCCCGTGATGCCCTCGTCGGTTAAATCGAGCAGCATGAGGTGGTTGTCCGTGCCGCCGCTCACGAGCTTCACGCCGTTTTTCATAAAGCGCTCGCTCATCGCCTTCGCGTTGGCGACCACTTGCTTCTGATATTCCTTGAATTCCGGTTTAAGCGCCTCGCCGAACGCCACGGCTTTGCCGGCGATCACGTGCATCAGCGGCCCGCCCTGCGTTCCGGGGAACACCGCCTTGTCGATAAGCTTGGCGTACTGCTCCTTGCACATGATCATGCCTCCGCGCGGCCCGCGCAGGGTTTTATGGGTGGTGGTGGTAACGAAGTCCGCATACGGAACGGGGCTGGGGTGCAAGCCCGCCGCAACGAGCCCCGCGATGTGCGCGATGTCCACCATCATGTACGCGCCCACCTTGTCGCAGATTTCGCGGATGCGCTTGAAGTCGATGACGCGGGGATACGCGCTCGCCCCCGCTACGATGATCTGCGGCTTGACTTCGAGGGCTTTTTTCTCGAAAGCGTCGTAATCGATGACCTGCATGTCCTCCGACACCTCGTAGCCCACGGCGTTGAAATATTTGCCGGAAACGTTGACGGGGCTGCCGTGCGTGAGATGCCCGCCGTGCGCGAGGCTCATGCCGAGAATGGTGTCGTTCGGTTTGAGCACGGCAAAATACACCGCGAAGTTGGCGTTCGCGCCGCTGTGCGGCTGCACGTTGACGTGATCGCAGCCGAAGATCTTTTTGGCGCGCTCGATGGCGAGATTTTCCGCCATATCCACGAACTGGCACCCGCCGTAATAGCGGTGCGCGGGATAGCCTTCGGCGTATTTGTTGGTGAGGTGGCTGCCCACCGCCGCCATCACCTCTTCGCTGACGAAGTTTTCGCTGGCGATGAGTTCGATGTTGTTCTGCTGACGGTGAAGTTCGAGTTCCAATCCCTCGAAAAGTTCGGGATCTTTGACTTTCAGGTTGGTAAAATCAATCATTTTATCTTTTCGTTCCTTTTATGTATTTGCCGCCGAATAAGCGGCTTTGTTTTTATTTTTTATACGTGCTTTAAAACCATTTCGGAAAGTTTCGCCGCGGAGGTAAGCCCCACGCTCTTTTCCGCGCTTTCGCCGTTTTTGAATACCATCAGCGTGGGAATGGACATGATGTTGTACTTCGCGGCGATCGCCTCGTTCTCGTCCACGTCCACCTTTACGACCTTCGCCTTCCCCTGCGCTTCTTTGGCAAATTCCTCCAAAATAGGCGCCTGCATGCGGCAGGGCCCGCACCACGTGGCCCAAAAATCCACCACGACGGGCATATCGCCGGAAAGGGCGTTGTTAAACTCCTCTTCGCCGATGATTTCCTGAATCAGTTCACTCATTTTCTTGTTCTCCTTTTTCTTGTTTTTTGATAATTTTAACGATCGTCGGACAAAACCCGCGGATACGCGAAAGCCTTTTATCGATGAGCGCCAAGGCGGTAAACCAAAGCGCCAGCGTAGCGACGCATATTAACAGTATAAAAAGTTCTTCCATGTTTAATGCATAGCAAACGCCAATTGCCGCCGCCAGCAAAATAAGAGGAACTAAAAACACCAGCAAGGAAGAGAGCAGGGTGACGTTTTTTTCCGTGTCTACCACGACGGTGTCGCCCACCTCCGCCTTCAATTCGTTCGCCGCCTTGAAATCGACGTGCGCCGCGTCCTTTTTCATGCCGCACATGCCGCATTTGGAACATTCTTCCCTGCGCGCCACGCGAACGACGGCGTGATTTTTTTCCGTCTTTACGACTTGTCCGCACTCCGTCATAACTTAAAATTCTTCCTCGATGCGCCGTAAGGAAACCTTGCGCTTTTCGCCGTCGCTCATGCGCTTGATTTCCGCTTCCCCGCAATCGAGCTCGCTGTCGCCCAGCACGATCACGTGTTTCGCGCCGATCTTATCGGCGTATTTCATCTGCGCTTTCAGACTTCTGCCGGCGTGGTCGGTTTCCGCCGAAACGCCCTTTTTCCGAAGACCGTACACGATTTTGAACGCCTGCTCGTATGCGCGTTCGCCCATGGGAGCGATATACACCTCCGCCGCGGGGGCGTCGGGAACGGAAACATTGAGATTTTCCATCAGGAGGAGCAGACGTTCCAGCCCCAGCCCGAACCCCGCGCCGCAGAGCGCGGGACCGCCCATCGATTCCACCAGCCCGTCGTACCTTCCGCCGCCGCACACCGTGCCCTGTGCGCCGATGGCGGTGGAAACGAACTCGAACACCGTTTTGGTGTAATAATCCAGCCCGCGCACGATGTCGGGATCGACGGTATATTCCACGCCGCACGCCGTCAAAAGGCTTTTCACCTTTTCAAAGTGCGTTTTGCAGTCCTCGCAGAGATAATCGAGGATGCGCGGCGCGTTCGCCGTCACTTTCTTGCAGTTTTCGTCCTTGCAATCGAGCACGCGGAGCGGATTTTTTTCCGCGCGTTCGCGGCACAGCGGGCAAAGCTCGCTTTCGCGCGATTTCAGATATTCCCGCAGCGCGGCGTTATATTCCGCGCGGCAGGTCTTGCACCCGATGCTGTTGAGATTTAAGGAAAGCTCCCGTATTCCCACCCGCTCCAGAAAGGTTTTTGCGAGAAGAATGACCTCCGCGTCGGTATCCGCGCCCTCGCCGCCGAAGATTTCCACGCCGAACTGGTGAAATTCGCGCAGTCTGCCCGCCTGCGGCCGCTCGTAGCGGAAACAGGGGGTGATATAAAAGAGTTTGGAGGGCAGCGTTTCGTTGAACAGCCCGTTTTCGATGAAGGAACGCACCACCGCGGAAGTCCCTTCCGGCTTTAAGGTGATGCTTCTGTTGCCCTTATCGTTAAAGGTGTACATTTCCTTGTTGACGATATCGGTGGTATCGCCCACGCCGCGGGCGAAAACCTCCGTATGCTCGAACACGGGGGTGCGGATTTCTTTCACGTTGAAATCTGCCGCCGTTTTGCGCGCCGTTTCTTCGATAAAGCGCCATTTAAACGATTCTTTGGGCAAAACGTCCTTCGTGCCCTTGGGAATATTGATCATGCGTGTTTCCTTATAAGATGAATTTTTTGAAATCCTTTTGCTTTTCCGCCTCGCCAAGACGGTTGACGACGTATTTCTGATCGATGACCACTTCGGTATCGGGCGTGTTGTCGCTGGCGTTGAAGGAGATATCCTCGATGAGCCGCTCCATAACGGTGTGCAGCCTTCTCGCGCCGATGTCCTCGCTCGTCGCGTTCATATTCTCGGCGACGGCGGCGATTTCCTCGATGGCGTCCTTCGTGAACTTCAGATCGATGTGATCGACGCCGAGCAGCGTCGCGTACTGCAGCGTGATGGCGTTCTGCGGGGTGGTCAAAATGTCGACGAAATCCTGTTTGATCAGCGAATTGAGCTCCACCAGAATGGGAAAACGCCCCTGCAGTTCGGGGATTAAATCGCTCACCTTGGAAACGTGGAACGCACCCGCCGCGATAAAGAGGATAAAGTCGGTTTTCACCGCGCCGTACTTGGTCATTACGGTGGAGCCTTCCACGATGGGGAGGATGTCGCGCTGAACGCCCTCGCGGGAAACGTCCGCGCCGCCCGTTTTGCCCTTTGCGGCGATTTTATCGATTTCGTCGATGAAAATGATGCCTTCCTGCTCCGCCCTGCGCACCGCCTCGGCGATGACCGCGTCGTTATCGATGAGCTTGTCGCTCTCCTCCGCGACGATCATTTTGCGCGCGTCCTTCAGCGAAAGGCGGCGTTTTTTCTTTTTCTTGGGGAGAAAATCCCCGAAGATGCTGCCGATGTTGATTTCCGTGCCGCTGCCCGGAACGAGCTCCATCGATTTGGGCGCGTCGTTCACTTCGATTTCCACCGTTTCGTTGTCGAAATGCCCTTTGCGGTATTTATCGGTAATCTGCGAAAGGAACACGTCGTCCGGCGTTTCTCCCTTTTCGCTCTTGCGGTTTTCCGCCACGATCTTCACGAGGCGGTTTTCCGCCACCTGCTCGGCTTTATACTGCACCTTTGCGAACTGTTCTTCCTTGACGAGGCGCACGCTGCACTCCACCAGATCGCGGATCATCGACTCCACGTCCCTGCCGACGTAGCCCACCTCGGTATATTTGGTCGCCTCCACCTTGATGAAGGGCGCGCCCACGAGTTTTGCGAGCCGCCGCGCGATTTCCGTTTTACCGACGCCCGTCGGTCCTTTCATGATGATGTTTTTCGGCGTGATTTCCTCTCTCAGCTCCGCCGACAGACAGCTCCTTCTGTAACGGTTTCTCAAAGCGATCGCCACCGCTTTTTTCGCTTCCGACTGTCCGATGATGTATTTATCGAGTTCGAGTACGATTTCTTTCGGCGATAAATTCATAATTGTTTCCCTCCTTTTACACCGTTTCGCAGGTGATGTGATCGTTGGTGAACACGCAGATTTCGCTGGCGATGCCGAGCGCCTTTCTCGCCACCGTTTCCGCGTCGTAATCGGTTTCCTTCACCAAGGCGCGCGCCGCCGCGAGGGCGTAATTGCCGCCGCTGCCGATGGCGCACACGCCGCCGTCCGGCTCGATGACCTCGCCGGAACCCGAAACGATGAGCATGGTGTTTTCGTCGGCGGTGATCATCATCGCCTCCAGCCGACGCGCCACCTTGTCGTTGCGCCAAAGCTCGGCAAGCTCCACCGCGCTGCGCAGAAGATTGCCCGAAAACTTATTGAGCATTTCCTCGAAGCGCTCGCTCAGCGTAAAGGCGTCCGCCACGCTGCCGGCAAAGCCGAAAATCACCTTGCCGTTGAAGATGCGCCGCACCTTGACGGCGTTGTTTTTGAAAATGACCGATTCCGACATGGTGACCTGCCCGTCCCCCGCGATGGCGGTTTTGCCGTTCTTTTTTACGGCGCAGATCGTCGTTCCCCTAAATTCGTTGCTCATAATTGATACTCCTTTTTGATATTTCCGATAATTTCCAGCGAACGCCGCGCGTATTCCTTGCGCTTGAGCGTTTTATCTCTGTATATGCCGTCTAAAGGCGCCAATATTCCGTAATTCGCGTTCATCGGCTGAAAATCTTCCGCCGTAGCGATATAATGCGAAAGCGCGCCCATTACGGTGCTTCTCGTGAAATCCGCGCTTTCCTTTCCGGCGAATAAACAAAGCGCGTTGATCGCCGCGATCATGCCCGACGCCACGCTTTCCACATAGCCTTCCACGCCCGTAAGCTGCCCCGCGAAAAAGAGTTTTTTATCGCTTTTCAGCGCAAAATCCCTGCCGAGCACTTTGGGCGAATCGATAAAGGTGTTTCTGTGCATCACGCCGTAGCGGAGATACTCCGCGTTCTTTAAGGCGGGGATCATGGAAAACACCCGCTTTTGCTCCCCCCATTTCAAATTGGTCTGAAATCCGACGAGGTTGAACATCGTGCCTTCCTCGTCCTCCCGCCGCAGCTGCAGACAAGCGTAGCCGCGCTTGTTCGTGCGCGGATCGTAAAGCCCCACGGGCTTCAGCGTGCCGAATCTGAGGGTGTCCATTCCCCGCGCCGCCATCACTTCCACCGGCATGCAGCCTTCGAACACCGCGGTGTTTTCAAACGACTTCTGCTCGGCTTTTTCCGCCGTAAGCAAGGCGTTTACGAACGCCTCGTACGTTTCCTTGTCCATCGGGCAGTTGATGTGATCGCCGTTGCCCTTATTGTACCTGTCGCCGTAAAACGCGTGTTCCATGTCGATGGATTCCGCCGACACGATGGGCGACGCCGCGTCGAAGAAAAACAGGTGTTCGCCCGTCAGCTTTTGAATTTCCCTTTCCAGCGCAGGCGTGGTGAGCGGTCCCGTCGCCGCGATGACGACGTCGTCAAACCGGAGAGACGTTACCTCACCGCACACCGTTTCGATATTTTTTTCGTTTTTGATTTCCTCCGTGAGCAACTCGGAAAACCGCTCTCGATCCACGGCGAGGGCGTTGCCGGCGGGCACGCGGCACTTATCCGCCGCCGCGATGACCGACGAGCCGAGCGCGCGCAGTTCTTCTTTTAAAAGCCCGCAGGCGTTCCCCTCGTAATCGTTGCTCTTTAAGGAATTGCTGCAAACGAGTTCGGCATATTTTTCGCTGTGGTGCGCGGGCGTTTTCGCTTTGGGTTTAATGTCGTGCAGCACAACCTTCACCCCGCGTTTCGCCAGATATAAGGCGGCTTCCGTTCCCGCAAGCCCGCCGCCGATCACGTCAACTTTTCTGTTCATCGCCGCCGTTTTCTTCCGCTTTGTAGCCGCATTTTTTATCCGAGCACTTCACGCCGCGCTCGGTTTTGACGAGATATGCGCCGCACGTCGGGCATTTTTCGCCGGTGGGCATATCCCAGCTCATAAACTTACATTCGGGGTATGCCGAACAGCCGTAAAACACCTTGCCGTAGCGGGAAAGCATCTTCTTCGTCGGCTTGCCGCATACCGGACATATTCCCGCCGTTTCCGCTTGCGAAACGGTGTTGCCGCAGGCGGGGCAGGAAAGGTATTTGCCGAACTGCCCCTGTTTTTCCACCAGCTGCTCGCCGCACTTGGGGCATTTTTCTTCCGACTTCACTTCGTTGAGCGCGCGGGTGTTCTTGCACTTGGGATAATTGGAGCAGGCGAGGAACTTGCCGTATTTGCCCTCCCTCTCCAGCATCACGCCGCCGCACTTGTCGCAAATCTGATCGGTGGGGATAACCACCTTTTCGTTGACGGGGCGGATATTCTTGCAGTCGGGGTAATTCGAGCACGCGTAATAGTTGCCGAACTTGCCGCTGTTGATCGTCATGGGCGCACCGCATTTATCGCACTTCACGTCGGTGAGTTTGCTTTTTTTCACCATATTCTCGAAGGGACGGTAAAAATCGGCGATGAGCTGATGCCAGTCGTTGCCGCCTTCGCCGATGTCGTCGAGAGCGTTTTCCATGCGCGCGGTAAACGATACGTTCATCACGTCGGGGAAATATTTCACCAAAAAGTCGATGAGCGAATAGGAAATTTCGTTGGGAACGAGGTATTTGCCGTCCTTTTTTACGTATTCCCGCTTTTTATCGGAAAGCTTCGCCATGATGGTGGCGTAGGTGGACGGGCGGCCGATGCCCTTGTCCTCCATGGTTTTGATCAAGGTCGCCTCGGTGTATCTTAAGGGCGGCTTGGTGAATTTCTGTTCGGGCACGAGCTCGTCGCACTTCACCCTTTCGCCCTCCTCGAGGGGCGGCAGAACGGCGGAAGATTCGCTTTCCTCCTCGTTCTCCTGCGCGGGCTTGCCCTCCTCGTACACGGCGGTAAAGCCCTTGAAAAGCAGCGTTTTGCCGCTCGCCTTGAACACGTAATCGCCGGCGGCGACGTCGAGCTGCACGCTGTTGTATTTCGCCTCGCTCATCTGCGACGCGACGAACCGCTCGTAAATCATCTTGTACAGACGGTACTGGTTTCTGTCCAAAGAATTCTTCAGCGATTCCGGCGTCTTTTTCAAATCGATGGGGCGAATGGCTTCGTGCGCGTCCTGCGCGTCCTTTTTCGACTTATAAACGTTGGGTTTCGACGGGGCGTACTCCTCGCCGTAATGCGCTTTGATGAAGGAGAGCGCCTCCGCCTGCGCCTCTTTGGAAACGCGCACCGAGTCCGTTCTCATATAGGTGATGAGCGCGAGGCTGCCCTCCGGCGTTTCCACGCCCTCGTAAAGCCGCTGCGCCACCTGCATGACCTGCGGCGCGGTGAGCGAAAGGCGCGAGGACGCGTCCTGCTGCAGCGTGCTGGTGATAAAGGGGGCGGGAGCGTGCGATTTCGTAACGCTCTTTTTAAGGTTTTTGACGACGTAATCGGCGTCCTTCAGCGCGGCGATGACGCCGTCGGTTTCCTCTTTCGAGGCGGGCTTGTATTTTTTGCCGCTCTTTTCCGAAAGCAGCGCCTTGAACTTTGCGCCGTCCTTGTTTTCCAGCAGCGCCTTGATGTTCCAATATTCCTTCGGCACGAACGCCTGAATTTCTCTTTCCCTGTCTACGACCAGCTCCAGCGCTACCGACTGCACTCTGCCCGCGGAAAGGTTGCAATTCAGCCTTGTGCTCGCCGCGGGGGAAATGGAGTAACCCACGATTCTGTCGAGCACCCGCCGCGCCTGCTGGGCGTCCACGAGGTTTTTATCGATGTCCCGCGGGTTGTCGAGCGCCGAACGCAGCGCCTTTTCGGAAATTTCGTTAAAGACGATGCGGCTGTATTTTTCCTTTTCCAGCTTCAGCACTTCCGCCAAGTGCCAGCTGATGGCCTCCCCCTCCCTGTCGGGGTCGGTTGCGAGATAGATTTTATCGGCTTTTTTCGCCTTTTCCTGCAAACGCTTGATGTCCTGCTTTTTATCGGGATTGACGACGTACGTCGGCTCGAAATTATTCGCAATGCTCACGCCCATGTGGTTGACGGGCAAATCGCGCACGTGACCTTTGGACGCGTCTACCTTATATTTCCCTCCGAGAAATTTTTCGATGGTTTTCGCCTTGTGCGGCGATTCTACGATGATCAACTCCATAAAACAAACTCCTTTATACCGCGCTGTACGCGTTGCCCGCCTGCCGTATGATCAGCTTTTTGATTTCCAGCATGCCGAGCGCGGGCATAAGCTCGTAAGTCTTTTTGCCCGTACGCGCCGCGATAACGTCTATATGTATTTCGCCCTCAGCCTTGATGACGGCGTAAATTTCCTCTTCTTCCTCCGTCATGGAAACGGCGGGGGTTTCTTTTCTTTCGATATTGTAAAAATCGAGAATGTCCTCGGGGCGGACGGTCAGCACCGCGCCTTTTCGGATATATTCGTTGCACCCTTCCCCCGACGGCACGTTGACGTTGTAGGGCAGTGCGAAAATCTGACGGGAAAGCGCCTCGGTATACCCCGCGGTATACGCCGTGCCGCTCCGTTTGCCCGCGCTGATTACCAGCAATCCCTCTCCGAGAGCGGAGATGATGCGGTTTCTTACGGGAAAGTGGTAGCGTTCCGTTTTGATTTCCGGCGGGTATTCGCTGAGCGCCAGCCCCTTGGCGACGATTTCCCGAAACAGCCCCGCGTTGCAGGCGGGGTAAACGTGATTGAAGCCTCCCGCCAAAACGGAAATGATTTTTCCGCTTTTCAGCGCGCCTTTCGCCGCCGCGGCGTCTGCGCCGTCGGCAAGCCCCGTCACCACGGCAAAGCCCGCTTCGGTCAGCGCCGCGGCAAACTCCTCCGCTTTCGCAATGGCGAGCGGTATGCTCTTTCTGCTGCCCACGACGGAAAACTTTCTGCCTTTCAACAAATTTATATCGCCTTTCGCGTAAAGTACGAGCGGCGGATAGGGAACGTCGAAAAGATCTTGCGGATAATCCCCGCTTGCCCGCGTAATGCAGACGACGTTGCCGCCGTCGAGCGTTTCGAGCACGTCCTCCATATATTCGCGGCGGGAAAAATTCAGCAAAAATTTCGCGTCCTCCGCGCCGATTTCCCGTTTTACCTCCGGCGATTTCGCAAAATCCGAAAACTTTTCTCCCCGATAGAGCGCAAAGAGCGCCGCTTTTTTACGGTATTCGAGTTCGAAAAAGGAATCGATCCAGATTAAAAACAGTTCTTCTTTCGTGTATTTCATCCGTATATTTCCGCGCGGCGGTAACCGACCGCCTCCAAAATATGCGCGCCCCCGATATCCTCGCTCCCCGCCATGTCCGCGATGGTGCGCGCCACCTTGACGATGCGGCTCCGCGCGCGGGCGGAAAGCTTCAGCGATTCGTACGCGGTCTTTAAGATCCGTTCGCATTCCGCGGATAGGCGGCAGTATTTTTCGATGTGCGCTTCGCCCATGGCGGCGTTGGTGTATATGCCGTCCGCCGCAAAGCGCCTTCTTTGCACTTCGCGGACGGTTTCCACGCGTTTTTTCACCGTTTCGCTCGTTTCCGCCCTTTCGGGTTCGGCGAGCTCGCCGTAGGAAACCCCGTCCACTTCCACCTGCAAATCGATTCTGTCGAGCAGCGGGCCGGAAAGTTTCGCCCTGTATCTTGCGATCTGCGCCGGCGTGCAGGTGCACGGCTTATCCTTAGAACCGAGATTGCCGCACGGGCAGGGATTCATGCTGGCGCAGAGGATGAAATTCGCGGGGAACGTGACGCTGGAATGGATGCGCGAAACGCTGATCACGCCGTCCTCCAGCGGCTGGCGGAGCGATTCCAGCGCCGCCCTGCCGTATTCCGGCAGTTCGTCCAAAAACAGCACGCCGTTGTGCGCGAGGCTGATTTCCCCCGCGCGCACCCTGCGCGAACCGCCCCCGATGAGGGAAACGGTGGTCGCCGTGTGGTGCGGACTGCGGAAGGGACGCAAGGTCACGATGCCGTCCTCGTCGCTCAAGCACCCCGACACGGAGTGGATCTGGGTACACTCCAGCGCCTCCTCGAAGGTGAGCGAGGGCATGATCGAGGGAATACAGCGCGCCAGCATGGTTTTCCCCGTACCGGGAGGACCGACAAAGAGAATGTTGTGCCCGCCGCTGACGGCGATCTCCAGAGCGCGTTTCGCCACCGCCTGCCCCTTTACGAAGGAAAGGTCGCTCGCATAGCTTTTTTGCCGCGCCGCGCTTTCAAAGCTGCGCTTTTCGCTGACGCTTACCGGCTTATATCCCGAAAGGTGACCGACGACTTCCGTCAGCGACGAACAGGCGTAAACGTCCGCACCCGCGATATAGGAAGCCTCCTTTTCGTTGCCTTTCGGCAGAATGAACTTGGAAAACCCCGCTTTGAGCGCGGAGATTAAAATGGGCATGATGCCGTTGACGCGGCGCAGGCTGCCGTCCAAGGAAAGTTCGCCCAAAAACACGTATCCGTCGGTATCCGCCGCCAGCTGTTCGGACGCCTTCAGCACACCGACGGCGACGGCGAGGTCGAACAAGGAGCCTTCCTTCTTCACGTCCGCGGGCGCAAGGTTGACGGTGATGCGCTTCGACGGGATTTTTTTGCCGCTGTTTTTGATCGCCGAACGCACCCGTTCGCGCGATTCTTTCACGGCGGTGTCCGCCAGCCCGACGATTTCAAAGGCGGGCAGACCGTTATTGATATCGACTTCCGCCTCTACCGCGCCCCCTTCCAAACCGTTGAGGGCGAAGCAGGCGATTTTCGCAAGCACGTTACCACCGCATCGCCGCGAAGTCGAGCGGATAGCTCGCCAACGCGATGCCGGCGTATTTCGCGTACGCGCACACCCCCAAAACGAGGGCGAATAAAACGATTACCGCATAGATCGCCGTGGAAACGCCGACCTTTACGCCGCCGACGGAGCGCGCTTTGCCTTCCTGCGAAACGAGCAGGCGCGCCGCCAGCACGATGAATGCGTAATAGAATACCGACGAAAGGGTGAAACCCGACGCGAACGCCTGCGACGAGAACGCCGCAAACACCCACGTGCACAAAAACGCCGCCGTTAAAACGACGTAAGGCAGGAACACCTGTGTTTTGAAAAACTCCGTTTTGCTTTCGCTTTTGGAGATATAAGCGTAAACCACGTATACCGTGCTGTAAATAAAGGAGAACAGCGCGAGCAGGGAAAGCACGGTGTTGCCGAAATAGAACTTGCTTGCCGAAAGTTTTTCCGCCTGATAGCCGATGAGCCAGCCGAGCACGTTGGTTTGATTGTGCGCGGAATATTGCGTGGCGATTTCGCTGAAGGGCGCGGCGAAGAACCGATCGAGGAACGTGCCGACGGACGAACCCGCCGCGAAGTATACGTTGAAGGAAAAGAGGAACGTGAGCGCGATCCACACCGCCGCCCCGATCAGGAAGGACAGCAGGAAGGTGACGACGTAGAGGTTTCTGCTGCGCGCGTAGGCGTAAGAAATCTCCTTTGCGCCATCCCCCGCGCGTTCCATGCGCTTTTTCGCGGTTTTATATTGCTTGAACAAGGCGAAACCGAACACGACGAGGATCGCCGCGAGCAGGAAGATGCCGTGCGTTTTCACGGATACCGACAGCGCGTACGCCGCGCCGGAAAGCGCGAGATAAGCGTAAGCGCGCTTGTTTTGTTTCGCCGCGTTCTGATAGAACGCCGTGACGAAATACACCGACAGCAGCGCGAAGAACGCGAAGATCATATCGGTCGTGCCGAGGGTAGCGGCGGACAGCGCGTAGCCGCCTATCGCGAACAAAAACGCCGCGGCGAGCGCCGCCCATTCCGAGCCGAAAAGCCGCTTTGCGAAAAAATAAAGCAAGACGATGGCGCCGAGCGTGAAGAGCATGGGCATAAAGCGAAGTCCGAACGCGTTGCCGCCGAAGATCGCCACCCCCACAGCGATGAGCTGCAACCCGAAGGCGTTGGAGGTTTCTTCCGTATAGCCGTTTTCGCCGCTCAAAATGTTCAGCGCGCTGTCGAGCACCGCGCTTTCCTTTTCCGTCAGCTTGCCGGTGTAGTTTTCCGTTTTATAAAGTCCGCCTTCCACCGCGGAAAGCAGGAATTTATCCTGTTCGTCCAAGGTCTTTGCGGCGGCTTTCACCCTGTCGGCGTACACGTCGCTCTTAATGAGATCGCCGAGCTTCGCCGAAGGATTTTCGTTCGGACCGGCGTAAACGACTTCCGCTTCGATTTTTTTGCCGTTTCTGTCCAGGAACATCACCTCGTTGTATTTCAGTTCGTTTTTCGTGGAAAGCTGGAAATATACGCGCGGCGAAGTGACGGACGTGCTCTTAAACTCCGTAAGGCGCACCCATTTGCCGACGGAATCGAAGGCGTTGGAAACGCTCTTCGCCCCGCCGCCGAAGTTGACGGAAAAGGTGCCCGATTCGCTCGTCGCCGTGCTGACGGTGACGGAGGCGGTCTTTTCTTTGGAGGAGCGGTCGATGCCGCCGATATTCAGCCAAACGCCGTCCACGAGGCATTTTTCGGTGATTTTGCCGTTTTCCTCGTTGAGGGTGAGTTTATACACGACGGAATCGTACAAGCCGCCCGCCCATTCCGCCGTCTGATAGGAGGTATCGGGCTGGGCGAAGGTTTTGAAGGAACCGAAAGAGAGCACGCTCGCCGCCGCGAACAGCACGCAGACGACGGAAAGCAGCAATCCCGCGAGCGAAAAACGCTTTTTGCTTACCGCTTCGGAAGGCTGCGCCTTTACGGGAGCGGGTTCTTCCGCGTTGAGCTTTTCCAAGAGTCTGCCGTATTTATCGGCGAGGGGTTTTTCCGCCCGCGCGGCAAATTCCGCGTATAACGCGGCGGTTTTCGTTTTATTCCCCGCCGTACGGAAATTCTTCGTTTCCAGCACGAGGGCGTAATAATAGCCGCTCGGAGAATCGGGAAATTCCCGCATGATGAGCGCGGCGGTTTCCTCCGCCGCGGCAAAATCGCCGTTTTTGTAAAGTTCGCCGAATTTGCGTTTTTCTTCTTTGAGTTGGTTTCGTTCCATGATACACCCGCCTTAATTATTCCGCGCCGCAACGGCGCGAGTACACAAAATCACTAAACATTATATACTATATTTTCTCGTTTGTAAAGATTATAAACTTACAAAAGAAAATTTTGGCGTTAAAAATTTATCCGTCCCCCGTTCCGCTTTAAAATTAAAAACGGATTTGCGTTTGCAAATCCGTTTTTTTCGCACTTATCTGATTTCCTTGATTTTAGCCGCTTTACCCGTAAGCCCTCTGAGATAGTAGAGCTTCGCGCGATTGACCTGACCTTTTCTCACCACCTGAATGTCGGTGATTTTGGGCGAATGGATGGGGAACGTTCTCTCCACGCCGACGCCGAAGGAAATTCTTCTCACGGTGAACGTTTCACCGATACCGCCGCCTTTTTTCGCAATGACAACGCCTTCAAAGCCCTGAATTCTCTCTCTCGATCCTTCGATGACTTTCACCGATACCTTAACGGTATCCCCGACGTTGAATTTAGGCACGCTCTCTTTCAGGTTTTCCTTGTCGATTGCCTCGATAATACCTTTCATCAGCTTTTAACCTCCTAATATACCAAGCGTTCGTTGCCCACGGCAAGAGGACCGCCCGAAGTCTTGTTTATTTTATCACACTTGCGCGCCGAATGCAAGCGTTTTTACGCAAAAAACGCGTCTTTTATGTGATTTATCGCGCCGTTTTTCACTTCCACGACGTCGAAACGGCATTCGCGCTCCTCCGCCGCGTTTTTTTGCAGGTATTCCGCCGCCGCGAGGGCGTATCTTTTCCGTTTTTGCGCGTCCACCGCCTCGGCGGGCGCGCCGAACCCGTCGCCGCTGCGGCTCTTCACCTCGATAAACACCAAAACGCCGCCGTCCTCCGCGATGACGTCGATTTCCCCGAAACGGGCGCGGTAGTTTCTTTCCAGCACCGAATAGCCCTGCTTTTTCAGGTACTTAACCGCCTTGTTTTCCCCTATTTTTCCGTAAAGTTTTTTATAAAGGTTCTTCTGTGTATCGCGCACGCGCCCCGCTCCTTAATCGCTTCGATATGCTGTTTCGTGCCGTAGCCCTTGTGCTTTTCAAAGCCGTATTCGGGGTATATTTCGGCGTAATCGCACATTTTTTTATCCCGATACACCTTGGCGACGATGCTCGCCGCGCCGATGCTGTAGCTCTCCCGATCCCCGCCGACGATGTACTCCGCGGGAAAATCGAAATGCAGATCGAGCCCGTCCACCAGAACGACGTCGGGCTTTACCGAAAGCCCTTCCACCGCCTTCTGCATACACTTTTTTACGGCGTTTAATATGTTGAGTTCGTCGATTTCCCCTTCGGAAACCTCGGCGACGCAATAGCTGACCGCCTTGTTTTTGATTTCCTCCGCCAGCCGTTCCCGCTTTTTTTCCGGAACTTTCTTGCTGTCGTCCACCCCGTCGATAAGCTCGTCGAGCGGCATAACGACGGCGCAGCACACCACGGGACCGGCGAGCGGACCTCTGCCCACCTCGTCCACGCCGGCGATATATTTACAGCCGTTTTCGGCGTATTTTCTTTCGTAAACAAGTTTATCCATCGTTTATCCCCGCGTTCCGCGCCGTTTATTCCAGCGCGATTTTGCCGATGCGTCCCTTGCGGAAATCGTCGATGACCGCCTTCGCGCAGCGCTCGTAATCGTATTCGCCGCCCCGCAGCAAAAATCCCCTGCGGCGGCACACCGCGTTGTAAAGCTCCAACGGCTCGGCGGTAAAATCGGTGATGCCGTATTTCTCCGCCAAAAGCTGCGGCTTTTTCTGCGCGAGCTCCGACAAAAGCTCCAGCGTCAGATCCTCGAAATCGAGAATGTCGTCGTTGATCGAGCCGATATAAGCGAGGTGCTTTGCGTAAGTTTGGTTTTCAAACGCGGGGGGCATGGTACCGGGGGTATCCAACAATTCCATATCGCCCAGCTTAATCCATTGCTTGCCTTTGGTTACGCCCGCCTTATCGCCGGTAACGGCTTTCTTTTCCCCCGCAAGGGCGTTGATGAGGGTGGATTTGCCCGTGTTGGGAATCCCCGCCACCATGATCCGCAGCGACTTATGCATGCCCTTTGCGCGGTTTCTTTCCAGCTTTTCCTCCAGCGCGGCGAACACCTGCTCTTTCAGCTTTGCCACGCTGCGCTTATCGAAGGCGTTGACCGCCGCCGCGCGCTTCCCCTCCGCCGCAAAGCGGGAAAGCAGACGGTCCGCGTCGGACCGCTCCGCCAGATCGCACTTATTGAGCGCATAAACCACCGGCTTTGCGCTGAACAATTTCAACAGCGAGGGATTTATGCAGGCGAAAGCCGCGCGGGTATCCAATACCAGCACCGCGCCGTCCACCAATTTTAAATTGTCCTCCATCATGCGGAGCGCCTTGGTCATGTGACCGGGGAACCATTGTATCGTTTTCATTTTTCTTCTTCCAGCAAATCGGGGCGGCGCTCCTTCGTCAGCTTCAGCGCCTGCTCTTTCCGCCACGCGTCCACCTTGCCGTGATCGCCGCTCACCAGCACTTCCGGCACGGCGAGACCGCCGAACGCCTGCGGACGGGTGTAATGCGGATATTCCAAAAGACCGCCGGTAAAACTCTCGTCCGCCAGCGCCCCCTCGCTTAAAACGCCGCCCTGAAAGCGCGCCAGACAGTCGGCGACGACCATGGCGGGCAGTTCCCCGCCCGTCAGCACGAAATCGCCGAGGGAAATTTCCTCGTCGATATATAAATCGATCACCCGCTGATCGATCCCCTCGTAATGCCCGCACACGAGCACGATATGCCCGTAGCTTTCCAGCCGCGGGAGCATCTTCTGCGAAAAGGTTGCGCCCTTCGGGGAAAGGTAGATGCGCCGCGCATTGTGCGCCGCGTCCGCGTGTTCGATAGCGCTCGCCAGCGGCTGCGGCATCATCACCATGCCCGCGCCGCCGCCGTAAGGGTAATCGTCGCACTTTTTATGCTTATCAATAGAAAAATCCCGTATGTTTACGAGATTTATTTCTATCTTTTTGTGATTTACCGCCCGCCCGATAATGCTTTCCTTTAAGGGAACGAACATTTCGGGAAAGAGCGTTAAAATGTCAATCCTCATACAAGGCGACCTCCGAAAAACGCTTTTCAAAGAGGGTTATGACGCGGTTTTTCACGTCGATTTCCTTTAAAACGTCCTTTAAGAGCGGAAACGCGACGAGCTTTCCCTCCGCCGTTTTCAGCGTGTAAATATCGGCGTAGGGCTTGCTTACGATATCCTCCACCGTGCCGAGCGGTTTGCCCGTTTCGGTGACGGCGGCGCAGCCGAGCACGTCGGCGACGAAATACCGCCCCTCTTCCAAAGGCACGGCGTCCTCTCTGTCGATTTCCAGAAATTTGCCGCGGTAAAGCTCGGCGGCGGTTCTGTCCGCCACCCCGCCGAGGTATAAAAATACCGAATCCGCCGCGAGCGTGGCTTTAATCACCTTGAAGGGCGCGCCGTCGATATACACTTTTTTCAAATCGAGAAAGCGTTTCGCGTCGTCCACGTACGGTCTGACTTTGAGCGCCCCCGCGATGCCCTGCGGGCGGAGCACTTCGCCGACGGTAAGCCGTTCTTTCATTTACGCGTCTTGCCTTTCTTTGATTTCGATATTATACTTTTTGTTTTCCTTCATGCCGACAGCCTTGACGAGGGTGCGCATCGCCTTTGCGATTTTGCCCTGTCTGCCGATGACCTTGCCCATGTCCGCCTCCGAAAGGGTAACGGTGATGTTCTCTCCGTTTTCCGTTTCCTCCACGTCGTAGACGATTTCATCGGGATTTTCGGCAAACTGGTTAACGATATATTTCACTAATTCCAGCATTCGTTTCACCCCGCGCTTTTATTATTTCTTCTTTCTCGTCTTGGTTCTGGGAGCGGAAAGTTTGGTCGGCTTTTCCAAAATCCCCTCGTGAATAAGCAGGGATTTCACCGTTTCCGTCGGCTGAACGCCCTTGGAAAGCCAATCCTTCGCCTTGTCCGCGTCGATCACGATTTCCGCGGGCTGCGTCGTCGGGTTATAGTGCCCCACTTTGTCGATGTAAGCGCCGTCTCTCGCATTTCTGCTGTCGGTCACCACTACGCGGTAAAAAGGACTTTTCTTGTCGCCCATTCTCGTCAATCTCATTTTAACTGCCATTTTTTGTTTCTCCTTTATTTGGTTTTTCTTTTATTGATTTCAGAACCGGAACATCTTATTGTTCTTCATTCTCTTCATCATCTGCTTGGTCTGTTCGAACTGTTTGAGCAAACGGTTGATTTCCTGCACCGTCGTGCCCGAGCCTTTGGCGATCCTGTTCTTCCTCGAAAAATTGATGATGTTGGGATCGCGCCGTTCTTTCGGCGTCATCGAACGGATGATCGCCTTGATTTTTTCGATCTTGCTTTCGTCGATATCGGCGTCGCCGAGCTTCATTTTGCCCGCGTTCGGCATCATGGAAAGCACGTCCTTCAGCCCGCCCATCTTCTTCATGGCGTCGAACTGAACGAGGTAATCTTCCAGCGTGAAGGCGTTTTCGCGCATCTTCTTTTCCAGCTTTTTCGCCTGCTCTTCGGTGATTGCCGATTCCGCCTTTTCGATGAGCGTCAAAACGTCTCCCATGCCGAGGATACGGCTCGCCATTCTGTCGGGATAAAAAGGCTCTATATCGCCGAGCTTCTCCCCCGTGCCGCAGAATTTGACGGGCTTGCCGGTAACCGCCTTGATGGACAGCGTGGCGCCGCCGCGGGTGTCGCCGTCGAGCTTGGTCAAAATCAGCCCCGTCACCTCCAGCCGCTTGTTGAAGGTGTCCGCCACGTCCACGGCGATCTGCCCCGTCATCGCGTCGACGGTGAGCAGAATTTCCGTGGGGGAAACTTCTTTTTTAATCTCTTCCAGCTCGCGCATCAACTCTTCGTCGATCTGCAAGCGCCCCGCCGTATCGACGATCACGGTGTCGAACCCGTATTTCTCGGCGTGTTTCACGCCCTCTTTGGCGATTTTTACCGGATTGCCCTGCCCCTTTTCAAACACCTCCGCGCCGACCTTTTCCCCGACGACCTTCAGCTGCGTGATCGCGGCGGGGCGGTACACGTCGCAGGCGACGAGCAACGGCTTTTTGCCCTGTTTTTTAAGGTGCATGGCGAGCTTTCCGCAAAAGGTGGTTTTGCCCGCGCCCTGCAAGCCGCACATCATGACGATCGTGGGGGGCTTGGGGGAAACTTCCAGCTTGGCGTTGGAACTTCCCATCAGCGCGATGAGCTCTTCGTTGACGATTTTAATGACTTGCTGCGTGGGATTGAGGCTTTTTAAGATCTCCTGCCCCACGGCTTTTTCGCTGACCGTGTTGATAAAGTCCTTTGCGACTTTCAAGTTTACGTCCGCCTCCAAAAGCGCGACGCGCACCTCGCGCATGGCGGTTTTGATTTCCAGCTCCGTAAGCTTGCCGCGTTTGGTCAGCTTGGAAAAAATATGATTGAGTTTTTCGCTTAAACTTGCAAACTGCGCCATAGATCAATCCTTTAAGAGTGCCGAAAATTCTTCGTAAAGCGAAGGATTTTCCCGTTTCAGCTTTTCGCCGAACGCGCCGAGGCGGGCGAACTTTTCCGCCATGTGCAGGGCGCTTTCCAGCTCTGAAAGCTGCGCGCGCGCCTTTTTCAGCCCGTCGTTCACGCTCTGGCGCGTGCTCTCGTTGCCCTCCGCGATTTCCCCCAGCGAAAGATCGAGAATGTAGTATTCGTACACGAGTTTTCTTCTGTGCGGGTTGAGCAGGTTTTTATACTGCTCGTAAAGCTCCGCAAAATAGAGTTCTTTTGTCATTGCGCCGCCCGTTTTCCCGCCTTTTCAAAAACAAAGGTGTAAAGCGTTTTTGCCTTACACCTTGCAGTTTACACTATTTTTCTTTGATTGTCAAGCGTTTTCCGTCGACTCCGCCGCAATTTTACTTGAAAAGCGCGAAACCCGTTGCTCCTCGCTTATACTCAGTCGTATTCGCTCATGTCCGCGCGCAGTTCCTCGCGCAGTTGTTCTTCCCTATAATCCTGTTTGATTTCGGAAATCCGTTTTTCCGCATATTCCACATTCGTCACGTGGCGGAATTCCATCACGCCGCCTCTATACGAAACAATCAGTTTTCCTTCACGAGAGGCGTACCGGTTTCTGCGCCCGTCATAATGCCGACGGCTGACGCTTCCGACGTCTTGCGTTAAAAGTACAACTTCTATTCCTTTTTTCGGATAGAAATAAAATTTGCCGGCTCGATAGACCACCATGGTTACGGGAATAGTCGATACCTCGTAAATACTGACGATAAGCCCGATAATCGTAACTATCACGGTTAAGACCGCCATGATTCTCGTACTGAACTCCCATGGAAACAGCAAGGCAGCCGCACATAAAAAAGCGACAATCGGCAAAAGAATCAAAAGAGTAATAAAACTGACAACCACCCATTTCGAACGTTCGGCGAGGACTTCCCCGCCTGCAATCTTTTCTTCTCCCCTCATTGTTTCCCCCCTTCTGCTTTATTCGAAAAGCCCGTCGACGAACTCCTCGGCGTCGAATACTTCGATGTCGTCAATCTTTTCGCCCGTGCCGACGTAGCATACGGGAACTTCCAGCTCGCCGCAAAGCGATACCACGAACCCGCCCTTCGCCGTGCCGTCGAGCTTCGTCAAGATGATGCCGTCCAGCCCCACGTCGTCCTTAAACGCCGCAACCTGATTGTAGGCATTCTGCCCCGTGGACGCGTCCAGCACGATGATTTTATAAAAATTCGCCTCGGGAAATTCCCTGTTCACCACGCGGTCCATCTTTTTGAGCTCTTCCATCAGATTGGCTTTTACGTGCAGACGCCCCGCCGTGTCGATGATGAGAATATCGGTTTCCTTCGCCTTGACAGAGCTCACCGCGTCGTATACGACGGCGGAAGGGTCCGCCCCCTCGGCATGCTTGACGACGCGCACCCCCGCGCGCTCGCCCCACACCGAAAGCTGTTCGCTCGCCGCCGCGCGGAAGGTATCCGCCGCCGCGACGGTTACGGTAAAATCGTCCTTGACGAACAAATTCGCCAATTTTCCGATGCTCGTCGTCTTGCCGACGCCGTTTACGCCCACCACCATCAGCACCGCGGGCGTTTCGATTTCCAGCGGCTCCGCGACGGTCAGCTTATCGTAAAGCGCCTCTTTTAAAAGCGACACGACGTAATCTTTATCGCGGCACTTTTCCCCGATGGCGCGCTCCTTGATTTCCTCCACGATCTCCTCCGCCGTGAGCACGCTCACGTCGGAAGAAATCAAAATTTCCTCCAGCTCCTCGTAAAACTCGTTGCCCAGCTTGTTTTTGGAAAACAGATCGGTCAGTTTCGCCGCGAGGGAGTTTTTCGTCTTTTTCAGGGCGTTTTTTAATTTGGAAAAAATTCCCATGCTTACATTGCCTCCACGTCTTCGATATCGCTCAGTTTAACGGAAACCATCTTGGAAACGCCCTTTTCCTGCATGGTCACGCCGAACAGCGCGTCGGCAAGCTCCATGGTGGGCTTTCTGTGGGTGATGACGATAAACTGCGTATCGTCGGAGAATTTTTTGAGATACCGCGCGAAACGGTCCACGTTCGCCTCGTCGAGCGCCGCCTCGATTTCGTCGAGCACGCAAAACGGCATCGGTCTGAGCCGCAGAATGGAAAAGAGAATGGCGATGGCGGTAAGCGCCTGCTCGCCGCCCGAAAGCAGGGAGAGCTTCTGCAATTTCTTTCCCGGCGGTTCGGCGATGATGTTCACGCCCGCGTCGAGGGGATCTTCCACGCCCTCGTAATCGAGCTGCAGCATCGCGCGCCCGCCGCCGAAAAGCTCTTTGAAGATCCGCATAAAGTTTTCGTTGATCTTGGTAAAGCCCTCGTTGAACTGCGAAAGCATTTCCTTTTTCAGCGTGTCGATAGCCTTCACGATGTCCGATTCCGCTTTGGAAAGGTCCTCTTTCTGCACGTTCATCTCGTCGTAACGCTCCTTCACCTGCGCGAAATCGTCTATGGCGTTGGGGTTGATCGCGCCGAGGGAATTGATTTTGCGTTTCAGACGGGCGATTTCCTGCTCGCCCTCGTGCGCGTTGTAGTCTTCCTCGCGGTAGCGCTGCGCGCTTTCGTACGTTTCGCCGTATTCTTCCGAAATGCGCTGTCCGTAATACTCGATATCGGTGTCGATTTTTGTGAGCGCCA
This sequence comes from Bacillota bacterium, assembly GCA_003343995.1. Classification (GTDB taxonomy): domain Bacteria; phylum Bacillota; class Clostridia; order Christensenellales; family Borkfalkiaceae; genus UMGS775. Next base: position 29,547 of record QAKE01000031.1, read on the forward strand.
GCTCCTGCGCGTGCCGTTTATCGGCGAGCGCGGAGATTTCCTCCAACAACTGCGCTTTGCGCTCGTCGGCCCTCGCCTGCTCCTCGCGCAAGGTGCTCTTGCTTTCCTCCACCTCGGCGATGCGATCCCTCAGCGAGCCTACGTAGCGCTGTTCCTCCTCCGAAAGCGCCACCTTTTCCGCGTCGCGCTTGAGCTGTTCGATGATTTCGTTTTTGGCGTCGATGTCCTCTTTCGCCTTTTCGTTTTCCCGCTCGGCGAGGAGAATTTCGCTTTTTCCGCGGGTGATTTCGTTCTGCGCTTTCTCTATGCCCGCGCGAAGATCCGCCAACGCGAGCTGCAAACGGGTGCTTTCCTCGTTCTTTTCCGCAACGGCGCGGCGCAGCGCGGCGTATTCCTCGCGGCGTTTCGCCGCCTCTTCGCCCGCGGAGGATTTTTCCGCCTGCAGTTTTTCGCCGCCGCTCTGCACCTCCTCATACGCCCGCTCGATGCCTTCGAGCGTCGCCTCGATGCGCTCCAAACGACCGGTCGCGTCCTCGAAATTCTTGTTGTTTTCCATCAGCGCGTTCTCTACGCCGGAAAACTTTTCGCGCAGCAGCATCAGCTCCTGACGGCGCGCCTGATACATGTCGTTGAAATAGGAAAGTTCCTCGGTGGCGTCGTCGCGCTCCTTTTCGAGCTGCGCTTTTTTCTCTTTCAGCGCGTCCATTTCGCGGCGTTTCGCGGCAATCTTTTCGCGGATTTCGTCCACCTGACGATCGCCGGCGAGAAGGTTCGGCATATCCTGCCGGCGCGAACCGCCCGTCATCGAGCCCTGCGGGCTGAACACGTCCCCTTCCAGCGTGACGATTTTAAAAGCGAAACGGAATTTGTTGGCGATTTTCGTGGCGTTTTCGATGTTGTCCACGATGAGCGTGTTGCCCAAAAGGTTGGAAACGACGTTTTCGAAATATGCGTCGTATTTCACGAGTTTGTTCGCCACGCCCAGCGCGCCCTGTTCGCGGAGCGCGCGGGAAACGCTTTCGTGTTCCGTTCTCGGTTTGACCGACGTTACCGGCAAAAACGTCACCCTGCCGCCGCGCACGCGCTTTAAGTATTCGATGAGATATTTCGCGTCGTCGGTGTCGGCGGTGACGATATTCTGCGCCGCCGCGCCCAGAGCCGTTTCCATGGCGACGTCGTATTTCGCCTCGGTTTTGATGACGGACGCCACCACGCCCTTGATGCGCGAGCTCACCGCTTTATCCTGTTTCGCGTCGAGCATCAGGCGCTTTACCGCGGGGGCGTACCCCTCGTAAGACTCCCGCATGCCCACGATGAAATTTTCCTTCGCGGTAAGCATGGTGAGGTTGGAATTGAGGTTGAAAACGGCGTTGTCCACCTCCGCCGTCTTTTCGTTGTAATCGCGCACGGCGTCCTCTTTTTCCGCGATTTTGCCTTTAAGCTCGTAGATGCTTTTATCGAGTTCGGCGATGTCGCTATCCAGCTTTTCCTTGCCGGAAAACAGCTCGTTCCGCTTGTATTCCAACACGGAAAGGCTGCCGGAAACCTCTTCCTTCTTTTCGGAAAGCGCGCTTTTCTGCGCGGCGAGAGAACCGGCGTTGCGGTTGAGGTCGGAAAGCGATTCCATCGATTCCAGCACGCGGCGCTGGTTTTCCTCCGCGCGGTTTTCCCCTTCGGAAAGTTTCGCGCTCAGCGTTAAAATTTCCGCGGTCAGCGCCTCTTTTTGCTTTTCGGTTTTGAAAATTTCCCGCTTAATCTCCTCGATACGGCGGGTATTCTCCGCGATCGTGCGCTCGTTTTCCTCGCACACGGTGTCGCGTTTTTGTATTTCCTCTTCGGCGCGCTGAATTTCCGAACGGAAAAAGGACACGCGGAGATTGTACTGTTTCGCCGCGCCCTCGCTCTTTTCGATGCTGAGGCTCTTTTCCAAAAGCTCGTCGTTCAAGCCCTTCAGCCGCACGTCCGCCGATTCGATTTCCCTTAAAATGCGGTCGTATTCCGCCTGCGTTTCGGCGGATTCCTTTTCGCGCAAAGCGCTCTCTTCGTTGATGCCGTCGATCTTTACGCCGATTTTGCCCTTCTCCACCGCCACGTTCTCAAACTTGGAAATGAAGGTGTTGATTTCGTGCCGCTTGAGCTCTTCCGACAAATCCCGAAACTGCCGCGCCTTTTCCGCCTGCCGTTCCAGAGGTCCGAGCTGGGTTTCCAGCTCCGCCATGATGTCGCTGAAACGGAGAAGATTTTCCCGCGTGCGCATGAGCTTGCGCTCCGATTCGTTCTTTTCCGTTTTGAATTTGGCGATGCCCGTCGCCTCCTCGAAGATGGCGCGCCGATCCTCCGGCTTTGCGGACATGATCTCCTGCACCTTGCCCTGCCCGATGATGGTGTAGCCTTCCTTGCCGATGCCGCATTCGTGCAGCAAATTGACGATATCCCTAAGGCGCGCGGGCTGTTTGTTGATGTAATACTCGCTTTCGCCGCTGCGGAAAAGTTTGCGGGTGATGATGACCTCGTTGTAATCGAGGCTGAACATTTTGTTGGAGTTATCGAAAAATAGCGACACCTCGCAGTAACTGAGCGATTTTCTGTCCTGCGTGCCGCTGAAAATAACGTCCTGCATACTGCCGCCGCGCAGCGTTTTCGCCGATTGTTCGCCCATCACCCAACGGATGGCGTCGGCGACGTTGCTCTTGCCGCAGCCGTTCGGACCGACGATCCCCGTGATCCCCGTGCCGAATTTGATCTCCTGTTTGTCGGCAAACGATTTGAAGCCGAACATTTCGATTTTTTCAAAGTTCACTGATTTTTCCCCGCCTTTTTCTTACGTTTAAGCGACAGCAAAGCCGACTTTGCGGCATCGGTTTCCGCTTGTTTTTTACTGCCGCCCTCGCCCCGCGCGATCTCCCTGCCGTCCAGCAAAAACGCCGCTATATAGCGCGGCGCGTGTTCCGGCCCGCTCTTTTCCAGCGTTTTATAGGAAATTTCGCCCAATTTGTTTTTTTGCACGTATTCCTGACACTCGCTCTTGCCGTCCTTTTCCCTGCTCCGCGGCGCGGCTTTCTTTTTTTCCTCGCCCACCTTGAATTTGCCGTCGCGCGCGACGAGCTTTTCCAAAATGAATTTCTTCACGGGCGCGATGCCGCCGTCGAGATACATGCCCGCGACGATCGCCTCGAACAGGCTGGAATAAAGTTTTTCGTGCATGCCGCTGTTTTTAACGAGCCCCTTGCCGAGCAGCATATACCCGTCCAGCCCCATGCCGAAAATCGCCCTTTCCAACGGTTCTTTGGAAACGAGGGAGGAGCGCAGTTTCGTCAGCGCGCCCTCGTCGCCCTTGCAGTTGGAAAAGAGGTATTCCGTGACGACGAAATCCAAAATCGCGTCCCCGAAAAATTCCAGAACCTCGTTATTTTCCGCGTCGCGGTTTTCGTTGGAGTAGGAAGAGTGGGTAAAACACTTTCTCAAAAGCATTTTATCCTTGAATTTATATCCGATTTTCTCTTCCGCGCCTTCGATATCGAAAATCATAAATTCAATCCTTCCATGTTCGCCGAAAGCAATTCTTCGCGGATGGCGTCCACCGTGCCGGCGTCCACCGCGGCGGCGGCTTGCAGCACGGCGTTTTTAACGGTTTCCGCCTTTGCCGAGCCGTGCGCCTTGACGACGACTTTATCGACGCCGAGGAACACCGCCCCGCCGTAATTGTTATAATCGAGCACCTTTTTCAGCTTGGTAAAGCTCTTTTTGAGCAGCAGCGCGCCGAGCTTTCCGCGAAAAGAGGAAAGCATTTCCGCTTTCAGCATGCCCAAAAGCCCCTTCATGCTGCCTTCCATGCTCTTTAAGGCGATATTGCCGGAAAATCCGTCCGCCACGACGACGTCGCAAACACCGCTCATGATGTCGCGCGCCTCGATGTTGCCGACAAATTCGCCGCTCGTAAGCTGTTTCAGATAAGGGTAAGCGTCGTGATTGAGCTGATTGCCCTTTTTTTCCTCCGTGCCGTTGGAAAGGAGCGCAACCTTCGGTTTCTCCACCCCCAGCGCCACCTTGGCGTATACCGCGCCCATCACGGCGAACTGCACCAAATTGACGACTTTACATTCCGAATTGGCGCCGGCGTCGAGCAAAAGAACCTTTTTATCGCCCTTCAGCGTGGGCAGGATCGGGCAGAGCGCGGGGCGGTTGACGCCCTTGATTCTGCCGATTTTCAGCGTGCTGCCCACGAGCAGCGCGCCCGAGGAGCCCGCCGACACCAACGCGTCCGCGGCGTCCTCTTTCAGCAAACGAAACGCGGTGCCCATGGAAGAATCGGGTTTTTGCCGTACGGCAAGCGCCGGTTCTTCCTCGCAGGTGATCACGGTCGGCGCGTCGATGACTTCCACGCGGCTCTTCTCGTATTTCAGCGAAGAAAGGATTTTTTCGATTTCCGCGCGCTTGCCGCTCAGCCCCAGCGTAAAGCCGTCCGATTCCTTCAGCGCGGCGACGGCGCCCTTTACGATTTCCTCCGGCGAGTTGTCCCCGCCGAAAGCGTCTACCAAAATCTTGTTTCTCTTTTCCATTTTAATATTCCAGATTGCCTACCGTTCTCGGGAAAGGCAGAACGTCGCGGATGTTGCCGATGCCGGTGAGATACATCACCATTCTGTCAAAGCCCAGCCCGTATCCCGCGTGCTGTACGCCGCCGTACTTTCTCAAATCGAGATAAAACGCGTAATCTTCGGTGTTCATGCCGAGCTCCTTCATGCGCTTTTCCAAAACGTCGAGCCGCTCTTCCCTCTGGCTGCCGCCGATGAGCTCGCCGATGCCCGGCACGAGCATGTCCACCGCGGCGACGGTTTTGTTATCGTCGTTGAGACGCATGTAAAACGCCTTGATTTCCTTGGGATAATCGGTTAAAAACACCGGTTTTTTGAAGAGTTCTTCCGTCAGATAGCGTTCGTGCTCGCTTTGCAGATCGCACCCCCAATATACGGGAAATTCAAATCTGTCTTTCACCTTTTCGAGATGGGCGACCGCCTCGGTATAGGTCAGGCGTACGAAATCGTTGTGCAGCACGTTGTCGAGCCGTTCGATCAGCCCCGTATCGACGAATTTATTCAAAAACTCCAGCTCGGGAGCGCAGGTATTCTTCACGTGCGCGATGATGTGCTTCACCATCGCCTCGGAAACGTCCATATCCCCTTCCAGATCGCAGAACGCCATTTCCGGCTCGATCATCCAGAATTCCGACGCGTGGCGCGTGGTGTTCGAGCGTTCGGCGCGGAAGGTCGGTCCGAAGGTGTACACGTCGGAGAACGCCATGGCGTACGTTTCGGCGTTGAGCTGACCGGAAACCGTCAGGCTCGCGGGCTTGCCGAAAAAATCCTTTTTATAATCCGCCGCGCCCTTTTCCTTGGGTACGTTATTCAAATCGAGCGTGGTCACCTGAAACATCGCCCCCGCGCCTTCGCAGTCGCTGCCGGTGATGATGGGAGTGTGCACGTATACGAAACCGCGTTCATGGAAAAACGAATGAATGGCGAACGCCGCCTCGCTGCGGATTCTGAACACCGCGCCGAAGGTGTTGGTGCGCGGGCGCAGGTGCGCGATTTCCCTTAAAAACTCCATGGAATGGCGCTTTTTCTGCAAGGGATATTCCGGCGCGGACGTTCCGAGCACCTCGATTTTATCGGCGTTGATTTCAAAGGGCTGTTTGTTTTGCGGCGTTAAAACGAAGGTACCCGTAACCAGCAGGCACGCGCCGACGTTCTGCGCCGCGATCTCGTCGTAATTGCCGACCTTATTTCTGTCGAAAACGATCTGGCAGCTTTTAAAATAACTGCCGTCGTTGAGTTCGATAAATCCGAACGCCTTGCTGTCGCGCACGGTTCTCGCCCAGCCGCCCACGGTGACGGTTTTGCCCGCAAATAATTCGGGGGAAGAAAAGATTTCTTTTACTTTTGTTTTCTTCATTGTTTCTTACCTGTCTTTAATTATAATATATCTAATCTATTATACATTTTTTTTCGTTTTTTTTCAAGAAAAAAAACGAAAAAAGTGCTTAAAATAAGCACTTTTTTGTCGAAGTTAATCGTTTTTGATCGCCCGCTTGTAGGTCTGGCGTTTTTTGATGATTTCGTTTTCCGCAAATTTCCAGTTTTGCTGGATGCTGAAGTTGGTTTCCAGCATGGGATTGGACTCGATTTTCTGAATGTTGTCCTCCACGATGTTGCACATCATGCGCACCATCAAAATGGAGTTGATGCCCGTGAATTTATATTCCTTTTTGATGCCGATGAGCGCCATTTCCAGCTCTTTGGGGCGGCGGATGGCTTTGAGCACGCCCATCCACCCGAAGGGGAACAGCCGTCCCTTACTCTTTTGCAAGGGTTCGCAAAGCGAGGGAAGCACCACCGCAAAGCCGGCGCAATCGCCCTTTTCGTCGATCAGACAGCTGAAATAGCGCGTGTTGATGGCGAGCGCGAACTGCTTTAACACGTTTTTCTGCTGCCGTTTGTCGATGGGCGCAAACCCGTCGAGCACGGAATAGGATTCGTTGTAGGTTTCAAAAAATTTCGCGCCGTATTTTTTCACGATCTGGCGGGCGGACATCGTTTCCGCCACGTCCGTCACCTTCAGGCGGGCTTTCATTTTCGCGGCGATGCGCAAAATGCGCTCGTACGGGCGTTCGGGAACGGTGAAATTGCGCTCCACCCACTTCGATTCGTCCTCGAAACCGAGCTTTTTCATGTTCTCGCAAAAATAGGGATAATAATAGTTGGTCGCGTATGTACTGCGTTCGGAAAAGCCGTAGGTCTGCATCCCCTCTCTGTCGGTGTCGTTAAAACCCCACGGCCCGTGCAGCGTATTTAAGCCGCGCGCCCTGCCGTAGTTCTCCACCGCTTTGAAAAGCGCCTCGAACACTTCCAGATCGTCTATGGCGTCGAACCGCGAAAAGCGGATGTTTTTTTCGTTCCAGAGCTTGTTCGCCTGATTGTGGACGATGCCCGCGATCCTGCCGACGAGCTCGCCGTCCCTGTACGCCAAAAAGCACTTGCAGTCGCAGTTTGCGAGATTGAAATTGCTTTTGGGGTTTAAGATATTTTTTTCCTCGCTGTACATGGGAGGAACGTAATAGGGGCAGTCCTTATATAATTTTAGCGGAAAATCCGCGAATAATCTTTTTTGCTTGTTTGTCTTTACTTCTACAATCTCTACCATTGTTTTTTCAGGCGCGACGGGTGTGTTTTTGCGCGCGCCCTCTCCGTATTTTCTCCGCGTACGATATACGTACGTGTCTATTATACTCGTTTGCCCGCGAAAAGACAATCGATTTTTAAAAAAATTTTCGCGGCGGGACAAACCGGTCCCGCCGCGCCGCGAAAATTTACCGAAAATCCGGCTTATTTTTCCTTTTTAAAGTGTTTTTCCTCGTCGGAGATGATCACTTTCACCGGCCGCTCGTCCTTTAAAGCCATGATATAGTTATTGTAATCCGCGTCGGAAAGCTTCGCTACGTTTCTTTTTTTCTTTTTTGCCATGACGTTTCTCCTTATTTTTCTTTCTCATGTTAATGTTTCCCTTTTTCAGCTTTTTATACGCCTCCGCGAGGAATAGCGCCGCAAAATACAGGGCGCCAAGCACCCCCGCCGCGGGATAGACGTAGGCGACGATGAGCTTTACTCCCAGACGGGAAAAGAGAAACGCGCCCGCCGCCAGCGTAAGCCCCCAGCGCTTGCCGAATTTTTTCTCCACGCTCTCCGCAAGGGGATAATACGAACACGCCACCGTGGTGAGCGCGCCGGCGTACAGCACCGCGCCGAACGCCAAGCTCATGGCGGGGGAAGAGGAAAACACATAAAACAGCGGCAGATCCGCGCCCGCCGCGTTCACGCCCTCGTAATTGACCGCGCCGTAAACGAGCAAAATCAAAACCACCGTGACGACGGCGGTGACGGCGGAGGCGAGCAGCACGCTCTTTTTATCGCCGCTGCCGGCGCGCGCGATGACCGCCGCCGAAAGAAACATGTTGAACCCCACGTAAAACACCACCCCCGCGGGGTTGCTCGAGGAAGGATAGCTCGGCGCGCCGAAGTGAAATTTTCCCCTGCCGAACAAAAACGCCAGCGTCAGCGTCAGCATGACGGGCACGAGGAACACGTTGAGTTTTTTCACCCCGTCGATCCCCCGCCTTGCCGTAACGAACGCCAGCGCGAGGGTGACGAGCGAGGCGGCGGGCACGCGCTTATCGATGCCGAGCAGGGAATTGAACATGGAATCGCACATCGCGAGAGAGGCGGACACCACCGCGAACATACAGAAAAAGACGGCGGCGTTCACCCCCTTTTCCGCTTTTGAAAAGAGCGCGGCGTTGCCCTTTTCCAGCGTTCCGTACCTTCCGCCGACGGCGAGCAGCTGCCACGTCGTCAAAAAAAACAGCGCGCTGGCAAACAGCGACAGGGGAAGGATATCCTTCCCGAAAAACGTGACGATCTCCCGTCCGGAAATAAACCCCGAGCCGATGATCGTGCCCAACAGCAGAAACGCGGTTTCCGCAACGTACCGAAATGTTTTCACACCGCTAATATATGCGCCGCGCGCCGCGGATAAAACAAACGGGAGCGTTTTTCAACGCCCCCGCGCAAATCATCGGGAAAATACGATATCGCCGCAGAACTTCAGATAATTTTCTCCGACGGAAAGCTCCTGCCAGCCGTATTCCGCAGCCACGGAAAAAACGTCGGAAACCGCAGCGCAGAAATACAGCGATTCCGCGAGAGCATCGGCTTCGCTCCCCGCATACGCGCCGAACAGCCCGATAAGCCGCGACATCGCGGGCGGCGCGCCGACGACGCTTTGCACGAAACACCCGCCCTTTTTCAGCACGGCGAACACCTTGTCTATCCTCGCCGTCTGCGAAACGCTCTGCACCGCGCATTGCGCGCTGCCGCTTTCCACCGCGACGTTTTCGATTACGCCGTGCACTTCGTAAGCGAGCGCGGCGTTGGTTGCCGAAACGTCCTTTATCCGCAGGTTTTTCACCGTGCCCGCCGCGCCGACGGTTTTGAAAAGCCCTTTGCCGACGTCTACCCCGCGGATGCAATGCCCGCCGCCGTCGAAGGCGCCGTTAAATTCCGCCGTCACGCGGAAGGGAAGGTTTTCCCCGTACACGTCCCCGCCCAAAAGAAAATTGCCGTCGGGCTTTTCGTTGAGCGCGGTAAGCTCGGAAAATTTTCTTATGATCTTATCGTACGCGTTTACGCGGAGGAGATATTCGCGGCGGTCGGTGGTGAACTTCCAAAAGCCGCCCTCCGCCTTTTCGTGAATAAGCGCCGTCTGCGCCGCGCTCAGCGACACCTTTCCGCCCTCTTCCGCCACCGCCGTACCGTTGATTTCCGTCACCGCGCCGAAAAGCGTTTCGGTATCGAGACTGTTCTCCGCCGACAAATCGACGGCGAAGGACAAATCGACGACCTCCCCCGTCTTTACGTAGAAAAGATCGAGGTTCGTTTTGCCGCCGGCATAGACCGCGGAGGATAAAACGCTGCGCTTTTCGTGCAGGGTATACCCCTCGAAAACCGGCGGATCGACGGTTGCGCGGGAACCGACGGGTGCGGCGTGCGTTTCGCTTTGCCGCAAAACGTAGCCTTCGTCCGTTTCGAGATAGCAGTTCACCGCGTAATCCGCGCTCGTTTGCGCGCACGTTTCCACATACCCGCGGAGCAGGGATAACTCCTCCTCGGAATACCGATCGGAAATTTCCAGCGCGCGCTGCGCCACGTACGCCGCGGAACGGCGGTTATCGTCGCCGACGGCGAATTTATAATGCGTGCCGTTTTCGTCGGCAAGCGCGATAAATCCCGCGCCGAAAAACTCCCTGCCGACGTTGGCTTGCAAGATATTTACGATCGCTCCGTTAAAACACATTCTGTATTCGTCGTATTCCGCCAATCTCGGGGAAGTTACGCACATGATCCGCACGCCCGCGCCGCCGTTTTCCGTCGCATACACGGCGTTTTTCCCGAACACGCTTTCGGCGGTGAGCGGACCGAACGCCTCGATATAATCGTATGGGCATATCAGCATACCGAAGGTCAGTTCCCCGCCGCAAGCCGTCAGCGCCCCGTAATCGGTTTTATCCATCACGGCGGTGAACCTTAGCCCGCTTTCCCCCGTTTTCAAACGGACGGACGCGCCCGTCAGCATGGAAAACGCCGCTTCTTCGAGCGCCGAAGGGTAACTTGCCGCCCCGACCTCCGCGGGCGAAACGCCCGAAAACGCCGCCGCCAGAACCACTGCCGCCGCCGTCGCCAAAATTCTTTTTAATTTCATCATTCGTAAATCTTTGCGGCAAAACCGCCGCTTTTTTAATCCGTTAAAGTTTTGTACACAAAATGAAAAAAGCGGCTCATAGAGCCGCTTTACGTTTACGCTTCTTCAAACTGGTCCTTGCCCACGCCGCAGAGGGGGCACACCCAGTCTTCGGGAACATTTTCCCACGCCGTACCCGCCGCAACGCCGTTATCCGGATCGCCGGCGGCTTCGTCGTATTCGTAGCCGCAAACCGAGCAAACGTATTTTTTCATAACGCAAAAACCTCCGTAATTATTTTGTTAGAAGTATTTTACACCCAAAGCGGCGTTTTGTCAATACCAATTTGTAAAATTTTCCCGCAGGCTATCCCGCGTACACCGCCGTCATGTCGAAAAAGGAGGTAAATCCGCCGTTTTCGTACGCCGTGCGCATGACGATATACCCGAGCGAGTCCGCGCCGTACAGCCCCGTGATGCGGGCGTAAATTTCCAGCCCGTAACGCCCTTGCGCATTATTGTAAAAGGGCGCGGCGCTGTTCACTCCCCCGACGTCGCAGGCGCGCGGCTCGATGAGCGTGCCGTCCTCGCGGTAGATCTGCGAAAGATAGTCCGCGTCCCTGTCCGATAAATCGATAAGGGACACCGTACCGTTTCGGGTGTTCGTCACCTCCGCCTTAAAGCCGTTTATATACCTTGCGGTATAGGGAATTTCAAAGGTTTCGGAGGAAAAGAGCTCCTCCGTGCCGCCCGCCGATGCGCGGTAAACGAAATAATAGCCGTAGCCGCCGCTCCCGCCGCTGTCCGCGCCGTAAAAAATCTGCTCCGTTTCCCCGTCGAAGGAAACGAGTTCGATATGCGGATTGTAGCCGCCGTCCGCCGACGGGACGATTTCCGCCTTTTTTTCGCCTTTTTCGCACAGCGATATGCGGATATCGCGGTAAAACACGTCGCTTTCCCGAACGGCGGAGAGCACAGCCGTTCCATAGGCTTTATCCGCAAAAATCGCCCCGCGCTCGCACTGCAAAACCTGCCGTTCGCCCTCGGCGCCGGCGCTTGCCGCAAACGCCGGAACGACTGCCGGCAGACAAACAAAAAACATACTCAAAATACAAAGAAATTTTCTCTTCATACTTTCAGTATGTTTCCTTTTACGTTTTTTACTCCGTTAAAGACAGTTTCGACAATCTTCCCAGAATGCCGCTCATGCTCCGTTTGTGCCGCGCCGCCATCTCCTCCAAGGGCATCGCCGCGTCGTATTCCGCGACGAGCTGAAGTTCCTCCTTATCCGTCCAGCGCTTTTTGCCGTTGGAATCGTCCTCCCGCAAAAGGTTCATTTTTTGCAGACGGGAAACGATGCCGCTCGCCGTGCGGGCGTGCCGCACGCAAAGCTCCGCGACGGAAAGCCCCCGCGCGTGTTCGGCGGCGAGCTGCCGCTCCTCTTCCTCCGTCCAGCGGGTGTTGCCGTTCTGAGGTTTCGCCGCCGTCTCTTCGGCGGTGCGCAAAATCGCGGCGTATTCTTCGAGATACGCCGCCGCGGCGAGCAGCCGAGATTTATCCTCCCCGTTCCTCTCCGCCATGGCGGAAAGGGCGTTTTTCATTTCGGTAACCGATTGCGCGTCGCTCATGATCCCCTCGCCTTAAAATTTGACGTCGTAAAAACGGATTTTATGCATTCCCGCAAAGCTCTTGCCGCTTTCCAGACGGATGACGCCGTGTTTTTCCGATAAATCGCCGTCGAATTTATAATAATCGGGAATACCGTTCCACGGTTCGATGCAAAGATAGGGCGCGCCGACCTTCGTCCATACCAGCAGGTTTTCAAATTCGTCGAAATACACCGTAACCACCTTTTCGCCCCTGCGCTTTAAGGTGACCTCTTTGGACTGCAGTCCGTCAAAGATAAGCGAATCCTCCTCGAAATGCTCCGGCCCCATCACGAGATCCTTCACGGCGGGCTTATACAGCTTTCTTTCCCCGTTCAAAAATCCCGAAACGGGCTGCACCTTGACGTACAGATCCTCTTCTTTTTCAAACTCGATGGACCAATCGGAAAAAGCGCCTTCCGTACGGTACGCCTCGTGCGAGCCGAAGTTGAAATATATGGGTTTATCGTCGGTATTTTCCACCTTGTATTCGGTGATCAGACAGTCGTTTTCCAATTTAAACCGCACGCTGAAGGTGAATTTAAAAGGATACTGCGCCAGCGTTTCGGCGTTTTCCTTCAAGGTGAACACCATTTCCGTGCCGCTGACGTTTTCCGAAGCGAAATCGCAGCGGGAGGCAAACCCGTGCGATTCCATTTTATAGGTTTTGCCGTTATAGCGGTAGGTTTTGTCGTGCAGTCTGCCGCAGATGGGGAAAAGCACGGGGCACTGCTTCGCCCAGAATTTTTCGTCCCCCTGCCAGATATATTCGTAGCCGCGCTTGTTCTTCACGCCGGTCAGCTCCGCGCCGTGTTCCTTGACTTCCACGCGGAGAAATTCGTTTTCGATCGTCCTGTTCATTTTGCTTACCCCGTAATTTTATTCGTTGATTCTATTATAAACGATAACTTGCGCCGTGTCAAATTTTTGAAAGAAAAACGGCACGCAAAGCGCGCCGTTTTTCCCCTTTGTCAAGCGTTATTCCTCCGTTTTCGGTTTTTTGAAGAGATATTCCTTCTTTTTCGCGCAGGAAACCGACAGCGCTATGCCGAAAGCGATCATCGCATAGCCGATCACGCCCAGCGCGCCCATGGCGATCACCACGAGCGCGGGACGGCTTTGCGCCGCGGAATTCGCAAGCTCGGCAACGACGTTCCACGTGCCCGCCAGCGCGCAATACGCCCCCATCCACAACAGCGCCAGCATGAAAATAAATTTCCAGTTCAACTGCCGCCGCGAAGGGACTTCCCTTACGATTTTTACCTCCATGATCTTTTCGCCGCTCTCGTTTACGCCGTCTTTCAGCAAATAATCGCAGTTCACCTGCAATATTTCCGATAGGCGCACCAGATTATCCGTTTCGGGATAAGCCAAATCCGATTCCCAGCGGGAAACCGCCTGCCTGCTCACGTTCAAAAGGTCCGCGAGCTGTTCCTGCGTCAAGTTCTGCGTTTTTCTTGCCTTTGCGATTTTATCGCCGATTTTCATAAAACGCACCTCCTTTTCGTTGATAGGGCAAGTATATCATTGCGGTGCCGCTTTTTTCAACTCCGCACGTTTTCTATTTGTAACGTTTTAATTGCTTTTGCCCGAATTTCCGCCGAAAACGATAAAAAAAGAACCTTTCGGTCCTTTTTCTATATTAAACGCCGCTGGGTTGGGGGGAATTTACAACGGCAGTTTAACCGAATGAAATTAAATGGAATAAATGTGCTGGCGAATGGTTACCGTTTCGGTAATCGCGCTCGTGCCGCGGGGGTTTCTGCCGTATTTTACGGTAAACTGATCCCCGATGGTCAAATGCTTCTGCATCGTTTCGAAAAACGTACTGAATTCCGAAATCGAATTCATTTCGCATTTATACGTTTCCCCGTTATAGCCGTAAGAAACTTCAAAAATATAATCGCCTTTGGCAATGTTCGTGCCGTGTATGGTATCGGTGGCGTTGCCGCTCAGCTCCGAGACCTGTATGATATACCCGCCCATCGCCTGCTGGAACGTCGCGCCGAGCATCCATCTGCCGCTTACGTATCCGTAATGGTCGGCGGTGACGGTTTCGATGAGGGATTTCATCACCTTTTCCGCGCCGTTCGCGCCGGTTACGGGAATAAAGAATCCCAGCCCCTGCACCGGTTCGCCGTCGGAATCGACGGAAAGCCCCGAATTGAGCACGCCGACGAGCTGACCGGCAAAGTTATACACCCCGCCGCCGGAATTGCCGTGGTTCACGTCGGCATTTGTCTGCATCAGCTTCATTTTTCCGATGTTTTCCACGGAAACTTCCACGAACGCCCTGCTCACGCTACCTTCCGTATAGGTACCGGGATGAGTACCCAGCGGATTGCCGAGCACAAAGATTTTATCGCCGATTTGCAGGTTATCGTCGCAAATTTGCGATTTTGTAACGGTTTCGGCGCTGATGCCCTCGTGCCCCGAAATTTCGATGCGGAGCACGGCGAGATCGCTCTTTTTATCGCTGCCCATCAGGGTGGCGGCAAAACCGTATTCGTAATAATCGTATTCGTCGGTCGCGGCGTCCACCGCTTTGGGGATATAAACCGCGATCTGATTGCTGCCCTCGATCACGTGGTGGCAGGTGAGAACGTAAACGAAATCGGAATCGTCCACGCTTTTATCTATATATTCGACGTCGATATCGACGACGGTGCCGCTGCCCAGCTGCGTGCCGCCGGAAACACCGGCGTGAATGGCGACGGCGGAACCGTACACCTTATCGACCGCGTCGGAAGAATCGAGCGCTTCGCCGAAGGTTGGCGCCACGTTGAGATCTACGCTTTCCACCGCGTATCTCGCGCCGTAACTTTCGGGAACATCGACGTTTTCGTCGAAGGTCTGACTGTAACTTGCCGCGCTGTCGCCGTTATCGAATCTGCCCGCCTTACATGCGGTGAGCGAAAAAGTAAGCGTCAACGCCAAAACGATTGCCAAAATTTTTAAGCCGCGCTTCACCGAAATTAACCTCCTTGCCGCTCTGACGATTAGAGTATAATCGACGAGCATTGAATAAAACTTTAATTTTTTGCCCGCAATAAAAATTTTTTCCTGTTTTCGCGCAAAAAAAACGTTTTTACGTAAAATTCACGAAAAGCCGCTTTTTTACAAGCGGCTTTTACCCGCCCCGCGGAAAAGGGCGGATAAAAGCCGGTTCCCGAAAGGCTATCTGAAAAGCGGTAACGTGTTTCCTTTTCCCATAAAAAAAGGCGTATATCGCTGATACAAGTATCGTTTGCAATCTACGCCTTATTATACAATGAATTTTTATTCTTCTTCCTCTTCGGGCAGATCGACGTTATGATAAACGTCCTGCACGTCGTCCAAATCCTCCAAAGCGTCCACCAGCTTTTGGAATTTCGCCGCAGCCTCGCCCTCGAAGGTGATTTTGCTTTGCGGAATCATCTCCAGCGACGCTTCGAAAAAAGAAAGCCCCTTCTCTTCCAAAAATTTGCGCACTTCGGAAAAGCTCTGCACGGAGGTGTACACGGTGTACGCGTCCTCTTCGGTAACGACGTCGTCCGCGCCCGCCTCGATGGCGTACTCCATCACGGTGTCCTCGTCGAGGTCCACCTTCTTTTCCACCACGATCACGCCCTTGTTGTCGAACAGATAGGAAACGCAGCCGGTGTTGCCCAGCGAGCCGCCGTGCTTGCGCATCGCGGTGCGCACGTAGTCGACGGTGCGGTTTTTGTTATCGGTGAGCGCGGTGACGATGAGCGCGCTGCCGTTGGGGCCGTAGCCTTCGTAAGTGAGTTCCTCGTAATTCGCGCCGGAAAGCTCGCCCGCCGCCTTTGCGATGCACTTTTTGATGTTGTCGTTGGGCATGTTCACCGCGCGCGCCTTGGCGATGGCGTCCGCCAGCTTGCTGTTGGTGGCGGGGTCGGCGCCCGCTTTCGCCGCTACGGCGAGTTCTCTGCCGACTTTCGTGAATATTTTGCCTCTCTGCGCGTCGATTTTCGCCTTTTTGTTGGCGATGTTCGCCGCATGGGAATGTCCTGACATAATCGTATCTCCTTATTATCGTATTATTTCAGCGCGTACATCAAAATGCCCGCGGCAATCGCCACGTTCAGGCTTTCGCTGCCGCTCTCCATGGGAACGGAAACGATTTTTTCCGCCGCCGCGCGCACGGTTTCGGAAAGCCCGTCCGCCTCCCCGCCGAGCGCGATGCACACGCTGCGTTTTTCCGTTTCAAAAACGTTTTCGCCCCCCATATCCGCCGCATAAACGGGCACGCGGATATAGTTTGCAAAGTCATCGCCCGTTTCGTAAAGCGTTACGCCGAACACGCCGCTCATGCTGGCGCGCACGGTTTTCGGGTTGAAAGGATCGGCGCAGTCTTTCAAAAATATACGGCGGTATCCCGCTGCCGCCGCGGTGCGGAAGATCGTGCCGAGATTGCCCGGGTCGCGCACGCCGTCGAGCAAAAGACAGCGCGTTTCGCACTTTTCCGGCGCCAAAGACGGCTTTTTCACCACGGCGAGCACCCCTTCGGGGTGTTTTTCCTCGCTGACCGAGGCGAACACGCTTTCGCTGACGGCAACGGTTTCGCCGCAAAAGTTCTCTATCCGCGCAAGCCCGCTTTCCGTGCCGAACAAAAAAACAATCTTTCTGCCGCACGCAACCGCCTCGCGCACCGGCTTTACGCCCTCCAAAATAAAGGCGTTTTCCTCGTCGCGGTATTTTTTCTGCGCGAGCTTTTTAACCCGTTTTACCTTTTCGTTTGCAACCGAGGTAATGACCATCTTTTTTCCCTGTTTATAACCCTAAAAAGAGCCTACTTGCGTAAGCTCTTTCCGATTTATTTATTGAGGTTCGCCTTCGCTCTGTCGCAGATGACGGTGAAAGCCGCCGCGTCGTTGACGGCGATATCCGCGAGCATCTTTCTGTTGAGATCAACGCCGGCGTTCTTCAAACCGAACATCAGCTTGGAATAGGAAAGACCGTTGAGCCGAGCCGCCGCGTTGATACGGGCGATCCAGAGCTGACGGAAATCTCTTTTCTTGAGCTTTCTGCCGATGTACGCATAGTTCTGCGATTTCATGACCGCCTGACGCGCCACTCTGTATCTCTTGGAACGGCCGCCGAAATAGCCCTTGGCAAGTTTTAATATTTTTCTGCGTTTTTTAACCGCGTTTACGCCTCTTTTAATCCGCATGGTAAATTATCCTCCTGTCCTTATTTGTTGTAAATCAAGGTTTTAATCGTCTTTTCCTGCGTATTGTCGACGTAAGCACCCTGTCTTAAATTGTTCTTTCTTTTGCGCGCCTTTTTGGTCAAAATATGGTTTTTGCCCGCATGCTGTCTTTTTACCTTGCCGCCCGCAGTCACTCTGAAACGTTTCTTTGCGGCGCTTTTTGTCTTCATTTTCGGCATAATTGTGCCCTCCCGTATTATTTTCGTATAACGCCCGAAACGGGCGCGATTACCTATATTATGTTTATTTCGCCGGCGCGAGCATCATCCAGATGCTTCTGCCTTCCGTCAAGGGGCGTTTTTCCATAACGCCGACCTCTTTCACCAGCTCGAAAAAGCGGTTCATCACTTCCACGCCGAGGTTGGCGTGCGCGTTCTGCCGCCCGCGCATGCGGATGGAAACCTTCACCTTGTTGCCGCCGGTAAGAAATTTATAAGCCTGCTTCGCCTTCACGTTCAAATCGCCCACGTCGATGGTCATGGAAAGCCAAACTTCCTTGATTTCCACCGCCTTCTGGTTCTTTTTTGCTTCTTTTTCCTTTTTGGCGAGTTCAAAGATGTATTTGTGATAATCCATGATCTTGCAGACGGGCGGGTTGGCGTTGGGTGAAATTTTCACCAAATCCAGCGCGCGTTCCTCCGCAAGCTCCAGCGCCTGCCGCGAGGACATGATGCCCAGCTGCTCGCCGTTTTCGTCAATCAGTCTGATTTCCCTGTCACGAATACTTTCGTTAATCTGATGTTGTTCTTTAATCGTTTTATACCCCACAATTTTTTACCGGCTTTCCGGTTTTAGACAACAAAAAAGAGCCGCAGATTCCGCGACCCGAACACACCGAAAAATATATAAACGGCAAAATGCCGGATATATCTTTTAAACGATAGAGCCGAAACAGACGGTTTCCGCGCGGCGAGAAGGGTCACTTCTTCTTTAAGCTTAACTATATTACCATAAAAAAACCGCCTTGTCAACGTTTTTTAAACGTTAAAAGCGGTTTTTTGCCTTTTTATTTCAATACCACCGTCGCCGTGGACAGATATTCGAGTTCGCAAAGGATTTTCAATGCGTTTCCGTTTTGCTCGAATTGTGTTTTTTTAAGCGCTCCGTCTCTGCCGAGCACGTACGCCTCGCGCACGGGCACGTTTGTTTTCAGCGAAATGCACGGAAGTTTCCCCACCGTGGCGTTGACGATCATCACCGTATGCCCGCCGCTATTTTTGTAATGATAGCAGCAAACGCCCGCGCGCCCGCTGAACATATACTCGTTGCCGGAGGATTCTATCGCGTTTTGCAAAAGCCCTACGCGCATCGGGTTGAACTGTTCGCCCTGAAAATAATCCATCACGTAGGGATTGAGGATAAAATTCTTGCCCCGCGCCACGCCGTTTCCGAAATATTTTCCCGTATTTTCAAAGGCGTCGCTGAGTATCTCCGCGCCGTTTTCGTATTCGATCTTCACGTAATCGCCCGCTTTGCCGAAACTGCTCGTGCGGCGCTTCGCAATGCCCCCCACTTCACCCCGCGATTGCTCGTAGGATAAAAGCGTGCTTTCGTAGGGGATTCTTTCGGCGCTCTTTGCCGAAATCAGCGACAGCAGTCCCCGCTCGGCGAGGCGGAGCGCCGCGCCGCCCTCTATCAAAACGAAATTGTCCCGAAACAAATCGGCCAGCTCCCCGTCGGTGAAATTATCCGCCGCACCGCCGAACAGGGCGACGTTTTCGCCGCAGAAACGCTTTTCCTTCGTATATTTATAGGCGACGCCGTAAGAGCCGAGGTACGCGCCTGCAAAAAACTCCTCCGGCCGCAGGTCCTCGAACCGCCCGATATGCTTGCGGTTGAACACCGTTTTTTCGTCGATGGGAATCTGCACCCCCGTGAGATCGGCAAAGGAAAGCCCCAGCGACATTACGCCGTTCAAATAGGGCGTGATGTCCCTTAACGCCTCGCCGTAGCCGTGTTCCGCGATCGTGCCGTTGCCCACGAAGTCGTATATATCGTACGTCATGCCGCTTAAAATCAGGGGAATTGCGCTTCCCACCTGAAATTGCAGAAAACGCGCGTCCTTGATAAAGGTGGAAAACGCGCCGTTTTCCAATTCGGGATAAATCATGCTGTCGTTCGGCAGAAACGTGCGCACCGCCATGGACGAGCGGTTAAATTCAAACATATAGTCCTTACCCGTGCGTTCCACGTAGCAAGGCAGGTGAATGCGGTGGATTTTTTTGCCTTGCGAAAGCCCGTTTGCCACGGCGTGCCAATCGCGCGCCTCCATGGAGTGGCTGTCCGCCGCGCTGCTCATCAAACCGACCTGCGTACCCGTGTCCGCCTTTTTTACGACGTCGCCGATAAACCGCGCGTATTCCGCCATCGTTTCGCGGCTGACGGAAAGCCAAGCGCGTTTCACCGCATCGTCGGCGTTCTTTCCGAACAGCCGATCCTTAAATTCCTCCCGCGAGTAATTCGTGCCGAGCTTTTCGTTATAAAGTTTCATATGGATGGGGCAAAAACAGCCGCCGTATTCGAGCTTTCCGTGGTTATGCAGACGGAAATCGTCCTCCACCCAAACGACTTCCGGCTTTACCGTTTTGAGCAGATGCGTATAAAAATCCGCAAAGTAAGCCCGCCAATTTTCGTCGAGCGGGCACACGGTCGTCGTGCCCTTTTTGCCGTTATAATCCTCCATCAGGGTGAAATTCTGCCCCGCTTTCAGCGTGCGGCAGCGGTCGGTATGCCCGATTTCCATCCACGGATTCAAGCTGACGGAAATGCCGTTTTCCGTGAGTTTTTTCTTGGCGCGCAGCATGGTTTTCAGCCACGGCTCCGCCTCCTCTTTCGTCATGTGCCCCACGTTGTATTCTTCCGCGTTGATGAAGAGCATTACGTTTTTAAAGCCGTACTCTTTGCAAAATGCGACGATGTTGTTTATGCGGTTTTCTTCCTCTACGTCCGGCACGATTTGTATGCGCAGACAGTGCAAAAATTCTTCCATATTCCACCTTGTTTTTTAATTTACTTCAGTATAAACCAAAACAAACGGAATGTCAATAGTAATATCTTATCAAAAAATATAACTTTTTTCTCATCGAAAAATCCGCCGCGAAACATGCCGCGGCGGATGAAAAAATTACTTGATATTTTTATCGAGGGCGCGCATTCTGCGCTTTTCTCCCTTCTTTGCGAGCAATACGCTCACGATGAGCAGCAGCGGGAAAATGACGGCGAAAAACAAACCTTGCTGCAAATTATCCTCCAGCGCGCCGGAAACCAACCCCACCAGCGTGGGGCCCGCCGTCGCGCCCACGTCGCCGAAGAGCGCGAGCATGGCGAAGAGCGCCGTGCCGCCGTTCTTGACGGATTTCACCGCGATGCTCATTCCCCCCGGCCACATGATGCCGACGGAAAAGCCGCACAGACCGCACGCCGCCAAGGATAATGCGGGGATCGGCGAAAAGGATACGACGATATAGGAAACCACGCACAGGCAGGCGCACACGATCATGAATACCGAAAGATTGAGCCGTTCGCTGAATTTTGCGTACGCCGTGCGGCTGACGCTCATCATCAAAGCGAACATGCACGGACCGAGCAGATCGCCCATGGTTTTATCGACGCCCAGCGCCCCCTCCGCAAAAGCGGACGCCCATTGGCTCATGGCGATTTCCGCCGCGCCCGCGCTCATCATCAGCAGGGCGAACACCCAGAAGAGCTTTACCGAAAACAGTTTTTTCAGCCCGATGCCCTTTTCGTTTTCCTCCTTCGTATTATAAATGGGAACGAAGCAAAAATACACCGCGTCGAAGAGCGGCACGACAGCCCACGCCAGCGCCAGCCATTTCCACTGCCCGATGCCCGCCGTAAGAAAAAACACCGTGGATACGGCGATGACGAGCACCACGCCCCAGCTGTAAAAGGAATGTAAAAAGCTCATCGTGCCGGATTTGTTTTTCGTGGGACAGCTTTCCACAATGGGGCTGATGAGCACCTCGTCCAGCCCGCCGCCGAGCGCGCACAGGATCACGCTGACGAGGATGCCGACGTAAGGATCGGGCATGACGTCGGGCAGAAACGCCAAACAAACCATTCCCGCCAACGCGAACGCGTGCGCCGCGACCACCGCGGTTCTGTATCCGATTTTATCGATAAACTTTGTGGAAACCAGATCGACGAGCAATTGCAGCACGAAGTTCAAGGTGATGAGCAGGGTGATTTTTTCCAGCGAAATGCCGTACGACGTCTGAAAGGTTAAAAAAAGCAGCGGCGCAAAGTTGTTTACGATGCCCTGCGTAACGTAGCCGACGCAGCTCGCCGCGAGCGTATGTTTGTGGTTGGTTCTTATACTCATGTTTCTCTCCGGTAAAAGTCTTTCTATTCAGTATATTTTACCCGCGCCGTTTTTTGTTCGCGTTTTTCCGTAACATTATAATATAAAACCCCTTGATTTGCAACGGTTTTCATTTAAAAACAGAAGGAGCACCCTTTCGGATGCCCCTTCTGTCAAGAAGGTATGATGTCAGTCTATGCTGATGGTGTGCGTTTCGATCTGTTTCGGCTGTTCTTTGGGAATATCGATGGAAAGCACGCCGTTTTCGTACTTCGCCTTGATTTCCTTTTCGTCCACTTCGCCGACGTAATAGCTGCGGGAGCACGAACAGCTCCTCTCCCTGCGGAGATACTTTTTGCCGTCCTTTTCGCCCTCGTCCTTTTCTTCCTTGCTTGCGCTGACGGTGATATATCCGTCGTTGAAGGAAACGGCGATGTCCTTTTTATCGAAGCCCGCCATTTCCACCTCCATCTCGTACTTCGTTTCCGTTTCCTTGATGTCGGTTTTCATGCCGTCCGCCTTTTCGTCGTAAAACACCGGCTTGAAAAAGTCGTCCAGCATGTCGCCGAAAAAGTCGTTGGTTCTTCCGTTTCTTCTTACAATATAGTTTCTCATAATTTTTTACGCTCCTTTTTTTATTTTCGAGAATGTTGGCAATCTTTATTTTTAATTGCTGGCACTCTCTTGCTTTATCTGCTAATATTATAGCACATATTTTTCGTTTGTCAAGTGCTTTTTAAAAAATTTTTATATTTTTTTTATTGCCGCAAACCGGAAGGTTTATACCTTTTCCGCACAAAAAAAGCCCGCGGATTTTTTTCCGCGGACTTTCGCCTGTCGTATATTATATGTTTTCTATCTGCGTTAAATAGCCGCGCACGTTTTTAAGCCCGATGCGCAAACCCTCCGCGCAATCCTCCATGCCCTCGAATTCCAGACTGACGTAACCGTCGTACCCGCTCTTTTTCAGGACTTTCAAGCATTGCAGAACGGGAACGTTCCCGTGCCCGACGATGGTGCCGCGCAGATAGTTGCCCGCACGGGAGGTGAAGAATCCCTCCCCCGGATCGGCGGCGTTGCCGTTTTTCACGATAAAATCCTTCGCGTGCACGTAAAACGCGTACGGCGCGGCTTTCCCGCAGGAAATTTCCGGCTTTTCGTCGGCGCAAAGGAAATTGCCCATATCGCACAGCCAGCCGAAATTCGCATGCCCCACGGCGTTGATCAGCCGTTCCACGCGGTCGGCGTCCTGCAAAAAGAACCCGTGGTTTTCCACCATGGTCTTTATCCCGAGCGTTTCGGCGTATTGCGACACTTCGCGTATGGCGGCGGCAAGTTTATCGAGCACATTCGTCAGCCCCTCGGGCGTTTTCGGCGTGGTATAAGACGCATCGTGCCGCATGACGGGTGCGCCGAGGATCTTTGCGATATCCGCTTTCTTTTTTACGCGCGCGATCTCCTTTTCGACGTCCTCCTTCAAAAAATCCGCGCCGACGGTATAGCTCGAAACCGGCAGACCGCAACGATCGCATTCTTGTTTGATTTTTACGGCGAATTCCTCCTCGCTCACGCCCTCGGGCGGCGTGAGATCGGTAAACTCCACGGCGTCGAATCCGAGCTCCTTTGCTTTTGCGACGACTTCAAACTGCGTCAGCTTTCCTCGGTTGATATACTGCGAAAAACTGTAAGACGATACGGAAACTTTCATACTTTTCTCCCCGAACGGCGGACGCGTTTTTCTTTTGCCGCCGTCATATTAAACAATAATATAATGATAACAGACGGGGCGGAAAATGTCAATCGCAATCGATTGATTTTTTTTCGCAGAAATGTTATAATAGCACTTGCGGCAAACGCGAATCCGCCCGCCCTTTCGGGCGAGGCGTGCGGAAAAACTCTTTCCGCCGTCGGGCGAAGCGTTAATTTTACCGATTGCCGTATTCGGGATAAAAACTATGGATACCTTTCAGATGATTTTGGCGCTGCTCGGCGGATTGGCTCTTTTCCTGTACGGCATGAACATGATGAGCTCCAACCTCGAGGCGGTCGCGGGCAACCGAATGAAGAAACTCGTCGACAAGCTCACGACAAACCCCGTTCTCGGCGTTGCCGTCGGCACGGCGATCACCGCGGTTATTCAGTCGTCCTCCGCCACGACGGTCATGGTGGTCGGGTTCGTCAACTCCAAGCTGATGAGCTTGAAACAAGCCGTCTGGGTGATCATGGGCGCGAATATCGGCACGACGGTGACGGGACTGCTCGTCGCGCTGGATATCGGCATGATCGCGCCGCTCATCGCCTTTGTCGGCATCGTTTTGGTGGTTTTTCTCAAAAACAAAACCGTCCGCAACGTCGGCAGCATCATCGCGGGGCTCGGCATTCTCTTTATCGGCATGAACATGATGGGCGACGCCATGTCGCCGCTGCGCGATAACGAAACCTTCGTCAACATCATGACGCAGTTTTCCAACCCCGTTCTCGGCATTCTCGCCGGCGCGGCGTTCACCGCGATCATTCAGTCCTCCTCCGCGTCCGTCGGCATTCTGCAAGCCCTCGCGATGAGTAACGTCATCGGGCTCGACAGCGCGGTATTCGTGCTCTTCGGCATGAACATCGGCACGTGCATCACCGCGGTGCTCGCCGCCATCGGCGCCAACCGCAACGCAAAGCGCACCACCATCGTGCACTTGTCTTTCAACATTATCGGAACGATGATCTTCACTCTGATCGCCTTGGTCACGCCCTTTGTCAGCTGGATGCAAGGCTGGTTCCCCAACGCGCCCGCCGCGCAGATCGCGGCGACGCACACGATCTTCAACATCGTCACGACGCTGATCCTCCTGCCCTTCGGCGGTCTGCTCGCCAAATTCGCCACGGTCATTCTTCCCGACGCGAAAGCCGGTCAGAAAAAAACCGCCGCGGACAAATGGTTTGACGAAATCGCCAACGCGCAGCACGTGCTCGGTTCTTCCGCCGTCGCGCTCGAAAGCATTCAAAGCGACATCCGCAAGATGTTCGCGCTCGCCCGCGAAAACGTCGTTTCCGGCTTCGACGCGCTCATCACGTTACAGCCCGATAAGCTCAGCGGCATGGAACGCATAGAAGACCGCATCGATAAATACAATTACGAAATTTCGCAAAAGATTTCCAAAATGCTCACCGTGGAGCTTTCCGATTCCGCGTCCAGACAGCTCAACCGCATGTTCCGCGTGATCGGAAACGTGGAGCGCATCGGCGATCACGCCAACAACTTCGGGGATTATTCCCGTATTCTCGCCGAGCGCGGCATTCCCTTTTCCGAAACCACCGTGGAGGAAATCAAGGCAATGCGCGATTCCTGCTTAAAGGCGTTAGACGCGTTGTCCGATCCCGCCGCCGAAGATCCGGAAAGCCTGCTCTCCGCAACGTACGTTTACGAAGAGGAAAACGACAACGCGGTGCGCACGGCGCGCAATCTCGCCATGCAGCGGGTGCGCGACAACGGCGAGGACATGGAGTGCGCCATCCTCTATTCCGAGTTCCTTTCCGATTACGAGCGAATCGGCGACCATTTGCTGAACATTGCGCAGGAGTACGCGTCGAAGCCCCAACTCAAGCATCCCGACGATCCCCTGCCCCAACCGATATAAAAAACAAACTGCGGAAAGTTTTCTTTCCGCAGTTTGTTTTTATCGACGGAGCAATCGTTACAACGCAAAACAAAGAAAAAAACCTAAACGAACAACATTAGTAATATCACCGTGTAAGAATAACACCTCATCCTTATATCCGTTTCTCGCTAATAACTCTTTTGCCTTATCAATACAGTACTCATTTTTATCAATTGCTATTACTTTATAGCCCTTTTGAATTAAACTTAATGTGCTATATCCTGAACCACATCCTATTTCTAAAACTGTTCTTACCCCAATCAAATTATTAGCCATCCATGAATAAAAGCCTTCGTCATACAAATACTTTGAACTTCGATCCCATTCTTCAGCATATTTCGCTGGTGCATTATCTCCTTCCATAATTCATCAATACCTCACTTGCATTTTTGTCAATATTTAATAATATCTTCCAACATTGGTTCTATTCCGCTATCGATTAGTTTCTTTACCATATCTTGCGCCGAAAATCTGTTAACATCCCAAGCTACATATCTCAAGATATTTGCCGCTGTTTCCTTAATCACAAATGGAAAATTGCCATATAAAACTCTCGTTGCAAAAGATGAAAATTTATCATACGATGTATAACTTCTCCCGCAAACTTCCCTAAACGAATTGTCAACACTTTGAATTATGTATTGCGCATGTTCTTCGCTTTCACCCATAAACCGAAACAATGCATTTGCAACGCCTTACTCTGCTTTGCAAGAATAGGATTTGCGTCGATTTTCGTTACGATTCTTCTCGCTTGCGTTTGCATTGTCCGCCTCCTTACTGCTTATTTCTGTACCGTCTTTCAGTTTTACTATAAGACTACCGTCCTTGTTTACCGTTATCGCCGAAATCACTTCTAAAAGTTTAATCAAATTATCTTCTTTATCGGTGATGGATTCGACTACCGCTTCAACCTTATCGTTATAAACGGAATACACATTTTCTTTGCACGATTGAAATTTCAGATTCGCGCATTCAAAAATCAACTTTTTTACAACGTTGAACTCGACATTCGGCGTGCCGGACATTCTCGCAATTTCGTTTGAGTACCGCATTATTTCCTGCGTTTTTTCGTAGGTCGGTACTGTATTTTCTTTTAAGCGATCATCCGTCCGACTTTTCCTTTCGATAAACAACTCTTTTATCGTTGTAGCAAGATATTCGTCCGAAATATATTTTCGGCATTTACACTTTGAGTCGCATATCCATTTTTCTCGCGTATCCCATTTTGGAATTCTGCGCAATTTTCTTCCGCATTGCCCGCAGTACGTCATTGTTTTTAAAATCTCGACTTCCTTTCTGCCATTTTTTGAAATCCTCCGATTTTTGATTTTTGTGTTTGAAAATCGCAATCGGACAGATTTCTGCCCACAATAAAAAAGCCCGACTGCGAGGTGTAAAATCCTCACAATCGGGCATAAAAAGGCATCAAAAAAGAAGCCTGACAAATAGACTAACCCTATGCTTTCAGGATTTTACTATCTGTCAGGCTCCTC
>QAKE01000064.1 GCA_003343995.1 Bacillota bacterium
GGAATCGAGCGCGCCCGTCGGTTCGTCCGCCATGATGATTTCGGGATTTTTCACCAACGCCCGCGCGATGGCGATGCGCTGTTTCTGCCCGCCGGAAAGGGTATTGGGCTTGCGGCGGGCAAAGCTCTCCATTTCCACCTGCTCCAGAATTTCCCGCACGCGGTTTTTATCTTTATTTTTGCCCTGCAATTCCAAAGCGAGCGCGATATTGTCCTCTACGGAAAACTCATTTAAAATGTTGTATTCCTGAAAAACGAACCCGACAAACGTGTTTCGGTAGCTGTCGAAATCGGATTGCGTAAAGTCCTTGCTGCTCCTGCCCTTGATGATGATCTCGCCGGAATCGGGAGCGTCCAGACCGCCGCAAAGATTGAGCAGCGTCGATTTGCCGCTGCCCGATTTGC
Organism: Bacillota bacterium; assembly: GCA_003343995.1. Taxonomy (GTDB): domain Bacteria; phylum Bacillota; class Clostridia; order Christensenellales; family Borkfalkiaceae; genus UMGS775. Next base: position 405 of record QAKE01000064.1, read on the forward strand.
CGAGCAAAAAGATCATGCCCTTTTCCTCAAAGCGCACGGATACGCCGTCGAGCGCGCGCACCTCCGCCCCGCCTTTCGTTTTGTAAACCTTTGTCAGGTTTTTAATTTCCAGCATTCGGTTTCCTCCTCTTTATTTAGTTTAATTATACATTTTCCGAAAGAGCAAAAATCGTTAAAATGTTACGATTATTATAGCTTATCCGGCAAAATAAGTCAATATTTTTTTATTCAATAAATGTATACCTTTTCTTTTTTATATCGCATATTAAAAGACGAGCGGGAAAACCGCCCGTCTTTTTTCAGCACTGTTTGATCAACCGCAGGTAAAATTTTACCGTTTCCGCTATCTTTTCCGTCGGAATGCGTTCGTCGTTGCCATGAATGGTCGCGCGCTCTTCCTTCGTCAGCGGCATTGCCGAAAAACGGTATACATAATCGGAAATCGCCCCGTAATGGCGCGAATCGCTGCAAGCGAGCATCAGATAAGGAGAAACGACGGCGTCTTTCCACGTGCCGCTTACGGCGTTGCACATGATGTTCCAAGCCTCGCCTTCCGTGGCGGATATGTTGGAAGGATTCATGCCGTATACCTTTTCCACCTTAACGCCGTCGTCGGCGACGGTTTCTTTCAAATAGGCAATCGCCCGATCGGTCGTTTCGCCGCACATAATTCTCAAATTCGCAATCATTTCCGCGTAAGGCGGCAATACGTTCATGCCCTTGCTTCCGCTCATCTGCGTAAACGCGCAGGTCGTGCGCATGAGCGCGTTAAGCTCCCCGCCCGTCTTTTTGCAGATCTTGTCGAGCAAACCCTTAAAACACCACAGATTGGCGAAAATCATGCGATAAAGCAACGTGGAACGCCGTCCGAGCGTATCGAACATTTCGGCGACGGGCTTGGATAATCTGCCCTTAAACGGGTTGTTTTCCACCCTCGCGCAGGCGCGGCTGAGCTTGCCCACCGCCGTGTGCGGCGGCGGCGAACTCGCGTGTCCGCCGTTTCCCGCCACGGAAAAACGCACGTTCAAAAGCCCTTTTTCCGCAACGCCGATGAGCGCGCACGGCTCTTTCACCCCGGGGAAAACGTTTTCCACCACCGCGCCGCCCTCGTCGCATACCAACGCGGGACGGATATTTTTGCTTTGAAAATACCGAACGATGGCGGGGGCGCCGTCGCCGTTGGTTTCCTCATTGCCGGAAAACGCCATATACACGTCGTTTTGCGGGACAAACCCCTCTTTGATCAGCTGTTCCGCAGCTTGCAGCACGCCGTTGAGCGTACCCTTGGTATCGAGCGTCCCCCTGCCCCAAAGCACGCCGTTTTCCAAAACCCCGTCGAACGCGGGCTTGCTCCAAAGAGACTGCTCCACGGAAACGACGTCGTAATGCGCCATTAAAACGCGGCATTTCGAGCTGTCTTTCCCCTTCCAGCAAAAGAGCAGACTGCGCCTGCCCGGCTTTTCAAACGCGCACGCTTTGTGGATTTCGGGAAAGAGTTCGGGCAGAAGTTTTTCAAACTTTTCAAATTCCGCCTCGTCCTCCTTGCTTTCATCGGTATCGGAAACGGTTTTGCAGCGTATCATCGCCTGCAAGTCGGAAACCGCCTTTTTCTCGTCGCACGTCAGTTTATCCTCGGCGGCGCGCGCCGTCTTTTTCGGCTTGAACATCGCGGTGCGCACGGCGATGACGCCGATAAACGCCGCAAGAACGGCCGCCAGCGCGATAAGAAGGATAACATACCATTCCATTATCGATCTTCCTCCGTTTCGGAAGTTTCCTCTTTTACCTCTTTCGGCATATCGCCGCGCTCGCCGAGATAGCCTTTTTTATACATAATTCTCGCGCTGCCGATGGTGAACACCACGCCGACGGGAACCATAACGCCGATGAGCGTTCCCGCAAGGTCGCCGCCGCCCGTCACATAGGAAGAGATGATAAACACCAACAGCATCAGTATGCAGGGCAGAATCGCAATCTTCCAGTTTTTGGAGATATACACCACCGCCATGCCGCCGAAGAGCGCGGGCAAGACGTTATCGAACGCAGGTTTTAAGGTGGGATTTTCCAGAACGGGCGTTAAAAAGCTGATAAACACGACGCCCAGCATGATGATCAGCATCGTCACGATGGAAGAAACGGCGATCGACATCGTGGAGATGACTTCCGCCTCCTCCGTGCCCGATTTCACGCCCGCCTGCTCCATGCAGTTGAGGGCGCACGGCACTTTCAGGTTGGAAAGGTTGCCCGTTACGAACCCGAGATACGTGCCGCCCGAGCCGAGCATCGGCGTATAGGTGAAGGTTTCCACCGCGCCGACCACCCAATACATCGCCATGATGCCGACGCCGGAGCCGACGATGGTCCAATCGATGGACGCGCCGAAAATCGCCATTGCGAGAAAGGGAAAGGACAAAATGAGCAAAGCCGCGGCCAAGCCCCAGATCCTCCCGTAGATATGCGTTTTATCGTCGAACGTTCTCATTTTCTTATCCATGATTTTACCCTCCTTAACCCAGCCAGATGGTCAGCGGCACCGCCGCAGCCATGCCGATGACGATGCAGATGGGCAGCGCGTAATCGTTGATCCATTTCCAGCCGGTCTTTTTCAAAAGCAGTCCGCAAAGCGCCATAACGATTGCGGAAACGAAGAACACCAGAACGGGAATCCACCCGCTCGCCCCCTCGCCGACGCCGCCGAACACATAGCCCAAGAACGCGGAGATCATGCCCATGAAAAGCGCCGTCATAAAGTGACCGCTCCACACCTTATCCTTTTGGTTGAGCTTGACCATGCCGCGGTGAATACGCTTTCCCATAACGAGCGGGAAAAACATGGAAACGAGCATGCCCGCCGTCATGACGAGCGCGACCGAAACGTATTGCGACGCGTTCTCGATGGCAGTGACCACGCCCGCGGCAACGATTTCGTAACTCAGACTGCCGATTACGGAAAGTCTGAGCCACGGCAAGGGCAGACCGAGCTTTTGCGACAGGGCGACGATGCCCACCAAAATCGCCACGGCGGGCGCGATGGTAAATACTGCCGCGCGGGCGATGGTTTTGTTCAGAACGGATTTTTCCATTCCGATTTTCACACCGCGGCGATAGCTTCTTACCAAAAAGAATACCGCCTGCGCCGTAATAATCGCGATGATGACGCCCACGATCACGAATAAAACAGCGCTGTTCATGTTGAATTCCATAACATCTCCTGCTTTCTTTTTTTCCGTCGAAAAAACGGTTATATTACATGTATTATATCATAAAACAAATACCGCTTGCAAGAATAATCGCATTTTTTACCGAAAAAAACGCGATATTTCAGGCAATTTATGCTATAATGAGCGTATGTGCATTCCGACAGACGAACGGCAGGACCTTTACGGCAGACTGCCCGAACTTTTATTGCCTTGGTATAAGCGGAACAAGCGCGATTTGCCGTGGAGAGAAAACACCGATCCCTACCGCGTGCTCGTTTCCGAAATCATGCTGCAGCAAACGCGCGTGGAGGCGGCGAGGGCGTATTTTATCCGTTTTACGGAAGCGCTGCCGACCGTGCGAACGCTCGCCGACTGTCCCGAGGATAAACTGCTTAAACTATGGGAAGGGCTGGGGTATTATTCCCGCGCCAAAAACTTGCAAAAAGCCGCGAAACAGATCGTTGCGGCGGGGAAATTTCCCAATACCTTCGAGGGGCTTTTAAAACTGAGCGGCGTAGGCGTTTACACGGCGGGCGCGGTGGCGTCCATCGCCTTTTCCCTGCCCGTGCCCGCGGTGGACGGAAACGTCGTGCGGGTGCTTTCCCGATTGTTCGGCGACGACAGCCCGCAGGAAGCGCTGCGCGCCGAATATACGCAAAAACTCGCCCCCGTTTACCCGCCGGACGACTGCGGCGATTTTACGCAGAGCCTGATGGAACTCGGCGCGACGGTATGCACGCCGCGCTCGCCGAAATGCATGCTTTGCCCGCTTTTGGCGCACTGCGACACCAAAAGCGACGTTCTGCCCCGCAAGACGGCGAAGCCCGAAAAAAAGAAAATCGACATGACGCTTTTTCCCGTTCTCACGCCGAAGGGCATCGGCTTTACGCGGCGGAGCGATGGCGTGCTCAGCGGCATGTGGCAGTTTTTTAACGCGGAACGCGCGATAAGCGCGGAAGAAATCCCCGAATTTTTACGATCGTCGGGATTTCATCGATTTGAAATTTTGCCGCCGCGCACGCACAAGCACGTATTTACGCATTTGGAATGGAATATGACCGCCTACCCCGTAAAAACCGAGGAAACGCCAGATTTTCTGACGTATTTTGCCGCCGAAGAAGCGGGCGAAAAGGTGGCTTTGCCCACGGCATTCCGTTGGTGCATGAAGTATTTAAAATGATAACGCGCCGCAAAAGCGGCGCGTTGTCATTTTATGCAAATCTAAATTCCCGTACGGCGTTTGCCGGTAATTTCTTCCATGGGAATTTTCCACACCGAAACGTGTTGCAGATCCCTCGCAATTTCGTCGTCGAACCCTTCCGCTTGCGGCGTATAACGCCGCGCTATCGCCCGCAGCACCGCGATTTTTTCCGAAACGTCCGTCACTTCCTCCGCCGTTCCGTAAACGACGGCAGAGCAATAATTTGTTGCAAATTCCCTTTCCGAAGGGATAACTTCCCCCACGAAACTGACGCAAACGCGCGGATTTTGACGCAGTAAATCGATTTTCTTTCCCGATTTCGCGCAGTGAAAATATAAATTTTCGCCGATTCTGGCAATGGAAAGCGCAACGGCGTAAGGCGCGTTCCCGTCCGAGAGCGCCAGCGTGGCGAACGCGCTCCCGTCGACGACGGCGAGGGCGGACTCGCGGTCGGTTTGTCTGTCTTTTCTTCTCATGTCAGTGTAAAATCTCCTTTTTGCGCGCGGCGTTTTCGCTTTTTAGTTTTTTATAAATTTTATCTTCCGAAAAATCGCGCTTGTTTTCGTATTCTCCGCCGAGGGTTTCGATGGCGAATTTCAATTCCCGAAACTCCCCGAAATCGGTATTGGGGCGTTCAATCGCCTCGTAAAGCGCGGAAAGGGCGCGCTCGTCGCCGTAACGCGCGAGAAAGGAGGAAAACAAAGTGACCTGCGCGGGATGCGTTTTGAACGCGGCAAGCAACACGTCGTAAACCCGTTCGTCGGGCGCACAGCGGGAAAGCACGTCGCAGAACAAGGCTTTGCCCGCCTCGTCCACGTCGCCGTAAAGGCGCAGCAGCGTTTCCTTGCACAGCTCGCATTTGCCGTTCAAAAGCTCGGCGGCAAGCTCGCGGATGTGCTCCTCCTCGGCTCCGAAGGCAGCGAGTTCCACGTATTTCGGCACGGCGTCGTCGCTGTTTTTATCGCCCAAAAGGTTCAGCGCGTACATCACCTTTTCCTCCTCGCCGGAATCCAGCAAAGCGATGAGCGGTTTTTCCGCGCCGTCGCTTTCCACGATCGCCGTGCAAAGATATTCCGAAACGGAAAGTCCGCGCTCGATCTGTTCGCTCAGCGCGAAAACGAGCTCCGCGCCCGTCGCGTCCGCGTAATAGCTATACGGCGTTTTTCCGTCCAGCTCCGCAAAGCTCTGTCTGCCGAATTCCTCGTAAAGCTCGGGAATTTTATTTTCCCATTCCTCGTAACTCAGCTTTTCTTCGTTCTTCATAACGCGTTCTTTCATGTATTTTTCAAAAAGCGCGTCGATATCCACGTATTTGATCATCAGACTTTCTCCGTTTCGAGCATCAGCCGTTTCAATTCCTTTTCGCTGCAATTGAAAAGTTCGGCGCATTCCTCTACGCTCATCACCTTTTCCACCCCCGAACGCATGAAAATCAGCGCGGCAACGGTTTTTTCCGACGCTTCCTTCACGCTTTTTTCGCCATCCGTCGCAAAATAAAGCGAGAGCGCCGCGTCGTACACCTTGCGCATATCGTAATCGCCCGTGACGACGCACTTCGCCACGCACACCGCGTACGCGCCGGCGTATACGTCGCCGTGCCCGTCCCATTCCGCGTTGAGCGCGTAAAAACTCACCTTTTTATAGACGTTGGAAAGCACGACGCCCACCGTTTTATCGAAATCGCGGAGCGCCAAAAGCTCGGATATATACCCTTTCATGTCGTCGGAAAGGGTGGGATCGAGCAGCTTGTCGAGCAGGTATTCCTCCGCGCGGCGGGAATCGCCGAGCGCAAGCAGATAGCAGGAGCACCGCCGAACTTCCCTGTCGCTCGCGGAAAAGCTCCAATCCACCAAATCCCAGAATTTCTGCGTTTTCATCGCTTTGGCAAGCGTCTTTTCGTTGCGGTTTTTCAAAAGCCGCGAAAGCTCGCGGGTGTTTTCTTCCTCGTCATCGTCAAACGGACGGTAAAAATTCGGCAGAGGTTTAAAGTTCTTCACTCCGTTTTCCAGCGCGCTGTCCGCCCTGCGGTAATAGGAAAGCGCGGCGGGATTGACCTCCGTAATCCGCAAAATTCTGCCGAAGGTTTCCTTTGCGGCGGCAAAATCGCCCGCGTTATACAGCGAAATGCCGTATAAAAACAGCAGCTGCATATCGTAGGGCTTTTGCACGAGCATGCTTTTAAAACACTGCGCCGCGCGCTCGTATTTTTTATGCTCCATGCACGAGGTTGCGATTTTGTACATGTCGTCCTCGGTTTCGGCGTCCTCTTCCTTCAGCTTTGTAAAATAGAGCCCGCTGAGCATATCCGAGCCCTTGTATTTATACATGCTCGAAAGGTTGCATATCGCAAACACGTTGTGCTCGTTGCGCTCGTATATCGCCTGACTGCGGGCGATCGCCCCCTCCACGTCGCCTTCGAGAAATTCCGCAACGGCGATTTCCATCTGCGCGGTTTCGTATTCCTCCGCTCCGTCCGGCACGGAGGCGAACAGTTCCCGCGCGGCGGCGTTTTCCCCGCGGATCATCAGCGATTTACCCTTGCGCATCGTATCGCCGTAATCGACTGCCTGCGGCGGATAAACCACCTTAAAATCCCCCCGCGCGTCGCCGAGCTCCGCGATGGAATCGAGAATATCGTCGTCCATGTAAAGGGTTCCGTCTTTGGATACGAGAAACTGCTGATTGAAATAATACGTAGCCGCGGTGAGATTGTTTAAGCTGTAATAACAAGCGCCGATGCCGTTGTAAATATCTTCGTATTCGTATTTCGGCGCGCGGTCCAGACAGCGGAACCAATATTTCAGCGAATAGTCGTAAAGCCCCATTTCGTAATAAATATCGGCGATGTCGTAATAAATCGACAGCAGATATTTGGTTTTTCCCTTGGCTTCGAGCAGCAGAGAAAGAGCGCCTTCCAGATCGTCCTCGTCCAAGCGCTTGTCCGCAAGTTTTTTATACGCTTTCGCGCTTGCGTCGAATTTTAATACGTTCTCTGCCATATACTCCTCTATTCTTCAAAGAGCAAATCGACGTCGCTTTGCGTAAACTCGTAGTTCCTTTCGCAAAACTCGCAATTCACCGTGATTTTCCCCTGCTCGGCGACGATGTCGTCGAGTTCCTTTTTCCCCATGGATTTCAAAATACCGCCGATATAATCGCGGCTGCAAAGGCAGCGGTAACGCGGCGTAAATTCTTCCAATTTACATTCGCCAAAGTTTTCTTCGATGATTTCCTCTATGCTTTTTTCCTTGATGAGCGTGCTGATCGAGGAAAATTTTTTCATGACCTCTTCCGCCTTTGCGATGGACTGCTCCGACGCGTCCGGCAGCGCCTGTATCACCACGCCGCCCGCTCCCGCGCAGGTGTAATCCTTGCCGATTTTCACGCCCAAAGCGATGGCGGAAGGCTGTTGTTCGCTATAAAGATAATAGGCGGCGAAATCCTCCGCGACCTCCCCGCTCACTAACCGGCAGCTGCCGGAATACGGCTCTTTCAGCCCCATGCTCTTCACCACGGTGAGCCGCCCGTTTTTGCCGATGCACCCGCCCACGTCCAATTTTCCGTCGGCGCGCAGCGGCAGTTCCGCGCGGGGATTATCGATCGTTCCGCGCATATCGAGCGCACTGTTGCCCGAAACGGTAACCGGTCCCCCGACGCCGTCGCCCACGATATTAACGGAAAGCTTGTCGCCGTCGTTTTTCAGCCCGCTCGACATGAAGGTCGCCGCGGTGAGCACTCTGCCCAGCGCCGCCGCCGAAAGGGGCGATAATTTATGGATGCGGATGGCGTCGTTCACCAGATCGGTGGTATCCATCACGCAAAGGCTCATTTCTCCGCCGTAAATCAACGTTTTAACCAGTCTGTTCATTTACACTCCCTTCACGGGTTCTTTCTCCGCGTCGCTCCCGCCGCTCTGCTCTTTTTGCGCGCCGTCCCGAACGGGCGGAACGGGAGAGGTGAATTCCACTTCCTTCCAGCCGCCGGTCAGCGGTTCGTCGTGCTTGAATAAAAGTTTCAAAAAGATGGGCGCGAGCACCGAGCTCACCAACACCAGCATCACCACGATGACGCGGTATTCCGCTCCGAGCAGCCCCCCCGCGATGCCCTTTTCCATGACGATCAGCGCAACTTCGCCGCGGGCGATCATGCCGACGCCGATTTTCGCGGAATCCCTTAAATTAAATTTGCAGCATTTCGCCACGCCGCCGCAACCGATGATCTTGCCGGCGATCGCCACGGCGACGAATGCCAATGCGAACCATAAAACGTGCAAGGTAAGCCCCGAAAAGTCGATTTTTATGCCGATATTCGCAAAGAAGATCGGCGCGAAGATCATGTAGGAATTGATGGTGATGCGCCTGTCGACGTATTCCGCCGACGCGTGGTTGACCGACAAGATCACCCCCGCTATGTACGCGCCCGTGATTTCCGCCACGCCGAACACCTTTTCCGCGACAAACGAATAAATCAGACACATGACAAGCGATAAGATGGGAATACGCCGCGTGTGCGGGTGCTTGCGCTCCAATCTGCGGAACAGCTTGATCAGCAGAATTCCGCACCCGATCGCCACGACGAAAAACGCGAACATCCAGACGATGGATATCAATGCGTTACCGTTGGGATTGATGAGCGCGAGCACGCCGGAAGCGTCGGAAGGCGCGCTGTTTAAGCTGAGCGCGACCGTTAAAACGATCAAGCCCAAAACGTCGTCGATAATGGCGGCGGAAAGAATGATCGTTCCCACCTTGCCCTTCAATTTGCCGAGCTCGCGCAGGGTTTCCACCGTAATGCCCACGCTTGTCGCCGTCATGATCACGCCGACAAACAGGCAGGAAAGCAGATTTTCCGTACCCAAAAACGCCACGCCGATGCCGAACCCCGCGGCAAGGGGCACGAGCACGCCGCCCATCGCCACGAGAAAGGAAACTACGCCGGAATTTTTCATTTCCTTCAAATCGGTTTCCAACCCCGCGGTGAACATGACGAAAATAACGCCCACTTCCGCAAATGCGCTCAGCATGTCGTTTTCCCGCAGCGGGAAAATCCAGCTTTCATCCACAAAGGGCAACATTCCCCAGATCGCAGGTCCGATGAGCAGCCCCGCCATGATAAATCCGAGCACCTGCGGCAAGCCGAGCCTGCGCATCAATATCCCCAGCATTTTGGCGGAAAACAAGATGACCGCCAACTGAAACAAAAAATCCACCGAATCGATTTTCATCGATAAACACTCCCGTTATTTAATCGCCGTAAAATACAGTCTTTCCTCATCTTCCCGCGGCGAACCGGTTTCTCCCTTAACGATAATCTTTTTAAACCCGACGTTTTCGAGCGCGGCGCACACGTCGGCGCACTCGTGCGCGTATTCAAAAAACGACTCTTCCTTCCTGACGTATACGTCGCCCTGCCGGATAAAATAAACGAGTTCCATCAGCACGCCGTCTTTTTTTTGCGTATTGAACCAAAGATAGGTCAAATCATCCAGATCTTCCCCGAACAAATTTTTACCGATGGCTTTCCGCAATCGGTAAGGCGTGGATAAATCGAACAAAAACGCCCCGCCCTCTGCGAGCGCGGCGTATACCGCCGCGAAATTTTTTTCCAAAGCGGCGGGGCGAAGGTAATTCACCACGTCGTTCACCGCCGTGACAAACCCCAAATCGCCGAGTTTTTTAACGTCCTTCATGCTGCCGAGCACGTAAACTTCCCCGTTCCCGCGGGCAACCGCTTCGCCGAGCATTTCGGAGGAAGGATCGAACCCCGTCACGAAAAAGCCCGCCGCCGCCAACGCGCGCGTCACCTTTCCCGTGCCGCAGCCGACGTCCGCGCCGTAAGGGTTGGGGGAGGATTTGCGCACGGCTTTCACCACGCGCTTTGCCCATTGCTCCCCCGTTTTCCCCATCAGCGCGTCGTAAAATTCCGCAGCGCAGGCGAAATCGTTAATCATTATCTTCTTCTTTTTTATCTTTTTTGCGTTTTTTCTGCTTGCCTTCGAGCTCGCGCCGCGCCTGCTCTTTACGCGCTTCGCGTTCCGCCTCGAACTGCTTTTCCGCCTCCGTGGGCTGGTACTGCGGATCGTCCTTATGCGCGGCGACGTACTCCTCGTTATCGCGATAGAGCGCCTCTCGGCTTTCGCTCAGCCGCTGCAAATCCGCACGCCCGTAAGACTGCGGAAGTTCGGCAAGCTGCAAATCGTCGTCGGTAATCGGCTTGATGGGACGGCGGGTGAGCACCGTTCTGCTCGCCTGCGCCAGCTGTTCGCGGTATCTTTTGATCGCCTCCGCGTCGTTTTTGGAAACCTTTTCGTAAATACCCCTGTTCCGCTGCGCACCGGGGACTTTTTCGTTGATAAACCTATCGAACGCCCACTGACTGTATACCGTCCAGACCAATAAAAACCAAGAAAAGCCCAATATCAAAACGAGTATCACGCCGATCATCGTGCCGATGCCGCCGAATAAAAACAGCGCGAACGGCAGACAAGCCACGACGAGGAACAATAAGTTCGCAGGCAAAAGCGCAACGCTGAACAAAAGTGCGTTTTTCAGCAGTTTAAAAAACTTCAGATCGTAGGTAACGCCCATGGTGATCATCCACGCGGTGCAGATGAAGGTGAACCCCAAAAACACATAGGACAGCGCTTTGCCGATGGTGAGCCAAACGACCGAACCCGATTGCGTGGCGATGAGCACGTCCGCATAACCGATGGAAATCATCGTCAGATAAAACACGATGGAAAAGAGCAAAAGCGACGCCATCACGACGAAATAATTCTGCTTGACGCCCTTCCAAAAATCGTTGGCGACGAAGATGCCCTCCGTCCAGACCATGTTTCTGATGACGTACGCGCCGCCGGAAATTCCCACCGCCGCCACCATTAAGCAGATGGGCAGAACGAGCAGCATCTGCTGTTTGACGGTAACGTCGATCTGTTCCACGAGCCCCGAAATGTCCGGTATCGCGGGATAACCCACGCCGATATTCTGCGAAAACGCGCTCTGCGATCCGTAGGTCGCAAGCAGACCGTTCATCAGGAACACCAGCAAAAACACCAGCACGCAAAAGAGCAGCGTGAGGATATTCACGTAAAACAACTTGCCGAATCTGCCCTTGAAGATATCCCAGAACAGTTCCCATCTGTTGCTCGGCAAAGTGGAGCGCGCGTAGCCCTCCGATTTTTCCGAACCCATTATCAAGCGGTTTATCCAACCGCCTTTTTTCTTTTCCGCCATACGGTTTCTCCTTTCGTCGCAAGTAAAATGATTTTATATGAAAACGCAAAACCATGTTCCGCCGCCGTCAAATGCAACGCCGCTCAAATCGACTTCTTATAGTTTATATCTCCCAAGGGCGGCTCTGCAAGCGCGCGCAGCGCATTTGCAAGGACGACCGCGGGATATTCAAACGGGAAGTCGCCAAAACAATCCCTTCGTTTTGGCGCGGGTTGCCTTTGCAATCCGCAGATTCGGGTTCCGCTCGAATCGACTTCTTATAGTTTATACTAAATTTAAAATATTTACAAACAAAAACGCTATAATATCCAAAAAAAACTTTACATTTTTCCCGTTTATATGGTAAAATATCTTTGTTTTACAAATCTATTATATTGTTTTAAATGCAATGCGGCATAAAAGGAGTACGATTATGAAAAAATTCAACGTTGCCGTCGTCGGTGCGACGGGCATGGTAGGCACGAAGTTTTTGAAGGTTCTTTCCGAACGGAAACTTCCCGTGGAAAATTATTATCTTTACGCCTCGAAAAAAAGCGCGGGCAAAGAAATCGATTTCATGGGCAAAAAGCACACCGTTATCGAGCTGAAGGAGGAAAACATCGTCGATAAAAAAATCGACATCGCCCTCTTTTCCGCCGGCGGGGATACTTCCGCGGCGTTCGCTCCGGTGTTTGCGAAACACGGCACGTTGGTCATCGACAACTCCAGCGCGTGGAGAAGGGACGAAAACGTTCCCCTCGTCGTGCCCGAATGCAATCCCGAGGATCTGAGAAACACGCCGAAGAACATCATCGCGAACCCCAACTGCTCCACCATTCAGGCGGTCGTGGCGCTGAAGCCTCTGCACGAGGCGTTCGGCATCAAGCGCATCGTCTATTCCACCTATCAGGCGGTATCCGGCGCGGGCGTAAAGGGGTTCAACGACCTCAAAGGCGGCATTTGCGGCGAAGCACCCCAGAAGTTCCCCTATCCCATTTTCGGCAACTGCATTCCCCATATCGACGTGTTCTTGGATAACGGTTATACCAAAGAAGAAGATAAAATGATTTTCGAAACCAAGAAAATTTTACACGATTGGGATATGAAGATCACGGCGACGACCGTGCGCGTGCCGGTTTATTACGGGCACAGCGAAAGCATTAACGTGGAATTTTACAAGCCCTGCACCGCGGAAAGCGTGCGCAAGGTTTTGGAAAACGCGGAGGGCGTGATCGTGCAGGACGACGTGAAGAACAACGTTTACCCCATGGCGCTCACCGCCGAGGATAAAGACGAGGTGTTTGTGGGAAGAATCCGCAAGGACGACACGGTGGAAAGCGGCTGCAACCTTTGGGTGGTTGCCGATAACATCCGCAAAGGTGCGGCGACGAACGCCGTTCAGATTGCCGAAAAAGTCATCGAAATGGGTATTTTAGGTTAAATCCCCGTTTCCCCGCATACATTATTACCGAAACCGCTCCGCGGTCGAAGAAGAGGGAAAAAACATGAAAACTATATTTAAAGGCACGGGCACGGCGATGATCACCCCGTTCACCGAGGACGGCGTCGACTATCCCGCGCTGAAAAAGCTTATCGAATATCAGATCGACAGCGGTATCGACGCGCTCATCGTGCTCGGCACGACGGGCGAAGCCGCCACGCTGACCGACGAGGAATACGCAGACGTCGCGACCTTCTGCATCAAGGAAATCGCCGGCAGAACCAAGGTGATTCTGGGCACGGGCTCCAACTGCACCCGCAAGGCGATAGAAAAGAGCAGATACGCCGAAACGCTGGGAGTGGACGGCTTGCTCGTCGTTACGCCGTACTACAATAAGTGCACGCAAAAAGGGTTGGTAAAATACTACGACGACGTGTGCTCCGCGGTATCTCTGCCCGTTTTGTGCTATAACGTGCCCGCGCGCACGGGAGTGAACATCCTTTCCCGTACGATGGAAACGATTGCCGATATTCCCAATATCTACGGCATTAAGGAGGCTTGCGGCAACATGGAGCAAATCTGCGAAACCGCCCGCCTGATCCGCGAAAAATGCGCCCTTTACAGCGGCGACGACAACCTCAATCTGGCGATGCTTTCCATCGGCAGTCAGGGGCTGATTTCCGTTGCGAGCAACATCGCGCCGAAGGAAGTGGGCGACGTGGCGCGGCACTATTTTGCGGGCAGAAACGCCGAGGCGGTGGCTTTGCAGGAACGGTTGCTTCCCTTAATCGACGCCATGTTTACCGAGGTGAACCCCATTCCCGTAAAAACGGCGGCGGCGCTCATCGGTATCGGCACGCCTTACGTGCGCCCGCCCCTCACGGTTCTCGAAGACGAGCACCGCGCGGATATGATCAAAATATTGAAAAATTTCGGATTGAAAATCGAGGCTTAAAAGATGAAACTATTGATTTCCGGCGCGCTCGGCAGAATGGGCAGAGCGGTTTATCAGTCGGCGGCGGCATATAAAGAAATCGAAGTGGCGGCGGGCGTGGATATCAACGCGGCGGCGTCCGATCTCCCCTATCCCGTATACGCGGATTTTTCCGCGGTGAAAGAAAATATCGACGTTATCATCGATTTTTCCGCGGCGGCGAATTTGGAAAACGTGCTCGCGTTCTCCGCGGCGCAAAACGTTCCCGCAGTGCTTTGCACCACGGGTTACAGCGAAGAACAGAACGCCGAAATCGCAAAAGCGGCGAAAAAAACGGCGCTTTTCAAATCGGCGAACATGTCGGTGGGCGTAAACCTTTTAATCGATCTTTGCCGCAAAGCGGCGAAAACGCTGCCGCAGTTCGACATTGAAATCATCGAAAAACACCATAATCAGAAAATCGACGCGCCTTCCGGCACGGCGCTGATGCTTGCGGACGCGATACGCGAAGTGAAAACCGACGCGTTTTACGTTTACGGCAGAGAGGGCAAAACCGGCAAGCGCGACAAAAAGGAAATCGGCATACACGCGGTGCGCGGCGGCAACATCGTCGGCGAACACGACGTGCTGTTCTGCGGCGCGAACGAAACGATCACCCTTTCCCACGCGGCGGCGAGCCGCAGCGTTTTTGCGGACGGCGCGCTCAACGCGGCGTTGTTTTTGAAGGGGAAACCCGCAGGGCTTTACAACATGGAGCAGCTCATCCGCGAATTGTAAAATGGTCGAAGAAAACGTACGCGCCTTGCTTGGCGAGCTTTCGCAAGGAAACAATTTCGGAGAGCCGGTTACGCTCGTCGGCGCGAGCAAGACCGTGGACGCGGACATGATAAACCGCGCCCTTTCGGCGGGGCTCGCCGTCGTTGCGGAAAACAAGGTGCAGGAATTCAACGAAAAATTCCCCCTCGTTTTATGCGACGATTATCAGTTTATCGGGCATCTTCAAAAAAATAAGGTAAAATATCTCGTCGGCAGAGCTTCCCTCATTCAGTCGGTCGACTCGGCGGAGTTGGCGGAAGAAATCGACCGCGTTTCGGAAAAAAAGGGCGTCGTCACCGATATTTTGCAGCAGGTCAACATCGGCGAGGAAGCGACGAAAAGCGGATTTTCACCGCAGACCTGTCTCGACGCGGCGGACGACCTGCGCAAATTGAAAAACGTGCGCTTAAAGGGGCTGATGGCGATGCTTCCCCCCTCTTCGGAGGAAGGTTTGCTTGCCGATTTATGTTTGCAAATGCGGGAATTTTATGATATACTGAAAAAAAGCGACGAAAACATCCGCCATCTTTCCGTCGGCATGAGCGGCGATTACAAGATCGCGGTAAAATGCGGCAGCAATATGGTGCGGCTGGGCAGCGCGATATTCGGCAAAAGAACGTATAACGTATAAGGAGTAAAAATGGGTCTGTTCGACTTTTTCGGAAAAGAAAAAAGAGGCGGTGCGGAAGACGAACGCAGCCGCAGAATTTCCTTTGACGATTTTAAAACGGGCGAATATTCCGATACCCCTACGCAAAACGGTCCGGTAACGGTGTTCCACCCCAAATCCTTTCAGGACGTGGAAAAGGTGATCAACACGCTGAAATCGGGCAAAAACGCCATCGTGTACTTAAACGAGCTTTCCACCGCCACGGGTTACCGCGTGCTCGACATGCTCAGCGGCGCGGTCTACGCGCTGGACGGCAGCGTTTACGAGCTGCAAAACAACATGTTCTTTTTTGCCCCTGCGGGCATCAACGTAAAGTAATTTTACGCGCGGATTGTGAAAATCCGCGTTTTTTCATTCGGAGAATAAAACTATGAACCAAAACCAAACCGTCGTCGTTCTCGATTTCGGCGGACAGTACAAAGAACTCATCGCGCGAAGAATACGGGAACTGCACGTGCATTCCGTCATTCTGCCGTCCTCCGTATCGGTGGAGAAAATCAGGGAAATCGCCCCCATCGGCATCGTGTTCACCGGCGGACCGAACAGCGTTTACGAAGAAAATGCGCCCGCCTGCGACAAGGAGATTTTCCGCCTCGGCATCCCCGTTTTGGGGATCTGCTACGGCATGCAGTTCATGGCGCACGCGCTCGGCGGCAGGGTTTCCCCCTGCGAAACGAGCGAATACGGCAAAACCGAAGTGGAGCTGGAAAATTCCTGCGCGCTCTTTCGAAATCTCGAGGAAACGGAAATCGCGCTGATGAGCCATACCGATTACGTCAGCCGGCTGCCGGAAGGGTTCTCCCCCGCGGCGCACACGCAAAATTGCCCCGTCGCAGCTTTCGAGGACAGCAGCCGCAAATTTTACGGCGTGCAGTTTCACCCCGAAGTGCAGCATACGCCCAACGGAAAGAAGATCATTAAAAACTTCCTTTACAGCGTGTGCGGCGCGGACGGCGACTACAATATGAGCGACTACATAGAAAGAGAAATCGCGGCGATCCGCGAGAAGGTCGGCGATAAAAAAGTATTGCTGGGACTTTCCGGAGGCGTGGATTCCTCCGTCGCGGCGGCGTTGATTTCCCGCGCCGTTCCCCATCAGCTCGTATGCATTTACGTCGATCACGGCTTTATGCGTAAAAACGAAAGCGAGGAAATCGACGAGGTTTTTTCCAAAATGGATATGAACTTCGTGCACGTGGACGCGTCCGAACGCTTTCTGAAAAAGCTCGAAGGCGTTACCGCGCCCGAGGAAAAGCGCAAGATCATCGGCGCGGAATTCGTGAACGTATTCCGCGAGGAGGCGGCAAAACACGGCGACTGCGAGTTTTTGGCGCAGGGCACGATTTATCCCGACGTCATCGAATCGGGCGCGAACAACTCCGCCAACATCAAAAGCCACCACAACGTAGGCGGACTGCCGAAGGATCTGCCCTTTATCGGACTCGTCGAACCGCTCCGCAATCTTTTTAAAGACGAGGTGCGCGCCATCGGCAAAAAACTGAACCTGCCCGCAAACTTAGTCAACCGCCAGCCCTTCCCCGGTCCGGGGCTCGCAATTCGGGTGATCGGCGAAATCACGAAAGAAAAACTCGATATGCTGCGCGACGCCGACGCGATCTGGCGGGAGGAAATCGAGAGCGCGAAAGCGCACGCCGACCAATATTTTGCGGTGCTTACCGATATCCGTTCGGTGGGCGTGATGGGCGATTTCAGAACATACGACTATACTTTGGCGCTCCGCGCCGTATGCACGAGCGATTTTATGACGGCGGAATACGCGCATTTGCCCCATTCTCTGCTGGAAAAAGCCGCCGCGCGCATTTCCAACGAAGTGAAAGGCGTCGGTCGGGTGGTATACGATATTTCCGGAAAACCGCCCGCAACGGTGGAGTGGGAATGATGAAAGAGGAAAATTTTATACCGAACCCCGACGCATTGTTTCCCAACGAATACAAAACCAGCTGTTTCATTAAAAACGCCGTAAAGGCGAAAAACGTTTTTATCGGCGACTATACGTATTACGACGACGTTTCCCACCCCGAGGAATTTGAAAAGAACAACATTCTCTTCAACTGGGAACAGTTCGGCGATAAACTCGTCATCGGCAAGTTCTGCGCCATCGGCTCGGGTACGAAATTCATGATGGGACCGTGCAATCACCGCACGCAGAGCGTATCCACCTATCCCTTCGCGGTGTTCGGCGGCGCGTGGGAAAAAGCCGTTCCGCCGCATCTTGCCCAACTGCCGAAAAAGGGCGATATCGTCGTCGGAAACGACGTATGGTTCGGCAAAGACTGTTTGATCATGTCGGGCGTTACCATCGGAGACGGGGCGATTATCGCCGCGCGTTCGCTGGTGACGAGCGACGTTCCGCCCTATACCGTTTACGGCGGCAATCCCGCAAAATTTATAAAACGGCGTTTCGACGAGGAGCTCGTTTCCCTGCTTTTGCAGTTGCAATGGTGGAACCTGCCTGCCGACGAACTCGTAACCGTTTTGCCTCTTTTGTGCGATTTCGATCTGGAAAAAGTAAAGCGGGAGCTTTCCGCGAGAATGAAACGATGAAAGAACTTTCGCAGATGACTTTGGAGGAGCTTTGGCGGCTTTTCCCCATCGTACTGACAGAGCATGACCCCGAATGGGCGCGGCAATACGAACGGGAAAAACGGCGATTGACAAAGACGCTGAAGGAAAGCGCGCTTATCTTTCATCATATCGGCAGCACGGCGATATCGGGCATTATGGCGAAACCCATCGTGGATATTTTGCTGGAAACGCCGCAATGCGCCGATTTCGACGGTCTGAAAGAACGCCTGATCGACGCGGGATATATTTGCATGTCCGAAACGGACGAGCGCATTTCCTTCAACCGCGGCTACACCGTGCACTGCTTTGCCGACGAGGTATTTCATCTGCACCTGCGCCGATACGGCGACGCGGAGGAAATTTATTTCTGCGCGTATCTCAACGAATTTCCCCGAACGGCAAAGGAATACGAAGCGCTGAAACTTTCCCTGCGGAAAACATACGAACACGACAGAGACGGCTACACCGCCGCAAAGGGAGAATTCGTCGCCGCGGTCACGAAAAAAGCAAAAGAATATTACGCGGAAAAGCGATAGCAATCTGCGGGAACGGAAAAAATCCGGCCGTTCCCCTTTTTTTATTTTTCATCGCTTGTAAAATTTTGCGTTTTCCGCTATAATGATAGGGAGATAAAAAACCTTTCGGAGGAATGAGAATTTGAAACAGGATATGATCGTCGTACTCGACCTCGGCAGCACGCGCAACACCGACGTGGCGCGCGCCGTACGCGCGCTCGGCGTGTATAGCGAAATCTGCAATTACGACGTAACGGAAAAAGAACTCCTCGCCATGCCCAACGTGAAGGGCATCGTTGCCAACGGCGGCCCGAACGATACGGTAAACGGCGTAAAAATCCGTTTGAGCGAAGAAATCAAAAAGAGCAAGCTCCCCGTTTATACCTTCGATTACGAGGAAAACGGCAAAATCAACGCCATGCCCGAAGAGGACGGCGACATCGCCGCCGCGCTGAAATCCTTCGTATTCGACACCTGCAAAGCGCAGGCGAACTGGAACATGGAAAACTTTATCGCCGATCAGGTGGAACTGATCCGCAGACAGGTGGGCGACAAAAAGGTTCTGCTCGCTCTCTCCGGCGGAGTGGATTCCTCGGTGGTTGCGGCGCTGCTGCTCAAAGCCATCGGCAAACAATTGACCTGCGTGCACGTCAATCACGGGCTTTTGAGAAAGGGCGAACCCGAACAGGTGGTCAAAGTATTCAAAGACGAACTCGACGCGAACCTCGTTTACGTGGACGCTTCCGAACGGTTTTTGAAAAAACTGGAAAACGTTGCCGATCCCGAACAGAAACGCAAAATCATCGGCGCGGAATTTATTCGCGTGTTCGAAGAAGAGGCGCGCAAGCTCGACGGAATCGAGTTTTTGGCGCAGGGCACGATTTATCCCGACATCGTGGAAAGCGGCACAAAGACGGCGAAAATCGTCAAAAGCCACCACAACGTCGGCGGTTTGCCGGAAGATCTGCAATTCGAGCTGGTCGAACCGCTCAAAATGCTGTTTAAAGACGAAGTGCGCGCCTGCGGCTCGGCGCTCGGTCTGCCCGACAGCATGGTTTACCGCCAGCCGTTCCCCGGCCCCGGACTGGGCGTAAGGTGTCTCGGCGCGATCACCCGCGACAGATTGGAGGCGCTGCGCGAAAGCGACGCCATTTTGCGGGAAGAATTTGCCTTGAACGGCCTCGAAGGCAAGGTTTGGCAATATTTTACCGTGGTGCCCGATTTCAAATCGGTGGGCGTGCGCGACAACGCGCGTTGTTTCGACTGGCCCGTCATCGTGCGCGCGGTGAATACCGTGGACGCCATGACCGCCGAAGTGCCGGAGCTGCCGTGGAAGGTGCTGAGAAAAATCACCGACCGTATTCTCGCGGAAGTGCCCACGGTCAACCGCGTTTGTTTCGACCTCTCCCCCAAGCCGACGGCGACCATCGAATGGGAATAAAAATACGCACTGCCGCGCCTTTTGACGCGGCAGTAATTTTACAATACGATAAACATATTGCAAAAAGCGAACTGAACCGCTCGATCGCGGCAGAGCGCGTTTACGTAGCGGAAAGCGAAACGGGATTTTGCGGTTGGTTGAGATACAACCTGTTTTGGGATAACACGCCCTTTTTGAACATGCTTTTCGTCGTGCCGGAAATGCGAAAAAAAGGCGCGGGCACGAAGTTGCTTTTCCGTTGGGAAAGCGAATTGCGCGCGGCGGGATACCGATGGGCGATGACCTCGACCGCCGCGGCGGAAAACGCCCGATATTTTTACGAAAAAGCGGGCTATACGCAGTGCGGCGAGTTTTTCCCCGCCGACGACGATTTGGAACTGCTGTTCAAAAAAAAGCTATATTAAAAAACCGCCCCGAAATCGCTACGATGAATTTTACCGTTAAACACTAAGTATTACCCCCTCGCCTTGCAAGCTGGACAAGCGCGTTGATTTATTTTACTTTTTTAATATTCTGTAGTATAATATACGAAAGATAAACGGTAATTTTTGCTGTTTCGTATGATATTACAAGCAAATTCGCCTAAGTAAATTTACTTGCGGTTCGCGATAAATAATGCGTTTATCCGTAAGGCAAAACAAAGAGGGAGGGAAAAAAGTTTTGGAAGAAGATTTTTTGAAAATCAGAAAGCTGAAAAAGATTTTGGGGATTTTAATGATTGTCTTTGCAGTTTTATGCGTTGCGGTGATTTTAACGGCCGTATTTGTCTCCTATCCGCGGTTGACGACAAATATAAGTGAACTTCCGGAAAATTCCAAGGCATCCGTTGCAGTCGCTTACGCGTTAATCCTCCTTCCGATTTGGCTGGTGGGACTTGTTATCGTTTTTTTGAGCTTTTTGCTTTCTTTGATAATGGCTAAAAAATATTTAAAGAAAGAAGAAAACGTCAAAAAAATCAAAATGCCTTTATTGATTGTGGACATTATAGCGAAATCCATCGTATTTTTTCTCTGTGTCTCAATCGCATTTATGCAAATAATTACCGTGGATGTTCCGATTTTTCTTTCGGCAATCTTAACGGGCATCATTGCCGTTGCTGAAATTGTTTACGTAAGATTGCAACATAAAACATTCAAATCGATGGAAAATAAACAATAATGCAGCGTTGTTTGCTTCCGTTAGAAACGTAAACGGCAATTATAATGTATGCGTTAACGCGACGAATTGCAATTCCATGGATAAAAAGAGCGAAGATTTTAAAAATCCTCGCTCTTCTATTTTCTGTAAAATACCATTTTTTGGGCGCGTTTTTATTCCGCTAAATCGTCTATAAACTGCATCACGCTTTCCGCAATGACTTTATGCCCCGCCGCGTTGGGGTGAATACCGTCGTCGGAATAATTGCTGAGATAATCGTGCTGCATTAAAAACGGAGTGCGGATATCGATGAGCCGGCAATCGTTTTTAACCGCCGTTTCGATGACCGCGAGATTATAGCTTTCCTGATAACGGCTGATGTTGGTAACGTCGCCGTTGAAAAACCGTAAAACCTGTTCTCCGTCAGCCATACGGCAGATGATTTTTTCAAAAAATCGAGAAGAATCGACGGGCGGCAAGGTCGTCAGCATGACCTTTACGCCGTCGTTTTTCAGCTTTACGATGAGTTCGCCGAGCTCTCTTTTAAAAAGCGGCAGCGGCGTTTTCGACTCGTGCGGGGCGAGCGGCTCGGCTGCGACGGCTTTCCAATCGAAATCGCTGTCGTTTCCGCCGATGCAGAACACCACCGTCCGATCGGGACTTCCCTTGCTTTCTTCAATATACCGTTCGACGACGCGCCGCTCGTAAAGCCGGTTGAGCGTCTGCCCGTACATCGAGCGATTTTCGATGGAGAAACCGTATTTTTTCTCCAACAGCGTGACGGCGTCGCCTTCGACTTTTTCGATTTTTCCGCATTTCGTGGTATACCCTTTGGGAATGGAATCGCCGAAAAGCGTGATTTTGCCGTACTGTTCGGGTGCTTTCACGGCAATCACGCATTGCCCCCGTCGTTGATATAGAGAATGCCGAGGCAGTGCTCGCCGCAGTGGCTGGTAATGGTGCCGCCCGCGCGCGTCACGTAAATTTTCTTAAATCCGTGTTCCGCAAGCGCGTTTTTGGCGATTTCGACCATTTCGTCGCTCGCCGTGGTATACGTTACGAATCCTACCGACAAATCGGGATGATTGAAACGCTCCAGCGTATCGTTGCAGTAGGAACGCACGGCGTTTTCTATCTTGCCGCGGTACTTTTTCGCCGCGCCCATCTTGCCGTCCTGCACCAAAATCTGCGGGCGGAGCTTTAAAAGATTCGCGCCGAAATACGCTAAAGACGAGCATCTGCCGCCTTTATAAAGGTAATCGAGCCGCTCCAGAACGAACCCCGCCTGCACGTAAGGAATACGCTTGGCGCACTTTTCCGCCAAGCTTTCAAACGGTTCCCCCGCCTTTGCGAGTTCCGACGCGTATAAGGTCAGCAACGCAATGCCCGTGGACAGCGAACGCGAATCGAAAACCTTCACCTTTCCGTCGAATTTTTCCGCCGCGCTCTTCGCGTTGGCGTAGGCGCTGCTCATTTCCGAAGATAAGGAAAAGTGAATCACCCTATCGTAACTTTTCAGCAACTTTTCAAAGTGTTCGGTAAACTGAAATTCGTTGACCGCGCTGGTTTTCGGCAAAATGCCCGTTTTGGTTACGTAAGAAATAATCTCTTCGCATTCCACTTCGCCGTCGAGTTTCGCCTCGTCGCCGAGCAAAATAGTAAAAGGCGTGGTGTGCACGTCATACTCTTGCAATAATTCCTTGGTCAGATCGACCGTCGTTTCCGCTGATACCGCGATTTTCATTTCAACATCCTCCATATATCGGTATTTTAGACGAAATCCGCCGCTTTTTTACCATTATAATACACTTTTGCTTGATTTTGCAATCTATTCTTATCCCTTCGTTTTCTACAAGCGTTTTTCGTGCGGTAGAGAATTTTTTTTCAACTCTACGGACGGTAGAATTTATTGAATACGTATTAAAAACGCTTGATTTTTACGTGTTTTTGCGTTAAAATAGCGTTATGGAAGATTTGAGAACGATTTTAGCCGAAAATCTGGTGAAATATAGAAAAGCGGCGAATTTAACGCAGGCGGAGCTTGCGGAAAAAATCAACTATTCCGATAAAGCGGTATCCAAATGGGAGCGCGCTGGCGGTATGCCGGACGTGGACGTTTTAAAACAGCTTGCCGATTTATACGGCGTTACCGTGGACGCGCTTTTAACGAAATCCGACAAGCCGATCAAATTAAAACGAAAAGTCAATTTACTGACGAGGACAAATATCATCATCTGCTCCGTTCTGCTGGTATGGCTGCTTGCAACCGCGGTGTTCGTTTTCACATTGCTCGCCATGCCGCAGTTAAAAAGAATGTGGCTGGCGTTCGTCTACGCCGTTCCCGTTTCCTGTATCGTGCTTTTGGTGTATAACTGTATCTGGGGAAAAACTTCTCTTTCGATCATCATTATAACGGGCTTGATTTTTTCCGTTGCGGCGGCGATCTTCATCACCGTACCTTTTACAAATTCTTGGCTGCTGTTTATTTTCTGCGTGCCGTTGGAATTATTGAATATCATTTACTTTTCGCTGAGAATTAAAAACAAAAGAAAACCGCGCGAAGAAGAACGAACGGAAGAATAAAATTTACGCCCCCGCTGATCATCAGCGGGGGCGTTTTGTATTTCGGCAAAACCGGTTTCTTTTACGGACGACGAAATTTGAAATAAAGTTATGATACGAATTTTATTTTAATTCAGCGCGACGTCTTTTAATTTTTCGTATTTCTCTGCGGCGACGCGTTTGATTTCATCGAGGTTTTCCCCCGATAAAAACGCTTCGTCGCTCAGTTTTTTGGCGAGGAATATCGACGCCGACGAATAACTGAGATAACCCAGATCGCTGATCGCCTTGCCGCTTTGCCGCGCGCCGAGAAAATCGCCGCCGCCGCGCATCTCGTAATCGTACTCCGCGATTTTAAAACCGTCCGCGTTGTTTTTCAATATTTTTAAACGCTCCAGAGAATCTCCCGCCGACTGCGTGAGCAAAAAGCAAAAGCTTTCCAGATCGGAACGCCCCACCCGCCCGCGCAGCTGATGCAGCTGGGAAAGCCCGAACCGCTCTGCGTTATAGATGACCATTATGGAAGCGTTGGGCACGTCCACCCCGACCTCGATGACGGTGGTGCTGACGATCGCGTCGTATTCCCCCGCCTTGAAGGCGCGCATGATCTCCGTTTTTTCCGCGTCCTTCATCTTGCCGTGCAGCAAACAGAATTTTACGCGCGGCAGTTTAAATTCCAGCTCTTCGTAAAGCTCTTTCACGCTCATTAACGAGCCTTCTTCGTCCTCTTCGATCTTGGGACAAACGAAATAAGCCTGCCTGCCCGCGGCGACGTGCTTGGCGATGAATTGCAGCATGTCGTCGTATTTCGCGTACGGCACGATATTGGTGCGCACCGCTTTGCGTTCGGCGGGTTTATCCGCGATGGTGGATATATCCAAATCGCCGTAAAAAATCAGCGACAGCGTTCTCGGAATGGGCGTCGCGCTCATGACCAGCACGTCGGGGCAAATGCCTTTCGCGCTCAGAGCGCTCCTCTGCGCCACACCGAAACGGTGCTGTTCGTCGCATAAACAAAAGCTGAGGCGGGCAAATTCCACGTCGGATTGCAAAACGGCGTGCGTGCCAACGAGCACGTCGATTTCCCCGCTCTTCAACCGCGCTTTGATTTCCCGCTTTTCCTTCGCCCTATTCGAGCCGACGAGCAGTTCCACGCGGTATTCGGGGAAATACCGCTTCGCCAAAGCGCAGTTTTGCCGCGCCAACACTTCGGTGGGCGCGAGCATGACCGCCTGATAGCCGCTTTTAAGCGCAACGTACATGGCGGAAAGCCCCACCGCCGTTTTTCCGCTGCCAACGTCGCCCTGCACCAAACGGTTCATCACCTTTTCGCCCTTCATGTCGGCAAAAATCTCCTTGACCGCCGCTTTCTGCCCCTCGGTAAAACGGAAGGGAAAGCGATCGATAAACGCGGAAAGCTCCGCGCCGCCGCAGGAATAGCGATTGATGCGCACCTGTTCCGAACTGCCCTTAACGAGCTTGAAGGCGGAGATAAGCGCGAAATACTCCTCCGCGGCGATGCGGTCGGCGGCGGCGCTTTTTTGCGTAAAACTTTCCGGCGCGTGCACATGACAATAACTCTGCGCCAAATCGGGCAGCTGATATTTTTTCTGCAAGGATAGCGGAATGATGCTGCGCGGCGGCGATAAAAGCAGGGCGAGCTTTACGCTTTCGCGCACGATTTTCTGCGAAAGCGCGCCCTTCAGCGGATATTGCGGCACGATGCCTTTTAAATTGAAATTGGCGTCGATGGGTTCAAAGGAGGGATTGATCAGACTGACCTGACCGAATTTATTCTGCACGCGCCCGTAAAAGAGATACTCCGCGTCCTCCTTCAGCTTGCCGAGCACGTACGGCTGATTGAACCAGATCGCCGTAAACGGCTCGCCGTACTGCGAGCAATACGCCTTGACGTATTTCACGCGGCGGGCGGAAACGGGCGAGGACGGCACGTTCGTCACCTTGCCGACCGTAAGCACCACGTCGTTATGATAACATTCTTTCAGCAGGGTGGTCCGCCGCAAATCGAGATAGGCGCGCGGAAAGAGCGCGGGTAAATCCTCCACGCGGTAAACGCCGAGTTTTGCAAACTCGCTTTCCCTTTTTTCGCTGATGCCCTTGATGCGCGTTAGTTCCATACTCCCCTTCTATCGAAAAAGGGAAACCGTTCCGTTTCCCTTTTGCTTTATTCCAGCGCTATAAAGTAATAATAGATCGGCTGACCGCCGTAGTTGATCTCCACGTCGCAGTCGGGATACTTTTCCTGCAGCGTTCCCCTTAACTGCTCCGCGTCCTCTTCCGAAACGTCCTCCCCGTAATAGAGCGTGATGATTTCGTCCGAAACGCTTTTCAGTTTTTCCACGAGGTCGCTCACCACGTCGGCGATATTGTCGCCTTTAGAAAGGATCTTTTTGTTATCCAGCCCGATGATGTCGCCCTCCTGCAAC
Organism: Bacillota bacterium; assembly: GCA_003343995.1. Classification (GTDB taxonomy): domain Bacteria; phylum Bacillota; class Clostridia; order Christensenellales; family Borkfalkiaceae; genus UMGS775. The sequence goes on from QAKE01000064.1 coordinate 26,569, forward strand.
GAAAAACCGTCGATCTTGGTGGTGCGCACCGCGTAAGTAACCTGCCCCGCCGTAACGTTGTCGAGCGAATGGATCATGTTCGCCTTGTTTTCCTCCGCGCTCACTTCGGGATCGAAGGCAAGCGCCGCGGCAAAGCCCTGCGGAATATTCTTTGTGGGTATGACGTGAATGGTTCTGCCCTCCACGAGGGATTTCGCCTGTTCCGCCGCCAAAATAATGTTCTTGTTGTTGGGTAAAACGAAAATCGTATCGGCATTGATGCGCTGCGCCGCGTCCGCAATACTGCTGGCGCTGGGATTCATCGACTGTCCGCCTTCGATGATGCCGTCCACGGTGAGGTCGCGGAAGATTTCCGAAATGCCCTCGCCCGCGGAGATGGCGAGCATCGCCATGTCTTTCTTTTCCGCTTCGTATTTCTTTTTCAGCTCGCGGTTCTGTTCGAGCATGTTTTCGATTTTGACTTTATCGAGTTCGCCGAGTTCCAACGCGTAGGAAAGCGCAACCCCCGGCTTGTTGGTGTGCACGTGCACTTTCACCAACTCCAGATCGCCGATAACAATAACGCAGTCGCCCAAAGCCATCAGCTTTTCGCGCAGTTTTTCGATGTCGGCAAGCGTGGTCTTTTTATTGATATTGATGATGAAAAATTCCGTACAGTAGGCAAATTCGATGACGCCGAGGCTCATGATATCGGCGTGCTCCATCGCGGTGTCGACCGATTTCGCGTCGTTGACGACGATATTGCCCCCGACCTCTTCGCCCATCAGCGCTTTGTACATGCCTTCGTACAGGCACATCAGCCCTTTGCCTCCCGCGTCCACGACGCCGGCTTTTTTCAAAACGGGCAGAAGTTCGGGCGTGAGCTCCACCGTTTCGTTGCCCTTGGCGATGAGTTCCGGCAAAAACAGCTCGAAATCCTTAAACTTGGACTTTACCTGCACGGCGTGCTCGCCGACGGCGCGCGCCACCGTGAGCATCGTGCCTTCCTTGGGCTTGCTGACCGCGCCGTACGCGACCTTGGCGCCGTTTTGCAGCGCGAGCGCGAAGAGCTTGGAATCGATGATCTGCGCCTCTTTGATGCTGTTGCAAAAGCCCCTTAACACCTGCGATAAGATGACGCCGGAGTTGCCCCGCGCGCCGCGCAGAGCGCCTTTGGAAACGGCCTCCGCGATGTCGTAAATACTGTTGCTGTTACAATTGAGCAGTTCTTTTATCGCCGATTGAATGGTGAGCGACATATTCGTGCCGGTGTCGCCGTCCGGCACGGGGAACACGTTCAGAGAATCTATCGTTACCCGATTTATATCGAGGAGCTTTGCCGCCGTGATGAACATATTTTTCAGCATAGCCCCGTTTATGGTTTTCTGCATTATATACCTCTTCGTAAAGTTGTGATTGAATTGATTTCAGACACGACAAAATCGCCATTTAACCCTTTCGTTAAATCGCGTTTTCTGCCGCTCTTTTAAAGTTTTACGCCTTTGATGTTTACGTTGACCGTATCCACCAGCATACCGGTAAACCGTTCCACCCGATATTTTACGAATTCCTTGAGTGCTTCCGCAACCGCCTTGATGGAAACGCCGTGTTTCACGATAACGTGCACGTCGATAAATATCCGATCTCCGCTCGTTTTGATGCGGACGCCTTTTACCGTATTTTTGCGCGTAAAAAGAGCGGTTATGGAATCGAGCATGCTATACGGCACAAACTCCACGATGCCGTAACACTCCAGCGAGGTGTAATATACAAAGTTGGCTATTGCCTCATCCGTTATACTGATTTCGCCGTAGATGTTGTTCGTATTTACAGACATAACCGACCGCCCTTGTTTTGTTTACTTTAATTTTACAATAAAATCGCCCGTTTGGCAACCATATTATTTAATCTTTTTCAATTTTCGCCGCGAATTTTGACAGTTTTTAAAAAATTTCGCTTTTCCGCTTATTTTTCCTTGATTTTTTTTATGTTTTATGATAGAGTATCTATGCTGAAAATTCAGAAACAACCTTATTTACGGAGGCGAAAAATATGTCCAGAGTATGCAGCGTTTGCAATAAAGGAAAACTTTCCGGCAACTTAGTGAGCCATTCCAACCGCAAAACCCCGCGCCAATACAGCGCGAACTTGCAGAAGGTGAAAGTGAAAAACGCAGACGGCACCGTTTCTTCCGAATACGTGTGCGCCCGTTGCTTGAAGAGCGGCAAAGTGGAAAGAGCGTAAAACAAATCCTCTGTTTGTAGACACGGCGGTTGCGCGATGCGTAACCGTCTTTTTACGTACTTAATTTCCCCGTTGAAACAAGAAAAGCGGTTGCTCACATTGCAACCGCTTTTGTTCCGCCTTTTTTCGCCTTGTTCCTGAAAATCAATCTCAAAATCCGGCGCACCGCTTTGGGCGGTTTGATGCAACATATCTTCATAGCCACTCCTTCCGTTTCGCAAAATCGCAAAACAACGGTTATTCACTATTAGTATATGTCGCCGCACCTTCGTTATGACAGTTTTCGCCCCCCGCGCCTGTCCTTAAATTCCCTTGAGATTTTTTATGGCGCGCGCCCTGTCCTCCGCTTTGAACACCGCACTTCCCGCCACCAGAACGTCCGCGCCGAGCGCGTGGATTTTCGCCGCGTTTTCCTCGGTAACGCCGCCGTCCACTTCCAGAAGGACGGCGTTTTTTTGCGCTTTTATCGCCTCGGCGAGCCGCTGAATTTTAACGCCGACTTCCTCGATGTATTTCTGCCCGCCGAACCCCGGATAAACGCCCATCACGAGCAGCATATCGCAAAACTCTATCACGCGTTCCGCCCGCTCCGCGGGCGTATCGGGATTGATGACGACGCCGCTTTTTACGCCGAACGAACGTATGAGCTCCAGCGTTTCCCGCGTTTTTTCCCCGCACGCCTCGGCGTGCACGGTAATGTAATCCGCCCCCGCTTTCGCAAAACGCCCGACGTATTTCCACGGCTCGACGATCATGAGGTGCACGTCCAGCGGCAGCGCGGTGTGTTTGCGTATATCCTCCACCATTTTGATGCCGAACGTGATGTTGGGAACGAACACGCCGTCCATCACGTCCACGTGAATCAGATCCGCCCCGCAACGCTGCAAGGAGGCGACCTCTTCGCCCATTTTCGCAAAATCCGCGGAAAGAATGGACGGGGCGATTTTTACGTTACTCATACTTTTTTCTCTCCTTTAACTGCTTTAATATTTCGAGATAGCGTTGATAGCGCTCGGGGGAAATTTCCCCGTTACGCGCAAGCTCCGCGATCGCGCAATCGGGTTCTCCCGCGTGCAGACAGCCGCGGAATTTACATTCGTTCAGGTGCGCTTCGAATTCCGGATAATACCGTGCGAGCTCCGTTTCGTCCATATCCGTTTCCAACACGGCAAACCCCGGCGTATCGACGATTTTCCACTCGCCGAAGGTGTAGATGTTGGAAAAGGTCGTCGTGTGTCTGCCGCGCCCGATCACGCTCAGATCCCCCACCTTCAGCGACGTGCCGAACATGGCGTTGACCAAAGAGGACTTCCCCACGGCGGACTGCCCCGCGAACGCGGTGAGCCTGCCCTTGAGACGATTTTTGAGCGCGCCGAGATTTACCCCCTGCTCCGCGGAAACGGAAAACACCTCTATGCCCGCGCCCTTGTATTCTTTTTCCACTTTTTCATAGATTTCCTCGCCCAAATCGTTTTTATTGACGACAAAAATCACCTCTACGCCCTCTTTTTCCGCGGACACGAGCAATTTATCGAGCATTAAAAAATCCGGTTTCGGCTGCGCGGAAAGCACCGCCGCGATCAGTTCCACGTTGGCGACGCTCGGTCTGACGAAACGCGAAACGCGCGGCAGAACGCAGGAAATCGCGCCGTTTGCAAACTCCACGTTATCCCCCACCAGAATTTCCGTTTTTCCCTTCATTTTTCCGCGGGCGACGAGGCGGAAAGTTTCCTCCCCGCTCTTTACGAAATACTCGCTGCCGTGCGATTTGACGACCTGTCCTTTCAAAGCGATTCTCCGTTTTCGATATATTTTTGCCGCAGCTGACCGCACGCGCCGTCTATATCCGCGCCCATTCTGCGGCGCAGCGTGGCGGAAAGCCCGCCCTTTTCCAAAAGCCCCAAAAACGAATAGGCGCTTTTATCGGTCGCCGCGCGCAAATCGCGCTCCTTCACTTCGTTCAGTCGGATAAGATTGACGTGGCACGGCTTGCCTTTCAGCAGGGCGACGAGCGCGTCGGCGTGGCGTTTCGTATCGTTTTCGCCGGCGATCAGCACGTACTCGAAGATGAACCTTCTTCCCGTCAGGGAAAAGTAGCGTTCGCAGGCTTTCAGAATTTCCTTTATGCCGTATTTTTTCGCCACCGGCATGATTTTTTTCCGCTCCTCGTCGAAGGGCGAATGCAGGGAGATCGTGAGGTTGACGGGGAGTTTTTCCTCCGCGAACCGCTCCATTCTATCGACCAATCCGCAGGTGGAAAGGCTGACATTTCTTAAACTGACGTTCAGCCCGCCCTTTGCGGAGAGATTATTTAAAAATCGAATTACGTTGTCGTAATTATCCAGCGGCTCGCCGCTGCCCATGAGCACGACATTGGTGACTTTGCGCGTTTGAATATTGCCGCCCTCCGCCGCGTTGACGGCGGTAATTTGACCTAAAATCTCCCCTGCGGTGAGATTGCGCACCAAGCCGTGCAGACCGGACGCGCAAAACGCGCAGTTCATGCGGCAGCCCACCTGCGTGGAAACGCACTGCGTGTTGCCGTATTTATAGCGCATCAAAACGCCCTCCACCACGTTGCCGTCCTGCAAGGCGAAAAGATATTTTTTCGTGCCGTCCGCGCTTTCCAGCGTTTCGATGATTTTCGCCGGCGAGGCGAAATACCGTTCGGAAAGCTCCGCGCGCAATGCCTTCGGCAGGTTGCTCATTTCCTCGAAGGAAAGATTGTTGTGCAACGCGGAAAACACCTGCGACGCGCGGTACGCGGGCTGACCGAGTTGTGCAAAAATCCCTTTCAGCTCCTCTTCGGAGCAATCGAGCAAGACGTCTTTCACGGTTTTATCCCTTCTTTTTCAGCTTTGCGATAAAAAATCCGCCGCCCGAGCTGTCCGGCAAAAACTGCAGTCCGCAGCTTTTCTTTTCGTGCGCGAGGGGGCTTGAAAGCGCGCAAAGCTCGAAATCTTCGTTGCGCTTTAAAAAATCTTCCACGTTCTCGGAATTTTCCTCCCCGAAAAAGGAACATGTGGAATAATACAGAAAACCGCCGTTTTTGACGTACGCGGCGCAATTTTGCAATATGGAGCGCTGCAAGGCGACGAGTTCCGCGAGGTTTCGCTCCTCTTTGTTCAGCTTGATGTCGGGATTTTCAAACGCCACGCCGAACCCCGAACACGGCACGTCGCACAACACGGCGTCGAACGCGCCGACGAACCGCTCCGTCCGTTTGGAGGAATCGGAAACTACGACTTCGACGTTATCGACGCCCATGCGCCGCGCGTACGATTCGATGAGCTTTGCGCGGTGCTCGTGCAATTCGCAGGCGACTATCTTTTGAAACCGGCGGGAAAGATTTACGCTTTTTCCGCCCGGCGCGGCACAGGCGTCGAGCAGTTTTTCCCCGCCTTCCACCGCCGCGCAGATCGCCGCCGAACCGACGCTCTGATAGGTGTAAATTCCCCTGTCGTAATCTTCGTTGCGCAGAAAATTTTTCACGGTAAAGGTGTTTTCAAAGGGCGTTTTTTTAAATTCCGCGCGGCGCGAGGAGAGGTATTCTTCCCCGTCGCCTTCGTAAAACACCAACGTCGTATCCCCGCCCTGCGCCGATAAAATGCTCTCCGCGCGGCTTTCGCCGTACTCGCCGATCAGTCGGCGCACCGCAAATTCGGGAAAGGAATACCGCACGCACAGCCGCTTTATGTTATCCTGCGGCAAGGGGATTTCCTTTTCGGAAAACCGCCGCAAAAGAGCGTTTACATAGCCGCTGACGCCGCCTTTTCCCAGCTTTTTGACGAGCTCCACCGCGTTGTCGATGACGGCATACGGATGCTTTTTGAGATATTTGATGTGATACATGGCGATTTTAAGCACCGTTCTCACCGCCGCTTTGGGGTTTTTGGGGCTTAAAACCGAAATGTAATAGCCGAGCGCCGCGTCGTTATCGAGTACGCCGTAACAGGTTTTCACGATGATCGGACGGTTTTTTTCCTCGACGGGCGTGTCGGCAAGCGCTTGCTTTAAATACGCTTTTTCCGAATACACCTTGTTCAGCACGCAATAACAGTCATAAAAAAGCGTCAGCATGAGCCGAGAATCTCCCCGACGCGGAGTTTATTGCCGCGAAGATAATCCGCCGCGCTCATTCTGCGCGAGCCCTGCGGCGTGACCTCTTGCAATAAAACGGAGCCTTTTCCGCAAGCGATTTCCGCAATTTTTCCCGCTTGCAGAACTTCGCCTGCCCTTCCCTTTCCGTCCGAAACGATCGCCTTATGGATTTTCAGCTGTTCGCCGTTGACAAAGGTATAGGCACACGGCCACGGTTCGTAAGCGCGCACGCGGTTTTTGATTTCCTCGGCGGCAAGGGTAAAATCCAGCAAGCCGTCGTTTTTTTCGATTTTTTTAACGTAGGTAGCCTCGGCGGGATTCTGCGGCGTAAAAACAGCCTGATCGGCGCAGACGAGCCCGACGGCATCCGTAATGCACTCCGCGCCGAGCAGGGAAAGCCTGTCGAACAATTCGCCCGCCGTTTCCTCTTCGCCGATATCCACGTTCTTTTTCAGCAGCATATCGCCGGCGTCCATCTCGTAAACGGTTTTCATAATCGTGACGCCCGTCTGCGTTTCCCCCGCAAGGATTGCCGCCTGAACGGGCGCGGCGCCGCGGTATTTCGGCAAAAGCGATCCGTGAATGTTCAGCGTATAAAACCGCGGGAGGGCGAGGATCTCTTCGCTTAAAATCTGCCCGAACGCGCATGTGACGAAAAGATCGGCGGAAAGCGATTTCAAATCGTTTACCCCCTCTTTGCGCACGCTGTTATATTCCAGCACCTTTACGCCGCGATCCAGCGCGAACGCTTTGACGGCGGAAGGGGTTAAAATCTGCTTTCTTCCAACCTTTTTATCGGGCGAGGTGACGACGGCGGCAACATGAACGCGCTCGTCTTGTAAAAGTGCGGCGAGGGGCGGCACGGCGAAATCGGGCGTGCCGAAAAATACGATTTTCAATTTACTTTCCATCGGCTTTCAGCTCCGTTGCCTTGTCGATATACAAAACGCCGTCCAGATGATCGTATTCGTGGCAAATGGCGCGGGCGAAAAAGTCGTACGCCTTGAGGGCGAACGCCCGCCCGTTTCTGTCGAACGCCCTGATCTCCACCACGCGCGGACGTTCCACCGTGCCGTATTTGCCGCGCACGGACAGACACCCTTCCTCGCCGACCTGCCTGCCCTTGCTTTTGACGATGACGGGGTTTACAAATTCAAAATAGCCCTCCCGCACGTCCACCACGAACACGCGGCGCAAAATGCCCACCTGCGGCGCGGCAAGCCCCGCGCCGTTGGCATCCGCGAGCGTTTCCTTCATGTCGTCCAAAAGGGCGGCGAGCTTTTCGTCGAAAACTTCCACGGGCGCGGATTTTTTCCGCAATACGTCGTCGCCGACCTGCACTATGTTTCTGATTGCCATATCGTTTCCTCTACGTTAGATTGTTGGGGTTGATTTCCACGTTCACGTAAACGCCGCGGCTCTTCACCCCCGCGCAGATTTCCTGCACGCGGTATTTGAAATTTTTAAGGGTGGTGCGCATGAGCACCTGATAGCGGAATTTATTGTTCAGCCGCTTGATGGGGGCTTTCATGTATCCGAAAAACTTAAAACCCGCGGTATTTTTGAGATATTCGGCGTTGAGCGCCTCGTAAACGGCGCGCAGCGCGTCCTTCGTTTTGCCGTCGTCCTCGCCGGAAACGAGCACGCGGATGATTTCCGTAAAGGGCGGAAAGCCCGTCGCGCGCCGCAGGGCGATTTCGTTTTCGTAAAAGCCCTTGTAGTCGTATTTTACCGCGAGGCGCAAAACGTTGTTGTCCGGCTGATAGGTCTGCAGCACCACTCTGCCCGTTTCCCCCGCGCGCCCGCTCCTGCCGGCAACCTGCGTGAGCAGCTGAAAGGTTCGCTCCCCGCTCCGGTAATCGGAAAAATGCAGGCTCATATCGGCGTCCAAAATGCCGACGAGCGTCACCGACGGAAAATCGTGCCCTTTGGCGATCATCTGCGTTCCCACTAAAATATCCGCTTTTTTCGCGGCGAAATCGCTCAATATTTTCAGATGACCTTCTTTATTCTGCGTGGCATCCCTGTCCATGCGCACGATGCGCGCCGAGGGAAAGAGCTTTTGCAGTTCCCCCACCACGCGCTGCGTGCCGACGCCGCCGTAACGCAGCAGTTCGCTGCCGCACTCGGGGCATTTTTTGATCATTTTATATTTCGCGTTGCAATAATGGCACTTGAGCGCGCCCTCTTCCATGTGATAGGTAAGCGACACGTCGCACGCCTCGCACTTCGGCACGTAACCGCACGAGGTGCAGATCACGCTTTTGGAATACCCGCGCTGATTGAGAAAGACGATCGCCTGATTGCCCTTTTCGAGCACCTCTTTCAATTCCGCCTTGAGCGCGCCGGAAAAGGCGGTATTGTTGCCCCGCCGCACCTCTCGACGCATATCGACGATTTCCACCTCCGGCAGGGCGCGGCGGTTGATGCGGTTGTTCATCTCCACCAGACCGTACTCGCCCGACGACGCCAGACGATAGGATTCCACCGACGGCGTGGCGCTGCCGATGACGATTTTCGCGCCGTTGTAATCGGCGCGGAATCGGGCGACGTCCAACGTATTGTACCGCGGCGCGGATTCGCTTTGATAGCTGCCGTCGTGCTCCTCGTCGATGACGATCAGCCCCACGTTTTCCAGCGGGGCGAACACCGCGCTCCGCGCGCCGACGGCGATTTTCGCCTCTCCGCTCCTTAAACGCCACCATTCGTCGAACCGCTCGCCCGCGGAAAGACCGCTGTGCAAAATGGCGCATTCGTCGCCGAACCTGCCGCGCAGGTTTTTCAGCATCTGCGGCGTTAAGGATATTTCGGGCACGAGCATTATCGCCGTTTTTCCCCTTTCCAAAACGCTCTTGATGAGCGTTAAGTATACTTCCGTTTTTCCGCTGCCGGTCACGCCGTGCAGCAACGTGATTTCCTTTGCTTCGCCCTCGATTTTATCCACGGCGGATTGCTGCTCGGCGGTGAGTTTTACCTTCTTTTCCTCTTCCGCCAAAGCGGTGTACGGACGGCGTTCCGATTTTTCTTCCGATAGGGCGAAAAAGCCCTTTTCCGCAAGCGCGGAAACCGCCCCCGCGCCGAAAAGCGCGTTCAGCTCCGTCACCCGCCCGCGCTTTTTTTCGTGAAGATAAGCGAGGGCGGCACGCTGTTTCGCCGCCGACTTTCTCAGCGAGGAAAACGCCGCTTCGAAATCCTCCGCGGCGTATTCCGCGTATTTGACGATCTGCTCGCGCACCGTGCCCCTGCGCAGTTCCGCAGGCAAAAACAGCCTGAGCGCCGCGGCCTTGCTCACGAAAAATTCCGCGGATATTTTTTCCGCCAACGCGAGACATTCCTCCGTCAAGGCGGGCACGTTATCGAGCCTGCCGATCACGCTTTTGATTTTATCGGCGCTGTAATCGGCGGCGGGTTTCACCCGCATAACGATACCGTCCTTCTGCATTCGCCCGAAGGGCACGCTCACCCTTTCGCCCGCGCGGATGTCGTCGCCGTCGTAAAAATATTCAAATATTCTGTCCGTTTCGCCGCTTAAAATATCGACGATTACATCGACGTACATCCTTTGTTTCTCCGAAAAACAAAATATGTTCGCCCTTTGCGCGAACACATTTTTTTGCGTTTATTAATCTTCGCTGGCGACGAGCTTGCCGTCGTAAATTTCCTGCGCGGAAACCGAAAGCGCTTTTTTGTTGCCCGGAAGGTCGTTCATCCCTTGGTTCTGCGCCTGTTCCAAAAGCTGGCGCGCGCGTTTGGACGCGACGACGCACAACGCGTATTTAGATCCGATTTTTTCCGCAAGCGTATCGATAGGCGGTTCTTGTATCATGTTATTTACTCTCCTTTTTGATGATTTCCATCAGTTCTTTGTAGGTTTTTTCCAATTTATCGTTGATCACGACGTAATCGTAATCCTTTTCCAGTCCGTATTCGTAATCGAGCCGCGAAAGACGCTTTTCGATTTTTTCAAAACTTTCGGTATTTCTATGTACCAGCCTGTCCCTGAGCGCTTCCACGGAGGGTGCCTTCAAAAAGATGAGCACCGCTTCGGGACATTGCTTTTTCACCAGCTCGCCGCCGTTGACGTCGATTTCCAACAGCACGCTTTTATTTTCCAGCGATTTTTCCACGTAATCTTTCGGCGTGCCGTAAAAATTATCGAAATGCTCGGAATATTCGTAAAAAAGATTGTTGTTCGCCCGCTGCAAGAATTCTTCCCTGCTCAAAAAGAAGTAATCCACGCCGTCAACTTCGCCCTCTCTCGGCGCGCGCGTCGTGCATGAAACGCTGAGCGCGACGTCGGCGGCGTTTCTCTCTTTGATCATCTTCGCAAGCGTGCCCTTTCCCACGCCCGAAGGTCCGGAAAGAACGAATAATTTGTTTTTCATTATCTTCCTCTTATTCGAGATTTTGCACCTGTTCGCGGATCTTTTCGATTTCGCCTTTGAGCAAAAGCCCCAAGTCCGTAATTTCTATATCGTTCGCCTTGGAACAGATGGTGTTTGCCTCTCGGTTGAATTCCTGAATGAGAAAATCGATCTGCTTTCCGCTGCCTTCCGTTTTTATCAAACGGTAAAACTGCGAAATGTGCGATTTCAAACGGGTGATTTCCTCGTCGATATTGGATTTATCGGCGAAAAACGCCACTTCGTTCAAAAGGCGCGTTTCGTCGTACTTCACGTCTTTCAACGCTTCTTCCATGCGCTCTTTCAATTTTACGGCGTATTCTTCCTTGACCTTAGGAGCGCGCTGCGCGATCTTGTCCACGATGCCGTTCACCGTTTCCATGCGCGATTTCAAATCGGCGGTCAGCTTTTCCCCTTCCGCCGCCCGCATCGCATCGAGCGCATCGAGCGCCTTGTTCGCGGTTTCGATCAAAGTCCCCTCGAACTCCGAATAATCTTCGAACGAATTGCCGTCCCTGAGCACTTCGGGAATACGCATCAACGAATACGCGGTGACGTCGTTTTCCACGCCGCAGCGCTCGGAAAGCGCCTTCGCCGCGGCGACGTAGCTTTCCGCCAGAGCGTAATCGACGCTCAGCTGCGTATTTTTTTCGCGGTTATCCGAAAAGGAAACGAAAACGTCCGTCCTGCCGCGGCGCAGTTTTGCCTGCACGCATTTGCGGAGCGCGTCCTCAAACGCGATGAAAGAACGCGGCGTTTTCAGGTTGATATCGAGATTGCGGTTGTTCACCGTTTTCACTTCCACAAGCAAATCTATAAAATTGTCCTTGTATTCGGCCCTGCCGTAACCCGTCATGCTTTTCATCGGCGTATCCTTTGTTTAAATATTGTAACACACATTTACGGAAATTTCAACCGTTTATTATCGATTTAAACTCGCTTTCGTCGATTATTTTTATGCCGAGCGCCTTCGCCTTTTCCAATTTGGAGCCCGCCTTTTCCCCCGCGACGACGAGGGTGGTGGTTTTCGTAACGCTGCTTTTGATTTCGCCGCCGAGCTTTTGCACGATCTCCTCCGCCTCGCCGCGGGTAAATTCCGTCAAACTGCCCGTCAGCACCACGCTTTCGCCGCTGAACGCGCCTTCCGCCGCCGCAGTATCGTATTCGAGGGTAACGCCGCAAGCGTAAAGCCGCTCGATCTCCGCCGCGTTCTCCCCGTCGCGGAAATATCCGGCGATGCTTTCGGCAACCGTTTCGCCGACGTCGTCCATCGCGATGAGCTCTTCCTTTTCCGCCGCCGCGAGCTCTTCGAGGGAAGAAAACCGTTTTGCGAGGTCCGCCGCCGTCTTTTTGCCCACGTTGTCTATGCCGAGGGCGTAAAGGAAGTTTTTGAAACGGATCTTCTTTGCCCCCGCGATGCCGTCCAGCAAATTTTGCGCCTTTTTCTCTTTAAATCCTTCGAGTTTCAAAAGGCTTTCCTTATCGAGCGCGTACAAATCGGAAAAACGCTCCACCTTCAATTCGTCGTACAGCTGCGCCGCCGTCATTTCGGAAAAGCCCTCTATGTTCGCGCCGTCTTTGGAACAGAAATTCGTTATGGAATAAATCACCCTGTCGCGGCATTCGCGGTTGGTGCAAAAGAGATTCGCCCCGATTTGAGAAACGGGTTTGCCACAGGAAGGGCAAACGGCGGGCGGAAGCACTTCTTCGCAGTCCTCGCCGACCTCCGTGGCGCCGAGAATTTCGGGAATGACCTCGTTGCTGCGGCGCACCAGCACCCGCGCGCCCTTTTTGACGCCCTTGCGCACGATGTCGCCGTAGTTGTTCAAGGTCGCCTTTTTCACCGTCGCGCCGGCGAGCTCCACCGGCTCGAGCAGCGCGAGCGGCGTGAGCTTGCCCGTTCTTCCCACCTGCCACACGACGTCTTTTAAGAGGGTGGTCACCTCCTCCGCCTCAAATTTGAACGCGATCGCCCAGCGGGGAAATTTATCGGTGGCGCCGAGCTCCTCCCGCACGGAAAAATCGTTGACTTTGACCACCGCGCCGTCCGTGAGAATATCGAGATCGCCGCGGGTTTTATCCACCTCTTCGATCGCGGCGTACACCTCTTCCATATCTTTGCACACCCTTAAAAACGGGTGCACCTTAAACCCGTGTTTTTTTAAGAAATCCACGCATTCCGTCTGCGTGGCGAAACCGCCTTCCGACAGATAATTCACGTTGTAAAAAAGAATATCGAGCTTGCGCGCCGCCGTCACCTTGGGATCTAAATTCCGTACCGCCCCCGCAACGGCGTTTCGGGCGTTTTTCAGCGGCTCCGCCGCCTTTTCGTTGTATTCTTTCAACGCCGAAAGGCGCATGACCGCCTCGCCCTGCACCTCCAGCACGCCGGAATAACCGACGGTGAGGGGAAAACTTTTGATGGTCAAAACCTGCGCCGTCACGTCCTCGCCGACGACGCCGTTGCCGCGCGTCGCCGCGCCCTTGAATTTGCCGTTTTCATAGGTAAGGCAGACGGTCAGACCGTCGAATTTATATTCCACGGTGTATTCCACGGGCCGCTCGTCTATCTTTTTGATGCGTTCGCCGAACGCGTCGAGCTCCTCCTTCGTGAGCGCTTTATCCAAGCTGTAAAGGCGACGGATGTGCTCGTGCTTGCGAAAGGCGGCAACGGGTTCGCCTCCGACGCGTTTCGTGGGAGAATCGAAGAGCGTTTCCCCCGTTTCGCGTTCCAAAGCGACGAGTTCGTCGTAAAGCGCGTCGTATTCCTTATCGGACACCGTGGGGTTATCGAGCACGTAATATTCGTATGCGTAGCGATTGAGCGTGTCGACGAGCCGACGCATTTTTTCCATGTTCCAATCTCCTTATATCTTTTCCATCGGGGCGAACTTCGCGGCGAGCGACTTGATGCCCGCGCCCTTGAACGCCACGTCCACGATGAGGTTGCCCTCCGCGCCCTTCACCTGAATGACGACGCCTTCGCCGAACTTGACGTGTTTCACCTTATCGCCGGTTTTGTAGCCGACGGCGGCGGACTGCGCCTTTTTCTGCGCCGCCTGCATTCTCTTGATATAATTCTCCGCGTATCCGGAGGAAAAACCCGTGCCGTTTTTCTCGCTCGTGCCCAAATCGTCGCTCTTATCGAAAAGCGCGCTCCTGCCGCCGGCGGCGGGAGCGGCGGTTTCGCGTTCCGTTTCCCCGAGCTCTTTCTGCATTTCCTTTAAGAAACGCGAGGGCAGCATCCTTTCGCGGTTGCCGTACAAAAAACGGCTCTTCGAGTTGGTGATGTAGAGTTTTTCCCTTGCGCGGGTGATCGCGACGTACATCAGCCGGCGTTCTTCCTCCATCTCGTCCGCCGAGGAAACGGCGCGGGAAATGGGAAAAATGCTCTCCTCCAGCCCGCAGATGAACACGCACTTAAATTCCAAGCCCTTGACGGCGTGCACCGTGGCGATATTGACGGTGTCTTCCTCCGCGATATTGTCGGAATCGGCGCTCAGCGTGACGGAATTGAGATAATCCGACAAGTTCGCCCCCTCGTTCGCCTTGAAAAATTCCAGAATACTGTTCTGAAATTCGTCGATATTCATGCGCTTGTTGAGGTTTTCTTCGGTGTCCTCCGCAAAGATCGACCGATAACCGGTTTTGGCGAGCATCTTTTCCGTGAGTTCCGGCAGGGAAAGCGTTTCCTTGTCCACGATGAGGGAAACGATCAGATCCTTAAACTCCCCGATTTTCGCCTTTGCGCCCGCGGGCATGTCGATTTTATTGACGTCGCACACCGCGTCGAACAAGCTCAGCTCGTAATATTTCGCATAGCTCTCCAGCGCCGCCACGCTCTTTCCGCCGATGCCGCGTTTCGGGGTGTTGATCACGCGGAGCAGCGCCTCGTCGTCGAGAGGGTTGTTGAGCAATTTCAGATACGCCAGACAGTCTTTGATTTCCTTACGCTCGAAGAACTTGAACCCGCCGAACACGCGGTACGGGATGCCGTATTTATTGAACTCCTGCTCGAAGGCTCGGGAAATGGCGTTCACGCGCATGAGCACGGCGTAGTCCTTCGCCTTCCATTCGGGATGCGCCGCAAAGGATTTTTTGATTTGCAAAGCGGTATACGCCGCCTCGTCGTTTTCGTCGAGGGCGGTAAAGCGTTCGATCTTCGCCCCGTCTCCGTTTTCCGTCCAGAGTTCCTTTACGTTGCGCTCGGTATTGTTCGCGATGACGGCGTTCGCCAGCCGCAGGATCTTTTTGGTAGAGCGGTAGTTTTGTTCCAGCTTATAGGTTTTTACGCCGGCGAAGTTTTTGCCGAACTCCAGAATATTGCGGATTTCCGCCCCGCGCCAGCCGTAAATGCTTTGATCGTCGTCCCCCACGACGAAGAGATTGCCGCGCCTTGCGGCGAGCAGTTCCACGATTTTGAACTGCACGCGGTTGGTATCCTGAAACTCGTCCACGTGCACGTAACGGAAACGCTCCGCGTAATAATCGAGCGTATCCTTGTCCGACGCGAGCAAACGATAGGTTTTGACGAGCAGATCGTCGAAATCCATGGCGTTGGAATGATAGAGCGTATCCTCGTACGCGGCGTACACCTTGCAGATTTCGTCGATATGCCGTACGCCGACGTTTTCTTCCTCGTATTCTTCGGGCGACTGCGCTTTGTTCTTCGCCGTGCCGATGTGAAATTTCACCTTTTTCGCAAACTCGTCGTCGTGCCCGCGTTCGGTGCACAACCGTTTTAAAACGCGTTCCTTGTCGTTGTCGTCGTAAATGGTGAAATTGCCGTTATAATGCTCGTCTAAACGGGCGATATCCTGCCGCAGAATCCGCACGCACATGCTGTGTATGGTGGAAACCCACATGCCGCCGATGTCCCCGATAAAGCGGGAAAGCCGCTCCTTCATTTCGTTGGCGGCTTTGTTGGTAAAGGTGATTGCCAAAATGTTCGAAGGCGATACCCCTTTTTCCAAAACGAGATAGGCGATGCGGCTGGTGAGCAC
The DNA here is from genome assembly GCA_003343995.1 of Bacillota bacterium. Classification (GTDB taxonomy): domain Bacteria; phylum Bacillota; class Clostridia; order Christensenellales; family Borkfalkiaceae; genus UMGS775. Next base: position 42,299 of record QAKE01000064.1, read on the forward strand.
GCGCGTTTTTCCGCTGCCCGCGCCCGCGATGACTAAAATCGCGCCCTCCGTTTCCCGAACGGGGGCGAGCTGGGCGGGATTGAGTTTTTTCAATATTTCGTCGATGGTAGGTCTTTCCATTGTAAATTCTCCGTATACTATTTTATCATACCGCACGGGATTTTTCAAGCGATTGCCGCTTGCAAAACGCCGCGATTTGTGATATTATCTTTTTATGGCTAAATACGATTTGAAAAACAAGCGCGTCGTGGTCACCGGCGCGTCGGGCGGGCTCGGCAGGGAATTTGCCGAACGGCTGATAACGGAATACGGCTGCGAGGTCGTGGGCGTCGGCAGAAACGAAGAAAAACTGCGCGCTTTGCAAACTTCCCTGAAGGGGTTTTCTTACCGCGCGTTCGACGTCGGCGTGCGGGAAAACTGGGAAAAATTCGCCGACGATTTGGCGGAACGCGGTTTTTTGCCCGACGTCGTCATCAATAACGCGGGGTTCCTTCTTCCCTTTGCGAAAGCGGAAAAACACGGCGCGAAGGACGCGGAGGAAATTTTATCCACCAACTACCTGTCGTGCGTATATTCCTTTCAGGCGCTGCTGCCGCTGCTGAAAAAATCTTCCGCGCCCGCCGTCGTCAACGTGTCCAGCTCCGCCGCGCTCGCCCCCGTCGTGGGAACGGCGCTGTATTCCGCCTCGAAAGCGGCGGTGAAGAGCTTTACGGAATGCCTCGCCATGGATTACAAAGGGGAAATTTACGTGGCGGGCGTTTACCCCGGCTTTACCAAAACGGACATCTTCCGCCGCCAGAACGAGGGCGCAAACAACAAGCTCATCGATAAAATGTGCGCGCCCGCCGACAAAGCGGTGAAAAAGATCGTAAAAAAGCTCAAACGCGGAAAAACGAGCATCGTTACGGGCGCGGACGCGAAAGCCATGAACTTTTTTTACCGCTTGTTCCCGAAATTCACCGCCAAAGCCGTACGCGCCGTGCTGAAAAAAAGCAACCTCGAAATATTTAAGGACGTGTTTTCATGAAAATCACCGTCGTGAAACACAGCGCCGCGTGGGCGGAAGAATTTCGAAAAGAGGCGGAAACGCTCCGCGGTATTTTAAAAAGCGAACTTGTCAAAATCTATCACATCGGCAGCACGGCCGTGCCCGATCTTTGGGCGAAACCCGTGATCGACATCATGCCCGTGGTAAAGGAAACAGAAAAAATCGACGCGTTCCGCGCCGCGCTGGAAAACGTCGGTTACGAATACATGGGCGAATACGGCATACCCGACAGACGATTTTTAAAAAAGGGCGGAGATTTCCGCACGCACAACGTGCATATATTCGGAATCCGTTCCGAATATGATATTCGCCGGCATCTCGCCGTGCGCGACTATCTGCGCACGCACCCCGACGAAGCGGCGCAGTACGGCGAACTCAAAAAAAAGCTCGCCCGCCTCTATCCCGACGACATCGGCGGGTATTGCGACGGCAAGGACGATTTCGTGAAAGCGCTGGAAAAAAAAGCGCTCGATTTTTTTGAAAATCGATTGCAAACGCTTGACTTTAGCGAAAATTAAGCGTATCATGTGGTGCAAATAAATCACAAGCCAACTTTGGGCAGGGTGAAATTCCCGACCGGCGGTAATGTCTTTTTTAAGAACGAGTCCGACAGCCCCAACAGCCGATACGGTGCGATCCCGTAACCGCCAGAAACAGTCTGAATGGGAAAGTTGTTTTTTTTGAACGCAGTTCGTTTTACGGCTGCGTGTTTGAAGATTGCATTTTCCCTCCCGAAGTTCGCTTTCGGGAGGTTTTTTTATGGAAAAATACTTTACGGCAAAGCGCATCGCCTTTCTTTCGGTGTTCACCGCGGCGGTGCTGGTGACGACGATGTTCGTCAAATTCCCCAACCCCGTAATGGGCTACACGAATTTCGGCGACGCGTTCATCCTGCTCGGCGCGATGTGTTTCGGTCCCGTGTTCGCCATGATTTCCGGCGGCATCGGCAGCGCGCTTGCGGACGTGATTTCCGGCTATGCGATGTACGCGCCCTTTACCCTGCTCGTAAAGGGGCTGGAGGGCTTTATCGCGGGCGTTTTGCTGCGCGCGCTTTTGAAAGCGAAGCTCAACCGTCACGCGGCGGTGCTCCTTTCGGCGGCAATCGCCGCCTGCGAAATGATTTTGGGCTATTTTCTGACGAACGCGATTTTATACGGCGGGTTCGCCTCCGCGACGGGCGGGCTTTTGACGGACGGCATACAGGGCGCGGTGGGCGTGATCGGCGCGTATATCTTCACGCTCGTTTTGGCGGGGGTGAAGGACTTCGATAAATATACCGAAAATCCCCTTTCGCGCGCGGCGAAAAAAGCGGCTCATACCAACGCGGAGGAAAAGCACGATGAAGATCACCCTTCTGAATGATCTGTCCGCTTACGGGAACTGTTCGCTTGCGGCGAACATTCCCGTGCTCAACGTGCTCGGACACGAAACGCACGCCTTCCCCACGGCGATTTTATCCAACCAGACGGCGTACGACAGCTTTTTCATAAAGGACACCTCCCGTTATTTCGACGATTACGTGAAGGAATGGGACAAACTCGGCGAAAGAACCGACTGCGTGTACGCGGGCTTTTCCGTGGACGGCGACCTTCCCTTAAAGGCGGCGGATTTAGCGGAAAAATACGGCGCGATGTTCTTTTTCGACCCCGTACTCGGCGATAAAGGCGGGCTTTATAAATGTTTCGACGAAGGGTTCGTCGCGCGCTACCGCGCGGCGGCGGCGCGCGCCGATTACATAACGCCGAATTTCACCGAGGCGTGTTTGCTCGCGGGAGAAAATTATTTTTCCTTTGCCGACGAAACAGACGAAACCGCGTTTAAAAAACGCTTGGCAAACCTTGCTCAATCGCTGTGCGACGGGGGCGCAAAGAACGCCGTCGTCACCGGCGCGGAATGGCGGGGAAAGCTGTTTAACGGCTGTTTTTTCAACGGAGAGCCCTTTATTTACGAATGTGAATTTTTTAAGAAATCCTATTCGGGCACGGGAGATTTGTTCGATTCGGTTTTTTTGGGATATCTGCTGAACGGCGCAACGGCGAAGGACTGCGTGGCGAAGGCGTCCGATTTCCTTTCAACGTGCATCGCCTGCGCGATGGAGCGCGGCATCGACAGCCGCCGCGGCGTCGATTTTACGCCCTTTTTGAAAAATCTGCGATAACGCTTTGCATTTTGCAAAAAATATGCTACAATAATTACGTTAAACAGCCTGCCCTGTGCGATTGGGAAGATGAATTGCTCCACAAATTATAATCAGAAGCCATTTTGGTCTATGCTGATATGCAGAGCCTTTTAATTAAGGAGGTCAGAAGCAGCAAGCGTGGCATTCGCCTGTTTTAGAAAACGGGGTTAGGATTATCTTTTCCGTCGGCAAGGGTGGGTTTTTATTTTAAAATCCGCCGTTTGCCGGCGGAATTATCGTTCTATCCGTCGGCAAGAGCGGGTTTTTTATTTTAAAATCTGCCGTTTGCCGGCGGATTTTTCCTCTTCCCCACAGGACAGCACGAAGTTTTCATTGCAAAAATTAACCTATACTCCATGTTAAAAAAAAGCCATATTTCCGCTATAAAACAACGCATCCTTTCTAAGGAGCGTTTTTTTATTGAAAAAAACCTGAAAATTTTTAAAATGCCTATTGACATGTTAATTTTTCCGTTATATAATTGATATATAAAACGCAAGGGAATTTTGTGATTTTTTCAAGGGGCGCGCCCCTTTTGTTTTGCCACGCAAAACAAATTCCGTTTCATTGCGTTGCGGCGGCTTGCCGCCCGAAAAATTTACGGCAAAATCGGAATACGCCGAACTATCGTTTTGCGAAATCAGGAGGCGCGGAACAAAACGGCGGACCGAAGAAAAAATTTTAAAGGAGTGATAACATGAAAAAGATGTTGCATCTGATGGTCGTTGCGGCGCTTGTAGCTTGCATTGCGTGCATGTCCGGCTGCAACCTGCTCACCGGATTTGAAAAAGACGTCAGCGTCGTACTCAACGTGGAAGGCGAATACAGCGGCACTTACACCGTAAACATCTTCAACAACGCGATCGTTCCCGAACCGAGAAAGGCCGGTTACGACTTTATGGGCTGGACGCTCGATTCCTCTTACGAAGTCAGCGAGGAAGCTACGAGCGAACTGCCCGACATGTTCCCCGAAAAGGGGCTTATTCACTATAACGACGTGAAGGACGCGCTGAAAGGAAACAGCTTAACCGTGAATATTTACGCGGTGTTCGGCAAAAAGCCCGTTTACGATTTCGTCGTCGGCTGGTACGCGAAAACGGGTACAACGGGATTGACGCAGACGATGATGGATAATTATAGAACCGCGCTTTACGCCTTCCTTACGGACAAAGGATACGCGCCGGATACCATGCTCATCGATATCCGCGAGTACGCGGCTGAGCTCGGCGTCGCCGACGTGGGCATGGAAGTCAACGAGGCGGGCGACGTGGATATTCTTCTCGGCATGGGCGGAAACATCACCTCTACCGGCGGTATAGAAACGCTTGAGCGTGAAAACGATTATATGATGGGCGGCAAAAAGCGTAACGTCGCGCGGCTGACCGACGACGAGCTGGCGATTCTGGTATTCGATTGGATGAAGACCGACGACGTGAGAGCGATATTCGCATAAGGAGGACGAAACAATGTATTTAAAGAAAAAATTGATGACGGCGGCCTCCGTTTGCGCCTATGTATTCACGGGATTATGGTTTATCGCGGCGGCGTGCGCGTTCGCGCTTTCCGACTCCGTTTACTGGCTGTTTCTCGCGTTCGGACTGATCAGCTTATACGACGGGTTCGTGATCACTTCCGTAAACGAAAAGATGACGTCCGTCACCTTGGAGAAAAACGAACAAATTAAATTCCTCGTCTGCTGGATTCTCAGCATCGTGGCGCTCCCCTCTTTCATTCTCAACGCGATCGCGTTTTTCCGCAAACAGGAAGACGAAATCGTCGTGATCCGCAAAAACGTGGAAAAAGAGGAAAAGCCCGCGGCGAAAAAGCCGTTCTACAAGGCGAAGAGTTTCATTACGATGTGCGTTACCTTCTGTTTGATCTTCGTGTTCGGCTTTGCGGGTATGTGCTTTGAAACCTCCGGCTTTTCCGTAAAAGTTTCCGACTTTACGCTGACGAAGGCGATGACGGCGGAATACAACGAGGGCAAAATTCACGACAAAGCGTACGTGATGGAAAACGACACCGGCTACGCGGTGACGATGTACGTGCCCGAAACCGCCACCGAGGAAAACCCCGCCCCCACGATTTTCGTCGTGCCCGGTTTTACCCGCACGAAGGCAACGATGGCGCAGTATTGCACGGAGCTTTCCCGCAGAGGCGCGGTGGTATTCTCCATCGACCCCGGCGGGCAGGGCGGCACGACGGAAACGTCCACCGCCGGCGCGAACGGTTCGGAATATCTCGTGCAGTACGTATATAACAACACCGAGGATTTCAAGTTCTGCGACAAAGAGCGTTTCGGCGCGGTGGGTCACTCCGCCGGCGGCGGCAACGTGTGCACCCTCGCGGCGGATTTCGCGGGAGACACTTTCGAGGAAAGCGTGATCAAATCGGTGTATATTTCCGGTTATATCAAGACCTCCTCGGCAAACAAGTATAAAAATCTGCGCTGCAACGCCGCGCTCTCCTATGCCTATTACGACGAAGGCGCGTTCCGTTATCAGGCGGACAATTCCTCCTTCGAGGTGATTTCCCTGCGGTTCGTAAACGAAGTGAACGGACAGAACAACGGCATCGACAAGCTGACCATCGATTACGATTACGGCAGCATGGAAGACGGCACGTACAGAATCGTGCACCGCGAAATGATCAACCACTGTTTCGAGATGTACGACAAGACGAGCATCGCAAACACCCTCAACTTCTTCGACGAATCCCTCGGCATGAACTCCGGCATCGACGGCTACACGCAGATTTGGTTCGGCAAGGATTTTTCCAACGGACTGGCGCTGGCGGCGGCGTTCACCTTTATCATCGCGCTTTGCGGCGTGCTGATGAACACCCCCTTCTTCGCCACCATCAAGACCAAAAAGGTCGTGAAGGAGCTTGCGGAAGGCGAGGCGAAAGAACCCGCGCAGGCGGAGAAAAAAACGGCGAACTGCGCGCAATGCGCCGCGCAGACGGAGGGCGGACGGCAGACGAACGCCGTCGAAACGGAATACGTGCGCGAGAAAAAGCCGAAGTCGGTTTCGCATAAAATCGTGTTCTGGACGACGATGATCATTACGGCGATCATCGCGTGTCTCGACTATATCCCGCTGGCGAACCTTTCCATCGAAATCTTCCCCGTGGGCAACTCTTCCAGCGTGTACACCTACACCTTCCCCGCGCGCATGATCAACGCCATTCTCTTATGGGCTGCCATCAACGGCGCGATCGGTTTAGTGATCTACTTCGGCGTGATGCTCTGCGAAAACCTCTACGAATACGCGCACGCGAAGATCAAGGGCACGACGCCGAATTACGACTGGTCGAAAATCGAACCGCTTAAAATTCACGGCGGAAAATGGTACACGGTGCTTTTCAACGTTCTGAAAATGTTCCTTTTAACGCTGATTTTGTTCGTCGCGTTCTATCTCCTCGTGCAGATCAGTTACTGGCTGTTCCATCAGGATTTCAGATTTTTGCTGATCTCCGCCGCGCCTTTAAATGCGAGAATGTTCGTTACGGCGCTGGAATACATTCCCATCATCTTCATCTTCTATATTTCCAACGCGATCCGCGTAAACGGAAGTATCGGCAACGAAGGCTGGAAGGAATGGAAAGTGCTCCTCGTTTCCGCGCTGGCAAACAGCTTGGGACTGGCGTTTATTCTGCTCATCAACTACGTCTGCTATTTCACCACCGGTTCGCCGTTCTACGGCTACTGGGGCAACGGCACGGAAGTCTGGCTGTACGTGAACATGGTTTTCGGCCTCGTGGTCATGATGTTCATTCTGCCGATCTTCAACCGTATCTTCTATCGGAAAACGGGCAGCGTCTGGACGGGCGCGATGGTCTGCTGCGCGATATTCATCATCATGACGATATCCGCATCGGTATCCTACATCCCCATGTAAGCGAACTGAAAGTTAAAAACCGCGGCTGCAATATTGCAGCCGCGGTTTTTCTATGGGAAATTTTACGTTTCGGAAAAAAATGTACATAAAAATTATTGCAAAAAACGCAAGGATATGCTATACTGTTTTTACTGTTTGAAAGAACAAACCGCACGGCATCATGGTCAAGCGGTTAAGACGCCGCCCTCTCACGGCGGAAACCGGGGTTCGATTCCCCGT
>QAKE01000084.1 GCA_003343995.1 Bacillota bacterium
GGAAGAGGAGCTGAAAGCGCAGCTCGAACGAGATAAACGAGAGGTATTGCAACGATGATAAAATTCGGACCGAGCGGCAACTCGCAGAGTTTTTTCGACGCGGGCTTGAAGCACAGCGAAGATTCCGCCGCGTTCGTCAAGAACATGGGGCTCGACTGCTTTGAATATTCCTTCGGCAGGGGCGTGAACATGGGGGATGCGAAGGCGCTCTCCGTCGGGGACGCGTTCCGCCGCGCGGGGGTGGAGATCAGCGTACACGCCCCCTATTTTATCAACCTCGCGGGGGAAAGCGACGGGGTGGAAAAATCCTTCGATTACATTTTATCCTCCGCGCGCACGGGCAAGCTGATGGGGGCGAACCGCGTGGTGTTCCATCCCGCGTCCCAAGGTAAGCTGGAGCGCGGCGAGGCGGTTTCCCGCTGCAAGCAAAATCTGGAAATTCTGACGGAAAAAATCTACGAACACGGCTTCGACGATATGCTTTTCTGCCCCGAAACCATGGGCAAACAGCGGCAGATCGGCACGGCGGAGGAAATCGCGGAGTTTTGCAAAACCGATAAGGTGTTCGTGCCGTGCATCGATTTCGGGCACGTCAACGCCCGCGAGGGCGGCTCGCTGAAAAGCACGGAGGATTTCAAGCGATTGCTGTCCTTCATGATTTCCGAGCTCGGTTTCGAGCGCATGGAGCGCTTTCACACGCACTTTTCCAAAATTCAATATGCCGCGGGCGGCGAGGTGCGCCACCTCACGTTCGAGGACGAAATTTACGGTCCCGACTATCGGCAGTTTGCGCTTGCGGTGAAATCTTTGGGCTTAAAACCCTACGTAATCTGCGAATCGGCGGGCACGCAGGCGGAAGACGCCTTAAAAATCAAGGAATTTTACGAGAAAAATTGACAAAAGCCTTTGTTTTTGGTAAACTAATAAGGCGGGGGACTGCCGCGCTGCGGCGCGGGCATTAAAAACGCGATTAAAATGGAAAAAACCTTCAAACTGAAAAAAGGCGAGGCGCTGCTTTTATCCGACGAGCGCGGCCGGCGGTATCTCACCGGCTTCGACAGCAGTTTCGGCTATGCGCTCGTCACGCCTTCGCAAAAATATTTTTATACCGACAAGCGCTATCTTTCCGCGGCGAAGGATTTCCTCGCGGGAAAGGGCTGGCAGACGGAGGAGTTTACCGACCTTTCCGCCGTCGGCGCGCGCGCCGCGCAAAGCGGGGCGAAAAATCTTTTGATCGATTACGCGGCGACGACGCTCAAGGAATACGCCGCGCTCAAGGCGATGAAGCTCCCGTTCAAAGACGCGAACCGCCGGCTGGAAAGCCTGTTCGCCGTCAAGGATAAAGAGGAAATCGCCTGCGTGGCGAAGGCGTGCGAAATCGCGGAAAAGGCGTTTTACAAGACGCTGGAATTCGTGAAGGAGGGCGTGAGCGAAAAACAGCTCGCCAACGAGCTGGAAACGCGCATGCTCGAATACGGCGCGGAAAAAACGAGTTTCGACACCATCGTGGCGTTCGGCGCGAACAGCGCCGTGCCGCACCATAAAACGGGCGCGGCGAAGCTCGTTCGCAACACGCCGGTTTTGATGGATTTCGGCTGCGTGTACGAGGGGTATTGCTCCGACATGACGCGCACCTTCGTTTTCGGCGAACCGAGCGACGAGTTTGTGGACGCGTACGCGGCGGTGCTTGAGGCGAACCTCGCGGCGGAAGAGCATATCCGCACCGGCATGGAATGTGCGGCGGCGGATAAAATCGCGCGCGACGCATTAAAGATAGCGGGGCTCGATCGGGCGTTCACCCATTCGCTGGGGCACGGCATCGGCGTGGCGATCCACGAATATCCGACCGTCGGTCCGCGAGGAACGGGCAAGCTGAAGAGCGGCACGGTGTTTTCCATAGAACCCGCCGTGTATTTCGAGGGCAAGTTCGGCATCCGCATCGAGGACACCGTCGTACTGAAAGGCGGCGTGAAGCGGTTATTTAAAGACGAAAAGAATTTAATTTTGATAGATTAAGGAGAAAACATTTATGATTACAGCAGGCGATTTCAGAAAGGGCGTAACCTTTGAATACGAGAGCGGCATCTTCACCATCGTGGAGTTCCAGCACGTCAAACCGGGCAAGGGCGCGGCGTTCGTGAGAACGAAGATGAAAAACGTCGTCACCGGCGCGGTTTTGGAAAAGACGTGGAACCCCACCGAAAAGGTGCAGGAAGCGCACATCGAAACGAAATTCATGACGTATTCTTATACCGACGGCGAATTGTATTACTTCATGGACGACGAATTTAACCTCACCCCGCTCAACTACGAGCAGGTGGAGGACGCGTTGCAGTACATCAAGGAAAACGACCGCGTCACCGTCAAATCCTATAAGGGCACGCCGTTTTCGGTGGAATGCGAAAACTTCGTGGTGCTGCGCGTAACGCAAGCCGATCCTTCGGTGAAGGGCAACACCGCCACCAACGCCACCAAGGACGCCGTTCTGGAAACGGGCGCGAAGATTCAGGTTCCCATGTTCGTCAACGAAGGCGAACTCATCCGGATCGACACCCGCACGGGCGAATACATGGAAAGAGTCAAGGGCTAAAAACAAGCGCGTCCGTTTTCTGCAAGGGCAGAAAGCGGACGTTTTAACGTAAGGAGCGGTATGAAAACGGTTTTGATCACGGGGGGAGCAAAGGGCATCGGCGGCGCGTGCGCGGAAACGTTCGCGGCATGCGGTTATAACGTCGTCGTCGATTATCTCTCTTCCGCCGCGCAGGCGGAGGCGCTCGCCGCGCGGATAAAGGAAAAATACGGCGTCGGCGCGCTGGCGTTTCGGGCGGACGTAACCTCTTCTCGGGAGGTGGACGCCCTCTTTTCCGCCGCGGAAAAAGCCTTCGGCGGCGTGGACGCGCTCGTCAACAACGCGGGGATTTCCCTCATCAAGCCGATCAACGACACTTCGGAACAAGAATGGGACGATATTTTTGCCGTCAACGTAAAATCGGCGTATCTGGCGATCAACCGCGCCCTTCCTTACATGATCGATAAAAAGAGCGGCGCGATCGTCAACGTTTCCTCGGTGTGGGGGCTTGCGGGCGCGTCGTGCGAGGCGGCGTATTCCGCTTCCAAGGCGGCGCTCATCGGCTTTACGAAGGCGCTCGCCAAGGAGCTGGGACTTTCCGGCATCCGCGTAAACTGCGTGTGCCCCGGCGTGATCGAAACGGACATGAACGCCGCGCTCGGCGAGGACGTGAAAAAGGAGCTTGCGGAAAGCGCGGCGCTCAACCGCCTCGGCGGCGCGGAAGAAGTTGCCGAAACGGTGCGCTTTCTGGCGGAGGCGACCTTCGTCACGGGGCAGTGTCTGGCGGCGGACGGCGGGTTTTTATAAGATGAAGCGTTTAAGAAAGGACGCGGAAAAAGCGCCCGTCGTCAATATCGTCATCGCCATGCTGCTCGTCGTGGGTTTCGCGTCCTTTCCCGTGCGCGAAACCATGCGCATGCTGTCGGTGGAATATACGCAAACCAATAAATATATCTTTACGGCGGCGATGCGCGCGGCATTTTGCGGCGTTGCCGTGTATCTCATGTACGCTTACCAATTTAAACGCGTTCTCACGTGGAAGGCGCGGCGGCTTTATCTCGTTTTGCCCTGCCTGCTGGTGGTCGCCAACAATTTTCCGATCGTCGCTTTGGCGTCGGGCGCGGCGCAAATCACCGCGGACGGCGGCACGATCGCGCTTTATCTGGTGCAGACGTTTTTTATCGCAGCGTTTGAAGAATTGGCGTTCCGCGGCGTGGTGTTTCCGCTCTGCTGGCTCAAACTGAAAAAGCGGAAATATTCCGTTTTATGGTCGGCGGCGCTCTCTTCCGCCCTCTTCGGCGCGGTGCACCTCGTCAATCTGGTGGGCGGCGCGGGGTTCGTGCCCGTGCTGCTGCAAATCGGGTACAGCTTTCTGCTCGGCGGCATGTGCGCCGTGGCGCTCGCCGTCACGGGGAGCATGCTCGTGCCGATCTTGCTGCATTTTATTTTCAACGCGGGGGGATTGCTCGTCGGCGAGCTCGGTTCGGGAAGCATCGTCAATTTTCCCACGGTGTTCATCACCGTCGTGCTGGCGGTTGCGGTATTCACGCTGATGCTCTATCTCGCGCTCAAAACGAAAAACGAGCGCATGGAAGAACTTTTCGGCGCGCGCGAAGACGAAACGGCGCCGAAACAAGAGGTATAACCAAAACGAAAGGCTGCGGCCTTGACAAGGCGCGTATTCCTTGTTAAAATGACTGAGGTTGAGGAACAACAGGAGGAATTATTATATGTTAACGGCGATTTGCGGTATCAACTGGGGCGATGAAGGCAAGGGGAGAATGGTCGATCTGCTTTCTTCCGATTACGACGTTGTCGTGCGCTATCAGGGCGGCAACAACGCGGGGCACACGGTCATCAACGAGCGGGGCAAATTCATTTTGAACCTGCTGCCCAGCGGTATTTTGCGGGAAGGCGTTGTCAACGTGATGGGCAACGGCATGGTTATCGACATCAAGCATCTGAGCGGGGAAATCGGCAGACTGCGGGAGGCGGGCGTTTCGGTAACGCCGGAAAATCTGCGCATCAGCGCGCAGGCGGTCATCTGCATGCCCTATAACGTGATGCAGGACTGCTTGGAAGAAGAACGCCTTGCCGATAAGAAATACGGCTCCACGAAGCGGGGCATCGCGCCCATTTACGGCGATAAATATCTCAAAAAAGCCATCCGCATGGGGGAACTTTTCAACAAGGAGCGCTTAAGAGAACGGCTGAAGGACATCGTGGAGTGGAAAAACCTCACCATCACCGGCGTATACGGCGCAAAGCCCGTAACGGTGGAGGAAATGATGGATTACCTCACCGAATACGGCGATCAATTCCTGCCCTTTATCTGCGACGCGGGGCTTTACCTCGACGAGGCGGCGAAGGCGGGCAAAAAAATCATGTTCGAGGCGCAGCTCGGCGCCCTCCGCGACATCGATTTCGGCATTTACCCGTACACGTCCTCCTCGAATACCATCGCGGCGTACGCTCCCGTCGGCGCGGGCGTGCCCAACCATAAAATCGATTTATCCATCGGTATCATGAAGGCGTATTCCTCCTGCGTGGGCGAGGGCCCGTTCACGGCGGAATATTCCGGCGAGCGTGCGGAAAAGCTGCGCAAAGCGGGCGGCGAGTACGGCGCGGCGACCGGCAGACCGCGGCGCGTGGGAGCGTTCGACATTCCCGCCAGCCGTTACGGCATCCGCATGCAGGGCGCGGACGAAATCGCCCTCACGAAATTAGACGTGCTTTCCGGCTTCGAGTATATCGACGTCTGCACGGCGTACGATCTTGACGGGGAAGTGATTACCGATTTTCCGTTTTCCGCCGACCTCGATCGCTGCAAGCCGCTTTTCACCCGTCTGAGAGGCTGGAAACAGGACATCTCCGGCTGCCGCAAGGCGGAGGATCTGCCCAAAGAAGCGCTCGCGTATATCCGCTTTATCGAAAGGGAAACGGGCTGCTATATCAAATACGTTTCCGTCGGCGCCAGCCGCGAGGCGTACATCACGCTGGAAAAATAAGTCCGCGCAAAGAAAGGGGCGCGGCAAACGCCGCGTGGGAGGGAATGGCATGAAAAGAGGATACGGAATACTGATGCACGTCGCGTCCTTGCCGAACGCTTACGGCATCGGCGATTTTTCCGATTGCTACGCGTTCGTGGATTTTTTGTCGGCGGCGGGCGCAAAATATTGGCAGGTGCTGCCGCTCAACCCCACGGGGTTCGGCAATTCGCCCTATCAGTCGCCCGCGGCGGGCATGCTCAATCCCTATTTCATCTCCCTCGACGAATTGCGTGCCGAAGGGCTTTTGACCGCCGAGGAACTGCGTTCGGCGGAGGACGGGGGCAGGTATATCGACTACGGCAAGTTATACGTAACGCGCGTGCCGCTGTTGAAAAAAGCCTATTCCCGTTTTAAGAAAAACCCCGCCTTCCTCTCCTATGTAAAGGGCGGCGAGGCGAAGGATTACGCCCTGTTTATGGCGCTGAAAGGGGCGCACGGCGGCGCGTCCTTCGATTGCTGGGAAGAAAAATACAAGTACGCCGATCCCGCCGCGCTGGAAGCCTTCGCCGCGGAAAACGGCGAAGAATTGCTGTTTTGGCAGTTTTTGCAATATACGGCGGCGCGGCAGTGGAAAAAAGTGAAGGCGTACGCGGCAAGCCGCAGTATTGCCGTCATCGGCGATCTGCCCATCTACGTCGCCTACGATTCCGTGGACGTGTGGAAAAATCCCCGCCTGTTCAAGCTGGACGGGAATTTGAAGCCCGTCAAGGTGGCGGGCGTGCCGCCCGATTATTTCAGCGCGGAAGGTCAGCTTTGGGGTAACCCCGTGTTCGACTATGCCGTCCATGCGGAGGACAATTTCGCGTGGTGGAGCGGGCGGCTGAGCCGCGCGCTGAAAATTTTCGATTACGTGCGCATCGACCACTTCCGCGGGCTGGACAGATTTTACGAAATTCCCGCGGGCAGCGCGAACGCCGTCGGCGGCGCGTGGGCGGACGTTCCGCACGACGCGCTGTTTGCCGCCCTTGCCGAAAAGGCGGATTTAAGCCGCGTCATCGCGGAGGATCTGGGCGTTTTGGACGACGGCGTTTACGAACTTTTGAAAAAGACGGGTTTTGCCGGCATGAGCGTGCTTTCTTTCGCCTTCAACGGCGACGAAAACAACCCCTATCTGCCGGAAAAAATCGTAAAACACAACGTGTGCTATACCGGCACGCACGACAACGATACGCTGATGGGCATGCTCTCCGCGATGAGCGGGGAGGAAAAAGCGAACTTCAACGCCCGCCTGCGCCGCAGTCTTTGCAAAATGCATCTGCGCCGCTTCACCACGGGCGACGAAAAAACGGCGGCGGCAGTCACCGAGGCGGGCTTTGCCTGCAAGGCGAACGTGTTCGTTCTGCCCATGCAGGACGCGGCGCTCCTCGGCACGGAATACCGCATGAACGAGCCTTCCACCGACAAGCCGCAGAATTGGAGCGTGCGCATAGAAAAAAACAGAATGCGCCCCGTGCTTTCGGCGTGGCTGTCCGCTTTGGCGGGCAGACACCGCCGATAACCGCGTTTAACCGCGCGGCGGAAGGGGAAAAATAAAATAAAATAAAAAAGGGAGCGATTATGGAAAGAGGATTATTGACGCCTTTAAAGCTGTTAAGACGGCAGGTTTTCGTGGAAGTGGCGCGCGTCGCCTTCGACGAAAGCGACAACATCAACGACGCCATCGAGGCGATTCCCTACAAAATCACACCGGGGGACAAGCCGCTGTATCGGGAAAGCATCTGGCGCGAGCGGGCGATCTGTTCGGAGCGGGTGCGCCTTTCGATGGGGCTCAGCCTCCGTCCGGAAGATATGCCCGTGCACATTACGCAAGGTCTGCACGAGAGCGACATCGCCGATAAATATTACGAACCGCCCCTGATGCAGGTGATCCCTTCGGCGTGTGCGGCGTGCCCGCCCAACCGCTATATGGTTACCGATAACTGCCGCGGCTGCGTGGCGCACCCCTGCACGGAAGTGTGCCCCAAAAACGCCGTTTCCATCGTGGACGGACATTCGGTGATCGATCAGAACAAGTGCATCAAATGCGGCAAGTGCAAGAGCGTGTGCCCCTACGGCGCGATCACGCACCAAACGCGCCCCTGCGCTTCGGCGTGCGGCGTGAAAGCCATCGAAAGCGACGATCTCGGCAGGGCGCACATCAACAACGAAAAGTGCGTTTCCTGCGGCATGTGCATGGTCAGCTGTCCCTTCGGCGCGATCGCCGATAAGTCGCAGATCTTCCAGCTCGTGCGCGCGCTGCGCCGCGGAGACGAAATCATCGTCGCCCTCGCGCCCGCCCACGTGGGGCAGTTCGGCGACAAGGCGACGGCGGGCAAGCTGAAAGCCGCCCTGCGACTGTTAGGGTTTAAGGACGTTTACGAAGTCGCCCTCGGCGCGGATATGGGCGCGGTTACCGAGGCGAAGCATTACGTGGAGGAAGTGGCGAGCGGCAAGCTGCCGTTTATGCTCACCTCGTGCTGTCCTTCTTGGGCGATGCTGGCGAAAAAATATTTCCCCACCACCATCGAAAATATTTCCAACGCGCTCACGCCCATGGTGGCTACGGCGCGCACCATCAAGCAAAAACATCCCGATTCGCGCGTCGTGTTCATTGGACCGTGCGCGGCGAAAAAGCTGGAAGCCAGCCGCAGAACGGTGCGCAGCGACGTGGATTTCGTGCTGACCTTCGAGGAGCTTTCCGCGATATTCGAGGCGCGCAATATCGACGTGGAGGAAATCGAGTGCGAAGAGGATATGAACGACGCGACGGGCGCGGGCAGAGGCTACGCGATCGCCGGCGGCGTTGCGGGCGCGATTGAAAAGTGCATACACGAATATTATCCGGATGTGGAGGTGCGCATCGAGCACTGCGAAAGTCTGGAAGAATGCAGTAAAATGCTGATGCTGGCAAAGCTCGGCAAAAAGAACGGTTGTCTGATCGAAGGCATGGGCTGCCCCGGCGGGTGCGTTGCGGGCGCGGGAACGAACATTCCCGTAAACAAGGCGACGAACATGGTGAAAAAGGTGGTGGAAAATTCCGCCGACGCCGTGCCGCCGAAAGAACTCGAAGAAATTCAGTTAGGATAAAAAAGAACGCCGCCCCGCGAATTTTCGCGGGGCGGCGAAGTTTTAAAATCAGCGAGCAGCATATTCGTTACTTTCTGCATATAAAATTATCAAATAAATGACTTTAAAAATAAAGTTATGTAAAACACTTGAAAATTAAAAAACGATGTGCTATACTCTTGAAAAAAAGTAGTATAGAAATGATTTTCTATTTTATATTCTTTTTACCATAATTAAAGTATATCCATAATAGGATAAAGTCAAGTAATTTATAATTAAACAGTGTATAATTAAATCAAGAGAATAAAACTATTAGGAGTACGGCAATGATTTCCATTTTATATTCTTTTTACCTGCAATACCGCCGCGATCATCCGCTCGACATGGAAAATGATGAGGAGCTTAAGCAAAACCGCACGGATTTCGAGCAATACAGCGCCGAGCTTTCTTCCCGATTGAACGGGGAGGATAAGGAGATTTTGCGTCATTTGCTTATGGCGGCGGAGGACTATTTCGACTTAAAGGCGTCCGTTATGAACGAGGACTGTTTGCTCACCGGCGTTAAAATCGGCATGCAAATCGGGGAGTCCTCCGATTTGGCGCGATAGGGCTTTTTCAAAAAAACAGCGGCGCACGTAAAACGTGCGCCGCGCTCTTTTGCAGGTTCTTCTTTTGTACGTCTTAAATCCTTCGTACGTCAAAAGCATTTGTATTTCATTTGTTTTTCAAAGGTACATTCAAAAATTTCTTCATCAGTTCGCAGCCCCGTTCAACGTATATGCCCGTCGCTTTCGCCGCTTTTTCGCTGTACAGCGCCGCGCCGCTCTGCGTTTCGCCGCTGCGATAAAGCAGGTAGGGCACGGGGTCGGAAACGTGCGTTTTCACCGCAATCGGCGTGGGGTGGTCGGGCATGACGAGCAGAGAAAACGGTTCGCCCCGCTTTTCCAGCTCGGTTTTCAAAAATCCCACAACCTTTTCGTCGATTTGCTCGACGGACCAAATTTTATGTTCCGTATCGCCCTGATGTCCGCATTCGTCGGGAGCCTCGATATGAATATAGCAAAAATCCGAACCGCTGTCAAGCGATTGCAGTGCCGTTCGCGCTTTTTCGCCAAAATCCGTGTGGTAGTTGCCCGTCGCGCCCTTTAAATCGGGCACGTTCATGCCCGTCAGCTTGCCGATGCCCTTCAGCAAATCCACGGCGGAAATCATCGTGCCCGTCTTGCCGAATTTTTCCTTGAACAAATCGAGTTTCGGCTTTTTTCCCGCGCCCCAGAACCACAGCGAGGTGGCGGGATTTTTGCCCTCCTGCACCCGTTTTTTGTTGACGGGGTGGTCTTTTAACAGCTCGAAGGAGCGTTTCATCAAATCGAAATAAAGTTCCGCGTGCGCGCCCTTCGGCAGGTAATCGGCGATTTTCCTGCCGGAAATATCGTGCGGGGGGGTGAATTTCGTGTCGTTTTCGCCGTTTTCCACCACAAGACAGTGGCGGTAGCTCACGCCCGCGTATAACTTCAAGGAATCGTTTCCGAGGCGTTCGGCGAGATATTCCACGAGGATTTTCGCCTCCGCGCTGGAAATTTCCCCCGCGGAATAGTCGGTCATCGTCATCGTTTCGTAGCTGTTCCCGCCCGAAAGGGTAACGAGGTTGGCGCGGAGCGTCAAATCGGTTTCCTTCAGCGCGATGCCGATGCTCGCCGCCTCCAAGGGGGAGCGCCCCGTATAATACGCGGCGGGATCGTAGCCGAGCACCGAAAGGTTCGCCACGTCGCTGCCCGCGGGCATGCCGTCGGGCACGGTTTTGCAAAGCCCCACTTCCGAAACGCGGGCGAGCGCGTCGATATTCGGTTTATAAGCGCGTTCCAAGGGCGTTTCGCCGTTCAAGGCGGCAATGGGGAAATCCGCCATGCCGTCGCCTAAAATCACTACGTATTTCATATTTCGCCTTTCGCGGAAGCCTCCGCGTCGTTTAAATTCCAGTCGATGGGCGCGATATTGTGCGCCGCAAGGTATTCGTTGCACTTTTTAAAGTGTCCGCACCCGAAAAAGCCCGCGTATGCCGAAAGGGGGCTGGGGTGCGCGCACTCCAAAATCAGGTGTTTTTTGCCGTCGATCAAGCTCTTTTTGCTGCGCGCGTTGCCGCCCCACAGCAAAAATACGAGGTTTTCCCTGCCGTCGGAAAGTTTTTTGATCACGCTGTCGGTAAAAACCTCCCAGCCCTGCCCGCGGTGGGAATTGGCGCTGTACGCCCGCACGGTGAGCGCGGTGTTTAAAAGCAGCACGCCCCGCTTGGCCCATTTCGTCAGGTTGCCGCCGGCGGCGGGGGGAATGCCCAGCTCGTCTTGCAGCTCCTTATACATGTTCAAAAGCGAAGGCGGCGGCTGCACGCCGTCGGGCACGGAAAAGGAAAGCCCCATCGCCTGATTGGGGTTGTGGTAAGGGTCCTGCCCCAAAATCACCGCTTTCACCGCCGCAAAGGGCGTTAAACGGAAGCAGTTGAAAATGTCGTTCATCGGGGGGAAGATCCGCCGCGTGGAATATTCGCTCTTCAAAAACTCCCTCAATTTGAGATAGGAGGGGGTTTTGAAGTCCTCGCAAAGGATTTCGTCCCAGTCGTTTCCGAGTGGTTTCATATCTTCAATATAGTATCACAATTATCGCAAATTTGGCAAGGAATTTGCGGAAAAATCCCCCCGTTTCAAAAAATTTTGCCGCAAAAAAAGGTTTTTCCGCCTTTACGGCGAATACTTTAATGGAAACTATTTTGTTAGGTCGGTTTTATGAGAGAAAAAACGCTGCAAATCGAAGAAATGTTCCTTTCGCCTTTCGCCAAAAAGTCCGCCGATACGGCGGGGCGGGAGCGGGCGGAAACGCCGTGCCCCATGCGCACGGAATTTCAGCGCGACCGCGACAGGATCATTCACTGCAAGTCCTTCCGTCGGCTGAAAAACAAAACGCAGGTCTTTTTCTGTCCGGAAGGGGATAATTACCGCACGCGGCTCACCCACACGATAGACGTAACGCAGATCGCCCGCAGCATCGCCCGCGCGCTCAGCTTGAACGAGGATTTAACGGAGGCGATCGCCCTCGGGCACGATTTGGGGCACACGCCCTTCGGTCACAGCGGCGAGCGCGTTTTGGATAAACTTTCGCCCTACGGGTTCAAGCACAACGAGCAGAGCCTCCGCGTGGTGGAATTTCTGGAAAACGACGGGCAGGGGCTCAACCTCACGCGGGAGGTTAAGGACGGCATTCTCAACCATAAAGTGTCCTTAAAGCCGCAAACGCTCGAAGGGCGCGCCGTATCGATTTCCGATTGGATCGCCTACATCAACCACGACATCGACGACGCGATTCACGGCGGGCTGATTGCCCCCGAGGATTTGCCGAAGGACGCGGTGAAGGTGTTGGGAAAAACCTCCCGCGAGCGCATCAACTCGATGATTTTTTCTATCTACCGCGCCAGCGAAAACAAGCCGCGGGTGGAAATGGAGCCGGAAATTTTGGAAGCGACGAAAATCCTTCGGGAATTTATGTTTTCGGAAGTGTATTTTTCCAAAACGGCGATGGCGGAGGAGGAGAAGGCGGAGCGCATGCTCACGGGCATGTACGAATATTTCGCCGCGCACCCCGATAAACTGCCGCCCTTTTACATCGGTCTGGCGTACAGGCACGGGGTGGACAAGAGCATCTGCGATTACATATCGTCCATGTCGGATAAATACGCCTATTACGTTTACGAAAATATTTTCATTCCCAAAACTTGGGGGCTTTGATGAGCGTTTACGATATCGTTTTCGCGGCGTATCTCGCCATAGTGAATTTCGCCGCGTTTTGCATGATGGGCGCGGACAAGCGCCGCGCGAAAAAAGGCAAATGGCGCATATCGGAACGCGCGCTGTTTTTACCCGCGCTGCTCTTCGGGGCGGCGGGCGGCACGGCGGGCATGCTGGCGTTCCGCCACAAAACCAAACATAAAAAATTCACCGTCGCGTTTCCGCTGCTGACGGCTGCCGAAATCGTTCTGGGGGCGTTGATTTTTACATGGATATAGAAGAAAAAGCCGCTTCGGCGGAAAAAGAGGAGAAAACGGCGGAAGAAAAACCCGTTCTCACGAAAAAAGAACGCTTCGTGCAGGCGGTCAAGTTCGTGGCGTTTTCCGCGTCCGCGGGCGTCATTCAGATCGGCTCTTTCGCCCTTTTGGATTTATTGATGCCGGCAAACGAGCTGCATTGGCTGAAATATTTGATATCGCTCGTGCTGTCGGTTTTGTGGAATTTCACTTTAAATAGGGAATTTACCTTTAAATCGGCGGCGAACGTGCCGGCGGCGATGCTGAAAGTGTTCGGCTATTACTGCGTGTTCACGCCGCTCACCCTCTGGTGGGGGCAGTCGCTCGTCAACGACTACGGCTGGAACGACTTTTTGGTGGAGGCGCTCACGATGGTTCTGAATATGGTTACGGAATTTCTGTTCTGCACGTTTGTCGTTTACCGAAACAGTATGAATACCAAAAAAAAGAGGAATACTGATAAAAATACCGAGGAGGAGCAATGAGAGGCTACGACGAAAAGATCATCGACGAAATCAAGAGCAAAAACGACCTCGTTTCCGTCATTTCGTCGTATATGCCGCTGGAACAGCGGGGGCGCAGTTTTTGGGGCAGATGTCCCTTTCATCACGAAAAAACGCCTTCCTTCTGCGTGAACGGCACGGATAATTTCTATTATTGCTTCGGCTGTCATAAGAGCGGGGACGTGATCAGCTTCGTCATGGAAATCGAGGGGATCGATTTTTCCGACGCGGTGAAACTGCTCGCCCAAAAGGCGGGCATCACCCTGCCCGAACGTGGCGAAAACGACGAAAACGTGCGCCGCAGCAAGGAAAAAAAGGAAAAGCTGTACGCCATCTTAAAGGACGCCGCGCATTTTTATTACAACTACCTCAAAAGCGGGGACGAGGCGGCGGATAAATTTCTCCTCTATCTCGGCAAGCGGGGGGTGAACGGCGCGACGGTGAAAAAATTCGGCATCGGCGCCTCGCCCGACTTCAACGCCCTGCCGGCGTATCTCAAAAGAAAAGGGTACGCTTACGAGGACATGGCGGAGGCGGGCGTCGTCGGCGAAAAAAACGGGCGGTATTACGACGCGCTCGGCGGGCGGCTGATCATTCCCGTCATCAATCAGATGAATCAGGTGGTGGCGTTCTGCGGGCGCATTTTGGAGGACAAGGGGTTCGCAAAATACGTCAACACGCGGGAAACGGCGGTGTTTTCCAAGGGGAGCACGCTGTTTAACATCAACAATCTCAAAAAGCTGAAAAACGAGGTCGGCGTGAAAAACGCGATCATGGTGGAAGGGCACATGGACGTCGTATCCCTCGTCGCCGCGGGGTTTGAAAACGCGGTGGCGAGCATGGGTACGTCGCTCACCAAGGATCAGGCGCGGCTGTTGAAGCGCTACACCGATACCGTGCTCATCAGTTACGACGGCGATTTCGCGGGGCAGAAAGCCGCGGTGCGCGGTCTGGAAATCTTAAAGGACGAGGGGCTGAACGTCAAGGTGGTCACCCTGCCCGACGGCATGGACCCCGACGACGTCGTGCAAAAACAGGGCAAAGCGGCGTACGAAGCGCTTCTGGAAAGCGCGAAACCGCTCATCGACTTTAAATTGGACGTGTTGAAGCGCACCTACGACATCGGCGATACCGAGGGCAAGCGCAAATTCGTCGCCGAGGCGATGAAGGTCGTGCGGGAAAGCCCCGCCGCCGCGGAGCGGGAGGATTTATTAAAGGAAATCCGCTCGATGACGGGCATCACCTACGAATCGCTGAAACGCGATCTGGAAAACGCCGAACAGCCCGCGCCCGTCAAGGCGGAAATCGCGCCCATCGAGGCGAAGGAAAAGAATTTGCAAGCCGAGCGGTACGTGCTGGCGAGCCTGCTCTTTTCCAAAAAATACGCGGAAAATTTTCAGCTCGGGGAGGTGCGCTTCACCCACCCCGTGCACGCGGAAATATACGATTATCTGGCGGAATGTAAAAAAGAGGGGAAAACTCCCAAGCCCAACGTGCTTTACGATATCGTCGAAGGGGAGGATCGGGCGGAGCTTTCCGCCGTGCTGGCGCTCGAGCTTACCGAGCGCAGGGACTATGACGAGGCGCGGTATTTCGACGACTGCGTGAAAACGCTCAAACGCGGCAATCTGGAGCGGGAAATCGAAACGCTGACGAAACTTTCCGAAAGCGAAACGGATATCGAACGCCGCAAAGAACTGGTAAAACGACTGATGGAGAGCGTGTCGGCGCTCAACAGACTTTAGGAAACAAAGGAGAACCAATGGAAGGCAAATTCGACGAAATCGTAAACGAGATCATCGCGGAAAACAAAATGAAGGGCAGCGTGAGTCTGGAACAGCTTTTGGAGCGTCTGGACAAGATCGACGCCACCCCGCAGGAAATCGAGGACGTATATATCCGCCTCGACAAGGCGAACATTCAGGTTATCAACGAGTTCGAGCGGGATAAGGAGCTGTACGACCAGCTGCTCAAAGAGATCAGCATGGACGACCCCGTGAAGATGTATTTGAAAGACATCGGCAAGGTGGCGCTTTTAACCCCCGAGGACGAAACGGAGCTCGCCCGCCGCATGATGGACGGCGACGAGCTGGCGAAAAAACTCCTCTCGGAGGCGAACCTCCGCTTGGTGGTTTCCATCGCAAAGCGCTATATGGGCAGGGGGATGCTCTTTCTCGACCTCATTCAGGAGGGCAACCTCGGCTTGATGAAGGCGGTGGAAAAGTTCGATTATCAAAAGGGCTTTAAGTTTTCCACCTACGCCACGTGGTGGATAAAACAGGCGATCACGAGGGCGATCGCCGATCAGGCGCGCACCATCCGTATTCCCGTGCACATGGTGGAAACCATCAACAAGCAGATCCGCGTTTCCCGCCGTCTGCTGCAGGAGCTCGGGCGCGAGCCGACGCCGGAGGAAATCGCCCGCGAAATGGGCATTTCCGAAGAGCGCGTGCGGGAAATCCAGAAAATCGCGCAGGATCCCGTTTCCCTCGAAACGCCTATCGGCGAGGAGGAGGACAGCCACCTCGGCGATTTCATCGAGGACGAGGGCAGCGCCACCCCTTCCGATGCGGTGGCGTACACCATGCTCAAAGAACAGCTGCTCGGCGTGCTCGATACCCTGACCCCCCGCGAGGAAAAGGTGCTTCGCCTGCGCTACGGCATAGACGACGGCCGCCCCAGAACGCTGGAGGAGGTGGGCAAGGAGTTCAACGTCACGCGTGAGCGCATCCGACAGATCGAGGCGAAGGCGCTGAGAAAACTGCGCCACCCCAGCCGCAGCAAACGGCTGAAGGATTTCCTCGACTGATGGAACGCATCCTCGAAATCTATTCCCGCCTGCGCCCCGCGAAGGTGTTCGCCGATATCGGCTGCGATCACGGGCTCGTTGCGGAGCTCGCCGCGAAAAACGCGCTTGCGGAAAAGATTTACATAACTGATATCAGTGCCGAATGCCTGAAAAAGGCGGAAAAGCTGCTGAAACGGTTTATCGACGTCGGAACGGTGGAAAGCGTCGTCTGCGACGGATTTTCGGGCATAGAGGAGCCCGTCGACGAGGCGCTCATCGCCGGTATGGGGGGCGAGGAAATCGTCAAAATATTATCCTCGTCGGCGTATCGGTGCGAACGGTTGGTGCTGCAGCCGATGAAAAATCCCGAAAAGGTGCGCGCGTATCTCGTCGGCAACGGCTATAAAATTCTGGAGGACGTCACCTTTCGGGACGTCAAGTATTACGATATCGTCGCGGCGGAACGGGGGGAGGACGAGCTTTCGGAGGAGGAAATCCTTTTCGGAAGAACCAACCTCGCCGAGCGTCCGCAGGCGTTTATCGACAAGGTGAAGGCGGAAATCGAGGACATCGGGGAATATCTGAAAAACCCCATGAACGAAACGTCCCGCGCCGCGCTGACGGCACGGCGGGAAAAATTAAGGGGAATTTTATGATTACGTTACAAGAACTTGCCGCGCAGATGGAAAAACTCTGCCCGCTTTCCTTGAGCGAGGCGTGCAAAAAAAAGGGAATGTACGATAACAGCGGACTGCTCGTTTCCCGCGCGGGCGGCGTCAACGGCGTGCTGTTTTCTTTGGATCTTAGCCGCCGCGCCGTCGCCGAGGCGGTGCACGCGGGGTGCGACTGCATCGTAACGCACCATCCCGCCATTTACGGCGGCATGGAAAGGATTTACGAATCGGACGTCGCCGCGGGCGCGGTGTACGACGCAATTAAACGCGATATCGCGGTGTTTTCCCAGCATCTCAATCTCGATCTGGCGGCGGGCGGTATCGACGACATGCTCGCCTACGGGCTGGGCGCCACGTCGTTTGAAACGATCGATAAGCTCGCCGAAACCGCGGGCTACGGCAAGGCGTTCACCCTTGCGCCGACGACGGCGGGGGATATTTGCGAGCGCGTGGAGCGGGAGTTCAAAACGCGCAAGTACATTTTATACGGCAGTCCCGACAAGCGGGTGGAAACGGCGGCGAGCTTTTGCGGCGCGGGCGGTTCGGACGCGGCGGCGTACGCCGGCAAAGCCGATCTGATCGTCACTTCCGACGCCCCGCACCACGTCATCCGCGAAATCGCGGAACGGGGAGGCGCGCTGCTGCTGTTGCCGCACTACGCGGCGGAAAATTACGGTTTCAAGGCGTTTTTCGCCAAAATGAAGGGCGCGCTGGGCGCGCGGGCGAAAGCGGAATATTTCGAAGACGAACGATATTTGTAACGCGAGCGGCACGAGCCGCCCGCCGAAGTCGTTTTATAGTATAAATAAAGGAGAGAAACATGGTTAAAGAATTATTGGCATATCAGGAAACGGACGCAAAACTCAAGGCGATCGAACAGGAAATCGCAAACAGCGAAGAGCGCAGAAAAACCGCCTCCGCGAAGAAATTTCTCGACGGGGTGAACGATTCCGTCGCCGCCCTCGAAAAGCGGGCGAAGGAGCTTTCCGCGGTATACGAAAGCCTGCTTTCGGCGCACGCCGAGTTTACGGAAACCTTCCGCGAAATCAGCGCGGCGGCGGACGGCGCGGAGGACACCAACGCCGCGGGATACCTGCAGAAAAAGGCGGACGAGCTGGCGCTGCGCCTCGCCAATCTGGAAAGTCAGGCGTCGGCGCTCAGCGATGAAATCAACGGCGTGTTATCCTCCTTTTCCCAGCTGAAAAAGAAAACGCAGGCGGCGAAGGAACAGTTCAACGAATACGGACAAAAGTACAAGGAATTGAAACAGAGCCGCGAGGCGGAGCGCTCCGCCATCGAAAAGGAGCTTGCCGCGCTGGAAAAGTCGGTAGACGCCGCGCTGATGGAAAAATACAAAGCCAAGCGCAAGGATAAGATGTTCCCCGTGCTGTACGAGGTAAAGGGCAACATGTGCGGCAAGTGCCTGATGGAACTTTCCATGTCCGATTTAAACCGTCTGAAAAGCGAGGAAGTCATCGAGTGCGATAACTGCCGCTGTCTGATCAGCAAGGCGTAAACGAAAAAAAGACCGGTTTTTCCGGTCTTTCCCATTGCTATGCTGAAAGAAAAGAAATTATCGATTGCGGGAAAGTTCCTGCTGCTCGCGGCGACGCTCGTCTGGGGGACGTCCTTTTTCATCACCAAGGACGCGCTGAACGATTTTCCCCCGCTCTTTGTTTTGGCGTTCCGCTTTTTGCTCGGCGGCGCGCTGCTGCTCGCCGTGTTCCATCAAAGCGCGTTCCGCCTGACGGGCGCGGGCTTTTTGTGGGCGCTGCTGCTCGGCGTCGTCACCGCCGCGGCGTACATCTTGCAAACCTACGGCATCAAAATTTCGGGTTCCGCCTCCAAAACGGCGGTTTTGACAGTTACATACTGCATTTTCGTGCCCTTCATGTGTTTCGCGTTCTTTCGGGAAAGACCGAGCGCGCACCACGTCGTGGCGGCGGCGCTGTGCTTTTGCGGCATCGGGCTGATTTCCATCAACGGCGGCTTTTCGCTGAATTGGGGCGACGCGCTGAGTCTGGCGAGCGGGATATTCTTCGCCCTGCAGATCATCGTCGGAAAAAAGCTCATTCAAAGCGGGGCGGCGCTCGGCGGACTGCCCGTCGCGCTCCTCGCGGTGGGGATTATCTGCGGCGTTTCCTCCGTGCTGTTTGAAAGCGGGGAATACTTTGCGATGTCCTTTTCGTGGCAGACGATCTGGCCGCTTTTGTATCTGGCGGTGCTCTGCACCTGCGCGGCGCAGGCATTTCAGATCGTGGGGCAGAAGTGGACTTCCGCCAACGAAACGGCGCTCATATTAAGTTTTGAATCGGTGTTCGGGGCGGCGTTCGGCATCGCCTTCGGCGGCGACGAGGCGAACGCCCGCATGATTATCGGGTTCGTCCTCGTGTTCGCGGCGGTTTTGGTGTGCGAAACGAAGATGGGCGCCGTTTTCCGCAGGAAAAATAAAAAAACAGAAGGAGAAAACGAAGATGATTAGACACGTCGTATGTTTCCGTTTCAAGGAAAGCGAAAAATCGGCGCTCGGCGCGGCGAAGGAACTGCTTTTGTCGATGGACGGCAAGGTGCCCTCGGCGAAGAAAATCGCCGTACACCTCGACGAGCTGAAGAGCGCGCGCAGCTTCGATCTGATGCTGGAGGTATGGCTGGAGGATTTCGCCGCGCTGGAAGAATATCAGCGCGACGCCTATCACGCCGGCACGGTAAAGCCCTTCATGCACGAAAAGGGCGAAACGAGCGTTTCCATGGACTTTACGGAGTAATTTGAGCCGCATACAAGAATAAAAAGCCCCCGACGGGCGGCGGAGAAACCAAAAGGGCGTTCCCTGCCGAATTTCGGGGGTTTTTATCAAAGCAGCTGTTTCAGCGATTTTTCGCAGGCTTCCTCGTATTCGAGCAGTTTTTCCGTAAGGGCGCGCGTTTCTTCGCTCATCAGCGCGCCGTCGTCTTTTAACAAACCGTACAGTTCGATGATGCCCATAATCGTGCCTTGAATCATCATATCCGCGAGGTGGCGGCGGGAATTGTCCATCGCCGTTTTTAACTTGACGGAGGACCAGAGCATCCCTTTTTTCAGCATGTTGATGTCCTTCGGCTCGAGTTTCAGCTGCGCCATGGCGGAGGAAATTTCCCCGACGATCTTTTCGTAGCCGTCGTATTCGGCGTTGAGCTCGTTTTTCATCGCCTCGTCCTCGGCGGCGTCGCGCACGTTGGAAATCGACTGCAGCGCGATGTGCGCGTTGCGGTAAATTTTGTTGAGCGTTTCCTCGTTGATTTTCTTATTTTCCATAAAAAAGCTCCTTACATTCTTTTTACTGTGGATTTTTGCCCGTTTTTGCAAAAATATACCGCAATCGTTTGACAACGGCGGAAAAATGTAATAAAATAGTTTGCGAACCGCACGGGAGTGGCAGCTAAATCCGTAATTTTTTTCAACGGTGCCACGGCGAAGCGCCGAACGGCGTGGAACGAATTCCGGCGAGATGTCTTAAAGGAGGCAGTTATGTACGCGATAGTGGAAAACGGTTCCAAGCAGTACAAAGCGGAAGTCGGGTCCGTGATCAAATTCGAAAAACTCGACGCGAACGTGGGCGACAAAGTAGAGTTCGCCGTGTTGATGGTTTCCGACGAAAACGGAGTGAAACTCGCCGACGAGGCCAAGGCTTTCAAGGCCGTGGGCGAAGTTACGGAGCAGGGCAAGTTCAAAAAAGTAGTCGTGTATAAGTACAAGGCGAAAAAGAACGAGAGAAAGAAACAAGGTCATCGCCAGCCGTTCACGGCGGTGAAGATTCTCGAAATCACTGCGAAATAAGGAGGCTACAAATGTTATTCATAAAATTATTCGCTCACCATAAGGGCGGCGGCAGCACGAAAAACGGCAGAGACAGCGAATCCAAGCGCCTCGGACCCAAGAAGTCGGACGGTCAGGCGGTTCTCGCGGGCAACATTCTCGTCCGTCAGCGCGGCACGAAGTTCCACGCCGGCAACAACGTCGGCATCGGCAGCGACGATACGCTTTTCGCTTTGATCGACGGCGTCGTCAAGTTTGAAAGAAGCGGCAAATGCGACAAGAAGGTCAGCGTTTACGCCAAGGAAAATTAAAACGTTTTGCGGGTTGTTTCGACAGCCCGCATTTTTTTAACCATGGAAAAAATCATCGTAAGCGGCGAATATTTCAACGTTGCGGACACCTTGAACTGCGGGCAGGTGTTCCGTTACGAGCCGCATAAAAAGGGCTTTTTGGTGCACAGCGGGGAAAAAAGCTGTTACGCGTATAACGAAAACGGCTGCGCCGTCGTCGAATGCGAAACGGGCGACGCAGAATATTTTCACCGTTATTTCGATCTGGACGCCGATTACGCGGCGTACGTTAAGGCGGCGGAAGGGAGCGGCGTCAAAATCCTGCAAAACGCCGCCGCCGTCGGCAAAGGCATCCGAATCCTCAACCAAAATGCGGAGGAAACGGTGATTTCCTTCATCGTTTCGCAAAACAACCGTATTCCCCGCATCCGCGCCATTCTGAACCGTCTGAGCGAGGACTGCGGCGGAAAGCACGCTTTCGGCGGGGAAAGGTATCCTTCCTTTCCTTCGGCGGAAACGCTCGCCGCAAGGGACAAATCGTATTTTTCCGCGGCGGGGCTGGGGTATCGGGACGAATACGTGTTATCCGCCGCAAAGGCGCTGTCGTCGGGCGCGGCGGCGGGCTGGGCAAAGCTTTCCTCCGTCGATTTAAAAAGCTGCCTTTGTAACTTAAAGGGCGTGGGGGACAAGGTCGCCGCGTGCATCGCCCTCTTCGCGTTTCACCGTTTCGACGTCTTTCCCGCGGACACGTGGATGGTGAAACTGTATAAAGAGGACTTCGGCGGAACGGAGAAGGACGCCAAAAAAATCGCGGCGTACTTTGCCGGTCTTTTCGGAAAGAACGCCGGCATTTTTCAGCAGTACATGTTTCATTACAAGAGAAACAAAAAAGAATAAATTGCCCCGCGGGAAAAAAAGACCGTTGAAAACATTGTCAAAAAATAAGGTTTATGATATACTAATACAAGGCGGAAGGTTTCCGCAGCGATTACATACCGATAGGAAAGATTTTTTGGAGGAATAAAAATGCAGCAAACAACAGAAGTAAAAGAAATGACGTGCGTTGCAAAGGGCCCGAACCACGGCCCCGCTCCCATTCCCGAAGAGGCGAAGTGGGTGCAGGCGAAGGAAATCAGCGATATTTCCGGATTGACGCACGGCGTGGGCTGGTGCGCTCCGCAGCAGGGCGCGTGCAAGCTGACGCTTAACGTGAAAAAAGGCATCATCGAGGAGGCTTTGGTGGAAACTCTCGGCTGCTCGGGCATGACGCACTCCGCGGCTATGGCGGCGGAAATTCTCACCGGCAAAACCATTTTGGAAGCGCTCAACACCGACTTGGTGTGCGACGCCATCAACACCGCGATGAGGGAATTGTTCCTGCAAATCGTTTACGGCAGAACGCAGTCGGCGTTCTCGGAAGACGGTCTGCCCATCGGCGCGGGGCTGGAAGACCTCGGCAAGGGACTCCGTTCTCAGGTCGGCACGATGTTCTCCACGAAGGCGAAGGGACCGAGATACCTCGAAATGGCGGAAGGCTACGTCAACAAAATCGCCCTCGACGAAGACGATCAGATCATCGGCTATTCTTTCACCAACCTCGGCAAAATGATGGATTTCATCAAAAAGGGACTTACCGCGGACGAAGCGTATAAAAAGGCGTCCGGCCAGTACGGCAGATTCGACGGCGCGGCGAAGTATATCGATCCGAGACACGAATAGGAGGTAAGCGAAAATGAGTGTTACGTTTGAAAGCTACGAAAGAAGAATTGATAAAATCAACAAAACGCTTGCCGAATACGGCATTAAAGATTTGGAAGACGCGCGCGCCGTCTGCCTTGAAAAGGGCGTAGACGCGGAAAGCATCGTGCGCGGCATTCAGCCCATCGCCTTTGAAAACGCCGTTTGGGCGTACACCGTGGGCGCGGCAATCGCCATCAAAAAGGGCTGCACGAAGGCCGCGGACGCGGCGGCGGCGCTGGGTATCGGCTTGCAGAGCTTCTGCATCCCCGGTTCGGTTGCCGATCAGCGTCAGGTCGGTCTGGGGCACGGCAATCTCGCCGCGATGCTCCTTTCCGAAGAAACCAAGTGCTTCTGCTTCCTCGCGGGGCACGAGTCCTTCGCGGCGGCGGAAGGCGCCATCGGTATCGCCAAAACGGCGAACAAAGTGCGCAAAACGCCCTTGAAGGTCATTTTGAACGGTCTCGGCAAGGACGCCGCCTTCATTATCTCGAGAATTAACGGATTCACCTACGTGCAGACCAAGTACGACTACTACACGGGTGAACTCAATATCGTAAAGGAAACAGCTTATTCCGAAGGCGACAGAGCCAAGGTTAAGTGCTACGGCTGCGACGACGTCAACGAAGGCGTTGCGATCATGCGCCACGAATCGGTAGACGTTTCCATCACGGGCAACTCCACCAACCCCACGCGCTTCCAGCACCCCGTTGCCGGCACGTATAAAAAGTGGGCGATCGAAAACGGCAAAAAATACTTCTCCGTTGCCAGCGGCGGCGGTACGGGCAGAACGCTCCACCCCGACAACATGGCGGCGGGCCCCGCGAGCTACGGCATGACGGACACGATGGGCAGAATGCATTCCGACGCGCAGTTCGCCGGTTCTTCCTCCGTTCCCGCGCACGTGGAAATGATGGGACTCATCGGCATGGGCAACAACCCGATGGTCGGCGCGTCCGTCGCGGTGGCGGTCGCCGTCGAAGAAGGCATGAAAAAATAATATCGGCAGAAAAAACCAAAAAAGGTACGCAAATCTTTGCGTACCTTTTTCATTTTCCTTCTTCCTCCTTCAATATGCTCGCGATCGCGGAAATCTCTTCAAAAATACCGTCGAGCGTTTGCCGCGCGGCGGCGCGCCGCCGTTGTTTCCGCCCTTCGTCCGATTTCCAGCGTTCGCAGCCGTAATCCTGCGACACGGTGCCGCCCGTCAGCGCGCATTTACCGATTTTCTGCCGCGCAAAGGTGCTTGCGCCCTTGGTGTAATACGCCCCGTAATGCCCGCAGTCGCGGCAGTTTTTCGTCCTTTGTTCCATTTAATTATCTTCCTCTTCCAAAATCTGTCTAAGTTCCGTCAGGTTCCGCCGGATGTTTTCCAGCTGTTTTTTCGCCATCCACTTTTTCGAGCAGGGAGGAACGCGTTCGTCGCTCCATTGCTCGCAGGAAGATATTACGCTCACCGTTTTTTTGTGAAACAGGCAGTATCCTTCCGCCGCTTTGGCGAACGAGCAATATTCCTTCGTGTAATACCGCTTGAATTTGCTGCATTCGCGGCAAAATGCGCGTTGCTTTTTCTCCATATCCCGCCTGCCTTTTCAAAATCTCGATAGTTTCATTATATGTGAAGAATTTAAGAAAATCAAGCATTTTTCTTAATTTATTCACATAATAGTATCGAGGAATGGAAAAAAGTGGAAAAAACGGCGTTTAGCGAAAGTTTAAGTGAAATTCTGGCGGAAAGAAACGTCCGTCCGACGGAGTTGGCGAAGGGGGCGGGCGTATCGCTGGCAACGGTGTATTCGTGGCTGAGCGGCGCCACCGAGCCGAATTTATCCGCACTCGTGAATATGGCGGACATGTTCGTCTGTTCGGTGGATTTTCTGGCGGGAAAAAACGCCGACGACTATCCGCCCGCAACGGGCGCGATTTTGCCGCCCTTTGCCGAGCGGGTGAAGGAGATCATGCGGGAAAACGGCGTAACGAGCTACCGCCTGCGCAAGATTTCCAAATACGACGGCGCGTATTTTTACAATTGGGCGCACGGTTCGGAGCCGCGGCTGTCCACGCTGATCGAGCTTTCCCGCCTGTTCGAGTGTTCCGTAGACTATCTGATCGGCAGAATAAAATAAAGGCGGAACGCTGTCGCGTTTCGCCTTTGGAGGGGGGATCGTTCGATTTAAGCGCGGGCAAGTCCGTCCACGCTGAGCACCACGCCGGAAATATAGCTCGCCATGTCGCTCGCGAGGAACACGAAGGCGTTCGCCATATCCTCGGGCTCGCCGATGCGGCGCAGGGGAATGGTGTTGATCAGCGGCTGAATCATTTCCGTGGGCAGCGCGCGCACCATGTCGGTGTTGGTGATGCCGGGGGCGACGGCGTTCACGCGGATGCCGCTCGGTCCGAGTTCGCGGGCGAGGGAAAGCGTCATGCCGTTCACCGCAAATTTGCTGGTGGGGTACGCCACGCCGGAGGGCTGGGCGTAAATGCTCACCATGCTGCTGGTGTTGATGATATTGCCGCTGCCTTGCGCTTTCATGTCGTCCACGACGGCGCGGGTGCAGTTGAATACGGCGGTCACGTTCAGATCCATGGTCTTTTTGAACATTTCCGCGGTGTAAGAGGTAATCGGTTCGGACGCGGAAACGCCCGCGTTGTTCACGAGAATATCGATTCTGCCGTATTTGGCATGCACGGCGTCGAACGCCTTTTTCACCGCGTCGTAATCGGTAAGATCGGGGCTGATGCCTTCCACTTCCCACGCGGCGTTTTCCGCTTTCAGTTCGGCAACGGCTTTTTCCGCCGTCGCGGGGCGGGAGCCGCAAAGCACGACTTTCGCGCCCTGCTGCAGATAGGCTTTCACGATGGCAAAGCCGATGCCGCGCGTTCCGCCGGTTACGATTGCAATTTTGTCTTTCAATAACATAATCTCATTTCCTCCGAGAATTTTCTGCTTATAGTATACTACAAATTCGCCGAAAATCAAATAAAAACCGAAAAAGATTTGTAAATTTCGTAAAAACGGGCGCGTTCAAGCGTCCGTTTTTCGTTTAAATCATCGTCATCACGATTGCCTGCGGAAAATCGCCGAAGGATTTGCCGAAAAGGTTGATGCCCCCTTTGTGCGCCGCGTCCTCCTTGATTTCAAGGGAAAATTTCACGTAGCCCGCGCGGAGCAGGTTTAAATCGTCGATGGTCACCGCGGCGTTTTTGAGCACGTTGTTCACGTAAACCCCGTTGGCGTTTACGGTGAATTTCATCAGCACGCCGTACTGCGTACTGATGACCGGCCAGTATGCGGGGGTGTATTTGCCCCGTCTGCCGCCGAAATCGCCGGCGGAAGTGAAGGTGTCGATTTCCACGTCGTTTATGCTTACGGTAATGTCGCTCGGCCATTTGTTGCGGTGATAAATGGTTTCCGAGCACACCTCGAAGGAAACGCTGATTTCCTTATAGCATTTATACTGCGCGGCGGGCAGTTTGTAGCTGACGAACCCCGTGTTGAACCAAAGCAGCTCCGCGGCGACGCGCTCGGCGGCGAAAAATTCCGCGGGGTTGTCGAAATCGCCGATTTTATCGGTTTTTCCCACCATGCCGCAGGGCGCGGTGATGTCGCAATCGGAAAACAGCCCCACGGGCATTTCCGTAACGTAGCCCGCGTTTTCCGTGGGGTGCACGACGTCCTCGAAAGTGATATTCGCGCTCAGCGCCGCCTTGGCGCACAGCTTGGAATGTCCCTTCGGCCCCGGTTTGTAGCTGACGAAAATCAGCCCCGCCTCCGTGAGCGCGTCCACATGGCGGGAAACGGAGGAGAGGGGAACGTCCAGATGCTCCGCGATTTCCACGAGGTATTTCGGCTCGGACTGCAGCAGCTCGAGAACGGCGAGCCGTTCGGGAATGGAGATGGCTTTGCCCAATTTCACGATATCGTCGTGGTGCAGCTTGTTGTTGATGGAAAAATTCAGCTTTTTTTCCGGCGTGAGTTTGTCGCTCATTTTATCACTTCCGATTTTCAGTATCGTTTTTGAAATATTATAGCAGAAGGCGGAAGTCTTGTCAATACCGCAATTTGCGCGCGCGGCAAAAAAGGGAAAATCAAGGAAATTTTGGATATAAAATACGGACTTCGCCGCCGCCCGAAACGGAAAAAATAAAATATTTTTGCCGCCTTTTTTAAAAAAATAAAAATTCAAATTTGCCAGTAAACCGTTTGTGAAGTTCAAAACGACTTCCATTTTTGCGTAGTGGTTTTATTTTAAAACATTAAATATTGGAAGGGGCTTACCTATTGACAATTATTCTATTTGTGTTAAAATGAAATCGAAAGGGCGGGGAAGTCCCCGCGATACAAAAAACTTATACCTTTACTGAATAGGGGAATTTTTCCTTTTCGCACCGTAATTTTATAAATTACGGTGTTTTTTTATGCCCGATCGCCGTTCAGCAAAGGTATAGAAAATTTGTATAGTTCTCGCTAACAAATAAAAAAATACGCGACAAGGAGAAAGAAAATGAAAAGATGCAGTTTACTTTTAGCCGTTCTGCTGCTGATCGGTTCGGCGGCGTTCACCGCTTGCAACCGCGAAGACGGGCTGGAAATCGACACGTCCAAAACGCAGCTTTACGTCAGCAACTACACCGGCGGTTACGGCAACGAATGGCTGACTTCGGCAGTCGATCGGTTTCAGCAGAAATATGCGGAAACGGAATTTGAGGCGGGCAGCGGCAAAAAAGGCGTTCAGGTCGTCGTTCTCGACGGCAAGGAAACGGGCACGGTCGTGTTCAACACGATGCGGGCTTCCTCCGCGGAGGTGTTCTTTACCGAAGGCGTTTACGCGAGCGACTTCGTCAACGCCGGCTTGGTTGCCGACATCACCGATATCGTAACGGAGGATCTGACGATGTACGGCGAGAGCGGGAGCATCGAAGACAAGCTCACCGACGCGCAGAAGGATTACTTCGGCATGGTCGAAAACGGTCAGACGCATTATTATATGGTTCCGCATTATCAGTCCTTCCGCGGTCTGGTATACGACGTGGATCTCTTCGACGAAGAAAAACTCTTTATCGCGAAGAACGGCGCGCCCAGCGAAACGCTGCAGACCGGCGGCACCTTCTCCGGTACGTACGTATTCACCAACGAGGCGGGGGACCGCTCCGCCGGACCCGATAAACTGTACGGCACGAGCGACGACGGACTGCCCGCCACCTACGAGGAGTTTTACGCCCTCGCGGACAAGATGGGCAGCAAGGGCATCACGCCCGTCAGCTACGCCGGCTCGGTGCAGGTGTATTACGACGACTTCCTCACCGCGCTCGAAGCGGACGACGCAGGACTCAACGACATGATGGCAAACTACACCTTCTCCGGAACGGTCGATTCCATCGTCGATATTTCCACCGTCAAGTCCGACGGCACGTATCAGCTGGCGGATCCCGTCGAAATGAACAACAGAAACGGCTATCTCATGGCCCGTCTGGAAGGCAAGTACAACGCTCTCAAGTTTACCGAACGCTTGGTGACGGGCGGCAAATACGGCCCGTATTTTTCCACCGATTGCTTCAGCTCGGTCAGCCATATCGAAAATCAGAACAATTTCCTTTACGGCCGTTTCGGCGGGGATAAGCACATCGGCATGATCGTCGAGGGCTGTTTCTGGGAAAACGAAGCCGATCCCACCTTCCGCAGCATGGCGAACCGCTACGGCGCGGAGGCGGGCAGATACGAACGCCGCTTCGCCATCATGCCCTATCCGAAGGCTACGCTCGACAAGGTCGGGGAACCGCTCACGCTGGTGGACTCTTTGATGAGCGCGGGCTTTATCAAGGCGGGGCTTGCCGAGGAGAAAACCGAGCTTGCCAAACTCTTTTTGCAGTTTTTGAACACCGACGAATCGCTCAGGGAATTTAACGTGCTCACCGGCGCGCCGAAATCTCTGGAATACGAACTGACGGATGCGGACAAAGATCAACTCAGCTATTTCGGCAACAGCCTGATCGAACTGCGCAACGCGGAAAACGTGGACATCGTTTACCCGTGCTCCTCCAACTCCATCTACCGCTCCAATCCCGCGAACTTCTTCAGCTCGACGGAATGGAACGGCATTTCGGAGGGCGTGCCCTATTCCGATCCGCAAAAGCTCATGAACGACAAGGACAAGAGCGCGTACGATATGTTCCTCGGCATTTCCAACCGCGTAACGCAGGCATCTTGGAACAACTCCTACAGCAATTTCTTCTGATGCGGAGGTTTTCATGACAAGTGTAAACGAAAGCGGACTCGGGAAAAAGCAGGCGATCGCCGCAAAGCTGAAAACCTACATATTTCCCGTCGTCATGCTCGCGTATCCCATCGTGCAGGTGCTGATATTCTACGTCGGCGTGAACGTCAACTCCCTGCTTTTGGCGTTCAAGATTTACGACGATAACGGCGTATACAGCTGGGCGGGCTTTTCCAACTTCAAAACGGTGTTTTACGAACTGACGCACGATCCCACGTTTTCGTCGGGGATGCTCAATTCCGTCATCGTGCTGGCGGTTTCGGTGCTCATCACCACGCCGCTGTCCACGCTGTTTTCCTACTTCGTGTACAAAAAATACCGCGGGGCGGAGTTTTTCAAGGTGATGCTCGTGCTGCCGATGATCACTTCGAGCCTCGTCATGGTGCTCACCTTTACCGATTTCGTCGATAAATTTCTGCCGATGTTTTTCAAGCGGCATTTCGACGTGAATATGCCGAATCTCGTTTCCAACATCAACACGCAGTTTTACGTGCTCCTCTTTTACGCGGTCATCGTGGGCTTCGGCTCCTCGTCGCTGCTTTATCTGGGGGCGATGAACGGCATACCGCCGGAAATGATCGAGGCGGGCAAGATGGACGGCGTAACGCCGCTGCGGGAATTTATAAACCTCGTGTTGCCCTCCATATACGGCACGTTCAGCACGCTCATCATCGTCGCGGTGGCGGGGGTGTTCACGAACCAGCTCAACTTATACAGCTTTTTCGGTAAAGGCGCGCAGCCGCAGAATTCCACCATCGGCTACTATTTGTACAATCAGACGCAGTCGGCGTCGCTCGCGGGCTATCCCCGCCTTGCGGCGATGGGGATCATCTTTACGCTGATCGTCGCGCCCGTCACCTTGTTGGTGAGATATGTCGTCAACAAATTCGATCCGACGGAGTAAGGAGGGAACGGTTTGGAAAAAGCAATCAACAAACGGCGGGAAAAAACGCCGAAACCGAAATTTACCGTCATGGCGGTCATTCTCCTGATCGGGCTCGTCGTCTATACGCTCTGTCTGGTGCTGCCGCTGTGTTACGGTCTGATGACCTCGCTCAAAACCAACGAGGATTACACACTCAATCCCATCGGGTTTCCCAATCCGCTCTCCTTCGAGAACTACGCGAAGGCGTTCGAGGGATTTTTCGTAAAAATTTACTCCGCAAACAGCATGAAAAACGTGTACATCGAAAAGATGGTGCTCAATTCTCTGCTGTACGCGCTGGGATGCTCGTTCATGAGCGTTGCGGTGCCGTGCCTTGCGGCGTACGTCGTGGCAAATTACAAGTATAAAATCTGCAACGTCATCTACGTTTTCGTCATCATTTCCATCATTCTGCCCATCGTCGGCTCGCTGCCCAGCGAATTGCAGCTCGCGAAATCGCTCGGCTTGTACGACAACTTCTTCGGGCTTTGGATCTTGAGCGGACACATCCGCAGCATGTATTTTCTGATTTTGCACGCCACCTTCAAAGCCTTTCCCAAAGACTACGCGGAGGCGGCGAAAATCGACGGCGGCGGGCCCTTCACGGTGTTTTTCCGCATCATGATCCCGCTCACCAAAAACGTGTTTTTCACGATCATGCTCATCAAGTTTATCGAATTTTGGAACGATTACCAGACGGCGCTCATCTACATGCCGTCCAACCCCACGCTTTCGTACGGGCTGTATCTGTTCCGTTTCAACACCAATACCGAATTTGCGACCACGCCGATGACGCTCACCGGCTGCATGATGGTATTTTTGCCGATCCTCGTCATCTTCTTGTGTTTCCGCAACCGCATCATCGGAAACCTGACGATCGGCGGATTGAAAGGCTAATCATAACAGGAGGAAAAATTATGAGTAGGACAAAAAAGTCGCTTTTGGCGTGCCTTTCGGCGGTCATCGCCGTCAGCCTTTCCGTCGCGGCGGTCATCGCCTTCGCGTCGGAGCCGGACGGATTGAACGGACTGCCCGACGGCATTGAAACGGGCGTGACCAACGAACTGCCCGTCGGAACGACGCTGGAACTCGGCGGCGCGTATATCGTTACAGACGGCGCGAAACTGCAAACCTATGTGGAAACGTCCATGCCCGACGGACGCGTGAACGCCTCGAAAACCCTCGAACTCGACACGATGGGGGTTTACGAAATCGCGTTTTACGCTTACACCGCCGCTGGGGAATACACGGAACACGTGCTCGACGTTTACGCGTATAACGAAACCTTTTCTTTCGACGACGAGATTTCCTCTTCGCAGTACGGCGAGCATAAAAACGCGGCGGGCGTATTCGGCGAAGTCGTTTCCCTCTACGAGGGCGCGACGGCGACCTACGGAAAGGTGATCGACCTCAACGGCTACGACGTGAACGACGTCGTGTTCGAATGGCTGCCCGTCGCTTCCACGGTGGGCGCGGGGGATTTCACTTACGTGGAATTTACCTTCACCGACCTTTACGACGACAGCAATTATTTCAAGGTTTCCGGCAATTATCATCATGCTTACAAGGAAACCTATTTCAAGGCGGCGGCGCCCGATCAGATCCTCACCGGCTGGTATTCCACCGGCGGATGGGCGAACGTCGGCAACGAATACGGCTCCAACGCGATGGTCAGCTTTTACAACACCCCGCGCTGGGGCGGCGCCATCGAAAAGGACAGCATGAAGCTGAAATTCGACAGCAAGGCGAAAGCCGTGCACGTGGGCGACGTGTTCGTCATCGATTTTGACGATCCGAAATATTTTTCCAACCTCTGGGACGGCTTTACGACGGGCGAATGTATCTTGAGCATGACGTGCGGCGGCTATGTGTCCGATAAACCCGCGCAGTTCATGTTCCGCGAAATCGCCGGCGAAAAGCTCGACGGTACGCCGATCCGCGATACCGACGCGCCCAAGATCACCGTCGATTACGGCGTATATTCCAAAGACACCATGCCGACGGCGAAGCTCGGCAGCTCCTATCCCGTGCCCGAAGCGACGGTGTGGGATACCTTCAACGGCGTGCTGAACGCGGAGGTTTCCGTGTGGCTGAATTACGGCAACAGCGCCGCCTCGCAGGTGGAAATCGTCAACGGCCGCTTTACGCCGACGCGCGCGGCAACCTATACCATCGTATACGAGGCGAAGGATTATTCCGGCAACGCGGCGGTGGTAACCGTTCCGATTTATTCGAGCAATCAGATGAAAAACGTAACCGTCGCGCTCAAAAACGACGCCCCCGCGAGCTGGCTGCTCGGCGAGGTGCTCTCGGTGCACGGCTACACGGTGACGGGCGGCACGGGCGAATATTCCGTGGCGGTATCCGTTACCGCGCCCGACGGCACGGAAACGGCGCTTTCCGACGGCGAAAACTATATTTTAACGCAGAAGGGACAGTACAAAGTGACCTATATCGCCACCGATTTTATCGGCAGCGTGGGGTATAACGCCTATCAGTTTGAAGTGACCGCCGCAGGCGTGCCCGTCTTTTACGACGACGCGGCGCTGCCCGATTACTTCATCGCCGGCGTAACGTACACCCTGCCCGCGCTCGCGGCGTTCGATTACGCTTCCGGCACGGCGCAGGCGGCGGACGTGAAGGTCCGCGTGACCGACGGCAGCGGCACGCGCGTGCTGGAGGGATTGGAATACGTTCCCTCGGGCGATACCGGAGACGTCGTCACCGTCGTGTATTTCGCGGCGAACAAGACGGGCGAGGGGAGCACCGCCGCGGTGAGCATTCCCGTCGTAAAGACGGGCACGCCCAATCAGCTCGATACCGCCGCGTATTTCGCGGGAACGGCGAAAGCGGCGCTTACGGCAAACGGCGAGAAGATGATCGTCACGGCGAAAAATACCGGCGATACGGTAAAATATATTCTCCCCGTCATCGCCGACGGCTTTACCGTAGACATGAAACCCTACGGCGTGGGCAGTACCCTTTCGAGCCTTACGCTTACGCTCAAAGACGCGGAAAACCCCGATATCGGGTTCGACGCGACGCTCGTAAAAACCGACATCGGCTCCAACCTCATCGTCGGCGGCATGACCTACGCGGTCAGCGCGTCGCTGGTATCCAGCCGCATGATTTTGAACTATTCCGCGGCGAACAACCAGCTCGCTCTCGGCGACACGAGCTATCCCGTAAACGGGTTCGGCGGATTTCCGAGCGGCAAAGCCTACGTTACGCTGACCTTCGGCGAACTGTCGGGCGATTACAATCTGGAAATAATGTCCGTCA
The DNA here is from genome assembly GCA_003343995.1 of Bacillota bacterium. Lineage (GTDB taxonomy): Bacteria > Bacillota > Clostridia > Christensenellales > Borkfalkiaceae > UMGS775. The sequence goes on from QAKE01000084.1 coordinate 33,004, forward strand.
ATTCGCAGGTGTTCAACACCACGGTGGACGAAATCAAGCCGAAATTCAGCGTGCTCGGCGAATTCGGCGGCATCAAGGAGCTCGGCTCCACGGTGACGGTGTATAAAGCGGCGGTTGCGGATATGTTCGATCCCTGCGTGACGGCTTACGTTACGGTGACGGGCGCGGACGGCAAGATCATGACGGCGGAGGACGGCACCGTCCTCAACAAGGCGGACATCGGCAAGGAATACCGCATCCGTTTAGACAGCTACGGCTATTACCGCGTCGCCTATTATACGGAGGACTGGAACGAAAACTTCGACAGGAATTTCGGCTATCAGTTTATCGTGGAGGACGTCGTCCGTCCGGAAATTTCCGTCAGCACGAAGGATTTGAAGGGCAGCGTCGGCAAGTCGGTAAAACTGCCGACAGCGACCGCCACCGATAATTACACCGCCGCGGAAAATCTGAAGATAAGCGTGTTCGTCATGCAGCCGGACGGCTACCTCGTGCGGGTAAAGACGGAGGGCGCCAACGCCTACCAGTATACGCCGCAGGCGGCGGGCAAATACACCGTGAGATATTACTGCATGGACGAAAGGGGCAACGGCGCAATCGTGGAAGTTGTGCTGGCAGTTTCGTAAAAAGGAGCGATTATGAAAAGATTATCCGTTAAAATTATCGCAATAGCGCTGTGCGTGTGCTGCGTTCTTTCCTTTGCCGCGTGCAAAAAGGACGATCCGACTGCCGACGATACGTTGAAATTCACCGATTATCCCTTTATTACCGAAAGCGTGAGCGAGTATAAAATCGTATACCCGCAGAGCGCGGATACCTCCAAGAGCGGCTACAAGGGCGCGCGGGAGCTGAAAAAATACATCGAAACGGCGACCGGCGCGGTGATCCCCATGATTTCCGACGCGGGGCTGACGCATTCCGACGACAATAAATATCTTTCCGTGGGCAAAACGGCGCTTTTGGAGGGCGCGGGCGTCGAGCTCGACGCCGACAAGCTGCAGAGCAGCGGACTGCGCATCAAAACGGTGGGCAAGAGCATTTACCTTGCGGGCGCTACGGAATACGGCACGCTGTACGCGGCGTACGAATTTTTAAACCGCGTGTTCGGCATGGAAACCTACGCCGCCGACGAAACCTATATCGACACCGGCGTAAAGACCATCAAACTGCCCGATATGGACGTGACGGAAGTGCCTTCCTTCAATTACCGCATCGGCAAATACGGCGCGTACAACGCGGAATTCCGCGATCTGATGCGCGTACATTCCGAAGAACGGTTCATCGCGCCGCTCAACGGCTATTTGTATCACAACAGCTTTAAGGCGCTGCCCACGGCGACCTATCAGGCGGATCATCCCGATTGGTATTCCACCGACGGCTTGCAGCTTTGCTACAACGCCCGCGGCAACGAAACGGAATACGCCGCCATGGTGGATACCGCTTCCGACGTGCTTTTGAGCTGTCTGCAAGCGGCGCCTTCCGCCATGAGCATCACCTTCACGCACGAGGATTTCGACACGTGGTGCGGCTGCGCGGCGTGCTCCGCGAGCAAGGAAAAATACGGCGTGGACAGCGCCACCGCCATCGGGTTCGTAAACGACCTCGCCGTGGCGACCAACGCCAAGCTGAAAGCCGCCGGCGACACGCGCGAAAATATCATTTACTGGCTGTTCGCTTACGGACCTACGCTCAAAGCGCCCGTAACCAAAACGGACGGCGTTTACGCGCCGGTAGACGACGGCGTGGACATGCGCGAAAACAATATCGGCATCATTTACGCGCCCATTTTAATGGACTACACCAAGCCCATGACGCACGTGAACAATGCGGGGTATAAGGACGTTTTCGCACAGTGGTCCGCCATGACGGATAACGTGTATTTCTGGGGTTACGACACCATTTTCTCCGATTACTTCAACGTGCACAACACCTTCGGCACCATTCAGGAAAACCTGAAGGTCGCCAAGGAGTACAACGTCGTTTCCGCCATGCTGCAAGGTCAGCACGACCAGCGCGCCGCCACCTGCTTCAATAACTTCAAAATCTATCTCGCGGCAAAGTTTGAGTGGAATTTAGAGGAAAAATACGACGACTTGTTCAACGCGTTTTTCGATCATTATTTCAAGGACGCGTCCGCCACGATGAAGGAGCTTTTCATCAGCCTTACGACGCACTGCGCGTGGTTTGCGGACGAATATAACGTGTACGGGCAGGGCGGCGTGGTCACCGTGAAGGAGGACTACTTCCCCAAGGGCGCCATCAACAATTGGCTGGAGCTCATCGATCGGGCGTACGCCGACATCGCGGGCATGAAAACCTCCGATCCCGAAGGGTACGAGCGCGCGTATAACCACATCAATCAGGAATCGCTCGCCTTTCGCTACATGCTGATTCAGCTTTACGGCGCGGAGTATCTCGACAGCGAGCTTACGGAAATGAAAACGCAGTTCCGCCGCGATTGCGGCAACCTCGGCGTTACGCATTTCCGCGAACATCAGACCATAGACGGTCTTTGGAGCAAGTGGAATCTTGCATAATACGGTTGCGACCGTGAAAACGGCGTAAATAAAAAACAAGGAGGAGTTAAAATGAAGAGAAAGTTATCGATTTTCGCGCTCGTCATGCTGATGTGTCTGTCCGCAGTCATGGTCGCGTGTCAGCCCGAAGGCAATAAGATAACGATCGACGCGCCTGCCGAGCTCACAATGTCCGTTTACGACACGAAAGAGCTGAACTATACGGCAAGCGGTTACGAGGGGGAATTGACGTATGCGTCGTCCGATTCCACCGTTGTGGAGGTACGGGGCAGCACCTTGTACGCGCTTAAGGAGGGCACGGCGACCGTCGTCGTGACGGCAGGCGAAGTGACGAAGGATATCGCCGTCACCGTAACCGCCGCGACCAACGCGCCCGCCATCAGCGTTCCCACGACAAACGTGCGCATCGTTGCGGAAACGGAATTTGCCTTTGCGCCCGCCATCAAAATGGGCGAAAACACCGTGGAAGGCGAGCTGACCGTCAACGTGGCGGACCAGACCGTCGCCACCTACGCGAACGGCAAAATCAACGGTTTGAAGGTCGGTTCCACCACCCTCACGGTAAGCGGCACCTATTTCGGCACGAATCTGCGCCCCGTCACCGTTACCGTCACCGTCATTCCCGATCTCATCGTGTCGCTCAGCGCGCAGGAGGTCACGCTTTACACCTACGCCCCCGCGGGTGAGGAAGAAACCTATCCCGCCTCCGAAACCGTTACCGTAACGGTGGAAGAAAAGGGCGAAATCGTAAACAACCCCGCAATCACGTGGTCGATCGATAAAAACAATGCCGTCGCAACGGTAAATAACGGCGTTATCGCCGCGGTTGCGGAAGGCACGGCTACGGTTACGGTGAAGTATAAGACCGTTGACGCCGAAATCGCCGTAACGGTGGAAAAAACGCTGTTGGAGGCGGATACCGCATACGCCGAATACGATTTGAACGCGAAGGACGATACCAACGATTACCTCGTGTTCGACATCGGCGAGGATATCCCCCTTGCGGACGTTACCGGCGTGTACGATTTTACCGGCGGCAACAAGGAAATCATCGACTTTGAAACCGATGCGGCGAGCGAAGAACTGCGCCTGACGAAGGCGGACATTCTCGACGGCGAGCGCGTTATCGTTGTGGAAACCGCAACGTACGGCAAATCCTTCGAGGCGCTTATGGCAACGAAGTTCCTTTACACCGCGGAGGACCTCGAAGAGATGATGGTTCTTGCGACCGAGGGCTACGAAGTGAAAAATGCGCAAAGCCCTGGCAGATCGTTCTATCAGGGCGCGGACGGCTACTACGTGCTGATGAACGACATCGATTTCGGCAGCAAAACCTTCCGTTTAACCGGTGAAGAATCCGATTTCGGATTTATCGGAACGCTGGACGGCAGAGGCCACGTGATCAGCAACGTCAATAAGCTGGCAAACGGCAACGGCACGCACGGCATGTTCGGCAGAATTTCCGGCACCATTAAAAACATCGGTTTTGTCAACGTAGTGGGTTCGTACAACAATACCAATACGAACACAAATCAGAACTTGTGGGGCCGCTTCCCGCTGCTCGGCACGATCAACAGCAACGGGCTCGTGGAAAACGTATACGTAAAGGGCGCGAGAACGGCGTTGATGAACAGCGTTTGGGGACAGGGCGCGATCGGTCAGTACCGCAACGGTCATATCAATAACCTCGTCGTCGATATGTCGGACGTCGTCACCAATCTGTCGGATAACGGCGGCAATAAACCGGGCGCGGCGATCGGACAGCTCGTCAATCAGCCTGCACCGGCAGAAGGCTATATCAAAAACGTATATTCGGTCAGCTCTTACGACGTTGTCGGTATCGGACCGGGGTCGAGATATTTGAACGTCAAGGGCTATCAGACGGTTGCCGACTTTGCGGCGGCGGAAAACGATTATTCGTCCTTTGAAAACGAGTGGTGGGATCTTTCCAGCGGTATTCCCGTGTTCAAGGCGCTCGTGGACGACATGAAAAACGAAGAATTTGCCATCACCAACGGCGACTTGCTCACGGCGGGTTCGGAAACCACGCTGACCACCGACAGCGAATGGGAAATCACCTTCGCGTTGGAAAACGAGGTCGCGGGCGTTACCCTCGATGGCAACGTGCTCAGCGTTGCGGCTACGGCGGCGCACAACGCCACCGTAACGGTTACGGCAACCAACCTCAAAACGCCGACGAATTCCGTCGTGAAAACCTTTACCGTTTTGAATATCGGCAAGGGAGGCGAGGCGACGGATATCGACCTTTCCGACGAGGCGGCGTCTTACGAAATCGAAATGGTTAAGGCGATCGTTCCCGAAACGATTTCCGCGGGCAGCGCAACGCTTACCCCCGCAAACTACTCCGTCAACGGCACAAAACTTACCCTTACCGCGGCGGGCGTAACGGAAATTTTAGAAGAAAATAACAAAAAGTACGGCGATTTCGAGCTGTTGATCGTCGACGAAGACGGCGCGGCTTACAGTATCGAGCTTGCCATCGTCACCATGATCCTTTACGACAAGGAGGACGCGCTCGCAATGATGCCCGCCGCTACGGATGATTTCGGATACGAGGCGGTCGGAGGTCTTGCCAACTCGACGCCGACGGAAACGCAGGCGGCACAGCGCCGTTTCTATAACGGTGCGGACGGCTACTTTGTCCTCGCCGCCGACATCGACATGGAAGGCGAGATCCTCCGTTTCTGCCATCAAGATTACGATTTCAAAGGCATACTTGACGGCAGAGGGCACAAGATCTCCAACATCGGTTCTTACGAATACCCGCTGCTCAACGGCGCGGGCACGGCGGTTTTAGCCAACGCCGATCACGGTATTTTCGGCAACATCGCGGGCACGGTGAGAAACATCGCCTTCGTCAACGTAGTGGGCGGCAACGATACGGCTTCGCCGTATAATCCGAAATCTACGCGTTCCGTGGCGCTTGCGCTCCGTATTAAAGGCGGTTTGGTAGAAAACGTGTATGTGTCCTATACCGCGAAGGAAACGGGCGGCTGGGGCTGCGGCGCGTTCGGCATTTTTGATTGGGGTAGCGCGAAAATCGTCAACTTTGTGGCGGAGCGTACCAATTATGCGGGCACGTCTTTCGGCGCGAATGACGGCGTAATCAACGGCGTCGGTACGTCCTCTAAGGTAACTAACGTGTTCGGAATTTGTTCCGCGCAGGGAGCAACTACGAAACAAGGCACTCTTTATGCATCCTACGACGCGATGAAGGAAGCGGAACTCGATCTTTCCGGCTTCGACAGCGCGTACTGGGATATTTCCGCCGGCTATCCGGTGTTCAAGGCTTGCAAAACGCAGGCGTAAGGTAAACTTTAGGCAAAACTTTTTTTACTAAGCGATGGGCGCGGCGGCATTCGCCGCCGCGCTTTATCCTAAATAGGACTATCCCGCACGGCGAAAAACCGCCTTGCGAAAAAATATAAAAAACGGCAGGTAACCACGGTGAAAAACAAAGTCGAATATCCCGATCCGATCCGAATAAGAGAGCATACCGTCCTGTTGACGGACGACTGGTTTTTCAGCTTTGAAGGGAAAAATTGGCGCCCCATCAACGTGCCCTTTTGCCCCGAAAGCGAGCTTTCGGGCATCGGGTACAGGGACTTTATTCCCGTTTGCCGCTATAAAAAAACCGTGTCCCTTTCCCGCGTGAAGGACCGTCGGGCAATGCTGCATTTCGGCGCGGTGGACTACCGCGCGGCGGTGTTTGTCAACGGCATATACGCGGGCTCGCACACGGGGGGATATACCCCGTTCGCCTTTGATATCACCGACTTTATCGCGGAGGGCGAAAACCGCATCGAGGTCGCCGTATACGACGGCGAAACGGGCGTTGCCGCCAGCGGCAAGCAATCGAGAAAGAGGGAATCGTACGGCTGTTTTTACACCCGCGTCACCGGCATATGGCAGCCCGTATGGCTGGAATACGTGCCGGAAAACCGCATCGAAAACGTTTTTTTCACCCCGCTGGAAAACGCCGTGGAAGCGCGCCTTCGCGTAAACGGGCGCGGCAGATACCGCATGGAAGTCACCTTTGACGGCGCGCCCGTCGGGGTGGCGGAAGGGGAAATCGCCTACGAGCGGCGCGTCGTGATTCCCCTTTCCGAAACGCATTTATGGAGCGTGAGAAAGGGCAATTTGTACGACGTGCGCATCCTTTACGGCGACGACGAGCTGTTTTCCTATTTCGGGCTGCGCACCGTCCGCTACGAAGGCGAAAAATTTCTGCTCAACGGCGAGCCGCTCTTTCAGCGGCTGGTGCTCGATCAGGGCTATTATCCCGACGGGGTGTACACCCCGAAAGACCTCGCCGCCATGCGCCGCGATATCGCCCTTTCGCAGGAGCTGGGCTTTAACGGCGCGCGCCTGCACGAAAAGGTGTTCGATCCCCGATTTTTGTATCTCTGCGACGAGGCGGGTTACATGGTTTGGGGGGAATTTGCCGGCTGGGGCGTGGATTATTCCGATCTGGGCAACGCGGGGCAGGTGCTCGCGGAGTGGGCGGAAACGCTCGAACGCGATTTCAACCACCCGTCCATCGTCACGTGGTGTCCGTTAAACGAGGTGTGGGGCGGTTTGAACGACGCGGAAAAGCGGCGCGACGTCCGCTTTGTGGACACCGTGTACGAGTTTACCAAAAAATTCGATTGCACCCGCCCGTGCGTGGACGCCAGCGGCGGGCACCACGGCAGCGCCACCGATTTGTTCGATTTCCACTGTTACGAGGATTACCCCGCCTTAAAAACCTATCTCGACGCTCTCCGGCGCGACAGCGTTTTAAACGTCGGTTTGCTTTACGGCGCGGACGGCGCGAAATACCGCAAGGGACAGCCCGTCAATATCAGCGAATGCGGCGGCTGGGGCTTTTTCCCCATGGCGCACCTGCAATACAATTCCTCCGTCAACGAGCACGAAATGAAGTGCCGCGACGATTGGGGGTACGGGTGCGGGGAGTCGGACGGCGACGCCTTCGCTCTGCGCTATAAAAATCTCGTGGAGCTCATCTCGTCCTATCCGCAGATTTCCGGCTTTTGCTATACGCAGTTATACGACGTGGAGCAGGAGCAAAACGGTTTTTACCGTTTCGATCGGAGCGATAAACTCAACGAAAATCAAAAGAGAATCATCCGCGCCGCCAACGCGCTGACGGCGGCGGTGGAAAAGTAAAACGCTTTTCGGTTTTGCTTTGCAAACGGTTTATCCGAAAAGAAAGGAGGAAAACAACATGAAACGTTTTTATGCCGTTCTGGCGGCGATCGTCGTCGCCTTTTGCTTTACCGCCTGCAAGGAACCCGATCCGCCGCAAGCGGACGGCTTTTTGCTGGAGGGGTACTCCATCGTATACGACGCCGAAAACGATTTGATGTACAACGCGGCAAAGCGTTTGCAAACGGCAATCAAGGGCGCGTATAACGCCACGGCGATGCTGAAACCCGACACGCAGGGCGCGGCGGGCAAGGAAATCGTGCTCGGCGATACCGATCGCGGCGCGCTTTCCGAAGGGCTGCTGCTGCGCGATTTCAAGGTGGACGTATCAAAAAACGGCGGCATCGCCATCGGCGGCGGTCAGCCCGCCGCTGTGTCCGACGGGGTGGACGATTTTATCGAAAAATTCCTCGGCACGGCGCACGCTTTCACCGAAAGCGACAGCTATGTTTTCCGTTATGATTACGCTTTCCGTTCGATTTCGATCAACGGCGAAGATATTCTCGATTATACCGTCGTTTACAGCGAAGCGTCCGCGGCGGGCGGCAAAATCGCCGCCGATTTGTCGGAAAAAATCGCCGATAAAATGGGCGTTTTACTCGATATGCGCGACGTGGCGCAATCGGACGGCGGCAAGGAGATCCGAATCGGCGTCGGCGACGAAACGGGCAACCCCGTGTTCTCCGATTACGATTACGCTCTGTATGCCGACGGCGACGATCTCGTGCTCAACGCCACGGAAAAAGCGCTCGCTGCGACCGACGCGGGCGAACAACTGCTCGCGCTGTTCGACGGCGACGCCGCGGACGGGGTGCTGAACGTTTCGGTGAGCACCGAGTTCACCGTGCGGGAAGGCGCGAAATATTCCATGGAATTCGTTTCGGCGCGCCGTTCCGCCGTCGTGCGCGAGGGCGTGAATTTATACGAATTTCATTATAAAAACAAAAGCGGAAAGCCGGTCATCGTGTACGCCGCGGAAATCAAGGCGGATTCCGGCTGCACCTTCGCGGCGGGAACGGTGAACGACGGTTACGAAATCGGCAACAACCTCAGCCAGAGCGTGCTCGGCATGGCGAAATCGGCGCAGGCAAACGGCAAAAACGTCGTTTGCGCGGTCAATTCGGGATTTTTTGCGATTTCCGGCGATCAGCATCAGGAAGGCGTGATCGTCAAGGACGGCAAGGTGCTCTATCAGGGCTCGGGCGTGTATGCGCGCGAGTGGTGGGGGCTGACCAAAAGCGGCGAAATCGTGTTCGGCGAATATTACGATTTATACGTCAACGGCAACCCGAAGGAAGGCTTCCGCGACGATTTGATGCAGGCGACGGCGGGCAACCACCTCCTGTGGAAGGACGGCGAAAAGGTGAAGATAGAAGATCCCGACACCGCGCTGTTGAACGCCAACCCGCGCAGCTGTTTCCTTACGCGGGAAAACGGCGACGCGGTGATCTTCGTCGCCGACGGCAGATATTCCGGCTCCGCAGGGCTGACGATGGAGGAAACGCAGGAAATCGCCATGCGCATGGGCGCGTACAACGCGCTGAACTTAGACGGCGGCGGTTCGTCCACGCTGGTGATGCCCACGGGCGCGAGCAACGCCCTGCAGGTCGTCAACAAGCCGCTCGGCAACGCGGGCGTGGAGGCAAACCTCCGAAAAGTTGCCGACAGCATTCTCGTGCTGGTAAAATAAAGCCCTTTCAAATCTGTTTTTCATAAAAAGCGCGGCATAGTGTAGAAATCAGTTTAAAAGCATAAAAATATCCGATGGCGTTAGGCCGTCGGATATTTTTCCTTATTATCTTATAATTATTATAATTTCCGTCGAATATCTTTTTTATTATAGCATAATATCGACAAAATGAAATCAGTCTTCCGCTAAACGTATGCGGAAATCTTCCATTACACGCGAAACATCTTCTTGATCTACCCAATAAACAAATCCTTGTTCTTCGTTGGATTGTCTGTATTTTTTAGGGGATACTTCAAACTTTTTTTTGAACGCCGTTTCAAAGTAACGCAAACTTGCATATCCCGTTTTTTCGGCGATGGCGGCGATAGAGGAGTTGGTGTTTTTTAAAAGACTTTTTGCGCTGTCCAGTCTCTTTTCGGTATGCAACTGATTAAAACTGAGTCCCAATTCCTGTTTTAAATAAATATTCAGTTGATGCATGGATATTCCCAAAAGCGAACCGATTCGCTCGGGCGATATGGTTTCGCTGTAATGACTGTCCAAAAAAGACAGTGCTTTTGCCACATAGGCATTGTGTTTTTTGCCGAGATGCGTGAGTTTTTGGCATTTGCAGATCTCTATCACGAGTCTTTTTAGCGCAAGTTCCAAATCGATTTCAAAGTATTCGTCCGAATAATTATGATAATTATTATATAAAAGATGCAAAACTTCCGAAAATATCGAAAAAACATTGCGGTTATCGCGAAAAAGCAAAATACCGTTTAACGAATTGCATAAATTTTCCACCGGCTTGCACGAAGAAGAAAACGGAGAGGCTGATAAAAGCTCTTTGGGAAATGCCGTTTTATGCCACGTATCCATTTCCAAAATCATCATGTGCGATTTATTGTAAACGTATTGTTGGTGGGGAACGAAGGAATTGATGAGAAAAAACTGCCCCGGCAAAACGCTGATATGCGAGCGTTCTCCCGAACGACCGGCCTCGTATACGTCCATGCCGACGCTGCCGCTGGCTACGTATACCATTTCAACCCCGCGGTGCGCGTGCGGCTCGCGTTGGGTAAATGTTTCGGGTGTGTAGATGGTGTTCATTACGGTACACGCTTTCAGCGTTTGAGAGAGGTTCATATCGCTCTCATTATATCGTTAAAGTTCCGATTAGTCAATGGCAAATCAAAATAATATTCTCAAATCGAGTAAAAATATTTCCTAAAATACGATATATTTTGACATAAAATGAAAATTTGCTCTTGAAACGTACATTTTTGTGTGTTATAGTGAAGATACTCAAACAGCCGCAAAAGGCAGAAGGGGAAATATGAAGACTCAAACGAATCAGGCGAAAAATATGCGGGTGCGTCAACAGCGAATTTTTTTGTTCGCGATACTTACCGTGCCCGTATTATATTTTTTAATCGTGTACTGTTACGTGAACGCCAGCTCTTTTTTGATGGCATTCCGCGATATGGATCATAATTGGTCTCTCGATAATTTTCAATTGTTTTTTGATGAACTGCTTTCGGAAAACGGAACGGTGGGGATTTCTTTGCGCAATACGGCGATTTATTTCGTGCTCGGGCTGCTTTTTTTTCCGACCGGTATCGTCATCAGTTATTTTTTGTTTAAAAAGATCATCGGTTATCGGTTTTTCAGGGTAGTATTTTATCTGCCCAGCATTATTTCCGCCATCGTGTTCGTGACGGTGTTTAAGGAATTTATCCAGCCTACGGGACCGATTGCGATTTTGTTTGAAAAGATAGGAAAGCCGTTTCCCGCATCGGGATTGTTGGTCAACGAAAAAACCGCCACTTGGGCAATTGTGTTTTACTGCATTTGGGTTGGGTTTCCTACGAACATGCTCATGTGGAGCGGAGCTCTCACCCGCGTGCCCCGCGACGTGTTTGAGGCTGCTTGTTTAGACGGGTGCGGTACGTTTAAAGAACTGAATTATATTGTTTTACCGCTGATTTTTCCCACAATTTCCTCGCTTTTGATTCTTTCGTTTACGGGATTTCTCAACGCGGGCGGTCCGATTCTGCTGTTTACAAACGGTGCGGCGCAGACTTCCACGCTTGGGTTTTGGATGTTCAATCAGGTCTATTCCAATACGGGGGGCGGCAGCGGCTTTTACGGCGTGCTTTCCGCAGGGGGATTGTTTTTTACGCTGATCGCCACGCCGGTCGTTTTATTTATCCGCTGGGCGGTGGAAAGAATTCCCGCCGTGGAATATTGAGGGGGACTATGCTGTACGCATTGAAGGAAACGGAAAAAATCACGAAATACGGCAAGTATAACGGCACGGATATTCTGGTGTTGAGCGGCGCGGGCGGAGAAACGCTGTTTGCGCATTGCGCATTGACTTGCGACGGTGCGGAGCGGGTGCGTTCCGTGGAAATGCGGCCGTTTCGCGGCGGCGATACATGGAGTTTGCAGCCGGAAATTTTTTGGGAAGAAAGCGTGCGTATCCGTCAGCCGTCCTGTTCTTACGGGACTATGGGGGAGGTGTTCGACGTGTTGTTGCCGTTTTCGGACGCGCTTGCCCGTGAAAACGGAACGCTTGTCGAGGCAAAGGCGAATCAGCCGATACTGATTTCCTTTATTCTTCCTCATGACGCTGAGAGGGGCGAGTATGACGGAGAAATTGCCGTTATAACGGACAAATGCGAATATCTCCTATTCGTGCGGCTGACGGTGTTCGGATTTTCGCTATCCAAAAGAAATAACGCCCGATCGGCGTTTGCGGTGTGGTACGAAAACGAAAAGGTGATCGAGGAAACGCCCGACGCGCCGCCGCACGGCGAAAAATACGATACGTATTTAAAATATTACGAACTGTTGAAAAAATATCGCATTTCCGCAACAGAACTTCCGGTGCGGAGCGCGCGCAACGGCGAATATTGCGCCGCTTGCGACGCGAACATCTTTGCCTTTGAACCGCGGCGCGGCATTTCGCCGGAAGATACCGATAATTTTATAGGCGCGGCAAAAATTGCCGCCGCAGACGACGGCGTGGCGTGTTATTCCCTGCCTTATGACGTCGTCGTCACCGACGGCGTTCCCGCGGTCGATACGGATAAGCTCTATGCATTGCTGACCGCAATGGTAAACGAAAGCGACGATACTCTCGATTTGTTTGAAAAGGCGTATTTTTATGTGACTTTTATCGATGAGCCGTCTGCCGCGATGTTTCCGTTGGTGCGCAGCGTAACCGATTCCGTAAGGGAAACTTTATTCCGCGTGGCGAAGGACTGTGATTTTACCGCTAAACCGAAGGTAAGACGTTCGCTTTTGTCGGTGGAAAACGTTGTGCCTTCTTGGCCGGAAGAAAAACTGTACGGAGGCGTGGATACGTGGTGTCCCACGTTTTCCGGCTGGCATGCGCCGGAATTCGTTTGCGGTATGCGGTCGATGATCGATCTCGGATCGAGAAATTGGTGGTACGGTTGCGTTTCGCCTTGGTATCCGTTCCCGTCCTATCATTTGGACGAACCGCTGCTCGGAGCTCGTTCGGAGGGAATATTACGCGGTCTGTTCGGCGTGGAGGGCAACCTCTATTGGGCGGTCAACAGCGACAGGCACTATGATAAAGAGAATAAAAAAATGGTCGAGGAGGACGTTTACGGCGGGGATTTTTTCTGGAAGGAATCCAACGGCGAGGGGATCCTTACTTTTGACGGCAGGCGTTTCGGCGTAAGCGGTCCGTTGGCATCGTTGCGGCTTGCCGCCGTTTGTCAAGGTCATCAGGATTACGAATATTTTCTGCTTTTGAAGGATCGGTTGGAAAAACTCAGCCTTGATTACTCCGTTTCCTTTGACGCGCAGGGCTATCTTCGCCCCATTGCGGAAAAAGCGTTTTACGGCACGGCGATCACCGACGAGAGCAAATTTACCGTTTTGCGGCGGGAGCTTGCGGAAAGCATCGTCGCGGCGAGGAAGGGTGTCGCAGTGCAAATCGGCGATCCCGATGCGCGCCGCAGGCTTGCCGAAGTTACGGTATATGCGCCCGCGGGTGCAAAGGTGTGCGGCGGCGGGTTGTTGAAAATTTATCCCGCGGGTTCGGGAGAAGCGCATGTGTTCGCCGTCGAACTCGGCAAAAGCGACGTATATTTTGTTGCGGAGGCGGAAATCGGCGGTGAAATCGTAGAGATCAACCGTCTGGTGTCGCCGCCCGTCGTTCCGCTCGATATCGGTTTGTTTGAGACGGAGCGCTGCGTTTTGGAAACGCGCGGCGACAGGGTGTATTGCCGTACCGATGGAATAGACAACGATTGCGCGCCGAGATTGACGTTAAACGGATCTTTTGATTTTACCCGCCTTGACAGCGTTATTTTGGAAACGCAATCGCTGGTTGCCGAGCCGTTCAGTTTATCCGTCGTATTCGTTGACGGAAAGGGGCGGAATTTTAACGCGGGATATACGGTGGCGGATAAAGAAACACGCCGCGCGCGTATTCATTTCAATCCGGCGATGCAGTTGAACGGTTGGCGGGAAGTTAAACATACGACGGCATTCTCCCATTATGACGAACAAACCGCGGCGATGAATGCGTTCGATATTTTCGATGTGCGAAAAATCATCGTGGAAATCCAAGCGGCACGAGAGTTTTGCTCGCTTGCGCCCCGTCAGTTGAGATATAGCGCATGCACGTTTGCGATAGACGGTGTTTCCTATACGGAATGGACCGATAAAAATCCGCACGATTACGCGTTTTTGCGTGTGGGAAAGGAGGCGAAATCATGAAACTGAGCAAGTTTCAACGCATAAAAAACAAGATATTCGAGCCGCGCGGTTTGTTGGAAAAACGCTCGGGCGGCGGGAAAATCGTGTTTGCCGTCTTTTTTGTGCTGTTCGCGCTGTACGCGCTCAGTTTACTGTATCCGCTTTTTTGGATGCTGATCAACTCCTTCCGCGACAGTACCGATTACGTTATCGCTATGGCGACAGGAAATGCGTTTTCCCTGAAAATCGTTTGGAATCCGCAAAATTACGCCGACGTCATGAGCCTTATCACCGCGGCGGACGCGTCCTACGCGGCGATGGCGTGGAATTCGGTTTGGATTACGACGCTATCTTCCTTGCTCGCGGTCATTGTACCTACCGTAACGGCGTATGGGCTTGCCAAATACACGTTTCGTTTGCGCGGTACGTTGTATGCGATCGCCATCGTTACGATGATATTGCCCATTGTCGGCAACGGTGGAGCGACGTTAAAGTTCTGGGCGGGCGTGGGTGCGTATAATACGCCGTTCTATATCTTTTTCAACGGCTTAGGCGGGCTCGGCGGCATGTATTTTTTGGTTATGTACGGTTTTTTCAAAAGCGTTCACTGGTCGTACGCGGAAGCGGTGTTTATAGACGGCGGCAACGATTTTACCGCGCTGTTCCGCGTGATGCTGCCGCAGGCGCTCAACATGATGACTTTGTTTTTCATCATGAATTTTATGGCAGGCTGGAACGAATACCAGAATCTCTTAATCTATATGCCCAGTTATCCTACGTTGGCGACGGGAATGTATCTCGTTTCCAATACGTTGGAACGCACGGGAAAAATGCCGCTTTACTATGCGGCGCTCACGATATCCATCATCCCCATTTTGGTGCTGTTTATTGCTTTTTCCAACCAGATTTTAACCAAGGTTACCATCAGCGGAATCAAAGGTTGAATTTAGATAATCTTAAACGGAGGTTTATTATTTATGAAGGTGAAAATGATACGTTTTTTTGCAGCCGTAACGGCGCTGACGCTTTGTGTGTCGGGGCTTGCCGGCTGTAAAACGAAACCGGTGCAGGACGACGATCAACATCTGGAAATTTACGTGTTGAACGTGGGGTACGGTCATGAATTCGTGCCTGCTCTCGCGCAGGCGTTCGGAGAACTCGATTGGGTGAAGGAAAAATATCCCTCGTACAGCTATTCCTATAAATTTAACGATGACTGGGATTACGCAAGAGACCAAATCAAACAAGGACCTACGGTAAATACCGCGGATGTTTTATTCGGCGATAATGTGCAAAGATTGTACGAAACCATGTATAAAAACCAGCCGGTTCTTACTGATCTGGACGGAATTATGCAGGAAACGGTAATGGGGGAGGACGTCAAATATATCGATAAAATTTATTCCGACTATATTCCCATCAATACCGATCCGAATACCGGACATATGATTGCCGTACCTTGGGGGATGAGTTTGAGTTCTCTTTTATACAACGAAACGGTTTTTAACGCATTAAATGTCGGCGAATTGCCGGTTACGACCGATGGCTTCGTGGAGGTGCTGAAAGCGGTTAAGGCGAAAAACGGACAGGATTCGGCGTATAAATACAGCTGGGCTTTGACTGGCTGCGATGCGGTGAATTATTGGAAAAACGCTTTTACGTATTGGTGGGCTCAATATCAGGGGCTGGAGGAATATCAAAATTTTTACCGTTTGGCGTCCGAAGGGAAAATCAGCCGTTCGGTATTCGAACAGCAAGGCAGATTAAAGGCATTGACAGCCATGGAGGAAATACTTTCCGGAGCGAACGGTTACATCAATCCTTCAACGGGTTCGTATAACTTTATGTCCGCGCAAACCAACTTTTTGATGGGTAACGGCATCTTTTATATGTGCGGAGATTGGTTCGATTACGAAATGCGCGCTCATATACCGGGGTTGCAGGCACAGGGATACGATTATGATTTTCGCATCATGCGTATGCCGATGCTCAGCAGCGTGCGCGAGGGGACGTCCATTCCCAGCGACGAAAAACTTGCCGATTTAATCCGTTTGATCGATGCCGGCAAAACGGCGGAGGATGCGGAGGTTCTTGCTACCGGTGCAACGAAAGCCGATTTTAATAAAATAAAAACAGCGCGTGCGCTCGCCGATTTCGGCGGAGGACAGCTCAACGGATGTATTCCCTCTTATGCAACGGCGAAAAATCTTGCCATGGATTTCCTGCGTTGGCTCGCAACCGACGATGCAAACCGCATTTATGCCGAGGTGACGAAAGGCGCGAGCATGGGATTTATTTATGATTTAGAGGCGGATGCGCCGGAAGTTTATGCGAAAATCGCGCAAATGGAGCGGGATAAATTTGAATTGTTAAAAAGCGAAGACGTGAAATTTTTGCCGAGTTACGACAGTTTTCCCACGGTGTACAAGGGAACGCTTATGCCCTTGCAGGCGATACAATATAAATCTTACGAAACGGTATTTGGCAGAACGGACGACGGTTTTCAGTCCGCCGCGGAGCTTTACCAATACGATATCGATTATTATGCCAACGACAGCCGTTGGACGTTATTGCTCAATATGAGCGATATCCAAATGTAAGGAGATGAAAATGAAATTTAAACGATTTACGGCGATACTGCTTGCCGCGTTTGCCCTGACCGGCGCGGCGTGCAATCCCGCGCCCGACGGAGAAAATCCCTCCGGCGGAGGCGCGGTGGAATTTTGGTCCACTTACGCGACGGAAAAGGTGCTTGCCTCCCGCGTGACGGAAAAATATAATTATACCCGTTTGCCCGCGGAGCTGAACGTCGACGCGGCGCTGGCGGAGTATGAGGGCGCGCAGCTGATCATGAGCGCCGAAGGCGACGTAAAAAGCTACGACGTAACGCTTTCCGATCTGACCTTCGGAAACAAGGTATACGAAAAAGAAAACGTTAAAATTTACAATCAAAAGTATATCGAAGTCAACACGATCACCAACGGCCAGTCGTCTACGCTCGACGCGGGCGATTATCCCGACGCGCTTCTGCCTTTCGACGCGGCGAAAAAAGCCGGTGAAAACCGCATAGCGGCAGGCTGTAATCAGGGGATATATTTTGATTTTTGGATACCCGACACCACCGCTGCCGGCACATATACCGGATCATTTACCGTCACGTACGACGGCAAGGAAAAATCCATTCCCGTTCGGCTGACGGTGCGCAACGTGAAAGTGAGCGAAACGACGCACACAAAAACGTATTTTTCCGTGGATCACGGCTGGGGCGTTTCCAACGGGGAGCTCGATTCCTCCATCGATATCGTCAACGAATACAATCTTGCCCTTTCGGAATACCGTTTGGGCGGCGGACAATGGCCCGTGGGCATGACGGAGTATTGGATCGGTCAGTTCGGCAAAAATCCGCAGGATATCGAAGATTGGCTGAATTTGGTGTGGGACTATATCTCTCAGCCGAAAAATTCCACGCTCGCGCTGCCGTATCTCTTCGTATCGGACAGTACGGGGGAAAACATCGATCGTAAAATTTTGGAAGATACCATTTATGCGTTTGCCGCTCGTTGTTTGGAAGAGAATGTGAATCTCGTGGATAAACTGATCGGGTACTATACTATGATAGACGAACCCGATATGAAGGGCGACGGTTCCGTGCAGCACGTAAAAGACGTGATGGACAGAGTATATGCCGCTACCGAGGCAGCCGCGGTGCGCATTGAAAACGCCGAAGGCGACGCCGCGTTGAAATCGCAGATCGCCGAGTCTGTTCGCAACATCGAAACGGTCGTACCGGTGGGGCGGTATGTATCCGCAATGGCAGACAGCGTAGATACATGGTGCCCCGGTACGCACAATTACGATACCGAGAGCGGTCGCGCGCAGTTCGATTTGCCCGGTGAAAAATGGTGGTATACCTGCGTTGGTCCGTCCTATCCTTTGGCGAACTATCAAATTGAATCGGCAGGGTTTTTGCCGAGAATTTTCGATTGGCAGGCGGAAAAATACGGCATTACCGGCAATTTATATTGGGCGGCAAACTATTATAAGGATGAAGACGGCAATCATCTGGAAGACTATTACCAAACGGCTGTTCGTTCGGTGGGCAGAAGCGGCGAAGCGTTTCTGTTTTATCCGGCAAAACCCTACGGTCTGGATAAACCCGTGGGAAGTCTGCGTTTGCACTACGCCCGTGACGGCATCGAAGACAAGGAATTGCTTTTGGCGCTCCGCGCGGGATATGAAAGGCTTTCTGCGGACAGCGGTTATTCTTTTACGGCGGACGACATTTTAAATTCCATGTACGATTCCCTGTTTGACGGCATGAAGATACAAACTTCTTCCGAACGCTTTTATCGGGTACGCAAGCAGATGCTCGATCTGGCGGAACTTTTTGCAAGCGATGCGAAATTCGCCGTTTCCCGAAGAGAAGTCGAAGGCAATAACGTCGATTTTGAAATCGTGCTTTCTGCAGATTGTTCTTTGAAGGCGAAAGGAGAAACGCAAAACCCCGTCGGCACTTACGGCAACGGAGAAAACGAGATAAAGGTATATCGTCTTTCCGCGTCGCGTACGGAGGGCGGAGAGCTGAACCTGACCATCGCGTCAGGAACGGAGGAAAAAGAGTTTTCCCTGCCCTTGGGCGGGGCAGCGGTGCAGACCGATGCGTCGCAGTGGATCGACGGCGCGGAGGTGCTGAGCGGTACGGCGGAACAAGCGGGAGAACTCGCAGAAATCACGTTTAACGCTTCTACCGGTTCTACGCAGCGGTTGGTGATTTCCGGAGAATTTTTAAGCGCCGTCGGTAAAGAAACCGATCAGGTATCCTTTGAACTCAAAGGGACTGCGGGATTGAAATACAGTATCTGTTTCGAGTATGAAAGATCTGTGCTGTATCATGAAATTGCGGCGGGTACGCTTGCGAACGACGATTTGACGACGATAACGGTGCGCAATATTTACGGATTCCCGTGGAACAGCGGTAAAGTGAAAAAAGTGCACATTTATTTCGGCGATAAAGGCGACGGCGCCCGAACCGTTTCCGTCGGCTCGATCAGCGTTACCGCGTTAGGTTAAGGAGGATTATATGAAAAGATTTTTATGTCTGGTTCTTGCTGTTGCGCTGTCTGCCGCTTTGTTCGCAGCGGCGGGGTGCAATCAAGAGGAGCAAACTCCCGCGCTTCAGCCTATCGTTTTAAGAAGTTTTGAAGAGTATAACCCCGATTTCATGACGTTGAAAATGTCGCGCAATTTTGGGGAAATCAGTGTGAATACCGATGAAAAATACGTTGCAAAGGGCAAGCAGTCGGCAAAATTCAATATTCGCGGAGGTTATTATCATACCCAGACGCCTTCGGTAAACATGCCGTTTTTTTCCTCTCTTGCGGGGTACAACTATAAAGAGCTTTCCAAATACGAATCGGTAGGAATGCAGGTTTATAACGACGAAACTTTCGACATTCCGATGTACTGGAATTTTACGTTTTTCGACGGGCAGGCGTCGCCTCGCAATACCGTCGTTCTGAAATCAGGTTGGAACGACGTATCGCTTAAAATCGATTGCGACATACTGAATATGTTCTATGATCTGAAAAACTGCAACGGTCTTACGCTGGAATTTGACGATTATTCTCTGGACGAGGAGGGGAATTACGTCGCGTATGAAGATACGCCGACGATTTATGTGGATGAAGTCATGCTTTATCCCTCGCCGACGGAATATACTGCGCCGGAAGTGGATATCGTGCTCGATCCTTATGAAATTTGCAAATTTGAAAAGGCGTATCAAGCGTATATTTTGAAACCCGATTCCGATAACGGTTTCGTGCCGGAAACCTCGATCGTGCGTGAAGATAACGGCGTTATTCCCACTGAAGGGATGAAAATGCTCAAAGCGACTTTCCCGAAAGGCAGCGGCGGATACGCGCGGTTATCGTTTTCCGCAAAACTCAGCGATAAAATCAATTGGGCGCAATATATAAATCAGGTAAACGAATATTGTATCGCATACGATGCGTTTAACGCGACCAACACGCAGCAAAGCTTGGCTACGTACTATATTTGGGGCGGCGTAAAGGAATGGCCCGATCCGAACCTCAACTGGGGAATCAACATGGAGGCGACGAACACCTCGCTGCCCATGAGTCAATGGATCACGTACAGAATGCCTCTTTCCACCGTTTACGAATGGGATGAACGCACGCTGAAAGAAGAGATGCACATGTTTATGATGTTCAATGACGATATTCCGGAAGGGGGAAGCGTATACTTCGACAACTTCCGTATCGAAAAAATTTAACGAAAGGAGATGGGAAAATGGTTAAACAGAAAAAAAGATCGCTTTTGGTTCTGTTCGCTCTCGTTGCCGCGGTGTGCTGCGCTTTTCTGGCGGCATGCAACGGCAAGGTGAATTTGGTGGATTTCGCCGACGATACGGTGCAATGCGAATACGGGGATACCTATACGCTTGATCTTGCCGCGGCGAAAGACGATAAGGGCAACGAGTATGCCGTAACGGCGGAGGTGCGCGATGCCGACGGTGAACGCGTGGGCGTGTTCAACAACGCTTTCGATATTGCGGATATACGCGGTTATACCGTGAAATACACCGCGCGGTCGGGAGAGGAAATCGTGGGGGAACGCACGGTGAGCATTACGGTGCTCGCTACGGCGAAACCGAATATCAGTTTTTCGGCGTATTCGGCGGAAAACGTTTACGAAGTGGGGAAAATTTTCAAACTTCCGTCTTATACGGTTTCCAGCCCTTTAACCGATAACGTAACGGCTTCCGCAAAATTATATTGTACGGAAGCGGAAGGGGAAACAGATATCAGCGAATCGGTGGAAAACAGCGCTTTTACTCCTGCAAAAGCCGGCAGTTACGCTTATCGCGTAACTGCCGACGACGGGCTGGGCAATACCGTATCGTTAACCAGCTCTTTTGAAATTCGCCCCGCCGTTTCTTCCGAAACGGAAATCGAGTCTTTCGATCATGAGCTTTCCGTTAAAAACGTCACGACGACTACGGGCGAACTGGCGTTCGACAGTATTGCCTATTGTGCGGAGGAGATAGCCGGCGTAACCGGCAGCGTCAAACTCGGCGTATCGCAAAAATGGCCGCATCTTTACGTGCGTTCGCGGCAAAATATAGACGTTGATAAATATCCGTTTATTGCTTTTAAAATTTATATTGCGGAAAACGACGGAATGCAGAGCACCAATAAAACGCTTGCAATCAATTATCCCGATATGGCGGTAGGAACGGAAAGTCCGAATACGCGTAAATTCATCGTGCAGACGGGCCGATGGGAGGATGTATACGTCGCGTCCGAGCATTTTAACGCTTATGCCGAAGAAAACGGCGGAAACGGATTTTTATTCAGTTTTGTCAACGATACCGTTGCCGCTTGCGAAGATTATCTGTTCCACGATACATTTGAATGTTATCTTGCCGATGTGCGTATGTCGGAAAACAATGTTCCGGCGGAAAACGAGATTTTGGACGTAACTTCCGATACGGTACTGCATAACGTACATTCGCTGTTTGACGGACAATATCATTTCGGTTTCGACTTTGAGCTGAGCGACGAGGAAATCGGCGGAAATGCCGAAACGAAGCTGAAACTTACCAATCTGCGCGCGTTGGCTGATTTACCGTCCTTCTGCGTGAAACCGGTACGCGATCTGCAATATTATACGGAAAAAGGTTATACGCATGTTTTGGTTTCCTTCTATATCGACGGAACAACGCTGAAAGAAGGCAAGCTCAGTAAAAATATGATTTTGCTCCCGACGCCGGGCGATAATTTCTCGTTCTCCGCTCCCGCGGACGTATGGGTGAATGCCGCCCTGCCCATAGAGGCGTTTTTCAATGCAAGAATTGCGGAAGATTATATAACGTTGTTTACCGTGCTCAGCAACGAAAACGGGTGGAAAGACGTGGGCATGACCATTTATATCGGCGGAATTAACGCTATAAAGGCGCAGGCCGGCGGCACGGAGAAGCTCGTTTCTTACGATAACTCGGTATACGCCAACTTACGCGCACAGGGAACGGCAAATACGGGGTATAAACATTCTGCGGCGGCTGTCGGATGTACTTCGGCGGCAATCGGCGGAAAAGATGGCGATAAACTGCTCGTCGAAGGGCCTGCGTCGGTAATTTCTTTGCAAATTAAACCGCTTAAAACCTTGCAGGAATATTATACTGCCAATAAAGACAGCATTCGTTTTTCGATGTACGTGCCTGCGGCGTCCCTTGCGGACGGGCAGACAGAGCTGAACGTAACGCTTCCCGACGGCACGCAGACAAAGCTCAGCGGCGACGAATGGAAAACCGTCGATGTACGGCTGGACGCGTTTTTCGCCGCGATGAAAGGCGGTTATGTTTCGCTGGTTTCCTACGAAAACCTTTCGGGAGCGACGAAATTGTATGTCGGTGCGTTGGATTTGGTTCGGTTGATCAACGAGCCGACGGTAACCATCGGCGAGATCCCCGAGGGAAACAGTCATGAAATCGGCAGAGATTTTGAATTGCCGGAAGTTTCCGCTATCGGAGGAACGCTTACCGTAACGAAAAAGCTTTTTTACAAAGAAGGGACGGAGGAGCGTGAGATCACTTCGGAAATTTCGGACGGAAAATTTACGCCGGACGAGGCGGGCGAATATATCTACCGTATCACTGCAACGGACGGTCCCGCTGTGACGGAAAAGGAAGTTTCCTTTAAAATTCGCGCGGCGGCTGCGGCGGGAGAGGTGGAATCTTTCGACGATGAACTTTCAAAAAAGAGCGTATATAATCATTCCAATCCGGAACTCGGATTTAACGAAGTATCCTATTGCTCCGAGGCGATAGGCGGTATTTCCGGCAGTTTCCGTTTGGAATTGACCGAAGCGAATAAATGGGGGGGATTGTTCTTGCGTCCCCGTCAGAATTTAGATAGCGCTCAATATCCGTATATCGTGTTTAAAATTTTTATATCTTCGGAAACATGGGCGGCGCCGCGTTCAAAATACGTGAGTTTAATCGGCGGCGGACACGCGGTCGTATCGGTGGATAAGTGGACGGAACTCGTCGTACCCGCCGCGGCGTTTTTCGACAGCGCGGACGATAACGGTTTTTGTACGCTGTTCAGCTTCGTAAATACTGCCGATGCAAGCCATCATTTCAAATATGGGGATAGTTTTGTCTGTTATATAACCGACGTACGCGGCGTACGGGAAAATACGCCCGCGGAAAACCAGATCGTGGATATTTCCGCCGATTCGTCTTTGCAGTATATCGGAACGGAAACGGGCGGACAGTATAATTACGGATTCACCTATCGGCTGACGGACGAAAACGTCGGCGGGCGCGACGGCGTTAAAATGCAGGCAAGCTATGTGAACGCGCTTTGCGGTTATCCCACGGTTACCGTGAAACCGATCAACACTAAGGAATATTATGCGGATAAAGGCTATACGCATATCGAAATTTCCCTCTTTATAGAAAGGGCTTCCGTGGCGGACAAAACGACGAAAACGGCGTTTTTGTGCGGCGTGAACGGATTACAGAGCAAATCCGTTGCCACCGGCGAATGGACGACGCTGACGATCACTTTGGATGATTTTTACGGGTCTGTCGGTGCGAACGGTGTAGTAAATTTACTCATAATTTACAGTGAAGGCGAAGATAAGGATAACGGTATGGTTATGTATATCGACGGCATCCATGCAGTAAAGGAATAACAAAAATACTTTCGCCCCCGCCGAAAGCGGGGGCGAATACAAAAAAGGAACTAGGTTATGGCAATCGTATTTGACGGCGCAAACAAAGTTTTTAAGCT
Organism: Bacillota bacterium; assembly: GCA_003343995.1. Lineage (GTDB taxonomy): Bacteria > Bacillota > Clostridia > Christensenellales > Borkfalkiaceae > UMGS775. The sequence continues at coordinate 56,997 of QAKE01000084.1, forward strand.
GGATACCCAAAACATAAGTTATATTTTCCGACTCCGCTACGATAAGTATCTTGCGCATGTTTATTGCGGTGAAAAAATAGACGATACCGACGTTTCCGGTTATGTAAACAGTCAGGTTTATGAGTTTTCCCCGTACGTGAAGGAGTTCGGCAAAGGTTTTTCTCTCGATACCGAAATGCAGGAATATTCCTGTTTCGGAGCGGGGGATTTACGCGCCGACGCGCTAAGACTTCGCCGTGAAAACGGATGCAGAGACGCGCTCTTTCAATACGTTTCTCACGAAATTATCGACGGCAGAGAATATCCGGACGGGCTGCCGTGCTCTCGTGCTGCGGAGGGCATGCAGACGCTTATCGTAACGCTCTTCGACGAATTGTCCGAAACGGAGCTGAAACTTTACTACGGCGTTTACGAGCAAGAAAACATTATCGCCAGATATCAGAAAATTACCAACTTGGGAAAGAGCGACGCGTTTATCGAAAAGGCGGCGAGTTTTTGCTTGGATTTTTATTATGACGATCAAACCGCAGTCACTTTAGCGGGGGGGTACGCTTGCGAACAGCGCTTTCAACAATGCGTTTTGCCCGAGGGGAAACTTTGTTTCGGCAGCGTTGCGGGAACAACCTCCCATAAACTCAATCCGTTTATTGCAATCGCAGCGAAAAACGCTACGGAAGACTGCGGAGAAGTTTTAGGCGTTAATCTGATTTACAGCGGCAGTTTTCTGAACGAGGCGGAACGTACGCACAAGGGGAGCGTGCGCTTGCTTACGGGAATCAATCCCGACGGTTTCGAATGGACGCTGTGCGCAGGGGAAAGTTTTTGCACGCCGGAAGCGCTGTTGACGTTCAGCTCTCGGGGATTTGGCGGAATGTCGCGTAATTTTCACCGCCACATCCTTCGCAATATTCTGCCTAAGGGGCAAAAAAGCCCCGTTGTACTCAATACGTGGGAAGGATTCTTTTTTAATGTAAACGATAAGCTTTTATCGGAGTGTGCAAAAAAAGCCGTTGCGCTCGGGATCGATACAATCGTTTTAGATGACGGTTGGTTTAAAAATCGTATCGACGATACTGCTGGATTGGGCGATTGGGATATCGACGCTGAAAAGTTTCCGTCACTTGCGGAAACCGTTCGACAAATCAACGGATTAGGACTGAATTTCGGCATCTGGATCGAACCGGAAATGGTCAATGAGCGAAGCGAACTTTTTAAGGATCACCCCGAATGGTGTTTGACGACCGGCAGAGCGCCCTCCGTTCAGCGCAATCAGCTGGTGCTCGATATGGGTAACGCTGCTGTGGTCGATTATCTTTACGGAAAACTTTCAAAATTGCTGGAAGAGGTCAATATCGCTTATGTAAAATGGGATATGAACCGCTATCTTACGGAAATCGGCAGCAACGCGTTGCCGGCAACAAGGCAGGGGGAGGCGGCGCACCGTTACATACTCGGCGTTTATGAATTGTATCGACGTTTACGCACGGCTTATCCGCAGGTGTTTTTTGAAAATTGCAGCGGCGGGGGCGGACGTTTTGATTTAGGCATGCTTTGCTTTTCGCCGCAAATATGGCTGAGCGATAACACGAATCCCTTCGACAGGGTTAAAATGCAGTACGCGGCAACGTTGGCGTATCCGCCCGCCGTCATTTCTTCTCATATCACGCGCGGGATCGGCGGCAGTACGTTTCAAAGCTCTTCGCTGGAGTTCCGATATCTTACGTCCGCTCATTTTTCCTTGGGCTATGAGTTCGACGTGCGGCGGCTTTCCGAAGAAGATACCCGCAAAATAGCCGATTTCAACCGGCAGTATGCGCAAACAAGAGATTGGGCGGCGGACGGGGCGTTTTACCGCTTAAAAAGTCCTTTCGAATATGGCAATCGCACGGCAATACAGCAAGTCGTATCGAAAGACAAAACAAAAACGTTCGTTACCGTACTGCAATTAAACGGCGATTACAATAAATGTTGGGAAATCGTTCGTTTGCGGGGACTTAATCCGTATTGGGTATACCGCGATAATAGCTCGCAAAAGTGTTTTCGCGGCAGCACGCTGATGAACAGGGGCATCATCGTAAACGACCTTTGCGGCAACGGCGCATGTCGTCGTTTGGAATTTGAAAAAGCAGACTGACAAAAAGTCGGGAAAACATTGTATCTTACCCGACTTTTGAAGTTTTAATCTGCTCCTTAAAAAAGATCTTTTACGCAAAAAGGTGCGCCCCATGACATATGTCATGGGGCGCACCTTTTTGCTGGTGCCGCCGGTCGGGGTCGAACCGACACGGTATCTCTACCGCGGGATTTTGAGTCCCGTGCGTCTGCCAATTTCACCACGGCGGCAAATTATTTTTATAAAACTGCAAACGATTACGGTAAGGCTTGCATTTTTTTGCGCAATTTGTTAAAATGATTACATTAAATTCAATTGCTGATAAATCATACCACAATTTGCTGCAAAAATCAAGAAATTTGACGGGGTTTTATGGAAAAATTAGTTTTGATCGACGGGAACAGTTTAATCAACCGCGCTTTTTACGCAAATCCGCCCATGATGACGAAAAACGGCGTGCCCACCGGCGCGGTGTTCGGCTTTATGAATATGCTCCTAAAGGCGATCAAGGACATTTCTCCGTCGCACCTTTCGGTCGCATTCGACGTGCACGCGCCGACTTTCCGCCACGAAATGTTTGCCGAATACAAAGGCACGCGCAAGCCCATGCCGGAGGATTTGCGCCCGCAGATTCCCCTTTTAAAGCAAGTGCTTTCCGTAATGCGTATCCATATGCTCGAAAAAGCCGGCTGGGAGGCGGACGACATCATCGGCACGGTGGCGAAAAACGAAAAAATCCCCACCGTTATCGTCACGGGCGACAGGGACGCGTTTCAGCTGGTGGACGAGTGCACGGAAGTATATTTCACGAAAAAAGGGCTCAGCGATTTAGACGTGCTCAGCGCGGATAATTTCCGCGAAAAAACCGGCATCGAGCCGGCGCAGGTCATCGAACTGAAAGCGTTGATGGGGGATGCTTCCGACAATATTCCCGGCGTTGCGGGCGTCGGCGAAAAGACGGCGAAACTTCTTTTGGAAAAATACGGAACGGCGGAGGGCGTGTACGGGCATATCGGGGAAATCACCGGCAAATTGAAGGAACGGCTCATCGCCGACGAGGAAAACTGCCGCCTTTCGAAAACGCTCGCCACCATCGAAACGCACGCCGACATTTCCTATAAGCTGGACGACATGAAACTCGTGCAGCCCTTTCCCGCGGAGCTGAAAGCGAAATTCACGGAGCTCGAATTCCGCCTGCTTTCCAAAAAGGAAGAACTTTTCGCCGCGGAACGGGTACCCGTCGCGGCGGCGGAACAATCCGTTACGGAAATCAAGGATAAAACGGCGCTTTGCTCCGCGCTCGCAGCCGATCCGCTTTACGTCGTTTTTGAAGAAAATCTCCACGTATACGACGGCAAAACCGAGTATCTCGTCAAGGTGAAAGAGGGGTTTTTCGACGAGGGCGTTTTATATTCCGAAGCGGTGGACGCGCTTTGCCCCGTCGTGCAGTCGGATAAAAAAATCGTCACCTATAATTTAAAGGATTTAATGCACCGTTTCGACGGCATGGACGTGCGTTTTTCCGCGCGTTTCGAGGACGTTTCCGTCATCAAATACCTCGCGGATTTTTCCGGCAGGGATGAAAAATTCGCTTCCGTCTGCGGGGAATACGGCGTTTCCGATCAGGCGCAGGGGCGTTCGCTTTGCGAAATTTACCGCGCGCTTTCCGCAAAAATGGCGGAGGAGAGCATGGAAAAGCTCTATAAAGAGGTGGAACTGCCCCTCGTTTACGTGTTGTATTCCATGGAGCGGGAGGGATTTAAAATCGACCGCGCCGCGTTGGAGGAGATGGGCGCGCTCTACGCCGGAGAACTGAAAAATCTGGAGGCGCGCATTCACCTTCTTTCGGGTGAGAATTTCAACCTCAATTCGCCCCAGCAGCTCGGCAAAGTGCTCTTTGAAAAGTTGGGGCTGAAACACGCGAAAAAGACCAAAACGGGCTATTCCACTTCGGCGGAAGTGCTGGAAGAGCTCGTCTCGGAACACGAAATCGTGCCGCTCATCTTAAAATATCGTCAGCTGCAAAAGCTGTATTCCACCTACATCGAGGGATTCAAGCCGTTGATCGAGCCGAAAACGGGGTTGGTGCACACCTCGTTCAATCAGCTCGTCACGACGACGGGCAGGCTTTCCAGCAAGGAACCGAACTTGCAGAATATTCCCGTACGCGACGAGCTCGGTAAGGAAATCCGCCGCTTTTTCATTCCGCGGGACGGGGAGCATATCCTCGTCGGCGCGGACTATTCGCAAATCGAACTGCGCCTGCTCGCGCATTTTTCCGAATGTCCCGCGCTGATTAAGGCGTATAACGAGCAGGAGGATATCCACACCGCCACGGCGGCTACGGTGTTCGGCGTAAAAAAGGAAGCCGTCACGCCGCAGATGCGCCGCAGCGCCAAGGCGGTCAATTTCGGCATCATCTACGGCATCAGCGAATTCGGGTTGGCGAAAAATCTGAAAATATCCACGTCGCAGGCGAGGGAGTATATCCGCACTTATTTTGAAAAATATCCCGAAGTCAAGGCGTATATGGATAAAAACGTGGAATTTGCCAAGGAACACGGTTATGTCTCCACGCTGCTCGGCAGAAAACGGTATATCAGGGAGCTGAAATCGAGTAACTACAATCAGCGCATGTTCGGCGAGCGCGCGGCGATGAACATGCCCTTGCAGGGCAGCAGCGCGGACATCATCAAGGTCGCCATGGTCAACGTTTTCGATAAGCTGAAAGCAGGCGGGTATTGTTCGCGGCTGATCTTGCAGGTGCACGACGAACTCATCATCGACTGTTTGAAGTCGGAGCGGGAAGAGGTGGAAAAACTGCTCGTGACGGAAATGGAAAACGCGGTGAAACTGAAGGTGCCGCTCACGGTGGAAACCGAGTGCGGGGAAACGTGGTACGATGCGAAATAGGCGGTGAAAAATATGAAAATAGCGATCACGGGGGGTATCGGCAGCGGAAAGAGCGCGGCGGCGGACGTCGTGCGCAAAATGGGTTTTAAGGTCGCGTCGTGCGACGATACTTACGCGCGCCTTTGCGGGGAGCAGATGTTTTTGAAGGAACTGAAAAAACTCTTTCCTTCCGCGGTGCACGGCATTCCGCTGCGCCTCGACAGGCGGGCGCTTGCGGAGGAGATTTTTGCCGACGAAAAGCGCAGGTCGGAGCTTGACGCTTTCACGCATCCGCGCATCATGGCGGCGATGGAAACGGAAACCGCGGGCGAAAAAATCGCCTTTTACGAAGTGCCCCTGCTCTTTGAAAGCGGGCTGAAACATCATTTCGACGAGGTGATCGTCGTTTTGCGGGAAAAAGACGCGCGGGTGAAAAGCGTTATGAAGCGCAGCAACCTGACCGAGGAGCAGATCGCCGCGCGCATGACGGCGCAAATCGATTACGAAACGTACGATTTCGGCGGCTGCCGCATACTGAAAAACGACGGCGATTTGGCGGCGTTGGAGGAAAAAACGAGGGCGCTGATCGAAGCGCTGACGGCGGGCGCAGCCGTATAAACCGCGCGGTTTTTGCATAAACTTTTCGTATGGAAAGCAAAAATAAGGCGTGGGTGAAACGGGCGGCGGTCATCGCGGTCGCCGCGCTTTCGGCGCTCGCGCTGTTCTCTTTTTACCGTTTCGCGGAGCGGCGGTGGCTTTATCCGCTGGGATATGCCGAGCACGTGGAAAAATACGCGGAGGCGTTCGGGCTGGAAAGCTCGCTCGTTTACGCGCTCATCAAAACGGAATCGGGGTTCGACGCGGGGGCGGAAAGCGGCAAGGGCGCGAAGGGGCTGATGCAGCTTACCGACGCCACGGCGGCGTTTATCGCCTCCAAGTTCAAGGTGGCGGATTACGATGTGTTCGACGCCGAAACAAACGTCGCGTTCGGGTGTTACTATCTTTGGTATCTCACGAAAAAATTCAGCCATCCCGCCACGGTGCTCGCGGCGTATAACGCGGGGGAAGGGAACGTTTCGCTTTGGCTGAAAGACGATCGGTATTCGCCCGACGGCGTCAGATTTTCTTTAATTCCCTACAAAGAAACGGAAAATCACGTAAGGAAAACGCTGCGGTTTCAAGAAAAATATCAAAAGATTTATAATTTATAAAAAAACGGTTGCGAAACTCTTGACAAAACGCAACAAATACATTAAAATAATTTGTGCTTGTGAGGGTGGCGGAATTGGCAGACGCGTACGTTTGAGGGGCGTATGGTTATCCGTGTGGGTTCAAGTCCCATCCTTCACACCAAAAAGAAGAACTGCTATATTTAGTAGTTCTTCTTTTGTTTTATATGCTATATATTGCGTTTTTAAAAATTTAGGCACAATTCGGACATGAGTTTTTGCACCCGTTCGGTTAAGCCGTTTCTTGTGAACAAAAACGCACGTTTCGGATAAAAAACAAGTTGCATTGCGCCGCGCGTTGTGATAAACTGTTATCGTAAGGAGAAAAGCATTATGAAAAAAGCATACCGTTTCGGTTATAATCTGTACTTTAAAGACGAGGCTTTCGCCGAAAATCTGAAATTCGTAAAAAAGAATAACGATATCATCGACGAAATCACCCTTTTCGTGGAATATTCGCACCATGGCTACTGGCCGCTCGAATGGCAGAAAAAATCTTCCGCCGTCATGAAGGACAGAATGGAGCAATACCGCGCGGCGGGGGTGAAGAGCGTGGGCGTCAACGTGCTGGCGACCATAGGGCACATCGACGAAGGGTTCGACGTGCTTCCCAAGCCGCCCATGCAGACGATGGTCGGCGATGACGGCTCCGTTTCCCGCTCCTGCATGTGCATCAACACGGAAGAATACCTCGAATACATCACCGAGCGTTATAAGCTCGTCGCCCGAAGCGGACCCGCGTTTATCTGGATCGACGACGACTTCCGCATTCCCCGTCACGGCGTAGCGAATCCTTGTTTCTGTCCGAAATGCGTGGCGGATTTTTCCGCGGAATACGGCAGAAAGTTCGATCGGGAATCGCTCGTCGCGGCGATAAACGCCGACGAAAAGGTGAAAAAGGCATTCGACGCTTTCCGCATTTCCAAATTCGACTTCGTTGCGGGGAAAATCGAGGAGGCGATACACTCCGTCGATCCGTCGATAAAAACCGGCTTTATGACTTCGCCCGAGTGGAGCGAGGTGGAATGGCTCAACCGCTTTAAGGCGACCATGGGCAGACCGGGGGGCGGGTTCTATCACGACGACAGACCGAACGACGTCATTCGCAAGGGCTTCGACGTCGGCAAACAGATCGCGCTGTTCCCCGAATATATCGAGGACATTCAGTACGAATTCGAAAATTTCCCCTATCAGGAGTTTGCAAAGTCGCAGACGCTCATTAAAACGGAGTGCGCCCTTTCGCTGATGTACGGCTGCAACGGCGTCTTGTATAACGCGTTCATCGGCAGCTATCAGCGGTTGATGGATACCGTCCGCAGCCGCGCCGCGCAGTGGGATAAAATCGTAACGTATTCGCATAAGGGCAAAAATAAAGGCGTTTACGGCAATCAAAACGCCTGCCTTGCGTTCGGGGAAATCGGCGTGCCTCTCGCCGCGCGCGCCGAGGACGCGTGCGCGCTCATTCTTTGCGGTGGCAACGTAAGGGCGATGGATGACGAAGAAATTTTGAATGCGTTAAAAGGCGGCGTGATGCTCGACGGGGAGGCGTTTTACGAACTTTCTTCGCGCGGGTTCGCGTGCTATTGCGGCGTGGAAATCGAAAACGCCTATAATAACGGCATGAGCGAACGCTTTACCGACAGCCGCTTCAACGGGCAATATGCGGGGTATAAGCGCGACGTTTATATGAATTTCTGGGATTGCTACAAGGATAAGGACGTGTATACCTATCGCCCGCAAGCGGGGTGCGAGGTCATAAGCAATCTCGAAAACATCAATCACGAAATGAAAGGTCCGAGCTGCACGGTATACGAAAACGAGCTCGGCGGCAGAGTGTGCGTGATGGGCAATTTCTTTCCGGAATTCTGCAAATGCAGGGAAAAACAGTCGCAGATCATGAACGTGCTCGATTTCCTTGCGGGCGGCATGCCCGCAAAGGCGTACGGCGATTGCAGAACGCACCTTGTCTGCCGCGAAAGCGAGGAAAACGCGCTGCTTTGCGCGATGAACTGCAGTATGGACGCGGACGTGAACCTTTACGCGGAAATCAAAGGCGACTATAAGAAAATCAGCCTGATCGCCGCGGACGGCAGCCTTTGTGCGGCGGACGCGGAACGCACGGCAAACGGCGTAAAAATAACCCTCAAAAATCCCGCCCCGTGGGATTACGCCCTCGTTTTATGCGAAAAGTGACGGAATCCGAAAGAAAAAACTCCGCAAAATTTTAAAAAAATACCGTAAAATCATTCGCTTTTGCGGGGAAAATATGGTATAACTAAAATGTTAAAATTCTTTTTAAGGAGTTATGCAAGATGAAGAAACTTTATACGGGCAAAACGAAAGACGTGTTCGCGCTGGAAAACGGCAACGTACTGCTGAAATTCAAAGACGACTGCACGGGTAAAGACGGAAAGTTCGATCCCGGTGAAAACGCCGTCGGTCTGACCATCGAGGGCATGGGCAAGGCGAATCTGAAAACCTCCGTTTATTACTTCGAACTGCTCAAAAAAGCCGGCGTAAAGACGCATTACGTTTCCGCGGATATCGAAAACGCCACCATGGAAGTGCTTTCCGCAAAGGTGTTCGGAAAGGGGCTGGAAGTCATCTGCCGTCTGGTTGCCACGGGCAGCTTTATCCGCCGTTACGGCGCGTATATCGAGGACGGCACGAAAATCGAGGGCGGCTATGTGGAAACGACCTTTAAAGACGACGCGAAGGGCGATCCCCTCGTCACGAAGGACGCGCTCGCGGTGCTGGGCGTAATGACTCCCGAAATGTACGACAGCATGAAGGAGCAAACGCTTTGCATAACGAAGCTCGTCGCCGACGATCTGGCGAAAAAGGGCATGCAGCTTTACGACATCAAGTTCGAATTCGGCTACGATAAGGACGGCAACGTCATCTTAATCGACGAAATCGCCAGCGGCAACATGCGCGTTTATAAGGGCGGAAAAATCGTCGATCCCATGGATCTGACGGCGCTCATCCTCGCGTAAACAACATTAAAATACAAGTTAAAAGAAAAGCCGCGCGGTTTTAACCGCGCGGCTTTTGACGTTTATAGACTCATATGCCCAAATCGTCGAACAGATCTTTCATTTTCGCAACCTTTTCCCCGTCCGCGCCGAGCAGTGCGCCGGCGTTGCTTTTCAGCCGTTCGGGGCGTTTAAACAGCGCGGTAAAGATGCGGGCGATGTAACAAAAGGGCAATAAAAGGATGCATTTTTCCAAGACAGGATAGGCTTTTTTCATATCCTTCGCCGGCGGAAACACGCGCGAAAAGAAATATTTCGTCTTTCCCATCTTCGCCGTGCCCGCCGCGGCGGCGTGCTGCGTCGTGCCGTAAACGCCGCTTTTTAAAATGAATTCGGCAAGCTCGTCCGTGCCTTCGCCGTCCCCGTCTCCGAACCAGAAAAACGCTAGTTTTTTTAATTTTTCTTCAAACAAAACGAGCTGCAGCTTTTTCAGCTCGCGCTGGAGATATTCTTCGTCGAGCGCGGGCTTTTGCGTGCGGTAAACGTAAATATCCATCACGGAGCGTATGCCCGTGCCTCCCGCTTTAAAATGATGCCACATATGCACAAGCAAAAAGATATAAAAATCCTCGTCGGAAAAATGATATAAACTCCCTTCGGCGTGAGTAAGGCGGGAAAAAACGCCGTCGTAATAATCGGGGAGGGGCGTTTCGCTCAGAATATAGTGCATTTCCACCGTCACGTTTTCCCGCGTATGGCACATGTGGTGGTCGTTGGCAATGAACAGCTTATAGCCCAGATCGGTCATCAGCGCCTTCACCTCTTTCGTGCGCTCCTCTTTAAATAGCACGTCCAAGTCGCAGGAGCTGCGCATCAGCGGATCGGGATAAAGTTGCTTAAGGTAATATCCCTTCAACGGCATATAGGGGATATTGCGCTTTTCAAGCTCGCCGAAAAGCTCCTCGGCGGCGGATTTGAGCGATTCCTGCTGCGAAAGATATTCCGCGTAAAACGCCATCACCCTGTCGCGCAAATTTTCGTTTGCGCTTTTTAACAGCGTCGGCGCGAGTATGTTGAGCACGGAATGTTTTTTCGCCAAGCCCGCCGCGCGCGGCAGATTTTCCGCGTCGGGGGATTCCCCGTGCAAAACCGCTTTCAGCGCGTTTAACAATATTTCGGTTTCCTGATTCATGATTTCATTATAACAAGTCCGATAGCGTTTGTCAACAATCGGCAAAAAACGCGGTAAAATTCGTAAAAATTCATTGTCAAACGCGCATTTAAATGATATGATAAAATAGGTTAAGGATAAATTTATGAAAGCGGTCATTCAGCGCGTATCGTCGGCAAGGCTGGAAGCGGAAGGCAAGCTCGTTTCCGAAATCGGAAAGGGGTTGGTGGTTTATTTCGGCGTAGGCAAGGGCGATACGGAAAAACAAGCGCAGTATTTTGCGAAGAAAATTCCGGCTCTCCGTATTTTCGAGGACGAGAACGGCAAAACCAACCGTTCGATCGCGGACGTCGGCGGGGAAGTGCTCTTCGTATCCCAGTTCACGCTGTACGGCAACGCGTCGCACGGCAACCGTCCCGATTTTTTAGAGGCGGAAACGCCCGCCCGTGCGGAGGAACTTTATTGCTATACGGCGGAGCTTTTGCAGGCGGCGGTGCCCTTAAAGCGCGGCGTGTTCGGCGCGGATATGAAAATAACGCAGGTCAACGAAGGTCCTTTCACGCTGATTTTGGAGAAGAAAAATGAAGAATAACGGTTTTTTGCTCGTCGCCGTCATCTGCGCGGCGCTCATCGTGTGCTTAAGCGGCGGCATCGTGTTTTCCCTTTTGAAATACGGCGTCATCGCAACGGTGTTTTACGTTTTGGCGGGCGTTTCGGCGCTGCTGCTCGCCGCCGTCGCCTTGTATGCGTTCTTTACGCGTAAAAAGAAAAAGTGAGGAAGTTATGAGATTAAAAAACGCAATCAAACTGATTTTTGCGAACTTCGGCGCGACGTTCAAGGTGCTTTTATATAAGCTCATCGTGTTCGCCGTGCTGGTGCTCGTCGGCGTGTTCGTGCTGCTGCCGAATTTCCAATATCTGATCGAGGCGAGCAGTCTGGATAAGCTCGTCGCCTCGCTGGGCGATCTGCTCAAGGCGATTTTCGTGCCCGATATGGTCTTTGGCGAGGAACAGCAGGCGTTTGCCGCCTATCTTTCGGAATTTACCGCCTACGTGAGCGGAAATATCGGCAAAATCGCGGGGCTCGGCGGCGCGCTCGCCGCGTTCTATTTCGTCGGGATGTTTTTCAACAACATCGCGGATTTCGCGCTGGGGCAGGTGGTCAACGACTATATGTCCTCGTTGACGGAAACGAGCTTTACCGTCGGTATCTTCAAAAACCTCGGCAGGGCGAGTTTGTATTCGCTCATCGACGTCGCCGTGTCGCTGGCGTTTATGTCGGCGGCGGTCAGCTTATGCCTGTTTATCATCTGGGTAAGCCCCGCGGGCATCGTTACGATGTTTTTCGCGGTGCTGGTGTTCGTGGTGCTCATCTCGCTCAAGCAGGTGTTCGCCTCCGACTTCATGCCGAACATCGTCGCCGATAAAATCCCCGCCGCGAAGGCGTTCCGTGAAAGCGTGAAAGTGCCCCGTAAGGATTTTATGCGGAAATTCAACAACTATCTGAGCATCAATATCATCATGCTTTACGTAAACGTGACGGCGGGGCTCTTCACCGTGATGACGGGATTATTGCTCACCTTTCCGCTGACCACGCTCATTCTCATCTGCTTCCGTTTCGTGAGCCAGTATACCACCACCGGCAAAAAGTATTATCTCGCGCCGGAGGAAATCGTAAAGCCGCCCCGCGTTTCGGAGGACGACGAGGACGATATTTTAAAGAAAATCGACGAGGAATAGGCGGGCAAACCGCTTACGGAGGGAAAGCCGTGACCGTTTACCGCACGCTTTTATCAGGGGAAATCGATCGGGCGCTGTTCGCGCATTTTAACAGAAAACAAGTCGTAACCGCTTGCCGGCGGAAGGTCGGCGGCGCATGGCGGATTCAAAGCGATCCGTTTGTCGACGATTGGAGCGAAAGCGATTACGCGTTTTTGGTGCAGTGTCTGCAAAACACCGTAAACACGGGCGGCGCGGTGATCGGCGCGTTTGAAAACGGAAAGCTTAAGGGATTCGTTTCGGTGGAGTCCGCGCCCATGGCGGGCATGGAAGATTACCGCGATCTTACGTCTTTGCACGTTTCCGCCGACAGGCGGGGCGGGGGAATCGGCAGCGCGCTTTTCGGTTATGCAAAAAAAAGCGCAAAGGCGCTCGGCGGAAAAAAGCTCTATATTTCCGCCCATTCCGCCGTGGAAACGCAGGCGTTTTACTTGGCGATGGGGTGCAGGGACGCGGTGCAAATCTGCGCCGCGCACGCGGAAAAAGAACCGTTTGACTGTCAGCTCGAATGCGATTTATAAAATAAAAAATCCGCGGCGATTACGCCGCGGATTTTTGATGTCGTTTTTATTCCGCCGAATGTCTTTGCTTGTATTCGGTAAGGGCGAGGGCGAACTGGTCGCCGCAGGAGGTGTTGCTCCTGCACTTGATGCCCTTCAAAAGGGAAATCACCTCGTCGATGTCCTTGCCTTCCACCAAGCGGGACACCGCTTGCAGGTTGCCCGAGCATCCGCCGATGAACTTCACGCCGGTGACCTTGTTGTCCGCCGTAACGTCGTAAATAATCTGCCGAGAGCACGTTCCTTTCGTAATGTAAGTTTGCATTATATATGTCCTCCTTAAGGTTAGTCTACCAAATTCTCGTAAATGAGGGAATAAAGGTTTGCCGCCTTTTCCTCCCATTTTTTATAAACGTCCTTCGCCGCCTGACGGTTGGGCACGACGAATTTCAGCTCCAAAAGCGGCTGAATGGGCTCTATGATCTTCAGATAAACGGTATAGGTGCCGTCCTTGTTCATGTAATAATCGGCAACGCATTCCTGCTTTCTGCGGTATTTCGTGCGGTTGTTTTTCACAAACAGCGAAATTTCCTCGCGCGTGCTGGCGGGGATCTTCACGAAAAAGTTCGCCAAACACACCCTGCCGTCGGGGGTGATGGTGTACATCGGCTCGCCGGACGCGGCGATTTCGTAAATAAAGCCGTGTTCGATCAGCTGGGCGAGAATGGGCTGGCAGTCCATATACGCGATCCAGTTGTTGCTCGAACAGCACATGTCGAGCAGGGTATTTTCGGATAAAGGGACTTCCATTTTATCGAAAACGAACAAAATGATCAATTTATTTAAAGAAGAATCGCCTTTAACCTGCATATTTAACCCCTTGTGTATTTTTGCCCCTTTCGTAAAAACGCCGCGCGTTCCGCCCGCCGGCAACCCGTTTGTCGGTTGTAGCAAATATATTATATCATAAAATCCCGTTTTGTAAACACAATTCGCTAAAATTTTCAAAAATTCCGTAAAATCATAGCGTTTTTTAAAAAACTATGCTAAAATAAATAAGAAACCCGTGATTGCCGCGTCGTGCGCGGTCGGGAAAAGGAGGGGCTTTATGCAAAGCGGTGTGGAAGAATTTTTACGGCGGGCGGACGAGCTCATCGATTCAAAGTATATTTTCGCCGACGCGCGGCTTGCGGGAACGCTCAAAGCCATAGCCGCGTCCCCCGACATGATGCAGCTCATCGGCAGCTGTCTGAAGGATTTCGATTTCGAGGACACTTTTACGCGCAGTTTCGTCGCGTCGGAGGATACCCCCAACCGCGCGGAATATCTCCCGCCCAAGGCGACGAAGGAGATGATCGCGCTGGTTTTTTCCGTGCTGTTGAAAATCGATTCGGGAGAAATCGACCTCGGCGCGTTCATGAAGACCTTTTTTTACGGGGACGGCAGTCTGTTCGGCTCGTACGCCCTGTTTACCGGCAGCTTCGTCAAGCCGTTCCGCAACGCCGTCAAGCTGATTTTCGACGGATTGCAGGAAAACGCGGCGGAAAACGCGCCCTTCAAGGCGGGGTTTATGAAGGCGCGTAAGCTGCCCGAGGACGCCGCGGTGGACGAGGACGTGCTGTCCGTCGTCAAACGGCTGGTGGAAAAGGACGAAAACACCCTGCTTGCGGCGGGGCTGGAGGAAAGCCGCCTGACCTACGCGCTGAGCGTTTTGAGGGGGTTTTATTCCGCGCTGGAAGAAAGCGACCGTTCGCGCATAAAAACCGCCTTTTCGGGGTATATGTTTATGAGCGAGGGGTTGAAAAATCCCGCCATGAATGCGGTGAAAATCGCAAAAATACTGAAGGAAGGAAAGCTGGTTTAATATGGATTTTACCGAAAAAACCGTCGAAAAAAACACCGTGTACGCGGGCAAGATATTGTCTGTCCGCAACGACGTCGTGCTGCTGCCCGACGGTAAAACGAGCCGCAGGGAAATCGTGGAGCACAACGGCGGCAGCTGCGTGCTCGCCGTGAAGGAGGGAAAAATCCTCTTCGTAAAGCAGTTCCGTTACGCGATGGGCGAGGTTTTGTACGAAATTCCCGCGGGCAAGCTGGAAAAGGGGGAAAACCCCGAAAGCACCGCCGTGCGGGAGCTCGAGGAAGAATGCGGCTTAAAGGCGCACGCGGTGGAGCTTTTATACGTAACGTATCCCACGCCGGGGTACAGCGAGGAAAAAATATATATTTACCGCTGCCGTTCGTTCGGTCAAGGCACGGCGCATCCCGACGAAAACGAGTTTCTGACGGGGGAATGGATCGAAGAAAAAGAAGTGAAAAAAATGATGAAAGACGGTCGGATTCGGGACGGCAAAACGCTCATCGCGCTTTTGCATTACTTTGCCGAAACGCCGCAGGATTGACGGAAACGGGGAATAGGGTGAAATAAACAAGGGAGCTTACGCTTTTGATAAGAAGAGACGATTTAAGAAACGTGGCGATCATCGCGCACGTCGATCACGGCAAGACCACGTTGGTCAACGAAATGTTAAAACAAGGCGGTGTATTCCGCGACAATCAGTCCGTGCAGGACAGGGTGATGGATTCGGGCGATCTCGAACGGGAACGCGGCATCACCATTCTCGCGAAGAATACCTCCGCCTCCTATAAAGGGATTAAAATCAATATTGTGGATACGCCGGGGCACGCCGATTTCGGCGGGGAGGTGGAGCGCGTTCTGAAGATGGTGAACGGCGTTCTGGTGCTGGTGGACGCCTGCGAAGGTCCGATGCCGCAAACCCGTTTCGTCGTGCAAAAAGCCCTCGATCTGGGGCATAAACTCATCATCGTCGTCAACAAGATCGACCGTCCGGACGCCCGCAGCGAGGAAGTGAAGGAAGAGATTTTGGAACTGCTTTTGGAGCTTAACGCCACCGACGATCAGCTGTTGAGCCCCATCGTGTTCTGCTCGGGCAGGAACGGCACGGCGTCGCTCGATCCGCTGACGGAGGGCGAGGATTTAAAACCGCTGTTCGAGGCGATCGTCAGCCATTTCGAGCCGCAGACGGCGGACGAACAGGGCGAATTGCAGCTGCTCGTTTCCTCCATCGATTATAACGATTACGTCGGCAGGATCGGCATCGGCAGGATCGAGCGCGGAAAGGTGCGCGTCAACGACGAGGTCGCGGTGTGCAACTACAATATCGAGGGGAAAACCTCCTCGGGCAGGATCGTCGCGCTCTATCAGATCGAAGGGCTGGCGCGCGTGCCCGTCGAACAGGCGGTCGCGGGGGACATCGTTTGTTTTTCGGGGCTGGAAAACATCTCCATCGGCGACACCGTGTGCTCCAAACAGAAGATCGAGGCGGTGCCCTTCGTCAAGATCAGCGAACCCACGGTGGAAATGACCTTTTCCGTCAACGATTCGCCCTTCGCCGGCAAAGAGGGAAAATTCGTAACCACCCGCCACTTGCGGGACAGGCTCTTTAAGGAGCTTTTGAAGGACGTATCTCTCCGCGTGGAGGAAACCGACTCCGCCGACTCCTACCGCGTGTGCGGCAGGGGGGAAATGCACCTTTCCATTTTAATCGAAAACATGCGCCGCGGCGGCTACGAGTTTCAGGTGAGCGCGCCCAAGGTGCTGTATAAGGAGATCGACGGCGTAAAATACGAGCCCATCGAGCGCCTCGTCGTGGACGTGCCGGAGGATAAAACGGGCACGGTGTTTTCCTCTATGGGGGAGCGCAAGGGCGAGCTTTTGCAGATGGAAAACATCGGTTCGCGCATACGGCTGGAATTTGCCGTTCCTTCGCGCGGGCTGTTCGGCTATAAAAACCAGTTCCTCACCGATACCCGCGGCGAGGGCGTATTCAACACGCTGTTTTTGGAATATCAGCCCTATAAGGGGGACATCGTCCGCCGCCAGACGGGTTCGCTCGTCGCCTTCGAATCGGGCGAGGCGGTCACCTACGGGCTGTTCAACGCGCAGGGCAGGGGAAAGCTGTTCATCACCCCCTCCACGCCGGTTTACGAGGGCATGGTGGTGGGCGAATCGCCCAAGGCGGAGGATATCAGCGTAAACGTGTGCAAGAAAAAGCACATGACCAATATGCGCGCCTCCGGCAGCGACGACGCGCTGCGGCTGGAAACGCCGAAAATCATGAGCCTCGAAGAGTGCATGGAATATATCAACGACGACGAAATGCTGGAAGTAACGCCCAAAAGCCTGCGCATACGCAAAAAGACGCTGGACACCGAAACGCGGTTGAAGCGCAAGGCGAAAGGACTGGAATAAAAGGAGAAAAAATATGAGCGAATGTACGCACGATTGCTCGAACTGCAGCGCCGATTGCGGGGAGAGAAAGGAAAAGGAAAGTTTTTTGAAAAAGCCGCACGAGCTGAGCAATATCAAGCGCGTGATCGGCGTGGTGAGCGGCAAGGGCGGCGTGGGAAAATCGATGGTTACGTCGATGCTCTCCGTCCTCTTCAACCGCCGCGGCTATAAAACCGCCGTCATGGACGCCGACGTCACCGGCCCCTCCATTCCGAGAATGTTCGGCATTAAAGAGCGGGCGCAGGGCGGCGAGCAAGGTCTTTTGCCGGTGAAAAGCAAAACGGGCATCGAAATCATGAGCATCAACCTGCTCTTGGAAAACGAAAGCGATCCCGTGGTGTGGCGCGGTCCCGTCATTGGCGGCGTGGTGCAGCAATTCTGGACGGACGTCATCTGGAACGACGTCGATTATATGTTCGTCGATATGCCCCCCGGAACGGGCGACGTGCCTTTGACGGTGTTCCAGTCGCTCCCCGTGGACGGCATCGTGGTGGTGGCGTCCCCGCAGGAGCTCGTTTCCATGATCGTGGAAAAGGCGGTCAAAATGGCGAACATGATGAACATTCCCGTGCTCGGCGTGGTGGAGAACATGAGCTACCTCGAATGTCCGAAATGCGGGGAAAAGATGTATCTCTTCGGCGAAAGCGCGGTGAAAAAGGTGTGCGAGGAATATTCCTTGCCGCTGCTTGCGGAAATTCCCGTCAAGCCGGAGCTCGCCAAGCAGGGCGACCGCGGGCTGATCGAGTTGTTTGAAGGCGATTTCATGGAAAACGCCGCCGCGATGATCGAAACGCTCATGCAGAAAAAACAGTAATTATATTGCCGCCGCGGCGTTTGCTTACGCCGCGGCGGGTATTTTTTTAAAAACG
This sequence comes from Bacillota bacterium, assembly GCA_003343995.1. Classification (GTDB taxonomy): domain Bacteria; phylum Bacillota; class Clostridia; order Christensenellales; family Borkfalkiaceae; genus UMGS775. Next base: position 74,837 of record QAKE01000084.1, read on the forward strand.
TATGGAAATGATAAAGGCATACGGAAAAATCCGTATGCCCGATCGGGTGAGCGTTTTAAGCGTTTACATGTTATTTGCAGCAGCCGCAGCCATTGTTGCAACCGCAGCCTAAGCCGCCGAAACCGCCGTTCTTGCATAAACAATATGCCAGCGCGATCGCGGCGGGCACGGCGTAACAGCTATTCAAAAAGCCGCATAAACAACCGCTTTTGCATACGCAAAGAATGAGCAGGATGATCAAAATCCATAAACAGCAGTTATTCTGGTCAAAACAAAATCCGTTCATAATATTTCCTCCGTTTAATCTGCTCTTCGCCGTATGTATCGGTTTAATTCCGTCCGTTTCGCACGGTTCGGCGAATCGCTTTATACTTCATAATAAGCGCGCGGGCAAAAAAATGTTACCAACGCTCGCAATAAACTTGCTAAAATCGGGGGAATATGTTAAAATTACAGTAACGGACACCGCGAAGGCGGGTTCGATTTTAAAAACTTTATCGGTTTTTGTTCATCGCAACAGATATCTTTGCAAAAGAATTTGATTGGAGGTTATTCTATGAACAAGCAACAAGAAGCCCGTTTGCCGCAGGAAAACGCGGCGAAAACGGAAAAACGCACTTTCTTCACGCCGAGGAACATCGCTTGGTTTGCGGTGCTTCTGGCGCTCACCGTCGTTTTGCAGATTTGGGGCAGCGCCGTTAAAATCGGCGGGGTAAGTTTGAATTTATCGCTTATCCCCATCGTGCTCGCCGCCATCATGCTGGGCGCGTTTGCGGGCGCGCTGATGGGGCTGGCGTGCGGCGTCGTCATTTTGATTTACGTCGTCATGGGCACGGAACCGCTCTCGCTTTTGATGTTTCAGGATCATCCCTTCATCACCGTGGCGCTTATTTTGGTCAAAACCACGGCGGCGGGGTTCGTTTCGGGGCTGATTTACAAGGCGCTTATGAAAAAACACCCGTATGCGGGCACGTTCGTCGCCTCTGCGGCGGCGCCCGTCGTCAATACGGGACTCTATATTTTAGGCGCGCTCTTGATGAGCGATACCATCGCCGCCTCCGGTTTTGCCGACGGCATGAGCGTATTATACTTCCTCGTCGTCGTGGCGGCGGGCGTCAATTTCCTGCTGGAGCTGGCGGTCAATCTCGTGGCGTCGCCCGCGGTGTTCACCGTCGTGAAAACGGTAAAGCGGCGCGCGTACTGACGTTTTCGCCAAAAATCGGCAAAACTCGGCAGAATTTTCTCGGGGGATACCGCCCCGTTCGGAATAAGGTGTAACATGATACTTGCGATCGACGTAGGCAATACCAATATAAAATACGGCGTTTTCGACGGCGATAAGCTGGCGGCGAGCTTCCGCGTGGCGTCTCAGCTCAAAAAAACGGCGGACGAATACGGCGCGGTGCTCACCAACCTACTCGTTACGTCGGGCATCGGCATTTCCCAGATCGACGGCGTGATTTTATCGTCGGTCATTCCCTCGCTCAACTATACGATCTGCCACATGTGCGAGTATTTTTTCAAAACGAAACCGCTCGTCATCGGTCCGGGGGTGAAAACGGGGCTGAACATCAAGGCGGATAACCCGCGGGAGATCGGCTCGGACATCATCGTCAACAGCGTGGGCGCGTATAAAAAATACGGCGGGCCGGTCGTCGTCATCGACTTCGGCACGGCAACCACGTTCGACGTCGTTTCGCACAAGGGCGAACTCATCGGCTGCATCATCGCGTGCGGCATGAAAACCTCGCTGGAAAGTCTGGCGCACGGCACGGCGCAGCTGCCGATGATCGAACTCGCCGCGCCCAAAAGCGTGCTCGGCAGGAACACGGAAACGGCGATGCAGGCGGGCATCGTGTTCGGCATGGCGGGGCTGGTGGAGCGCATCATAAAAATGATAAAAGCGGAAACGGGGTACGAAACGATGAAGGTCATCGCCACCGGCGGCATGGGAAAACTCATCAAAGAGGAAGTTTCCTGCATCGACGCGGTGGATCGTACGCTGACGTTGGAAGGACTGAAATTCATATACGACTTGAACAAGAAATCGGAGGCTTGAACATGAAAAAGTTGGGTGTAGCCATACTCGGTATGGGCGTGGTCGGCGGCGGTACGTATAAAATACTTACCGATAACCGCGAATATTTCCGCAAAACGCAGAAGCTGGATATTTCCGTGGAATGCGTTCTGGAAAAAAACAAACAGCGCGCGCTCGCGCTCGGCGTGGAGGAGGAAAAGATCGCCTCGTCCATCGAGGAAGTCATCTCCAATCCCAACGTGGACGTGGTGGTGGAGGTTATCGGCGGCATCGAGCCCGCCCGCAGCTTCGTTTTGCAGGCGCTCATGAGCGGAAAAACGGTGGTCACTTCCAACAAGGAAATGGTGTGCAAACACTGGTACGAGCTGGAAGAAGAGGCGAAGAAGATGAACGCGGGGCTGCTTTTCGAAGCGAGCTGCGTGGGCGGCGTTCCCATCATCCGCACGCTGACCGACGGCACGCAGGCGAACCACATTCAGTCGCTCGTCGGCATCATCAACGGCACGACAAACTATATTTTAACGAAAATGGAGCAGGAAGGCAGCGATTACGCCACCGCCCTCAAAGAGGCGCAGAACCTCGGTTACGCGGAATTCAACCCCACGGCGGACGTGGAAGGGTTCGACGCGGCGTATAAACTTTCCATTCTTTCGAGCATGGCGTTCAACAAGCGCATCCCGCTGGAAAACGTCTACCGCGAAGGCATCACGAAAATCACTTCGGAAGACATCGCGTACGGCAAAAAGCTCGGCTATAAAATCAAACTGCTCGCCATCGGCAAAAACACGTCGGCGGGCGTGGAGGTGCGCGTGCACCCCGCGTTCGTTCCCAACGGCGAAATGCTCGCCTCGGTGAACGATTCCTTCAACGCCGTCAAGCTCGTGGGCGACAGCGTGGGCGAAGTGATGCTCTACGGCAGGGGCGCGGGCGCGCTCCCCACAGGCAGCGCCATCGTCAGCGACGTCATCTTTGCGGGCAAGCATCCCGAAATCGCCTATTCGACCTTTGAAAACACAAAAGAGGCAGATAAAAACACCAAATTCGTCAGCGATTTCACCACGAAATACTTCATTCGCCTCACGGTGGAGGACAAAGCGGGCGTGCTTTCCAAAATCGCGGGAATGTTTGCGAAATACAACGTCAGCTTAAAGGAAGTCAAGCAGGAGGTCGCCAAGGAAAACGGCGTGCCGCTGGTGATCATCACCCACGAAACGCAGGAGTTTTCCATTCGCAAAACCCTCGAAAAGCTGGAATCTTTGGAGGAAGTCGTTTCCGTGGACAGCTTGATCCGCGTGGAAGAATAAAACCATTTAAATGTAAATATCGCGCCGCCGCGGCAATTCTGCCGCGGCGGCTTTTCGTCTTTAAACCCGCCGCAAGGTAAATTTTCGGTAAATTTCGACGATCGATACGATTTTTTTAGAAAAAAGGATTGACGAAAAATTGTAATGATGATAGAATAAATGTAATAAAAAAGCATTACAATAATAAGGGTTATTATGACAGATAGAGAAGAAATCACGGCGGAAATTGCGGAAGAACCCGTATCCGAGCTTGCGGCGGCGCCCGCGGGCGAGGTGGCGGAGAAAAAACCGCATCACAAAGCGTTGAAAATCGTCATCGTCGTTCTTTTGGAAATCGCGCTTTTGGGCGCGGGGCTGTTTTTCGGCTATACCTACGCGAAATCGACCATCGAACCGATACTGATTTCCAATTACAGAACGCTGGAGGATTTGCGGGAATATTACCGTCCCTCTTCGGCGGATATGAATAAGGACGCGGCGGCGTTCGCGGCGGAAGAGAATTATTTCGGCATGTACAAGCGCGTGTATTACGCGCTGCTCACCGCGCCGAGCGTAAACGTTGCGGGCGACGGCACCACGGCGACCAACGGCGGCACGGTCAGCATCGACACCGTGAAGAAAGTGGAAAACGGGCTGATGTATCTGCACACCGTTTCGACGGGCACGGGGCTTGCGGGCACTTTCGGCGGCGAATTCGATTTGAAGCAGTATTTCGACATCGAAAGCCAGTTCGCAAAGGTGGAAAAGGACGGGGTTATCGGCAAAGTGCAGCCGGAACAGACCTTTGTGGCAAAATACGGTTTGCTCCCGTACGGTTTTTCCAACTATACGGTGGAGGAGGAAACCATCGATACCGCGGCGTATGAAACGGCGGACGGCTTGCACGTGCTCACGCTTACGTTTTTGGCGGACGCGGCGGAAAACTATCTCAAGCAGATGAAGGCGTACAGCGGTCAGATCGCGTCGTTTGCCGACGGCGACATTCAGTATAAAATGTTTTTCGACGACGGTTTCGTTCTGAGAAAAACCGAGGTGACGGAAAAATACACAGTAATGAGCATGCCGTGCACCGCCGAACTTACCGACGTTTACACCTACGGCGGGGAGGATGGCTATTCGCCGATGGAAGATGCGGAAAAATTTTCCAACGTCGGCGCTTAAGGGGACGATAATATGAATAAACTCTTCAAAAATAAAATTTTATTGTTGCTGATCGTCGCGGCGCTCGGCTGTTTTTCGGCGTTTTTCGTTTCCTGTAACGCGTCTTTGAACGAAACGGACAATTCCCAGACGGAAACGCCCGACGAGGACGGCGAAACGCAAAAACCCGCAGATCCTTCCGAGGAAGCGTTCATGTGGGCGCTTTCCGGCGTGCTGGGCTACGGCGCGGAGGGCGAGTTGTCGCTCGATCTCGGCGGCGAACGGATTCGCGGCACGGTGCGGGCGGATTTCAGCGAAAGTTTGCTCGCTTTCGTCGATCTGGATATAAAGGGAACAAAAGTTTCTCTCGGTATGCAGGCGGCGGACGGTCAAAAGCTCGTTCTGGCGGAGCTGTTCGGCGAAAAGCTCTATTTCGATCTGGACGATTTGCCGGAAGTCGCGTACCGCATTTCCGCGTTGGCAGACGAAACGCTGCCTCCCGTGGAGGACGGCGCATATCCGCCCTTCGTCATCGGCGGCACGGACGTGGGCGCGCTGCTTTCGGTGCTCGACGAATTTAACGCGTATACGCTGATTTCCCTGATGAACGGCGCCGACATCGTCGGCACGCCCGCCGAAAACGGCGGGTACGATTACCGTTTCGCGCTCGGCGACGCATTTTCGGCGGATCTCTGGGTGGACGGCGAACGCGCGCTGAAAACGGTTTCCCTGCGCGTTGCGGCGGGAGAAACGGAAATTTCCCTCGCTTTGGAAAATATCGCTTATCCCGAAACTCCCATCGCGGCGAAGCCGGCGGAGGAGTACAAAAATCTTAAAAACTATCTCGTACTGATCGAAAGTTTCTGCAAGGAAAAAATCGAATCCGTGCCGGCTTTGATCGAAACGATTAAAAATTTCGACTTCGGCAAGGCGGGGCAGCTGATCGCCGCCGTCGCGCAGAATAAGTCGGTCGCGTTCGACGTGGCGCTGACGGTGCAAAACACTCCGATCGCCGCGGCGGTCACGCTGGATTTCGCAAACGGGTTCAAGGCGAGCGTGGCGGCGGAAGTCGCCGGCGCGGAAATCGCGCTTTACTATGCGGAGGATACGTTGTATCTGAACGCCGGCGCGATCGCGCTTCAATGTTCTTTGGAAACCGTCGGCGAAATTCTCTCGATGTTCGGCGTGGAAAGAACGGCGCTTGCCGATCTTCCCGCTTTGCTGAAAAATTTCGCCGCGGGGATAGAAATCGAATACATATCGGCGGAAGGCGATAAAATTTACGCGGGCGTTTCGGGGCTGGAAATCGAGTTCGATACCAAGACCTTCTCCCTGAAGATCTCGTCCGAAGCGTTTTCCGCTCAATTAAACGCGCTCGCCGCGGGCGGCAGGGTGGATGTGCCCGCCGCGGAATACTCCGACGCGGCGCATCTGCTCCCCGTTGCGAAAGCCCTTATCGGTATCGTTGAAAGCGGCGGCGCCGCGATCGACGGCGCGGTTTCGGCGGGCGGAACGGAAATCACCCTCGGAAACGTGCGCGTATCGTTGAAGCCCTTCGGCTTAAGCGGAAACGTCGGCGTTGCCGGTATGGAGTTTGCCGCCGTTTTCGCGGAAGACAAACTATACTTATCGGGGGATAATTTCCCCGCGGTCAGTCTCGACAGCGCGGCTCTGCTGAAAATACTCCTGTCGGTGTCGGCAAAACTGCCGTCGGCGGCGTCCGTCGCGGTTTCCGATATTCTCGGTTTTGTGGAAAGTTTCTCCGCCGACGAAAGCGGACTTTTATTGCAGCTGAATTTGCAGTCGATCGGCGCGGGAAAGGCGCAGCTTTCCGTTTCCGCGGAAAACGGCGGCGTATCTGTGCAAATTTCGTCCGACGTATTCGATGCGGAACTGCTCGCCGCGCCCTTTGCGGGAACGGTGGAGCCGCCCGTCGGACACAACGATATTTCCGGCTTTATCAAGGCGGCGGATCTCGATTATCTCATGGAAGTCGTTTCTTCCGTCATGGAGGCGAAGTCGCTCGGCGGTTCGATCTCGTTGAACATGCCCGCGCTCAGCTTGGAGGGCGATGTCACGCTGGATTTTGCCGACGGCTTGAAAGCGGCGGTCGGCGTAACGCTCGGCGGCAGCGATATTCGGCTGTTTTACGCGGACAACGTCATTTATTTATTGAAAGACGGCGTCGCGCTGTCCGCCACGGGCGAGGAAATCGAATCGCTTTTGAAGCTGTTCGGCGCCGATGCGAAGGGTGCGGTTGATCTTTCTTCCGTCAACGTTTACGAAGAAGACGGAAAACTGAAAATAGCGCTCGGCGGCGCGGTGATCTCGGTGGACGGCGAAACGATGCGCGTCGGCGTTTCCTACGGCGACATGGTTGCCGAACTCGATCGCGTAGGCGCGGGGGATGCCGTCGTCGTTCCCGCCGCGGAATACTCCGAATTTGCCGCCATCGGCGAGGTTGCGGAAAGTTTGTATAAAATGATCGGCGGCATGAAGTTTGAAGTCGCGGGATCCTTCGACCTGAACGGAACGCAGATCGTCTTTGAAAACGCGCGGGTGTACTCCACGGGCGACGGAAGGGATCTGACGGCGGATTTCAACAGCGGAAAAATTTCCTTGGGCGGAACGCTGCTCGTCGGAGGCACGCACAAAATTCAGGTGTCGTTCGACGGAACGAACATGTATCTTTGCTATAACGACGCGATGAAGGTGGTGATGAGCAAATCGTCGCTCGACGTCGTCGCCAAGGTACTGAAGGAAAACTTCGCGTTCATTCTGGACGGGTTCGTCAAGGCGGACGAACTCACCGATATGGTGAACGCCAAGGATTACGGCGCGATCGTTTCCGCGCTCCGTTCGCTGAAGTCTTACCGCGACGAGGCGCAGCTCCCCGTCGTGGAGCTGGAAATCGGTTTGGGCGACGGCGCGATCGGGTTGGTGCTCCGCAAGACGGCGGAAAACGGCGTCGGCGTGACTTTGGCGGAAAACCAGACCTTCACGATCACGAAATCCGACGTTTCCGAAGCCCCCGTAACCGCTCCCGCGGACGCGGACGTTTACATGAATCTTTCCGATATCTCCTATCTTGCGGACGCTTTCTTCAAAACGGCAAACAAAAACGTGTTTAAATTGAGCGGCGACATCAAGGTGAATCTGAACGTGCTCGGCATCAAGGCGGATTTGTCGGTGGGGCTGGAGGCGAACGTGCGCATCAACAAAAACGCGGAGGGCAGAATCACCGGCGTGGACGCGTACGTCGTGTTCGACAACACGCGGGTGGCGAAAAAGGGATCGCAGGACGTGGAAAACACGACGGTTTCCGCCATTCACGATTTGGCGTTAAAATACGGAAAAAGCGTGATCACGTTCACCGGAGATACCCTCTATATCGACAGAATGAACATGAAAAAGTCGTTGGAAACGGTCAGCTGGTGGCCGATAAAATCGGGCTATCAGTTTGCCGAAACGGCGTACGAGCATAAAAAGATCGCCGCCGCGGACTGCACCGGCGACGCGCTGAAAGATTTGATTTTCTACGCGCTCGGCGTCAATACCAATTTGGTCAACATGTTCAAGTTCGACGGAACGCCCGACATCGCGTCGGCGCTCGGCGGTTACTCGTCCGGCAACGTCGTCAACGGCGTCCCGCAGGAACACAACGTCACGCTGAACCTCGCCGCGCTCACGGGGTCGGATATGTTCAAGCCGTCGACGTTCCGAATCGCGGCGAACGCCGAGAACCTCCTCGTCGGTCTGAATGTCGAAGAACTGCTGATCGACTTCGGCGTCGGCACGGTGAAAGTGGGCTTGAGCGCCGAAAACGATTTGGACGGCGTGCTCGACGAGTCGTGCTTTGAAGAATACCTCAACAACGAATACCAACCGTTTATTTAGGTAAAGTTTGGTTGCGCTGCGGGCGTTTTCTGCGGAAAACGCCCGCAGTTTTTCGTATTTTCGGCGAATTTCCCCCGTATAACGCGCATAAGGTAGAGGTGAAAAAGCAATTTTTTTGCGGATATTGACAAAACGCGCGAAATATGTTAAAATAAATCATTAGGAGGTTCCCCGAATGAAAAATAACGAACATTTACACACCTTTGAAGCCTTAGCGAACAAACTCAGGGAACAAAAGCCCATCGATAACGAATTATATACGAAATATGAAGTAAAGCGCGGGCTGAGAGATTTGAACGGAGAGGGCGTCGTCGCGGGATTGACCGCGGTTTCCGACGTCGTCGCCAAGAAAAAAATAGACGGCGTAAAAGTGCCTTGCGAAGGCGAGTTGTATTACCGCGGCATCGACGTGAAGAAGATCATCGCCGACGAGGGGATTACCCGCTTCCGCTTTGAGGAAGTGGCGTATCTTTTGCTTTTCGACGCTTTGCCGACGGAAAAGGAGCTGCGCGATTTCAACGACTTGCTCGTGGAAATGAGAAAGCTGCCCAAAAACTTCGTGCGTGACGTCATTTTGAAAGCGCCCAGCCGCGAAATCATGAATTCGCTGGCGCGCAGCGTGCTCACGCTCTATTCGTACGATCACCACGGCGAGGATATTTCGCAGGAAAACGTGCTGGCGCAGTGCCTTAAGCTCATTTCCGTTTTTCCCATGTTTTCGGTGTACGCCTATCAGGCGCACATGCACTATAACAAGAACGATTCGCTCATCATTCATAAGCCCGATCCCGACCTTTCCATCGCGGAAAACATTCTGCGCATGATGCGGCAGGACGGCAAGTTTACCGAGCTGGAAGCGAAGGTGCTCGACGTGGCGCTCATTCTCCACGCGGAGCACGGCGGCGGCAATAACTCCTCTTTCACCACGCGCGTGGTTTCGAGCACCGGCACCGACACCTATTCCGCCATCACGGCGGCGCTTTGTTCGCTGAAAGGTCCGCGTCACGGCGGCGCGAACATCAAGGTCATGCAGATGTTCGAGGATATCAAGCACAACGTAAAAAAATGGGGCGACGAAGGCGCGCTGCGCGATTATCTCAAAAAGATGCTCGAAGGCGAGGCGTTCGATAAATCCGGTCTGATATACGGCATGGGGCATGCGGTGTATTCCGTTTCCGATCCCCGCGCGGACGTGTTCAAGGGGTTCGTCAAGAGCCTTGCGGAGGAAAAGGGCAAGTGCAGAGAATACAAACTTTACACGGATGTCGAGCGCATTTCCAAAGAACTCATCATGGAAAAGCGTAAAATCTATAAGGGCGTCAGCGCGAACGTGGACTTTTTCAGCGGTTTCGCGTACAGCATGCTGGGGATTCCCATGGAACTTTATACGCCGATCTTCGCCATCGCGCGCGTTGCGGGCTGGAGCGCGCACCGTTTGGAAGAGTTGGCGAACGCCAGCAAGATCATCCGTCCCGCTTATATCAGCCTGAGCGGCAGAAGGGAATACGTTCCCGTATCGGAAAGAAAATAATAATCTTATAATAAGGTAAAGATAAACATGTATAGCGAAATCTATAAAGAATGGCTGGAGAGCGGCAAACTGAGCAAGGAAGAAAAAGCCGAGCTTGCCGCCATTCGGGACGACGAAAAGGAAATCGAATATCGTTTCGGCAAGGAGCTGGAATTCGGCACCGCGGGGATGCGCGGCATTCTCGGCATGGGGACGAACATGATGAACGTTTACACCGTGCAGCGCGCCACGCAGGGGCTTGCGGACTACGTGAAATCGTCCGGACGCGCCGCCATGAAGCGCGGCGTCGTCATCGCCTTCGATACGCGTAAGAATTCCCGTCTGTTCGCCAACGCGGCGGCGGACGTTCTGGCGACCAACGGCGTTAAGACCTACCTTTTCGGCGAGGTGCACCCCGTTCCGATGCTGTCGTTCGCCGTCCGCCGGTTCAAAGCGGCGGCGGGCGTCATGATCACCGCCAGCCACAACCCGAAGGAATATAACGGCTATAAAGTATACGGCGCGGACGGCGCGCAGATGTCGCCGGAAGACACCGAAAAGGTGGTGCTCCGCATTTCGGAGATCGCCAGTTGTTTTTCCAATAAGATCAAGAGCGGCGCGCCGGAAAAGGGTATGCTGAAAACCGTCGGCAAATCGACGGACAAAGCGTATTATAAAACCATCGGCAAGCTGGCGCTTTCTCCCGCGGCGGTGAAAAAGGTCGGCAGGGAAATCAAGCTGGTCTACACGCCCGTTCACGGCAGCGGGTATATTCCCGTTACCGCCATTTTGAAAAAACTCGGCATTAAAGCCACCCTCGTGGAGGAACAGACTGCGCCCGACGAGGCGTTTTCCACCGTGCGCGTTCCCAACCCCGAATTTAAAGAAACCCTTGCCGCGGGCATTCGCCTCGCCGATAAAATCAAGGCGGACGTGGTGTTCGGCACCGATCCCGACTGTGACAGGCTCGGCGTTGCCGTACGCGACGGCAAAGGGGAATTCGTCGCGCTCAGCGGCAATCAGGCGGGCGTTTTGATGCTCGATTACGTGCTCGGCAGGCTGAAAGAAAAGAACGCGCTGCCCGAAAACGGATTCGTCGCCAAGAGCTTCGTCACCACCAGCATGGCGAAAGCCATCGCCGACGATTACGGCGTGGAGCTCGTCGACGTTCCCGTCGGGTTCAAGTTTATCGGCGAAAAAATCAAACAGTTCGACGACAGCGGCGAAAAGAAGTTTTTGTTCGGGTTTGAAGAAAGCTGCGGTTATCTCCGCGGCACGCACTGCCGCGATAAGGACGCGGTGGTGGCGAGTATGCTGTTCGCCGAAATGGTCTGCTATTATACGGCGAAGGGCGTGGGCGTTTATCAGCGGCTTTGCGATTTGTACGATAAGTACGGGTATTGTCTCGATAAAAACGTCAGCTATAATTTCGGCGGCATCGACGCCATGAAGGATATGCGCGCCATCGTCGAAGGGCTGAAAACAAAACCCATCGATAAAATCGACATCTATAACGTGGTGGCGATGCGCGATTATTCCAAGCCCGCAAGGATCACAGAGTCGGGCGAGGAACCCCTCGACATCCCGAAGAACGACAGCGTTTATTACGAGCTGGAAAACGGCAGCTTCATCTGCGTGCGCCCCAGCGGAACGGAGCCGAAGCTGAAAATTTACTTCTCCGTTAAGCTGAAGGACTTCGCGTCTTCGGAAAAAGCGTTTGAAAAGTTGAGCGCTGCGATGGAAAGCATTATCGGATTATAAACGAAAACAAGGCGGAAACGTGCGTTTCCGCCTCATTTTTTTATATGTTTAAAGCGTTGTTTTCCGCCCATATCGCACGGAAAATAAAAATTACAAAAAAATCGAAAATTTTTAAAAAAATACTTGACTTAATCTTTGATATTTGGTAAGATAGTTAAGCTATCGAAAAGCGATGGCGTCCGACCGATGTCGGGCATGGCAGTTTGACAACCGCATAGATAGACGAAGAAAAGTCTGTAAAGAGTAAAAAACTTTTTATAAAAATAGTACAGAAAAGGCTAAAAGAAA
>QAKE01000033.1 GCA_003343995.1 Bacillota bacterium
TATACTTTTGCTGAACGGAGTTTACGCACAAAAAAACGCCGCAATCGGCGTGATTGCGGCGCATTTTGCGCTGAATTTATTGTTTCAATAAAAGTATAGCTTTATTATATTATAACAAATATTTGCCCGTTTTTCAACGAAAATTTCCAAATTGTTCGCTTTTTGCCGATAAAAAGAAATTTAAGCATAAAAAAGCAAAGAACACTCGGCACAAAACTAAACAACAGTTGTATTGTTAATGAGTAAAATATAACTTTGCCGCCCAACCACGCAATTTTTGCGCCTATCAAGTGAAACTGATAAAATATGTATTAAAATCCGTATTTATGAAATCCGATTTTTGCGCTTAACGATTAAAAAGAAATTGTAGAAAAGTATTTATAAATATCGTCAAATTCAATATCGGCGCTAAACGGCAAATTTTTTCTGCCCGCCAAAAAATAATAAAACGCTTTTATAATGTACTTTCTATATTGATAGATGCTCGCCTCGCAAGACTTGCTTTCATCAGAAACTTTCAAAATCGTTGTAGACGCGGGCATATCGATAAAAACCATTTCGGCTATGGCGCAATAATTCGTTTTATCCAAAACATCTTTTGTTTTTAAATACGCCCTCATCTGTTCATAGGCAAATTTGTAATCGTCAAACTTGTCTATGCATTCAAAGATCAGTTTTTCAATAAATCTTATTCTATTTGTTGCCATAGTTTACCATTACACACTATTTTCGCCCATTTTATCTTTAAATTTTTTAAATATCTCCGTATATTTCGTTAATTTTATCTGTTTTACATCGTTTTACCCGCCGAACACTGCAATCGTTTGTGTTTTGGCGGCAAATAGCCCTTTGCTCGCCAATCTCCAAGCCGTTTTTTACACAAAACCACCCCAAAACCCTCTTAAAAAACACGTTTTAAAAATTCGATTTAGACGAGCTGAGACAGAATAGCATATTTTTTTGCTCGGCAAAAATATATGCCATTCTACGAAAAATTCATTTTAAATTTTTCCCTTTTTGCCCAATCACAACCACACAACGGAATGTTTCACGTGAAACAATTCACCCGTCAATGTTTCACGTGAAACATTTTGCCGACTTCTTTTTTCATCGGTTAAAGATTGATATATCGGCAAAAATATGCTATAATAAGTGAAAAACAAGGGTTTTTCTCCTATGCAACCGTATTTATTTGTTAAAAACTGCAAAAATAATGAGGTTTTACGTAATTCTTTTTTTGATCTCGGCGAGGAAATTTTCTCATTAAATTTACGAACTTGGCACGAAAACAACTGCTGGAAAGACGATTATATTCCGTATTCTTTTGCCAAAAACGGCGTAATTATAGCCAACGCATCGGCAAATTTAATGAAATTTTGCCTGAATGACGGCATAAAACACTATATTCAAATCGGAACAGTCATGACACACCCCGACTATCGCAATCGGGGTTTAGCGACGATGCTCATCGAAAAAATACTTGCCGATTATAAAGGGGCGGACGGTTTTTACCTTTTTGCAAATGAAAATGCGGTGAATTTTTACCCTAAATTGGGCTTTTACAAAACAAAAGAATATCTGTATCGGCAAAATAACGTCGCCTGCGGCGGATTAGCCGCAGAAAAATATGACGATTTACGGCATAAAGAGCGGTTGTTGCACATATTGCAACACCGCAAAACGTTTTGCAAGCTGCAAATGCAAGATAATATCGGGCTTACGACGTTCCATATAAATTCGATGAAGCCGTATATATATTATGTTTCGCCGCTGAACGCCTTCTTTATTGCCGAAACAAAGGGGAGCACGCTGACTTTATACGACGTTTTTTCCGACAATCGCATGCGGGAAAGCGATTTACTGCCGTATTTTCCCGCAAATGTCGATACGATCGAATACGGATACGCCCCGAACGACATATCGCAAAGCACACTAAAAAACGACGGGGACGACGTATTGTTCACAAAGGGCAATTTTGATGAATTTATAAAGGAAAAATTATGTTTTCCGTTACTCACGCACGCGTAAAGCGAAATATAAGGTATGATACGTAAAGCATTCAAATCAGACCTTGCAGAGGTCATACGCCTTGCAAAATCGCTATGGAACGCCCACAAAGAGGCGGAACTCGCACAAGAATTTGCAAAATTACTGTCCGACAGTAATTGCGCGATTTTTTTAATGCAATCGGACGGCGAAACCGTCGGCTTTGCCCGATGCCGGCTGCGGCACGATTACGTCGAAGGAACGAAAAGCAGTCCCGTCGGCTATCCGGAGGACGTTTATGTGGATAAGTTATACCGTAACAGGGGATATGCGAAAGACTTGACCGCCGCCTGCGAGCAGTGGGCAAAGGATAAAGGCTGTTCGGAATTTGCCGGCGACTGCGAGGAAGGCAATACCGAAAGCCTGCATTTCCACTTAAGCGAGGGATTTTCGGTAGCGAACAAAATTATTTGTTTCGTAAAAACCTCAAATAATATTTGTATCATAAATATATATCGAATTTATTTATATATTCGGCGCAAAATTTTATCTTTGCGCTTTTCCTTGCATGCGAAAAAGTTAAAAACGGCAATCGGTTTTGCATAAAAGTTATCCACATACTTATCAACATTGCGCCGCAATCTTTCCTTCCCGCTCGCCGACGGCGCAAATTTTGCATAAAAGTTTGCAACTCGACAAAATTCATAAGCAAAACCTCGGCGAATTCCCGTTTAATTTTGTTTAAACTATTGTATTTTACTTTGAATTGTGATAAAATATATTTAATATGCTTGCAGTTTGCGCCGCCGCGTATGATTCCGCGCTTTAACGCGTAAACTAAACAAGTGAGCGCCGCGGCATGGCGGGCGCGCCGACTTTTTTAAGCGCGGCGGGCGCAAAAGCAGGCGATCTTTAGGCGATCTTTATAAAATTAAGAAAAGTTTACCGTTTTTTAACGCCGTTTCACGGTAAAACGCTTGAAAAGCGGGCGGTTTCAAGGCTATTTAAACCTTTTTTGTTTAAACTGATAAACAAGTCCGATAAGGCGGTCGATCGCAAGCGCCTTTGCGGAACCTTCGGCTTGATGAAAGCCGCAAAGCAATTTAACGGCGGCTGCCGTTTAAATAAACGAAATCCGCGGTTTTTGTACCTTCGCGGCGGAATCGGGGATTTGACAAAAAAATAATTACGAACGGGGGGCGCGGCGGCTGCCGCCCTTCCGAGGAGGGACTTCATTGAAAAAATCCAACACCGGCATTTTAATCGGCGTGCTCGTCGCTATCGTCGCGTTGATCGTCGTATTTTCCTTTACCAGCTCCTGCGCGGGTACAACGAAAATCGACAATAACGTCTTCGAGCAAGCCATCGGCATCGTGAGAACCGAACAGGGCACGGAAGAAAATTCCGACGTCGTTACCACCACTACGGGCGTTGCCGATCCCATGGCGATCCTCAAATCGGATAAAAATCTGAAAAACCAGATCGACCGCATCGACGCAGGCTCCGCAAAGATGACGAAGGTACAGTTCAACAACTATAACATTTCCGTCACCGTTACCTACCGTTTGACCGACGGCGTAAACGAAATCGTGCGCACGTATTCCACGGTATTGATGAACTCCGACGACGTGACGTTGTATAAGGACGCGCTTCGTCATATCAACGCCAACGCGGCGGACGGCTCTCAGATCGTATACGAAGGCGCCGATCCCAACGCGGGCTCCATCTGGTCGTCGATCATTCCCTACGTCATCATGATCGCGCTCATGGTCGTGGCGTTTATCTTCATTTCCCGCTCCATGGGGGGCGGCACGAAGAGCGCCATGAACTTTGCCAAGACCAACGCGCGCCAGCTGCATAACCTGAAGGTGCGCTTTACCGACGTCGCCGGCGCGGAAGAGGAAAAAGAGGAGCTCGCGGAAGTCGTGGAATTCCTCAAAAATCCCAAAAAGTTCTCCGAACTCGGCGCGCGCATCCCCAAGGGCGTACTGCTCGTAGGTCCTCCGGGAACGGGTAAAACGCTGTTCGCCAAAGCCGTCGCGGGGGAGGCGGGCGTGCCCTTCTTCTCCATCAGCGGTTCCGACTTCGTGGAAATGTTCGTCGGCGTGGGCGCGTCCCGCGTGCGCGATCTCTTCGACGCCGCCAAAAAGAGCCAGCCGTGTATCGTTTTCATCGACGAAATCGACGCGGTGGGCCGCCAGAGAGGCACGGGGCTCGGCGGAGGACACGACGAACGCGAACAGACGCTGAATCAGCTGCTCGTGCAGATGGACGGCTTTGAAACCAACGAAGGCATCATCGTGATGGCGGCGACCAACCGCGCGGACATTCTCGACCCCGCCCTGCTCCGCCCCGGCAGATTCGACAGACAGATTTACGTCAACACGCCCGACGTTAAGGGCAGAGAGGCGATTTTAAAGGTACACGCCCGCAACAAACCCATGGCGCCCGACGTCAACTTCAAAACGGTTGCGAGAATGACCAGCGGCTTTTCCGGCGCGGACCTCGAAAACCTCTTGAACGAGGCGGCGATTTTGGCCGCCCGCGCAAACCGGAAAGCCATCAATAACAAAGACCTTTACGAAGGCATCAACAAGGTGCTTTTGGGACCGCAGAAAAAGAGCCGGCTCATCACCGAAACCGATAAGCGCATCACCGCGTATCACGAATCGGGGCACGCTATTTTGGCGAAATTACTGCCCAACTGCGACCCCGTGCACGAGGTTTCCATCATTCCCCGCGGTCAGGCGGCGGGGTACACCATGACCATGCCGGACACCGACGACAACCACTTGACCAAGGCGAAACTGCTCGACGACATCGTGATGACGCTCGGCGGCAGGGTGGCGGAAGAGCTGGTCATCAAGGACATTTCCGCCGGAGCTTCGGGCGACATCAAAGCCGTTACCAAGCGGGCGCGGCTGATGGTTACCGAATGGGGCATGAGCGAAAAGGTCGGTCCCATTTCCTACGGCAGCGATCAGGAAGTGTTCATCGGCAGGGATATGGCGTCGCACGTGAATTACAGCGAAGAAACCGCGGGCGTCATCGACGAAGAAGTCAACAAAATCGTGATGGACTCGCTGGCGAAAGCGCGTTCCATCCTCGCGGAAAACAGACATTTGCTCGACAACATGGCGCGCCTGCTCGTGGAGCGGGAAACGATTTTCACCGAAGAAGTGGAAATGCTCATGGAAGGCAAATCGCTGGAAGAAATCGAAACCTTTATGGACGAACACGAAAAAGCGCTGCAGGAAAATCCCTTTGCGCGCGGCGGTAAAAGCGTGATCGTGGACGAACCGGAAACGAAGAAGGAAGAAAAGCAAAGCGAAGAAAATACCGCGGATCGGGAAAACGGCAACGGAGATAACGCCGGACAGTAACCGCAAACGCAAATATACGCGCGGGGAGGAGCTTTATGGGCAAAACAATCGCATTTTCCAATCAGAAAGGCGGCGTGGGCAAAACGACCACGTGCGTGAACATGGCGGCGTATCTCGCCGTCAAGGGCAAAAAAGTCCTGCTCGTCGATTTAGACCCGCAGGGCAACGCCACTTCCGGTTTGGGTTTCGCCAAATCGGAAGTGAAAAATTCCGTCTACAACACGCTGATCGACGAAACGCCCGTGCCGAGCATCGCGGTAAAAACCTCCATCGCCAATTTGGATCTGCTGCCCTCCAACATCGACCTTGCGGGGGCGGAAGTCGAGCTCGTCTATATGAAGGACAGGGAACGCGTTCTCAAAAAAATGCTCGACGAGGTGAAGGGTTTTTACGATTACATAGCCATCGACTGCCCCCCGTCCCTCGGCCTTTTAACCATCAACGCGCTTTCCGCGGCGGACACCGTCATCATCCCCATTCAGAGCGAATATTACGCGATGGAGGGGCTCAGCCAGCTGATCAACACCATCAAGCTGGTTATCAAGCATCTGAACGACAAACTGAAAATCGAGGGCGTCGTTTTAACGATGAGCGACAGCCGCGCGGTCATTTCCCGCCAGATTGCCGCGGAAATCAAAAAATTCTTCGGCAAGAGGATGTTCGACACGGTGATCCCGCGCAACATCCGCCTTTCGGAAGCGCCCAGCCACGGCGTGCCGGTATTGCTGCACGATCCGAAGTGCGCGGGCGCGCGGGCGTACGACGCGCTCACCGACGAATATCTCGAAAGAACGGCAACAAAACAGGGGTGATATTATGAAGAACAACAGAG
The DNA here is from genome assembly GCA_003343995.1 of Bacillota bacterium. Classification (GTDB taxonomy): domain Bacteria; phylum Bacillota; class Clostridia; order Christensenellales; family Borkfalkiaceae; genus UMGS775. The sequence goes on from QAKE01000033.1 coordinate 6,202, forward strand.
GTTTGGGAAAAGGGCTTTCCGCGCTGTTCGCGGAAACGGAAGAAGATTACGGCAAGAGCTTGCTTTTCGACGAGCCGGAAACGGAGGAAAAGGGCAAAGAGGGCGTGCAGGAAGTGGACATCGCGTCCGTTTTCCCCAACCCCGACCAGCCGCGTAAATCCTTCGACGCCGACGCGCTCGACGAACTCGCGCAGTCCATCCGCCACCACGGCGTGATCATGCCGCTCATCGTCAATAAGGACGCCAAGGGTTATATGATCATCGCGGGCGAACGCAGATACCGCGCGAGCAAGCTCGCGGGCATCAAAAAAGTGCCCGTCATCGTTAAAAATTATAACGAACGGCAGATCAAGGAAATTTCTTTGATCGAAAATTTACAGCGCGAGGATCTAAACCCCATCGAGGAGGCGACGGCGATGCGCGCGCTGATGGAAGATTACGGCATGACGCAGGACGAGCTTGCCGACCGCATCGGCAAATCCCGCCCCGCCATCACCAATACCTTAAGGCTGCTGCAGCTTTCGCCGGAGGTCATCCGTCTGGTGCAAAGCGGCGCGCTTTCCTCGGGGCACGCGCGCGCCATCATCACCGTGCCTGCGGACGAACAGATCAAAATGGCGAACCGTTTCGTCAAGGACGGCTGTTCGGTGCGGGAGGCGGAACAGCAGGTCAAAAACTATTTCAACCCGCCGGAGGAAAAGAAAAAGAAGAAAGCCGAGCTTTCTTTGGAATTAAAAGAGCTCATCATCACCATGCAGCGGGTGCTCGGCACGAAGGTCAACGCCATCGGCAACGACAACAAGGGCAGAATTTACATCGATTACTACACGCGGGACGATTTGGACAGACTTGCCGCAATCGTGGAACACGCGGAAAAATCGGACGTGCAATTTTAAAACGGCGCGCGGCAGACTGCCGCGCGTTTTTTACGGGAATAAACGGAAAGCAACGATAAACCCTCGGCAAAAAACTTTTCTTTTTCAGCGCGGATTTTCGCGTTTGCGTATTGACTTAGCGCACGGGGCATGATATACTTTATCTAAATATTATAAAGTAAAGAGGGGGACATTTATGGAATGTAAATATTGCCGCACCGAGAATATCGAAGGCGCGGTGTTCTGCTCTCAGTGCGGAACGAGAATCGACGGGAAAAAGGTGTGCAAATCGTGCGGCAAACTCAACGCCGAAACCAACGTATATTGCAATTACTGCGGCGGTGCTCGACGCTTTCGGCAAAAACGACGGCGGTTTGCAGCCGGAAGCCGTTTGCGAAGAGGGCGATACGCCGCAATTTGCAGCCGCTAACGAAGAAATTACGCCGCCGCTCGAAGAATTTTGCGAAGATCAGCAGTAAATTTTTTATAAATGCGGATGAAACGACGCGTAATCAAATAAACTATTCAGGAGATACTATGAAGAAATCGAACATTTTCCGCGCGGCGGCGGCAATCGTGCTTGCGGGCACGGTGGCGCTCTGCGCAACCGCCTGCGGCGTCAATTCCGGCAAACTGAGCGATCCGCCCAAAGACGTGAAACTTTCCGCCTACCCCATCGCCGCGCTGGACGGCTATACGCCCTCCGCCGTCGATCGGTTCGGCATGATCACCGCGGAAAAAACGGGAGGCTATGCGTTATACTGCGTATCTACGGGAAAGATCTTTTCCTCCGCCTCTGCGTTCGTAAAGGCCACGGACGGACTTTATTACACGGAAAACGACGAAAACACCGTATTTTACGGGCAGAACGGCGTCGTCGCCACACTGCCGAAGGACGTCACCTTTTCCAAAGACGAACTGCCCGTCGTCACTTCGGAATCGAAAATGATTTACGTCAAGCCGGACGGAACGGCGGTTTACGAGGACTATTCCATCCAGCCCGTGTTCGTCGAAGCCGACGAAAATTTCCCCTTAAAAGATTACTGCTTGCAAGAAGAACACAGCAATCCGCTGTTGCACAGCGTTTTCGATAAAAAAGGGAAATTCCTTAAAACGATCAATCTCTCACGCATTTTCGGCGTTTACGCCATGGAGTATAATCCTTTCTGGTGTATCAAAAACAAAATTTACGTGCAGTATTCCGTTCTCGTAAGCGAAAATGATAAAAATTACGATTATTACTCCTACGACTTTGGCAAAATGAAACTCGTAACCAAATCCTACGACGTCGGAACGGGCAAAGTTAAAGAATACGATAACGTGCCTTATCTGATTTCGGCGAATCATTTCAATGCATATTATCCGCCGTACGCCGATCATTACGCGTTTTTGCTGTGCGCGCCCATCATTGATAAACAGGTTACGAGCAGCGAAAATGCCGTTTTACAGTGTTTCAACGAATCCATGCAGCTGCATACCGACGTACAGGCGCTGATGGCGGGCACGGACCAAATTTTTTACGACGGCGATTATATCTGCCTAAGAATTTCGACCCGTAGTGCGGGCAATCGCCCGCTGCAGCTTTATCGCAACGGCAAACTGCTCTCTACCGGTTTTGACTCTTTCTATCTCGGCAACGGCGTTATACACAGCAAAAACGGCTTTTATAAAGCGAACGGCGATCTGTTGTTCACCGATAAAGAAAACGAATTTTATTCGACGGGAAGGACGATTTCCGGCGATAACCTTATTTACTATATCACTTCGGAAGACAACGCCGCCTATATGAACGTTTATTCGCTCGATAAAGACGCCCTTCTTTCCAAAGAGGAATATGTCAGCGGCAGTATAGATAACAGCTTCGACGTCGGTTTGGAGCATTATTATATCGTTAAAAAAGCGGGCAAATGCACCCTGCGCAACGCGTATTTCAACTTTGCGATTTTCTCCGACGTTTCCTATATCGGAGAAATTAAAAGCGACGTATTCTGCCGCACGGAAACAGGTTTTTATCAGCTGATTTCCTTCGGTTCGCCGGAAACGCAGAAAAATTACCTTTTCCGCGCCAACGGCCTGCCGCATATCGACAGCATGACTTGGGGAAACAGTTAGCATCGACAAAAAATTCACCGTCATATAATATCATAAACAAAGCCGCCCTGCGGCGGCTGAAAAGGAGGACGACATGACTTGGGTTTATATCTGGCTGGGCGTTGCGGCGCTCAGCATCATCATCGAATTCATCACAACCGATCTCGTTTCCGTCTGGTTTATCTTCGGCGGACTGCTCGCCATGGTGCTCGCCCTCGTGGACGTTGCGCTCGTGTGGCAGCTCGTGGCGTTCATCGCGCTTTCCGGCGTGTTGCTCGCGCTGTGCAGAAAGCCGATTTTGAAAATCATCGGAAACAATAAGATCAGCACCAACGCCGATTCCCTCATCGGAAAGGAATTCGTTCTGCTTACGCCCATCGCCTTCAACGTGGCGGGCAGCGTAAAGGCGGGGGACGTCGTCTGGACGGCGGATACCGAAACGGACGGCGTGGAAATTCCCGCGGGCGAAACGGTGCGCGTGGTCAAAATCACGGGCAACCGCCTGATTGTGGAAAAAGCGGAGTAATCCGTTTATAAATAAGGAGATATTTTTATGGGAGTTTTAGAAATTATTTTAATCGTCCTCGCGGTCGTGGTATTCATCGTCATCGTATGTTCCATCCGCGTGGTCAGACAGTCTACCGCCGTCATCGTGGAGCGGCTCGGAAAATTCCGTAAAATCCTCGATACCGGCATCCATTTCGTGTGGCCCTTCTTCGAAAAGGCGAGCAAGCCCATTTCGCTCAAAGAGCGCGTGGCAGATTTCGCGCCCCAGCCGGTCATCACGAAAGATAACGTAACCATGCAAATCGATACCGTCGTGTACTTTCAGGTTACCGACGCAAAACTCTTCACCTACGGGGTGGAAGATCCCATCCGCGCCATCGAAAACTTAACCGCCACCACGCTGAGAAACCTCGTCGGCGAGCTGGAACTCGACGGCACGCTCACTTCCCGCGATACGGTCAACTCCAAAATGCGCGTTATCTTGGACGAGGCGACCGACCCGTGGGGCATTAAAATCAACCGCGTGGAGCTGAAAAACATTCTCCCGCCCAAAGACATTCAGAACGCCATGGAAAAGCAGATGCGCGCCGAACGCGAACGCAGAGAATCGATTTTGCGCGCGGAAGGCGAAAAGCGCTCCAACATTCTCGTGGCGGAGGGCGAAAAGGAAGCGATGATTTTGCGCGCGGAGGCGAAAAAGGCAGCCGTCATCGCCGAGGCGGAAGCCACGGCGACCGCCATTCAGATGATCAACGACGCCAACCCCAACGCGGCATATTTAACGCTGCAGGGCTACGAGGCGCTAAAATCCGTGGCGAACGGCAAGAGCACGAAACTCGTCATTCCCAGCGAAATTCAAAACGTGGCGGGGCTGTTCGCCAGCCTGAAGGAAGTCGTTACGGCGGACGCCGACAAAAAGAGCGAATAAACGAAAAAATAAAAAGCGCGCGAAACAAAATGCACCCCAAAAGTCAGATAAACTTTTGGGGTGCATTTCAAACGCGCTTTTTTAATGTCAAAGGAGAAAAACAAACGATGCACGAACTCAAAAGGCTCACCGAACCGTTGGAAATCAAGGACTATATTTTGCAATCGAAAAGCGGTTTCGCGGATTTTTCCCTCGGTTTTCTCTATATGTGGCGGGCAAGCTACAAATTCTATTACACCGTGCGCAACGAAACGCTGATTCTCGGCGGCGGGTACGACGACGAAAACTTCGCCTATTTCTATCCCATCGGCAAGGATATTGCGGGCGCGCTCGACTTTATCGAGGAGGACGCGAAAAACCGCAAAGGGCTGCGGTTCATGTGTCTGGACGACGCCACCGCCGCCGCGCTTTGCAACCGTTTTGAAAACGCCGCCGTCACTTCCGACCGTCGGTGGAGCGATTACATTTACAACGCGGAGGATTTAAAAACCTTTCGCGGAAAAAAATACGCGGGACAGCGCAACCACATCAACAAATTCTTAAAGACCTTCGGCGCATACGAATGTAAAGAAATCGAGGAAAGCGACATCCCCGCCGTGCTGGCGTTCTTAAAGGAATTTTCCCGTTCGAGGGAGTTTTCCCGCGCGGCGAAACGGGAGCTGGAAAACAGCTTTGCGCTCGTCGAAAACATGTTCGCTTACAACTGTTTCGGCGCGTACATAACCGTGCAGGGCAAAATCGCCGCCATCGCCGTCGGCGAGCGGGTGGGGGAAACGGTGGTGGAGCACATCGAAAAGGGCTTGCCCGCTTACGCCGGCGTATATCAGGTGATGCTTTCGGAATTTGCGAAACGCTTCGCCACGGACGGCGTGAAATACATCAATCGGGAGGACGATTCCGGCGACGAGGGCTTGCGCACCTCCAAGCTGCAATACCACCCCGTGCTCATCAAAAACAAAAACTATCTCGTCGTCAACTGTCTTTTCAAAAAGATCAAGCCGCCCGTCATCATCGTGGGGGACGGGGTGGTTTTAAGCGACCTCACGGCAGAGGACAAGGAGGCGTTTTGCCGCCTTTATACCGACGAGGAGAACAACCGCTACTGGGGCTACGATTACCGCGAGGATTTAGGCGACGGCGCGCCCACGCCCGATTATTTCTTCGGCTTTCAGCAATCGCTCAAAGACCGCTGCGAGGAATATTCCCTCGCCGTGCGCAGGGGCGGCGCGCTCGCGGGGGAGGCGGTGTTTCACAACTTCGATTTTCACGGCGGCGTGGAGGTCGGCATCCGTATATTGAAAGAAGAACAGGGCAAAGGCCTTGCGCGGGCGGGGCTCGTCGCCATGATAAAATACGCCAAGGATATTTTGGGCGTAAGCCGCGTAAAGGCGAAGTGCTTCAAGGAAAACGCCCCCTCGAAGGCGGTGCTGCTCTCGGCGGGGTTCAAAAAGAGCGGTTCGGACGACACGTATTACTACTTTACCGTTTAAAATGATATATTAAAACCGCCCCGTTTATATAAAAACGGGGCGGTTTTATGTACCTAAGCGCCTGAAGTTTCTGCTATATATGCGATCACGATGAATGCCGCAACGAAAATTATACCGAAAATAATCCCTATTATGCGTTTTCTCTTTGCTTTTCTTTTTTCATTGAATTCCGCCATTTCGATATCTATATAAATCGGCTCATTATACGCTTTTATTTTTTCCGAAAATGCCAGAAGTCTCTCGACGTAATGTTCGCATTTTTTAATCAAATCCGCATAATCCGCCCGTTCTTCGTCGGTTAAAAGCGGCGCGGCTTTTTCCCGAACATAAACCATAAACAGCTTCGCGTCGTCGCAAAAATCCCCTTTTGAACAATTTTTGTAATCCGTTATTGTATAGCTGTAAATGATGCTATTATCCGGTTTGTCACTGCCGTTTTTGATGCTGTCGTCTAAACTTTTTTCCCTTTGCTCGAAAACCGCGGGATCGATGGATTTATACTTTATTTTTCTGCCCGCCGACTGCAACATCAAATCGGCATGGATAATATACGTCATGCCCCTGTCGGGAAATCTCTTGTACATTTCTACGGCAATTCTTTCCGCCATCGCAAGATTGTCGATTTTTAACATCGCCGTATATTTTCCGTACAGCGTTTCAAAGGAATCGCCGTTTTGAACCACCGCCGTTTCGATATTGTTCGTAACCGTCGTGCGATTGTCGATATTGTAGTTATAATTTTGTATCACCTTTTCCGTAACGAACGCCGTATTGCAAAATCTGCATACGCCCGCTTCCTTGCTGTCGTCCACATCGATTGCCGCGCCGCAGTTCGGGCACTTTGCCGCAATAAATCCCATAAAAATTCCTCCTATAAGTATATACAGATTATACCCCCCCCCCGCATGAAAATGTCAAGCGTTTTTATAATAATTTTTTATACAGCGAAGGCGCGGGCAATCTGCCCGCGCCTTCAAAAATAAAGGGGAATATGATGAAGCTTTCGTTAAATCGCGTTTTTCTGCGGCAGGTTTTCGCCGCGGTAAAAATCGGTGTAATCGGCGATCGCCTTCGCGATGGTTTCCGCCATGCGGTAAATCAGACTCAGCCGCGTCAGGTTGAACAGCTGATAGTTTTTAAAGGACTTCACCGCCACCACGCCCACGATGCTCACGTCGCCGATTTCGCTCAGATTCTTGTCGACGCCCAGCCCCGGTTTCAGCCCTTTGTCCACCGTTTTGATCAGCCCCACGTCGCCCGTCTCGCCCACCGCCGCGTCCACGGCGATGACCATCGATTTCGGGTGCAGCTGCTTTAAATAACGCTTTACGTATTCCACTTCCTTGGAAGTGATCGGCTGATTGAGCGTGCCGTAAATATACGCCCCCGCGTTGCGCTGGCGCAAAAACGTGCCGACGAGCGGTCCCAGACTGTCGCCCACCACCAGATCGCTGCCCACGCATACGATGATGGGGGCGGCGTTTTCCTTGTTATACTCCTTAAGCGCCTGCACCACGCCCTCTGCGGCGTAGTTGTTGAATACGTTGAACGTGTAAGTTTTCATTGCGGTAACCTCTGTGCTTTGATGATTGCCGCAAAAGTCTTTTTCTATACCGAAAAAATCGTTGAATTTATATTTTATTTGTGGTAATATTTAATTGTAGCCGGCTTTCGACGGAAAAGGAGGGAAAAAACATGTTTAACGCGCTGCTCGCGTCCAACGCCGCCGTAGACGCCGTCATCGTCGGCATCATAGTCGTTTTCGCCCTGTTCGGATTCATAAAGGGCTTTGCCTCCATGCTTTTGAAATTTCTCGCGGGGTTCATCAGCCTCGTTCTGGCGCTCGTTTTATGCGGCAGATGCGCCGTCGTTTTAAATAACCTGTTTTCTTTAACGGACGCGCTGGCAAACAGCCTTTCCTCCTCGCTGGGGGGCGTGTTCGGGGAAGAGCTGATGTCACTGCCCGTTTCCGCCTTTACCGAGGGCACGGCGGCGGGGGCGGCGCTGCCGAAATTCGTCGTGAACCTGCTGTTGAAGCTCGCTTCCGATTCCAGCGTGCCGGCGGATATCGCCGTCATCGACGTGCTCGCGCCGGCGTTCGCCTATTATATCGCCGCCGTCATCGGGTTTTTCGTCACGTATATTCTGCTGCGCGTTTTGTTCTTTCTGCTCTCCCGTTTTTTCCGCAACGTCAACAAAATTCCCGTTCTGGGGGCGGCAAACCGCCTTCTGGGCTTCGTGCTCGGCGCGGCGCAGGGCTTTTTGGTAATCTACGTTCTGCTGTCGTTGATCGGCATTCTGCCCTTCGCGTTTCTCGACGGGTTCAAAACGCTCCTCGCCTCCTCGGCGGTGGCGTCGGGCATCATGAACATCAACGTGTTCGGCATCATTTTGGGCACGGTCAATCCCCTCGATTATATCGCGGGAAGGGGGTGAAATCCCGTCAAATTTTTGACCGAAAAAGCGGAGACAAGTTGTCTCCGCTTTTTCATTCGCCGCTTTTTACGGCTTTTTCTATGATTTCCTTCGCCTGCGCGCGGTTTGCCGCGCCCAGCTTGATGTAAATGCCGCTGATATAGTTGCGCACCGTTCCCTCGCTGATATCGAGGGCGGAGGAGATCTGGCGGTTGTTGAAGTTTTCCGAAACCATCATGGCGATTTCCGTTTCCCTGTCGGAAAGCTGAAACGCCTTTTTCAGCCGTATCTCCTTGCCGGCGGTTACCATCTTCGCCGCCGCGGTGATCTTTTTGGCGATATTCGTCGGCAAAATCAGTTCCCCGCGGTAGGCGTTGATCACCGCGTCGATCAAGGACGAGGCGTTGATGTCCTTCAGCAGATAGCCGCTCGCACCGTAATTGATGGCGTCTAAGATATAGTCGCTGTCGTCGAAGGTCGTTAAAATCACCACCTTCACCTGCGGATATTCCCGTTTGATTTCGCGCGTGGCGATCACGCCGTTCATGTTGGGCATGCGGATATCCAAAAGCGCCACGTCGGGGCGGTTTGCCGCGATTTTCAACAAACAGTCCTCGCCGTCGCAGGCGATGTCCGTCACTTGAATTTCCTTGGACGTTTCCAGCACCGTTTTGATGCCCTCCGCCAGAATTTTCTGATCGTCAGCGATGATAACCTTAATCATTTCCCTCTCCTTTGCCGTTTGCCGGCAGCGTAATGCGGATTTCCATGCCCTCGCCTTCGGCGGTGTAAAATTCCGCCGTGCCGCCCAATTTTTCCGCGCCCTCGCGCATGGTGCGAAGCCCGTAACCCTCTTTACATTCCTTCGCTCCCGTGCCGTTGTCGGAAAGCAGAAACCGCACCTTTCCGTCCCTGATTTTAAGTTCAAACAAAAACGCCGTGGAATTGCCGTGGCGGATGCCGTTGTTCAGCCCCTCTTTTAAAGAAGAATAGAGGAAAAACGCGGTGTTTTCGTCCACGTCGATATCCTCGGTTTTGGCGCGGATGGCGATGTCGGTGCCCTCCGTCGTTTCGTTGATGGCTTTTTCCAAAGACGCCGCAAGGTGGAAGGGCGTATATTCGCCGGAAAGCACCCGCACGGACTTTCTTAATTCCTCCAAAGCGGATATCGCCTGCAGATTCGCCGAAACGATTTTGCGTTTCGCCCCTTCGGGATCGGCGTCGAACAGCAGCTTCGCCGCCTCGGTCTGCATGATGATGGTGGTAATGGAGTGCCCCGTGGTGTCGTGTATCTGCTTGGCGATGCGGTTGCGCTCTTCCAGCTTCGCCGCCTCTTTCAAATGCTCGTTTGCCTCCTGCAGTTTCTTTTCCCGCGCGTACACCTCTTCGAGGTTCTTTTCCGCCTCCGCCGTCTTTTTCACGATGGCGTTGAGCATGTTGGCGATGGTGAATACCAAGGAAAATATGATAAATTCGTTGATCGCCACCGCCAGCGAGCCCGCCACCGAAGCCCATTCGGGGTTGAACACGAAATCGCGCACGGTGATGCTCACCGCGAACGCGAGATAGGAAAGCCCGCCGAACACCGCGTTGGATTTCAATGAGTTGTTCAGATAAAAATCCACCAAGATGAGCGAATAGATGGTGGAGAGCATGCCCGCCTCGAACAGCACGGAATAGACGAGCAGTATGACATATTCGGCGGCGTAAATCACCGATTTCACCGCCAGCTTTTTCACCAAAAAGTTCGCGCCGAACGCCGTCAGCAGCCCCAGAGAAAGCACCAAGGCGATATACCATTTTTCCCGCCCCTGCACCGTCAGAATGACGAGCATCACGAACAGACTCACGATGCACCCCACCCGCACGATGGATACGATGGAATGTTTTTTCAGTTTTTCCAAAAAAGCGGGCGTTTTCATAACCCGAGCAGTTTCATGGAATAATCCAGCCGCCGCAAACTCTCTTCCTTGCCCAGAAGCTCCGCAATCTCCATCACGCCGCCGGCGGTGGATTCCCTGCCGCTCAAGGCGATTCTCACGCACCAGAGCACCTGCCCGTTCTTCATGCCCAGCCTGCCCACAAGCGCCATCAGCTCGTCGTGCAAGGTGTTGAAATCGAAGGAGGTAAGGGAGGCGAACAGCTCGCGCGCGGCGGGGAGAACGATTTTGGCGACGTTCTCGTCGGTTTTCATCTTCTTATGGGTGTAAAGGGAAAGATCGTATTCGCCGAACTCCTCCAAAAAGTCGATTTTTTCGGGAATTTCGCCGAAGGTTTCCACCCGCGTTTTCAAAAGCGCGGCGATTTTATGCAAATCGTATTTACCGTATACCTTGCTCTTTTTAAAGAATTCCAGCCCGCGGGAAACGAACTCCTCGTCGCTCATCTCCTTCATGTATTCGCCGGAAAGCCAGCGCATTTTCGTTTCGTCGAAAATCGAAGGGGATTTCGATATGCCGTCCAAAGAAAAGCGCTCCGTCATCTCGGCAAGCGTCATCTTTTCCGCGTTCTCCTTGGGACTCCAGCCGAGCAGGGCGATATAGTTGACGATGGATTCCTTCACGAACCCCTTTTCCACGAAATCGGCGTAGCTCGCGTCTCCGTTGCGTTTGGAAAGTTTGTGCCGCTCGTCCTTCATGATGGGGGGCAGGTGGATATATACGGGGCGTTCCCAGCCGAACGCGTCGTACATCAAATTGTATTTCGGGGTGGAGGAAAGGTATTCGCTGCCGCGGATCACGTGGGTGATGCCCATCAGATGATCGTCCACCACGTTGGCGAAGTTATACGTCGGCATGCCGTCGCTCTTGATTAAAATGCCGTCCTCCATATCCTTGTAATCGACGGAAATATCGCCGTACACGAGGTCGTGATAGCTGCCCGCGCCCTCTTCGGGGATATTCTGGCGGATGACGTAGGGCGCGCCGCTCTTCAGCTTTTTTTCGATTTCCTCTTTCGAAAGGCGCAGACAGTGCTTGTCGTAACGGCAGTTGCCGTTTTCGTCCTTCAGCGAACCGATGCGCTCCTTGTCGCAAAAGCAGTAATACGCCCCGCCGCGGCGGATCAGCTCCTCGGCGTACTTTTGATAGATTTCGCGGCGTTCGCTCTGCACGTACGGGCCGTAATCGCCGCCCACGTCGGGACCTTCGTCGTAACGCACGCCGGCGTCCTTCAGCGTATCGTAAATGATTTCCACGCTGCCTTCCACGTAGCGCTGCAAATCGGTGTCCTCGATGCGCAAAATAAAATCGCCGCCGTATTTTTTGGCGTATAAATACCCGTAAAGGGCGGTTCTCAACCCGCCGATGTGCAAGTAGCCCGTGGGGCTGGGGGCAAATCTCGTTCTGACTTTGTCGCTCATGATACTCTCCTTAAACTCAATCGTGTTTTAACGCGGCAAGCCTGCCCGCGTAATGGTAACTGTATGTATTTCTTCCGGCAACGATAATGTGGTCGATCAGGCGTATGCCGTGCACCGAAAACATGGCGTTGATCTTGGCGGTGGTTTCGTCGTCGGCGCGCGTGGGGGCGGGGTTGCCGCTCAAATGGTTGTGCGCCAGCGCCGCGCCCGCGGGCTTATGCACGGAAATCATCTGCACGATGTCTCCCACCGACAGCTCGATTTTATCCCCCGTGCCGTCGTAGGGTATTTCCGCTAAAATATAACCCTTCGCGTCCATTAAAAACAGCCACATCGTTTCGTCGGACGCGTCCTCGTAGCGGTCGATCAACCGATATTTCACCGCGTTGTATTCAAACTTCGCCTTTTTCGTCCGATCGGCGCCGACGCGGCTTGCAAACTCCGCCGCCGCGCGGATAAAGCGCGCCGTCTCTTCGCCCACGCCCGCCACGCACCGTAGCGCCGTTTCGTCGGTTTCGGCAAGTTTTTTCAGCGAACCGCCGCAATACCGCAAAAGGTTATGCGCCAATGGGTTGGTGTCCCGCCGCGGCAAAACGAAAAACAGCATCAGCTCCAGCAATTCGTGGTCGTTCAGCGACGCGGGATATTTGGAAAACCGCTCTTTCAAGCGCTTTCTGTGCCCGCTGTGAATGTTTACGTCGTCCATACGTTTAATTTTACCATATTTTTATAAAAAATCAATGATTTATTTTGCATTTTTCTTTAAAATAGAATACAATAAGTAGAAAGGGCGGGTTTTTACCCGCAAACGACATTATGAAAGACAAAAAACTATTCCTTGAAGATTTGAAAACCCTTATCGCCGCAAAGAGCGTGCAAAGCGCGGCGGAGGAAAACGCGCCCTTCGGCGCGGGGGTGAAACAGGCGCTCGAAACCTTTCTCGCCATCGCCGAACGCATGGGCTTTGCCGTAATCAATCACGAAAACTATCTCGGCGAAATCGTTTGCGGCGAGGGAGAGGAATACGGCGTGATCGGGCATCTGGACGTCGTACCCGCGGGGGACGGCTGGAACACCGATCCGTTCGTTCTCACCTTTCTGAACGGCAAATATTACGGCAGGGGCACGACGGACGACAAGGCGCCCACGCTGTTGTGCCTATACGCCTTGAACGAAATCAAAAACGCCGCCGCGCTCAAACGCAAAGTGCGCTTTTTCGTCGGCTGTAACGAAGAATCGGGCTGGGCGGACGTGGAATATTACAAACAAAAGGGCGGCAGGTTTCCCAAATACGGCTTTTCCCCCGACGGGGATTTCCCCGTGGTGTACGCCGAAAAGGGTCCCAACCGCGTGATTTTTGAAATTCCCTATCACGGCGCGTTCAAAAACGTTTCGGGCGGGGTGGCGGTCAACGCCGTGTGCGCTTACGCCTGCGCCGAGGGCGTGTGCGACGAAACCCTTTTAAAAAAGCACAATCTCGTCGGTAAAAACAATAAGGTGGAAAGCTTCGGCAAGTCGGCGCACGGCTCTTATCCCGAACTCGGCAAAAACGCCATATACCCCCTGCTTTGCTATATGAAGGACTGCGGAGAAGGGGTGGACGGGCTTTTGCGCGTGTTTGAAGATAAAACCGTTTCCGCCGTCGGCAACGAAACGGGCAGCGCTACGCTCAGCCCCAACCTCATTTCCCAAACGGAAGACAAACTCGTGCTCACGGCGGACTTCCGCGTGCCCGCGAAAATGCGGGCGGAGGAATTTTTGCCGCTCTTCGACGCGCTCGGCGTAAAATATACCTTAATCAAGGGCAGAGATCCCCTCTACGTGCCCAAGGACAGCGAATACGTAAGAAAGCTCGCCGCAGCGTACAACGCCGTCACGGGGGAGAATTCGGCGCCCATCAGCCAGCGGGGGGCAACCTTTTCTTCCGTGTTTGAAAACGGCACGGCGTTCGGACCGGAGTTTCCGAACGAGGATAACCGCATACACGCTCCCGACGAATTCGTATCCGACGAAAATATCGACAAAATGTACGAAATCTATCTTGCGGGGCTGAAAGCCATCATATTATAAAGAGAGGAAAAACAAATGAAATTCGACGTGGAACTCGTGGGAAAAATCGGCTCTATGGCGCTCATCGACAAATCGGCGCAGCTGCCGGATTATACGCGCATCGCGCGGCTTTCCGCAGAGCTTAAACCGGGTTATATCTGGGTGACGAGCGGCGCAACGGAAATCGGGCGGCTCGATTACATGCGGCGTCACGGCAAGGAGCTGGAAGGGGCTACGGAGGACGTAAAAGCCGACTACGCCGCGGAAGGGCAGTCGATTTTAATGTCCACGTACCGCCAATACGTAGATCCGAAATATTCCATTCGGCAGGTTTTAATCGAACACCAGCATTTCAACGATCCCGTAAAACGAGAATTTTTGAAAGCCCTGCTGCTCCGCTGCAAAGCGCAGAACGCCGTGCCCATCGTCAACTATAACGACGCCGTCTGCGCGGAAGAAAACCGCAAAATGGAAATACAGGCATTGCTCAGTAAAAACAAAAAGGTGGTGGAAGGCGTGGATAACGACGAAACCGCCGCGCAGATCGCCTGCCTCGTCAAGGCGGAAACGCTGCTCATTTTAACGAGCACGGACGGCATTTACAAGGATATGAAGACGGGTGAGCTGATCGAAGAAATCAGCGGAAAAGACACCTTTGAGCTTTTGGAAAATATCGAATATTACAAAAAATTCTGCTCGGGCGCGTCGCGCGCGGGGGCGAACGGCGCAAAGGCGAAGCTCGAATATATCAAGGACGCGGCGGCAAACGGCACAAAGGTCATCATCGCCAACGGAAAATATTCCATTAAGGAAATTTTATCGGGGAACGTTCCCGCCACGCGCATCGGTATTCGCTGATAAAATAAAAAAATCACGGAAAAATTCCGTGAACCTATTGACAAAATAAAATATATGTTGTATGATAAAGACACAAGGGCGAGACCGATAAACGGTTTAGCCGTTAGATTGTTTTTTTATTTAAAAATAACCGCCGGGCAGGGCGGTTATTTTTTTTCGTCTGAATTTAATAACTTGTACATTACGATCAAAATCAGTAAAATAAGTATGTAATCCAAATATATCACCTCCTTTACGCCTAAGCGTCGGAAGTGCTAAACCGCCACGTGCTCGCCCCGTGCCTACCGAACGAAATCCGTTCGGCTTTTTTATTATATCAAATTTATTGCTTGATTGCAATGTTTTTTATATATTGTTAATTATAATTAGCAAACAATTATTTCTTTTTATTTTTTTATATAATATAGCAAATAAAAAGGAGCAAAAAAAGATGGAATATCCCCAAAAATTAAAAAAACTGAGATTGGAAAAAAATATATCGCGGAAAGAACTTGCCCAGCAAACCGGCGTTTCCGAGCGCATTATCTATAATATAGAAACCCTCCGCAACAAAAAGAATAAAATTTCCTATGCGCTGATATTCAGCGGCTTTTTTAAAGTCAGTATGGACTATTTAATCGGTTTAAAGGAAAATCGTTAAAACTTTTTTGTTTTCCGTGCATAACGGGCGAAGGTCGGCACATACTACTTTCGGTTAGCAAAGGCGATTGCAAGTTTTCGCAAAAAAGTTTTATCGTAAAAAAACATTTTCCGCGAATAACATCAAAAATATCGCACACACTAATCGCAAGGGAGGAGAGATATGAAAAGCTCAAAAACCTTAATCAATCTCGCAAGAGCTTTCGCAGGCGAATCGCAAGCGGGGCTGCGCTATCAGATGATTGCCGAACTATGCAAACAGCAGGGCTACAATACTTTGGAAACGGAACTCAAAACCATCGCCAAAAACGAAGTTGCCCATGCGAAAAACTACTACAATCTTTTAACCGAACAAAACGGCACTGCCAAAAACATAGAAATATGCGCGGGCTATCCTTTTGAAAAGTTTACTATTGAAGACGGTTTGAAATTCAGCATGGAAGCGGAACACGAAGAAGCGGAGAAAATCTATCCCGAATTTGCCAAAATCGCAAGGGAAGAAGGCTTTGAAGACATCGCGAAAAAATTTGAATTAACCGCAAAAGTCGAAAGAAAACACGAACTCACTTTCAAATTCCTGTACGAAAATTTCAAAAACGGCACATTGTTCAAAAACAACGAACCCACTTTTTGGGAATGTACGGAATGCGGACACGTGGAAGCACGCAAAGAGGCATGGAATATGTGCCCGTTATGCAACGCCACGCAGGGGTTTGTAAAATTAAAGTTAAATTAAAGGAGTAAATTTTCGATGAAAGACACGAAGAACGTTAAGAATGCTGCCAACAAAGCTGAAAAAAGCAAGAAAACTACGCAAGAAAAGAACTGCAGATAATCAAAGCGGATTCGACGTATCCGGCTCTTACACGGGCATCGATTTGTACGACATGTTCGACGAACCCGTTCAGGACGCCGACGATTTGTAAAAAGTTTTTACTTTATTAAACATTTCGATTATAAGTTAAAAATTTTTTCTGCAAACAACCAAAAACCCATCCCGATCAATCGGGATGGGTTTTTACTCTATTCAATCTTCGTCTTTCAAGCTGTTGCTGTTGCCGAGATAAGTGCCGAAGGTCGTCGGCTTTCTCTTGGGTTCTCTCGGAGCGGAAGAAAAGCCGGAACTTCTTCTGTCGCCTCTTCTGTCCTTAAAATCGCCGCCTCTGCCGCCGTTTCTGCCGCGGTTGTTGTACGGTCTGGAACCGTTTCTGTCGTTTCTGTCAAACTCGCGCCGCGCGTAGGGTTTCTTTTCGTTGGGAACGATCACCACGTGGCGGTTGGGTTCCTTGCCCTCGCTGGTGGTGGTCACCTTTTCGTGGGAGGCGAGGGTGGAGTGGATCACCCGTCTTTCGTAGGGGTTCATCGGCTCCAAGGAAAGATCCCTTCCCATACGCACCGCTTTGTCCGCCAGCTTGTTCGCCAGATGAACGAGGGTGTCTTCCCGTTTGCCGCGGTAGCCTTCGCAGTCCACCACGACGCGCTTATAGCTCTTGTTGCCGATGTTCGCCACCGCGCCCGCCAGCGCCTGAAAAGCGTCCAGCACTTCGCCGCGATGCCCGATCACCGACGCGGAATATTCCGCGATCACGTTGATTTCCACGTTTTCGTCTTCGCCGACGAGTTCCGCTCTGGCGTTCAAATCCATCTTTTTGAAAAGCTCTTCCAAAAAGAGAACCGCTCTCTTGCCGCCGCTGAGTTTGCACTCCACGTTCACCGCCGCTTCCTTTTTCAGCTTGCCGAACAAACCCTTTACTTCTTCGTTGATCACCGTGATTTCGGCGTCCTTTTCCTCGATGCCGAAATGCTGCAAGCCCGCTTCGATGGCCTCCGCCACCGTTTTGCCTTTAAATTCCATTATTTCCTCCGTTGCGGCGCTCCGCCGCTATTTACAAAACGCTCTTTGCGTTTTTTTACCGTTCTTCGCCGCCGTTTTTGTTTTTCTTGTCGTCAAGCCCTTTTTCCGTGCGCTCCAAAACGACCTTTTTCACGATGCGGTTGTCCTTGTCCGACGAAATCTTTTCGCGCCCCTTCACCTTGCCGGTCGCGCTCTTTTCGGCGTCCTTCACCTTCGCACGGCGTTTGGGTTTCGCCGTGCCGTTGGCTTCCGCCTCCATCTGCTTTTTAAAGCGTACGTCCACAACTTTATTGATGAGCAAAGTTGTCAGCATACTCGTTACCGAACTCATGATGATATATACGGAAAACGCCGCCGTATACATAAAGGCGAATATACCCATCATAATGGGCATCATCCACATCATCATCTTTTGCGTCATCATGCCCTGACCGTCGACGCTTTGCAGTTCCATCTGCGCTTTCTGCCCGCGGGACATGATCCACTGCATCAAAAGCGACGAGCCCGCCGTTAAAATTACGAGGATAAAATATCCGTTCGCCTCGTCTTTTTCCTGCGAAAGTTTCGCCGTCAGATCCTCGTACTGTCCGGAATCGGGGGCGTACTGTTCCAGCTTGTATTTCTGGTTAAAGGTGGTGTAATCCTTATACACGGGGTGCTGGAAGGGGGTATCGGGCATCCAGATATTCTTGATCCACAAAAAGCTCTCTTCTTCCTCGCGGTATTTTTCCGCCGCGCGGGTTTGCTGCACGTCCTTGAAAAACAGCTCCACCGCCGCCTCTTCGGTAAGCTCCGCGTTTTCTGCCTTCGCCGCATCGTAATATTCGGAAAAGGTTTGTCCCGCGTCGTTTTTCAATCCCGCGGTTTTAAAGTTTTCCAAAACGAGGGAGAAGTCCTTGCTCATCAGATAATAATAGCTGCCGTCCTCATTCTGGCGGATATGGCGCGGAAAGCGGATATACCCGCCCTCGGTGAAATAGGTGACTTTGCCCACGTTTTCGCTGTCCGGCTGAGCGTAAAATTCATAAGTTACGTGCAGCGCGGGGTCGGTCGTCAAAACAATGGTTTCCGAACCGATTTCGCCGCCGTTTTGTTCCTTCGCCGCGTCGTAAATCGCCGCGTCGTCGATGATCACCTTGCCGCCGTCGTGGGAAATATATCCTTCCACGTCCAAAAGCCCGTCGTCCACGACGGAGTTAAAGGCGGTGTTCATGTTATAGAGATATTTTACGTTCTGATGAATGGAATACGCGTTGAAAGCGTTCAAAACGATGATGAAGAACACCAGCGTCACGATGGAGGGCAGGCACGCGCCGAACATGGAATACCCTTCCTTTTTATAGAGCGCCGCCATCTTCATCTGATAGGTTTGCTTATCGTCGGCGTACTGTTTTTGCAATTTTTCAAGTTCCGGACGCATCTGCTCCATTTTGAGCGAATTGCGCCGCATGGACGCGCGGGAATAAAAATCCAGCGGGAAAGTGACGAGTTTCAGCGCGAGCGTAAACATCACCACGCCGAGGACGATGGTGGGGAATAGGTTGATAAACGCCGCTATCCAGCTGTTCAGTCCCGAAATCGTCGGCTCGATAAAAGAATAATACGCGATTAAAATATTGTTCATTTCTTTCCTTAACGCAAAAGCGTCACATCACCCATTTGAGCACGCTTTTTTTATCGGGCACCTTATCGAACCCGCCCTTGGAAAAGGGATTGCAGCGCAAAACGCGCCACACCGCCAGCGCGCAGCCCTTAAAAAAACCGTGTTTCAGCACGGCCTCCAGCGCGTACTGCGAACAGGTGGGCGTATAGCGGCAGTTGCTGCCGAGCATGGGTGAAATGCATTTTTGATAAAATTTAATGAGAAACAGTCCTATCGTTTTCATCCGCAAACAAACCCGCTTTTTTAAACAGGTATCCCATATCTTTTTGGAAGTTTTTCAAGGAATACTCCTCTTTTACTTTCGGTATAAAAACAAAAAAGAAGCCGTTTTTCAGACGGGGAAGGTAACTTCTGAATGATTCTCTCAGCAGACGTTTTACTCTGTTTCTCTTTACGCTGCCGCCGTGTTTCTTTCCCACGGCGTACCCCGCTTTCAAAGACTTTGCGGGAAAGTAAATGAGCGTAAGACTGCCGGAAAACACTCTCGTTCCTTTTTTGAAAACCCTGTCGAAATCCTCGCTTCTTTTTAATCTGTATTCCAAAATTACCTTCCGGTTACGCGGAAATGTGGTGGCGGCCCTTGTTGCGTCTTCTCTTCAAAACGTTTCTGCCGCTCTTGGTCTTCATTCTGCTTCTGAAACCGTGCACCTTGCTTCTCTGTCTTTTTTTAGGCTGGTATGTTCTTTTCATAATAATATCCTCTTTTCGTTTTTTCTTTTCAGCGTTTTATAATTATATTAAAATTTAGCGTCTTTGTCAACGTTTTTACGCGTTAATTCTCACCGGCAGCACCAAATAAAGGTAATTATCGCCGGAAAGCGGCTTAATTACGCAGGGCGCGATGGGTGAATTTAAGTGAAAGTTTATAAATTCGTCGTCGGCGATCTTCAAAAATTCCGTAATGTATTTGGAGTTGAACGCGATCAAAACGTCCTTGCCTTCCATGTTGACCGGCACCGGCTCGTTCACGTTGCCGATCTCGCTTTTCGCAATGACGTACATTACGTTTTCCTTGATGTCGAACTTCACGATGCTGATGCGGTCGGTTCTCGCCAGAACGGAAGCTCTCTCCACGCTCGCGGAAAGGGTTTTCGCATTGGCGCGCACGTTGGTTACGAACTCCGTGGGAATGATCTGCTTATAGTTGATAAACTCCCCTTCGAGCAGACGGGAAATAAGCGTCGTTCCGCCGTTTTCCACCATCAGCGTGTTTTTGTTGAGGGTGATTTTCACATTCTCCTCGTCCTGCGCGAGCAATCTCACGATTTCGCCGAGGGTGCGGGAGGGGATGATCGCCTTCATTTCGGCGAAAAATTCGCTGACGTCCGCGCGGGCGAGCGCCAGACGGAACCCGTCGAGCGCCACCGCCGTCACGCGCGCGTTGGCGATCTCGAACAAAACGCCCTTCAAAATGGGGCGGCTGTCGTCCTGCGAACAGGAAAACACCGTCATGTTGATCAGCCGTTTGAAATCGCTTTGTTTCATTACAAAGAAATTTTCGTTGATCTTTTTATCGGTTTTGGGAAATTCCTCGGCGGAAAAGCACTGCATTTCGCTTTCGGAATCGGAATATTTGATGCGCAGCAGATTTTCCTCCGTCAAGGAAAGTTCCACCTGCTCGTTTTCCAGCTTTTTCACGAATTCCGAAAAATATTTTCCGGTCACTACCGTTTCCCCTTCCATCAGCACTTCGGCGCGGATGGTCTTTTCGATGGTCAGCTCGGTATCCGTAGCGATCAGAGTGAGATTATCCCCCTTCGCTTTTAAGTAAATTCCCTCTAAAACGGGATTGGTCTTTTTAATGCCAAGCGCTTTTCCTACTTTCAGTACCGCGTCCGATAAATCCAGCCCGTCGCAAATCAGTTTCATAATTTTCTCCGCACAATCGTATTACATTCTCTTTTTATAACATTATATAGGAAAACGCGAAAAAAATCAATAAAAACCGCCGCTTTTTTTATCTTTTTTTGCAAGGGGAAAGAGATTGTTTTATTTTCTTTTTTAAATTTGGAATCGTATTATTATTAGGGTGTGTGAAATTGTGGACAACTTTTCGTTTTCAAGGATTTTACAGGCGTTTTCGGGTGGATAAGATATGCGCATCGTTTCGGATAACGGCGTGGATAACCGTCAAATTTTTTTCTGTCCGCATAAATTAACCGTTCGGTTTTCAAAAAAACGCCGGCAATCGGATAAAAAAAGGGAAAGTAAAAAAACTTTTGTGGATAGTTTCCCGAAAAGTTGTATAATTTCATGATTTATGTTAAAATCTCGGTATGGATAAAATTTTTTTCCGCTACGGCATACAATTGACCGACGCGCAAAAAGAGAAGTTTTTCGCGTTTTTTCGCTATTTAACGGAGGAAAACGAGAAATATAACCTCACCGCGGTGACGGACATGGAAGAGGTGTATTGCAAACACTTTGTGGACAGTCTGCTGATTGTGGATATGTTGAAAGGTGGAAAACTCCTCGACGTGGGCAGCGGCGGCGGGATGCCCGCCCTTCCGCTCGCCGTTGTCAGGGAGGATATTTCCTTTACGCTTTTGGAGGCGACGGGGAAAAAATGCGAGTTTTTAAAAAGCGCCGCAAATCTTCTCGGTTTGAAAAACGTGACCGTCGTCAACGGCCGCGCGGAGGAACTTGCCAAAGGAGAGATGAGGGAGAGTTTCGACACCGTCACCGCCCGCGCGGTGGCGCGGCTCAACACGCTGGCGGAATACTGTCTGCCCTTCGTGAAGGTCGGCGGCACGTTCGTCGCGTATAAAGGGGACGCCGACGAGGAGGTGAAGGAAGCGCTTTCCGCAATAAAAATCCTCGGCGGCGGCGTAAAGGAAACGAAAAATTATCTGCTCGAAGGGGCGAAGCGTACGGCGGTGTTTATCGAAAAACGCACCCCCACTCCCGCCGCATATCCCCGCGGACGGGGAAAAGAGAGGAAAAACCCGCTATGACGGAAAAAAAAGATATTTCCCGCGCCGCCGCGGTGACGGGGCACAGAAAACTCGACGGCGGGCTCGATGAAAACCGGTTGAAAAATACCCTCGAAGAGCTGATAAAAAAGGGGATAAACACATTTTATTTGGGGCTTGCCACGGGGTTCGACACCGTGTGCTTTCAAACGCTTTACCGATTGAAAACACAATACGAAATCAAGCTGATCGGCTGCGCTCCCTATCGCGGGCAGAGCGAGAGATGGGGGGAAGAGGATCGAAAAACGTATCGGAAAATGTGCGGGAATTTGGACGAACTCAAGATATTAAACGAGCATTACACGCCCTATTGCATGCACGAAAGAAACCGCTATATGGTGGACAGGGCGGGCACGGTCGTGGCCTTTTTAAAGCGCCGTTCGGGAGGCACGTATTACACCGTGCAGTACGCGCGGCAGAAGGAAAGAAATATCGTTTATGTATAAAAAAACATTCGCATTAGTTTTAATGCGAATGTTTTTTTCATGAAAGGATTTCAAAGTGAAACAAACTGTCTCCATAAAAAAATCCCACATAAAAAATTTGATTGTTTTGAATATCGTATTCGTAAATATATACGGGTGTTGTTTTTCCCATCGAGTAGGTCGCTTCGAAACGGACGAATATTTTTTCTTCGATTACTTCAAAATATACCAATTCGTATTTATCGTGTTCTTCCACCCACAAATCGTATAAATCGTTAAAAGTGTTACTGTTTTCTTTCATGAAGTATTCGTCTATCGTTACGATTAAATTTTGATTTTCATCGTAGATTTTAAGGAAATCAAAAGAACGTTCGAAATAGTATGTCTCTCCGTCGACAATATGTTTTTCTTTTTCGTTATCTGCGCGGCTTTTATCCCATTCCTCTTGCAACTTATCGATTAAAAAAGAAAGGTCTATCTCTTTATCGTTTGTCAAATCGTAGCACTCGAAAAATTCGTACTGTTCGGATATTAAGGGAGAATTGCTCCCCGATTTCAATTGATAAGTATAAATATAATTTCCCGTTCGAGAGATTAAGCAATCCGGCGTGATGGTATAAAGATGTTTTTTTATGGTATCTCCGTCAATTTTATAATATTCTAAAACCGTTCCGTTCGAACGATAAAAATTAAGGGAGAAATCCGTACAAAAAGGAATAGATAGAGCATTTACATAATCTTTCTTTTCGTATAATTCGACGGAATAAACGATTTGTTCGCTTTGTAAATCTAAAATCTGATAAATTCCGTTATAATGAAGCAACATTCTGTTTTTATCGAGAAGATCTCCTATATCGGGTTGCATTGCCTCATAACCGATCGGATATACGTTTTTAAAATCATAAACGAGTTTACAGGAAATATTTTCCATATCGACGCAAAACAACGCGACGTCGGAAGTAAAGAAATCGATTCGTTTTCCGTCTGATTTTTTCATATATTTTTTATGAGAATCGTATTCATAAAAGAAATATTTGTAATTTTTTGTAAATCCGCCGCCGTAGATATAATTTTCGCATTTTTTTCCAAAGACGTTATAAGCTAAGTCTTGAAAATTGTAGCTTTCCCCGTCTTTCATAAAGCTATATCCGTCGTATGCCGTATAATCGTATGAAACTTCCGATTGCACTTGCTTTATTCTGTTTAATTTTTCCGTATTGTCATTGATGGAATCGATGTAACGGAACAACAATACCGAACAAACTATCAATAGAATAACAAAAATGCCGACAATCGAAAAAGCAACTAAACTTATTTTTTTTAAGTTTATCATGTGAATTATTTACCCTAAAGTTTAAATAGACGGGAAATCAGCCGTATAATTCCGAACGCGCCGCTTTGAGCACGATGGTTTTAAATTCCGCTTTCAGTTCGTCCGCCGCGAGATAATCGCTTAATCCCTCCAAGCGGGTTAATATGCTTTGGAAATTAGCGTCGCCTTTGTAGGCGGAGTTTCTCAAAATCATGGCGAATTCCGCCACGCAGGAGATAAACGCGGTATCGTTCGTCGGATTGGGCAGATAATTGATAAAATTCTTTTCCGTTCTGTCGGCGTTTTCGCCGTCCGCGTCCTTGTAGCGGATTTCCACGTCGGCGAGACGCGCTCCCGCTTGGGCGGTTTCGGTAAGTTCGATTTCGTAAAGTATGCTCACGCAGAGATTGGAACCGATCTCTCCCGCGTCGGTATCGGGATCGTCAAACTGATCTTCGGAAATCAGCTTCGTATCGTAGCCGATGGGGCGGTAGCTCTTCACCGTTTCCTCGTTGAAAATAACGCCCGCCTTCGCGTCCTTCGCAACGGTGACCAGCATGCCGTCGATTTCCCGTTCAAATACCTTTTTCGCTTCCGTTTCGTTATCGATAAAAGCATAATTGCCGTTGCCGTGCCGCGCCAGCGTTTCCAAAATGCCGTCGCGCATGTTGCCCATGCCGTAGCCGAGCACGGAAAGATAAAATCCCTCTTGCGCCCTTTCGGAAATGAATTGAGATAAACTTCCGCCGTCGGTCACGCCCACGTTGAAATCGCCGTCGCTCATCATGATCACGCGATTGTTGCCGTTGACGATGCGGTTTTCGTATAAAATGGAATACGCCCGATCGATGCCGCCGCTGCCGTTGGTGGAGCCGCCCGCCCTCAATCCATCGATTTTATTCAATATTTTTTGTTTGCCGTTTTCGTCGGCGGGGGTGGAATCGAGCACCGTTTTCACGCCGGAGGCGTAGGTTACGATGGCGACGCGGTCCTTTTCGGAAAGGGATTGCACCAAGGTTGTTAAGGATTTTTTAATGAGTCCGATGCGGTCGTCGCCCTGCATGGAGCCGGATACGTCGATCAAAAACACGTAATTCGCGGCGATGGAATTTATAGTAACGTTTTCTGTTTTAACGCCCACGTTCATCAAAAAATGTTCCTCGTTCCACGGGCAGGGGAAGAGATAGGTGGAGCTTTTCACGTTATCCCCCGCTTCGGGCGCGGCGTAATCGTAATCGAAGTAGTTGATGAGCTCTTCCGCACGCACGGAGTCGGGCAAAATTCTCATTTCTTCGGCGATCTGCCGCCGCACCATCGAATAGTTCGCGGTGTTTCTGTCGAGCGTGAAGTAGTGTTCGCTCTTTTCCGCCGTTTCGTAAAACGGCTGTTCGATCACGCTTTCGTAATCGTAGTTGCCGCCGACGTCTTCGGCGAAATAGTCGCTGTTTGCGTCGGGATACGGACCCCATCCGCCGTTCGCGCTGCAGCCCGCAAAGAGCATCAGTCCCGCCAGCGCCGCCGCTAAAATTGCCGTTAATTTTTTCATCTTTTTTTCCTCCTTCACGGAAATTTCACCTATACAACGGCGGGGAAAACCCTTTTGTCCCGTAAAATAAGAAAATTTTCATAATTTTTTTTCAGCGGCGGAAAATCAGTCCCAGAAGTTCCTCGATGGCGTCCTCCGCGGGGGAGGAAACGTCGATGAACCAGCGCACGCCGTAATCCTCGAAATAACCGGAGGAAACCCATTCCGCGTCTATATAATGCGTTTCGTAAAACACGTCGGTCTTGCCGTAAGAATGTTGATTTTCCAGCTCGTAATAGCCGTGAAATCCCTCGTAAGTCGCGCCGTCGGCGAACTCCACGCGGATGACGGCGTCCCGCATGCCGTCGGAAAAGAGCATTTTCGCGCGGATTTCCGCGTACATGATCTCGCCGCTCGCCTTATCGGTATAGGCGTAATATTCCGCGTTCACGTGCGAGGACGTTTCAAACACCGCAAATCTGTCGAACACGGCGGGGTATCGGTCGTTGAGCGCCGAATAATTCGTCTTTTCGGTATTCAAAGAGGACGCGGTGTAAACGGCGGGAGGGCGGATATCGGGCGTCGTATCGTCGGGCGCGCCGATGTTTCGGCTCCACAGGCTGACGGAAACGACGGCGATGATAAGAACGCATGCGAAAGAGACCGCCGCTCCCCAACGGAGGTGAAACGGCCGTTTCGTCCTTTTCTTTTGCGCGAGCAGGTTTTTCGCGGGGACGAGAAGGGAATTGTCAACCTTCGTCCCGTCGAAATATTCGCGCATTAAGTTTTCCAAATAAGCGTCTTTTTCCATCTTCATCTATAAAACGTTTTCAAAAACCGATTTGTCCCTTCAGGTAAGGTATTTTTTCAAAGATTTTTCCGTTTCTTCCAGATCGCGCTGGATTTGCGATTTGCTTTTGCCCGTCGCCTTGGCGATTTCCCGCAAGGTCATATCCATATAATATCGGTAATAGATGAGCTTTTTTCCGTAAGCGGGCAGCCGCGCGATGCCTTGCTCCAAAGTCAGCGCGGCGGCGACGCGTTCCTCGTCGTACCCGTCGGAAGAGGAGAGGGAAAAACAGTCGTCGATGTTGATTTCCGCCTTGCGCCCCCTGCGCCGCAGATGATCGAGCGCCGCGTTCTGCGTGATTTTCATGATAAATCCGTAGCCGTTGCCGCCGTGGAATTTATCGACGTTCTGCACCGTCTTTACGAACGCCGTCTGCACGACGTCCTCGGCGTCGGCGCGGTTTTTCACCACTCCCAGAGCAAGGGACATCATTCTGCCGCCGATAAGGCGCAGAATTTCGTCCAAAGCGGCGGAATCGCCGTCTTTCAAGCGGATTAAAAGCTCCGCTATCCTTGCCGAAAGTTCGCTCATAAAATCTCCTTAGATATTATTGTGCGGCATAAAACGAGTTTTGTCAATAGAGAAAGGCAAAAAAACGCCGTAAAATTATTTTTGCTAAAAAAAGAAAGCCTCACGCTTTCTTTTTTTAAATTTTTAATAATATAATATCGCGTTTATGTAAGCGTAATTTTCTTTCTGCGAATGCATTACATCTAATTCTCCGGTTTTTTTATTTAGCCTGTTTAAAACGTTCCAAGGCGTATTCCAAAGTCCAAACGTGGCTTTTTCAGAAAGATAAAAGGCGTAATCTTTATTTTCGCATAATAATTCGTATTCCGTAAAATCGGCAGCATTATATTCTTTTAAGATATTTTGTTCGGTATCATAATAATAATTATAAATTTCTAAATCAACGTTTTTCGTTAAAAGAACGTATTTATTTAAAGAAAGAAAATTTTCCATATAAAAGTAAACAAAGTCTTTTTCAAAAACGTACAACGTTTCTTTTTGAAAGGTTTTCTCATTGAAATAACAAAGGAAAATTTTGTCTTTCGAAGGGTTGAGAAAATATCCGTTCGTTGGTAAACGTGAATTAAAATAATTCTCTTCTATCAAAAGCAGTTCTTTATTCTCTTCCGTGTCCACAACGTAAAGGGAAGAAATTTTATCGTTTTCGTTGTTGGTAACGACGTATACTATATTTTCATTTGAATTGCAGGGAAATATACTGTAAATAGATTCGGGAAAGGCTTTGAAAAATCTGTAATCTCCCGACCAATCGGCAATGTAGAGATTGTTTTCTTCCGATTTATAAATAAAATGATTCGTAATACAGTATAAATCGGAAGGAAGAAATTCTTCTTTCGCTTGTTCATTTTCAATCGGCAGGTAAAAAGATGTATCATTTTCGTTGCCGTAAATTACAAAACGCTGTGTTTCGGGCGATGCGAGTTGAAAATGAGACAATAATTGCGTTTCTTTGCTTTCGAATAGAATTTTATAGGTTTTTGCTTTTAAATCGTAACGTATAAAATAACGGTAATTTATAATAAAGTATGCGTATTCTTCGGTGTAAACGCAATCTCTAACGGAATTTACGCTTTCAACAACCCCGTTTATTTCTATGTTCGGCAAAAAAACTTCCATTTGGCTTAAATCGCTTTTATAACGCGTGTTGCCGGAATAAAGCCACAACCCGTCGTCCGCCGTTCCGGTGATTTCTGGCGGATCGTTCATTTCTTTTAGCGAACACGATTCACCGTTTTCGTTGCAGGAAATAAAGATAAAACTCAATAAAACTGTGTAAAATACGGCGAGAAAGGTTTTTAATTTTTTTTGCATAAATGTTTTCCCTTTGTTATCATTCTTATTAACATTATGCAGTAAAAAACATAAATTGTCAATAGGGAAAAATAAAAAACCGCCCGTTTGCGATTGCAAACGGGCGGTTTTTTTATGAAAGGTTTATTCCTTATTTGCGAGTTTTTTATAGGTTTCCAGCCGTTCCTTGCTGTCTTCCTCCGTCTTTTTGAAGAGCTCCGCCGCAAGCGCCGGCTGCGCCTTCATCAAGGAAGCGTAACGCGTTTCGCCGGTGATGAACGCCTGATAGTCGCCCGTCGGCTCCTTGCTGTCGAGGGAGAAGGGGTTCTTTCCTTCGAGCATGAGATCGGGGTTGTAACGGTAAAGCTGCCAATAACCGCAGTCCACCGCTTTCTTTTCCTCTTCCTGCGACTTCGTCATGTTGATGCCGTGGTTGATGCAGGGGGCGTAAGCGATGATCAGCGAAGGTCCGTCGTACTTTTCAGCCTCGACGAGGGCTTTCATCAGCTGGTTCTTGTCCGAACCCATGGCAACCTGCGCCACGTATACGTAGCCGTAGCTCATCGCCATCATGCCGAGGTCCTTTTTCTTGACGCGCTTGCCCGCCGCGGCGAATTTCGCCACCGAACCCGTCGGGGTGGATTTGCTCGCCTGTCCGCCGGTGTTGGAGTACACTTCGGTGTCGAGCACCAAGATGTTCACGTCCTCGCCCTGCGCGATCACGTGGTCGAGGCCGCCGTAACCGATGTCGTACGCCCAGCCGTCGCCGCCGAAAATCCACACGGATTTTTTCACGAAGCAATCCTTATCCTTCAAGAGGTCTTCCACCATCGCGTCGCATTCGCAGCCGCAGCCCGCGCACGCGGAAAGCACTTCCACGAGTTTCGCGCTCGCCGCCTTGCTCGCTTCGGCGTCCTTCTTGTTGGCAATCCAGTTTTCGCCCGCCTCTTTCAGCTCCGCCCAGTCGGGGCACTTTTCGATGAGGGCGTTGATCTTGTCTTCCACCTTGGCGCGGCGCTGCGCGTAGGCGAGGTTCATGCCGTAGCCGAATTCCGCGTTGTCCTCGAACAGGCTGTTCGCCCATGCGGGACCGTGACCG